>CAXRAI010000057.1:0-36275 GCA_964228865.1 Salinimicrobium sp. | reverse complement strand
AGGAGGCCTGGGAGGCCTGCCTCACGCAAGCGTCGGGCCAGTTCGCGTTGCCGCGTTTCGAGTTCGGAGACCGGCACACGCCAATCCTCACCGTCGGGCCCGAGGAGGTCTGCGGGGTTCAGCGCAGGGCCCTCCATGGAGTACAACCGCCGCCATCAGGACTTGAACACTGTCCACGGCGTTCGCCGATAGCGTCTTGATGGGGCCGCTAAATTCTCCCTCATGCACGGTGGAGCAAAGTGGACGCTGATTTCCGGAGCCGCCCTCGTGGTGTTGGGCATGCTGGGCATGCTCATTGGTGGTATAGCTGGTTCAGAAATGACGGAGGTGGATCCAACCGACGACGTGGTGTTCAGCGGCACTGAGGGGCAAATTACGGTCACTCCGTTCGATTATCTGAACGTCTTTGCTCGAGGAGATTCATGCACTGAGGGAACGATGTCCGTGACGGTCAACGGTCAAGACTACCCCTACTTCTACGACTACTGCGGTCAAGGTGGCGGTTACTACCTCGCTGAGGGGTGGGTCCATGTCGGGGACATCGCACCGTTCGACGATTACGATTTTGAAGAAGGAGAAATGGTGCTTGACATCACCGCGAACGCCGAGGTCTCCGTGATCAAAGACCCCATTGACACAAGCATCGCTGCTGCCGGCATCGGCTTCTTCGGCTGCTGCCTCGGCATCCTCGTGTTGATCGTTGGCCTCGTCTTGTGGGCCGTGCTGGACGACCCTGCCCCTCCCATGGCCTACGCAGCGCAGGGCTACGGCCAGCCCGGCATGCAGACCGTGGGCACCGTTCCCGGAACCTACGGCGCACCGGGGATGATGCAAGCGCCCGTCCATGCGGTACCAAACGCCGCTGGCATCCTCCCAGCGCAGCCCGTTCAAACCGGCATGGGAACCGTCGTTCCCGGGGCCGTGGTCGGCGCCTATGCCGTTCCGGTGATCCCACAGGGCACCACGGTGGTGCAAGCGCCCGTGCAGCAGCCCCAACCCATGGCGGTGAACATGTCCGCTCAAGCAGCATCCGCTCCAGTCCAGCCCACCCCTCAACCCGTGGCGGCGCCCGCACCCGTGGAAACCACACCCGTCGCCCCTCCTTCCACGCAGAGTCAGCCGGCTCCGCAAGCCCTCGAGGGCGAAGGGACCTTCTGGCAGAAACCTGCAGCCGAAGAAGGCACAGGAAGCGTGGGCGACGAGTTCATGTCGTGATGGCCACCTCCGTGATGCTCAAACGTCGGCTGCACTTGGACCGCCCATGGGGCGCGTCCTCACACTCGACGACGTCGAGGTCAGCGGGCGTACGGTGCTGCTTCGGGTTGACTTGAACAGCCCCCTTGATCCAAGGACGAAGGCCTTCCTTGACGACACTCGCATCCGCGCGATTCTTCCAACCCTGAACCGCCTGAGCCAAGCCAAGGTCGTCATCTTGGCGCACCAATCTCGTCCCGGCAAAGCGGATTTCACCAGCACGCTTGGCCACGCCCGTGAGCTTGGTCGGCTCCTTGGACGGCGCGTGGACTGGGTTGACGACGTCTGCGGTGAACACGCCATGGCGGCCATCGAATCCCTGCAGCCCGGCCAAGTGCTGATGCTCAACAACGTCCGTGGTCATGAGGAGGAAACCTCGGTGAAAGGCGGACACACCATCACCGGCCAAACCCAATTGGTGGAACGCCTCTCAAGCGTGGTCGACCTGTACGTGAACGATGCCTTCGCCTGCGCTCATCGGGCCAGCCCGAGCATCACCGGCTTCGCGCACCATCTTCCATGCCTGACAGGGGTGCTCATGCAACAAGAAATCGAAGCCCTCAACAAAGCCCTTCAGGAACCAGCACGGCCTTGCTTGGCGGTGCTAGGGGGCATCAAAGTGGACGATTCCATCGTGGTGGCAGACAACATGCTCCGTGCCGGAACCGCCGACGAGGTGTGGTTCACGGGGGGCGTGGCCAACCTGATGATCGAACTCGCAGGCATCGACATCGGCGCACAGAACCACGATTTCCTCGTTCGCGAACTTGGCCCTGCATGGCATCCTACCATCGAGATGGCCAAGGCGCTCTTGCTTGACTTTGGCGACAAACTCCACCTTCCAGTCGATCTCGCGGCAAACGTGGAAGGCAACCGCGTGGACCTTACCCTCGAGGACCTTCCGATCGCTGCACCCTTGTTTGACATGGGCCTGACCTCCATCCGTCGCTTGTCGGCCGCCATTAAATCCGCAGGGACGGTCATCCTCAACGGCCCAGCTGGCGTGTTTGAGATGGACGATTTCGCCCTCGGTACCGTCGAGATGCTCAACGCGTGTGCGGAAAGTGACGCTTTCACCGTCATGGGTGGAGGGCATACGGCAACCTTGGTCGTCAAACGTGGTCTGGCTTCGCGCATGGGCCACGTCTCGACCGGCGGCGGAGCATGCTTGGACTTCATGGCCGGACGTCCATTGCCGGCGGTCGTGGCCCTCGAAGCCAGTGCTGCGCATTTCCAAACGCCGAGCCTCGGCACACCGGACCAGCGGTGAAACGCGCACCGCTCGTCTTATGACCGAGGGGTGCACCGCTCGGCTCGCGCCAACGTAGCTTAGCTGGTAGAGCACCTGATTCGTAATCAGGAGGTCGGGGGTTCGAGTCCCCCCGTTGGCTCCTCGTCCGCCTGACCAAAGGCGACGCTTCATGTGGACGCCCTGCTTCGCACGGCCATGGCGGTGCCAGAAGACCCGGTCCGGTACACGGATGCGGTGCTTGTGGACGATGAGCAACGCCTGCACCGCGGAGACGTGTTGTTGCATCCTGACGGACGGTGGTCGGCATCGAAAGGCGACGAGGACGTGGTGGAAACCGTCGACGGGCGTGACCGCCTCATCACCCGCAGCTTGCAGAATTGGCACACCCACCTGGCCATGCAACTGAACGCCAGGGATTTTTCCGACGGTTATCCCCTGCACCGCTGGCTTGAGGAGGCCATTTTCCCCACAGAAGCCCGACTGAATCCGATGTATGTGGAAACCGGCGCACGCGCCGCCGCCGCCGAATTGCTGCGCACGGGATGCACCTTTGCCGCTGACATGTACTTCCATCCCGAAGTGACCGGTGCGGTCTTGCACGAAGCAGGCATACGTGGATTGGTTGGAGGGCCCATTTCTGATCGAGCGCTTCCGAGCCACGACAGTGCCGAAGACGCGTTGCGCGACCTCGAGAAGTTGTTGGCCAGCAACCATGAGAACGACCGTGTGCAATATGCCATTGCGGCACATTCGGTGTACCTCTGCTCCGATGAAACCCTGCTCAAGGCCAAGGACGTGGCGGAACGGCATGATGCAAGGATCCACATCCACGTCAGCGAAACCCGGAAGGAAGTCGCAGATTGCCACGACCGTACGGGCCGCTACCCTGTGGAGCACCTCGACCACCTTGGCGTCCTCAACGAAGGAACGGTGCTCGCCCACGCGTCTTGGGTCAAGAAGCGTGAGATTCGAATGATGTCCGAAGCGGGAGCGACGGCGGTGCATTGCCCGTCGTCCAACATGAAACTCGCGTGCGGGGGCACCCTCTCCCTGCCGCCTTACCTGGAGGCGGGGGTCGACGTGCGCCTTGGTACGGACGGGGCTGCGTCGTCAGGATCTGGACTCAACCTGTTGGCAGAAGCGCGTTTGGCCAGCCTTGTTCAACGGCATGACCACTGGGATGCGACCATGATGACCGCGAGTCAAGCCTTCGCCATGGCCACACGCGACAGTCAAGATTGGGTCACATGGAACCTCGACGACATCCGGATGCACCCACGTGGAAGATCCGACAACCGTCACTTGGCCAACCTGGTGTTCAACGGTGCAGATTGCATGGACGTCTGGGCGCAAGGCCGCGCCCTGAGGCGTGATGGAACAACGTTGTCCATCGACGAGCGCGCAGCGGCTTCGGCACTGAACGACGCGGTCGAATCCTACTACGAAGACGTTGAATGACCGAAGCGCGGTCGTCCGTACACCAACAAACCGACCCCGACAAGAAGCAGCAACGCGGTTGGAGCCCCGTCAAGTTGCACGTGAACCGAATACGCCAGATTCAGCGTGGCCCCTGAGGGTGTTCCAATGCTTCCGTAGCCCGCCCAATGCACACCTTCGGCCACCTCCCACGTGATGCCTTCTTCACGGTCTGATGGAGCACCCATGACGACAGCGTTGAGGTCATTCGAGGTGCAGATGCCGAAGAATGACGATGCCGGAGCGTCCTGACAACGTTCCCATTCGGACTGATCCACGACCGCAACCCACACATCATCCCGGTCCCAAGTGACCGTGGCTTCGACATCAAACAAGGCGGGCGCTGGATGTTCTGGCAACGGGTCGGAGGCAAAGACAACGCGATCGTCTGAAGGAGGGGCGGGGATGTCAGCAAATTCTCCTTCCGTCGTGTACCCCAGCCGACCGAGGCCCGCAACAAGAAGCAGGAGAACGCCAAGCACCACGGCCGCGTTGGGCCAGAAGCGGTTGGACACCCATCACCACCCCGTGGCAGGTTGAGGCGTCAATCCTCGCTCTTGCGCTTCACCGCACGACGCTTTGGCGGCGTGCGGCGCTTTGGCGCGTCATCGTCATCGGAGGATTTCGACACTGCTCGGCGCTTCTTTGGTGGAGAACGCTTCTTCGGTTTCGCTTCTTCGAGGGCCTCCATGAAACCGTCTTCCTCGTCGTCTTCGTCGTCCTCGTCGTCGGGTTCTGCAGACTTTCGGCGACGGCGCTTCTGCGTTGGCTTGTTGACAGCAAAGGGATCGTCCTCATCGTCGTCGTCGTCCAGACTCTTGCGCTCAGACTCAGGCTCCTTCTTGGTCTCGGTGCCGGTGATGGCAGCCATGTCCAGGTCTTGGGACGTGCCGATAAACTCGGACATCCAATCCTCGTCGCCGTCTTCATCTCCGTCGCCCTTCTTCTTGGCCTTCGGACTGCGCATGCTGGTCACGACCACCATGAAGGCGCCGATCATGGTCAGGACCAGCATTCCTGCCAGGGCCCAGATGATCACGTATGGCGGATCGGTGGGGCCGGGGAAGACTTCGACGGGATCGGGGATTCCCGCCACTTCGTTCTCATACACGCACTGTGTGGTACCGTCCAGCCTGTGGTTGCAGAAATCGATGGTGAACGTGACGGTCTTGGAGCGGACGTTCCCTGCGGCGTCGACGGCTTGAACGCCAACTTGGTGTTTGCCAACTTCGAAATTACCAGCGGGAATGGACATCGACATCACGGCGGTCCTGTTGTCGTCCATCCAGGTGATGTCCTCGGTGTCGGTCCACGGCAACGAGAGGGTTGCTCCGTCCAGGTTGTAGGTGATTTTGTACTGCATCCGATCGATGCGAACGTCGTCGGTGGCGCTGGCGGTGACCATGACCTCATTTCCATACAGGTACTTGGAGCCATCATCGGACGAGGAGGGCGAGAACACGGTGATTTGAGGCGCTTGCGCGTCCACGAACCATTGGTTGGTGCTTTCCAATTGGTTTCGGTTGGCGGAGGCATCCTGCACCGTCACAAAGACGGTCAAAGCACCCGGTGCCGTGTTGCCTTCGATGGAGAAATCGATGGAGAACACAGGGCCCTTGTCCGGATTGTTGAGGTTGTCCTGCACCATGGTCATGATGGAAGTGTTGCTGACAATCTCGTCTCCGTCGGCGCTCTTGATGGAAATCGAAGGCAGGGGCGCATCGCCGATGTCCTGACTCAGGGACACCAGCATCGAGTAGTCGCCCGAAACCAGCGATGGCGAGGCATGGGGTGCGCCGTTTTCATCGATCAAGGTCAGCTCGATGTCAGGCGCCAAGGTGTCCTCGAGCACACGCTTTGTGTTGTCTCCTTCGATGACGGTCGGGTTGATGTTCCCGTAGGCGTCTTCGCAGATGACGGCATAGTACACCTCGCGATCAAGTCCGGGTTCAACCGCAGCATCGCTGACCAACGTGATGCCGGTGCCTTCGTCGATGGGCCCGAACATGAACTCCCAGCCAGCATCTTCTGTGATGTTTGAGACCACGCTTTGGGTGAATGGTTCACCGAAATGGCGGTAGATGTAGTACTTCTCACCGAATTCGGTGTCTTCGTTGATCCACGTGATGCGGGCCAGCAGTTGATCACCAAGCACCTCCACCGTGGTGATGTCGGGCGAACGAGGTGCTTTGGTGTCCTCGTAAACCGGACCGGCCACGTTTTGCTCGAGCGCCGTGGACATGGCGGGGCCGCTCAAATGCCCGTAGAGGGCTTCGGTGGTCACGTAATAGAAGGAGTCATCGCTCTCTTTGCCTGGAGGGACGGTGGCGTCGAAGGTACCCACGCCCTCGTCCACAGTACCAAGCCAAATGATGGTGCTGTTCTCCAAGAATTCAGCACCCGTGATCCGGTCACTCGCCCACCAGACATGGTACCGTTCTCCACTGACGCCAAGTTGGTCGACCCACGTGACACGGGTGGTCCCATCGCCGATGTATTCGGCTTCGACCGAGGTGGGTTCCTTGACCCAATTCGTGAACGCGTCCTCATAGACGGCTCCGGTGCAACTCAGACTGGACGTGCTCGCCTGGAACACGCCGAAGGAATCCACCGTCACAACGCAATAATGCGCGGTGCCATACCGGCCTGTTGGCAGGGTGTAGGCATAGGCCTCAACCCCTTCCTGGACCGTGCCCACGAGGGTCACGTTGGGGTCGTTGATGGTTGAGAAACTGTTCCCAGACATGTAGATTCGATAGGACTCACTGACCTCGCCGACTGCATCTTCCCAGTAGATCCACGTCACGGCCGAGCCGTTGTCTTCGCTGGCTTGGAAGTTGGCGCTCACGCCAACGGGAGAGGCGGGAGGGGTGTTGTCTTCGAGGATCGAGTCGGTCATCGCGTTGTTGGACAAAAATCGGTGATCGACGTAATCCATTCCCGGTCCATTCCAGTTGGGGAGGTAATAGGAGACCGCGTAATACGCGGACCGTTGTGTGCCCGCATCAATGGACAGGGTGATCTGGTTGTCGTCCAAGCTCACGTTTGCCACCAATTGAGCTTGACCGGTCTGCAGATCGATGGTGATGTCGGAACGGGTGATCGGCACGTTGTCTGAGCGGTACACCAGCATCGTGGCCGCGTCAGGACCTTCGGTTGGGATGACGTCGCCGCCTGGCAGGATGTGGAAAGGCGTCCACGCCAAGGTGGTGGTGGACGTGGTGCGGTCAAACGACCCCATGAGGTTCCACGGGGTTCTGACGGCTTGGGTGGACTCCTGGATGCCCATCATGGTCACGGAGTCACCCGGGAGGAACATCGCGTACACCGTCCCATTGCCCATTTGTGTGGTCACGGTGTAGTTCACCATGGCGTCCTCACCGGGTGGCACAGGGTACTCGACGGTGTGCCCGGGATGGGTCCCGGAAGCGCGGCAGTTGAGGTAATTCGTACCACCCCCGCCGCCAATGTCGTCTGAGCAAGCTTCGACGGTCGCCACCAAATCGGCCTCAGCAAGCGTGCTGGCATCGAGGGCGCCCTCGTGACGGTAGACCGAGTACGTGGCGTCCAGCAATTCCGCCATGCGGCTGTCGAATTCATCGATGTTGTTCCATGTGATGGTGGTGACTTCGGTTTGTGGATCAAACATGGCGCTGAGGCCCTGTGCTTGGTACCACTGCATCTCGTCCACGTTGGGGTCGGCCGCGGCTGTTGGCGTGAACACCAACAGCGTCGAAGCCAAGAACACCAAGACGAGCCCTGAGGCCGTTGCGGAACGGTTTCTCACGTGCATGTCGCCACCCATCGCTGAAACGTGCCACTCGGTGGTTATGAGGGCTTCTCATTCCTTCAGGGGAATTGACGCGACCTTGGACCCGAATCATTCGTCCGAAGCACCAGGCTGTGGAAGGGGGTCTTGGGCGTCCATTCGTCGCACATCACCCGCGGCTTGACGGAAGCGGGTCAGGAAGGTCCACACGCCCCCGAGCATGGACACGACCACCATGAGGCTCATCGCCGTGATGGGCACACCTCCAAACACGTCCACGGAACCGAAGATGGCCGCATCAATTGGAATCAATGCAGCGGTCAGGACCAGACTCACCAAAGTCAGCACCATGCGATCTGCGCGGCTGAAGCCGCGGTAATTTCGGAGGCCGGTCACGGCTTGGGCTTGTGTGCCCATGTAGGAGCCCAACAACGTGAACCATGCGGCGGCCCAACCCAAAGCTGCCTGCCCGCAGAACGCAGGGTTGAACGCGAGGGCGAACACCCAAACCGCGTCGAGCAAGCGATCGATGGTGTGATCCAGCATGTCGCCCCAACGGCTGACCTGGCCGCGTGCACGAGCCACGGCACCGTCGAGTCCGTCCAGAAGCATGGCCAAGGCCATCAAGGCGGCTCCGCCAAGCAGCATCAGGGCGCCTTGCTGGTCGTTGGTGGCCGTGGCCATGAGGTAGGCTCCACCCACGCCCGCAGGAAGGGCGGACCATGTCAGCGCATCAACGGAAATGCCGTCGAGCCGACGGATGAGCGGGGGAAGCGCTCGTTCCCATCGGTTGCGGAGTTGCTCCAAGGCCATGTTACCTCTCTCGCAAGACGCCACATGAGCGCATCGGTTGAGTCGGGGCTCAAAGCCTCAAGACGGGAGGTGCGCAGAATCGGCCAGCCAATCGATGAAGGGGGTGCTCGAGGAAGGGAAGCCTTCGTTGGACCACGAAAGGACGCGTGCCACCATCGCCTCAAGCTCAAGGGCGGAAGCATCCAGTTCCAACACCGGCACGTCACGTCCGGCATCCTGCACCTCAGCATGGACGCCCCCCAACAATTCCCATTCCACGTTGGCCTGAACTTTGGTCGAAGTGTACCCTCGCGCGACAAGCCGGCGCCGCAAGGCATCCGGCGCGCATCGCAACACCACGATCGCATCGGGATGGAGGTGATGGCTGAGATGGCCCTCGATCAGCACACCTGCTGGAAGGCTTTGCACGTGGACCAGCAGGCGTTCCACATCAACTTCGGAAGCACCGTCCTCCTCCACTGGACCCAATGCACCGCAAGCCTCGGCCAAGTCACGGACGGCATGCACGGTGAAGGAAGAGGAAAGCCGTGCAGCGAGGGTGGTTTTGCCGGTGCCTGGAGCCCCGCTCAGCGCCACACGCACGCTCGATGCCTCCGGGGTGTTCAGTTGACGAACTCGATGTTCCGGTGTTTCAGTGCCTTCAACTGCTGCGTTTCATTGGAACCATGGATCTGGTCCGACTTGACGCCAGTCAAGACAAGCATAACACGCAGTTCATCGCCGAGCGAATCGTCCACAGCGGCCCCCCAAATGATGCGGGCCGTTGGCGCCACTTGTTGTTGAATCATCTCCGCACAGCGCTCAGCTTCACCCAAAGTAAGGTCGGGGCCCCCAACGACGTTGATGAGCGCGCCGCGGGCATCGGACACGTCGAGGTCGAGCAAGGGAGAGTGAAGGGCTTCCTGGGTTGCCGCCTCGGCACGGCCAGGCCCGCTTGCGGAACCAAGGCCAATCATTGCAACGCCATGACCGGATTGAACCACAGCACGCAGATCCTCGAAGTCGAGGTTGACCATGCCGTCGATCGTAAGCAACTCGGTCACACCGATGATCGAGCGAACCAGCAACTCATCGCCGACGCGGAACGCCATGGCCAAAGGAAGATCGCGAACGTCTTCAATTTCCAACAACCGCTCGTTTGGAATGACGATGATCGTGTCACAGAACTCTCGAAGACGTTCAAGGCCCCATTCTGCGTTTTGCTGACGCAACTTGCCTTCGGAATTGAACGGATAGGTCACCACGGCAATGGTCAGTGCGCCTTGTTGCTTGGCGAGTCGGGCAACGTGGCCTGCAGCTCCAGTTCCAGAGCCTCCTCCCATGCCCGCCGTGATGATGGCCAACTGGGTGTCGCTGGTGATTTGACGCAGGGCCATTTCAGATTCGAGTGCAGCGGCTTCACCCTTGGTGGGATCGCCACCTGCACCACGACCACGGGCCGTGCGACCGATGAGCACCTTCTGGTCAAGGGAAGACATCAGCAGGGCTTGGGCGTCGGTGTTGATCGCGTAGCCTGTGACGTAGGTGTTTTCGAACAGCCCCTCGTCGAACAAGCGGTTGGCTGCATTGCACCCTGCACCACCGACACCATAGACGCCGATCCGCGGTTGAAGGGACTCCAACAAGGACCGGAGTTCTTCGTCCGTGGCATGCCCTTCCGCTGGTGGAGGAGCCTCCACAGGTGCAGCCTGTTCTTCCTCGGTCAATTCCAAGACCCGTTCAATGAGGTGGCGCATCGAACTGATGGCCCTCCAAGCAGGCTTGAAGGTGCCGCCACGAGGTCGGGTGGAGGCCGCCCTTTGCAGGGGTCACGATCGACGCCACTCAGTCACGGAGGCCTTCTTCGGTCACCTGGTAGATGCACTCGCCATCGGGCAGGTTCGGAGAGTCGACCAAGCGCGCAATGCGGCGGCCGCCCTTGGCCTTCCTCAGGTAGAGGCGGAAGGTGCTGGCGTGGGCCAGCACGTGGCCACCGACAGGCTTCGTGGGGTCGCCCCACATGGCATCAGGCTTGGAGTGGACCTGATTGGTCACAAGCACGAGCGCGTTGTTCACGTCGGCCGTTTGCTTGAGTTCCTTCAGGTGGCGGTTGAGCTTCTGCTGCCGCTGGGCGAGCATTCCACGACCGACGTACTCAGCACGGAAGTGGCTGGTCAACGAGTCCACGATGATGAGCTTCACGTTCATGCCGCGGCTGAGGCGCTTGATCTCATCCACCAGAAGGATCTGGTGGGCCGAGTTGTACGCACGGGCCACGTGGATGCGGCTGAGGACCGCGTCCGGGTCAAGGCCCAATCCTCGCGCCATCTGCGTGATGCGCTCTGGGCGGAAGGTGTCCTCGGTGTCGATGTAGAAGATGTCGCCGTCGAGGCCGCCTTCGGACACGGGGAGCGTGCAGTTCACGGCCAACTGGTGGCCGATTTGCGTCTTCCCTGAGCCGAATGCACCGTACACCTCGACCAGGGCCTGGGTTTCGAAGCCGCCGCCGAGCAGGTCGTCGATCGACTGGACCTTGGCGGAGAGTTTGAGCACCTCTCGACGACGGTCAAGCAACGCGCCACCGGAGACGAAGCCGCCGATGTTGGCCATCTTCTTCGCACCGGCAATGATCTTGCCCGCAACCGCCTCACCGAGTTCTGCTTGCTCGGCCAGTTCAGAGGGGGACATCACGGCGATCGCCAGGAGTTCATCAAAACCGGCTTCCCGGAGCTTTTCTGCGGTCGCAGGCCCGACACCGGGCAGGTCCTCGATGCTGACCACGACCTCAGGCTCCTCCGTCATCAGGAGGTCCTCTTCCTCGGAGGTGCTTTCATTCTTCGTCTTGCTTGCTGTGCTCTTGGATTTGGTCGCCATGGGTTCACGTTCCTTGACGTGGTGGATGGGCGTCCACCTATGAAGGACCTATGGACCCCAACTCAGAATTGCAAGGTGCCCGAACTCGATGAGGGTCTCGACGTCCCCCATTGTTTCACTTTCACTTCAGATTTCATCCACTTCTGACTGTTCGGAGGTGAAGGGTTGAGGTGGGCTTTCAGCCTCGGCGTGAAGCACGTCGATGACGCTGGTCACGTCGACGTTTTCATCGTCCGTGTCCAAGGTGATCCGAAGCACCCAATCCTCGCCGTCCACTTCTGCAGGCCCGCTGGAACCTTCCCACGTCTCTTCTTGCCCGTCTGCAATTTGGGCCGTTCCTGTGGCGCGCAATCCCTCACTGCCGTCGAGCAATTCCCACGTGGCGGACACCGCTCGACCGAAGACACCGCCGACGTTGCCGATGTTGGCGACGGTTGAGGTCACGGCCACCCGATCGACGCCCTGTGTGCCGTCGGTCATCACCCGGATGCTCGCCTCATCGGGGTTGGTGGTTCCCGTGTCCTGCCAGTTGATCTGCAAATCAATTCGGACGGTGATGTCCTGTGAGGCCTCTCCCCCGCCCTCTGTACGGGCGCCGTAGGTCAAGGCGTAGAGACCATGGGTCGCGTACTCCACGTCGATGCTCGCGGTTTGGTTGGCGTCCGTAACGATCTCATCCCTGCCGTCGCCAGGCAAGACGAAGAAGGCCACGAGCGGATCGTCCGTGGACGTGACCCGCGCAAAGTCGAAGGTCAGCGTCACGGACTGACTGCCGATTTGTTGGCCGTTTCGCCACGATTGCTCAACGACCCCGGACGTTTCGTCGTAGTACACCCTGAGATCAACACCCTCGGCCTGCCCACCGTCTTCCGAAGCGCCGGTGCAACCGGCCAAGGAAGCGCTGAGCATCAGAAGAGCCAACAAGACAACTTTGCGCATGCCCCGATGTAAACGTCGGAGACCAAAAATTGCCCGCTTCACCAAAGAAGGCTCCTGCAAACCGTGGCGGTGGGTTGAAGTGGAGGGGGTTGTGCCTTCTGCTCAGCGAGGTGGGGTAGTCTGGATATCCCGTCGGGCTCATAACCCGGAGATCGATGGTTCAAATCCATCCCTCGCTACCACTCAACCGTACTCGTAGTAGTCGTGCGTTGGTTCCAAGGAGGCGATGGCCGCCTGGAGCTTTGCCTGCGCGTGGGCCTCCTGATGCCGCAGGGCATCGCCTTCACCGCTGATCCGTTCAAGCACGGTACGTGCCCGTCCGTCTGTGCACGAGGAAAGAGCGGCCTCGATGCGCTCCAGCGGCACCGCTGATTCGGGTGCCCGTGGCGGCACCATGCTGAGGCCCTGTTCCCCTTGGACCACAGGCCCTGCTGCATCCACGGCATCGGCCAAGCGACGACCAAGGCCGCTGACGTCGCCGAGACGTTCAACGGCCTCGACGTGAGCGAGAAGGTGCCCAGGACGGGTTCGGACCAAGCGCTTGAGTGCTTTTCGAGCCGCTCCTGCCCGTCCAAGCGAAGCGGCCGCCCGAAGGGAGCGAAGGTGGTCCTCAGCGGCCGGCGTCAGGCGTTCGAGCAAGGCGGGATCGGCGCGACGGACGGTGCGCTCAAGGTCGCGCCGCTCCCGGTGAAGCCGCCGCACCTCGGCTGCACCCTCCTTGGCTTTGCCACGGAGGATCAAGACGTCGCTGAGAAGGCGGAGGGCCTTCACAAGGTGGACCTGATCCGTCACTTCACGTCCACGCTTCGCCCGAAGTTGTTGGACCAGGTCACGCGCCATGACCTCCGTGATTTCCTCACGGCCGTCTGCAAGGTAACGCTCGAGTTGGACGAGGACCTGGCCGGCATCGCCCATTCCAAACATGACGCTCGCTCATGGCTGTCGTGGGCAGGACATCATACCTTGCCCGGTTCGCGAAGCCCAACAGCAAGGAGCGCAACGACCGCCGCAAGACCGAGGACGGCCACGCCCACGGCGGCGGGAGTCAAGGCATCGTCCCGCTTCTCCTCGATGATGCCCGCGTGGTCCGGGCCGGTGGACACCATGCTTAACGTGGCCCAATGGTCCCCGTCTGAGGCCCCGTTTTCATTGACGAGGTTGACGTGCAAGGCGGCCCGAACCGCGACGTCCGTCGCGTTGGGCGCAACCCATTCCGCAAACCATCCTTCGGTGAGCGAGGACGGAGCGGTGTGGGTAAGGCCTTCGTCAACGGATTGTACCTTTGATGAGGCATTGAACACCAGCGTGCCGCCGTCCACCACCAGCCTGAATCCGCCGTTTGCGTCCGACGATGTGCTCGCGTTGAGGTGAAGCGCGTACACCGATCCGGGTTCGTAGGTGGTGGGCCATCCATGCAGGTGGATGGCCTCATCCAGCGATGGCCCGCCGTGGCACAGGCAGCCGTTGTCCCCCTGCTCACCGACGCCGTTTGGGGAAGCAACGCTCAGCGGGCCAAGCATCACGGCCGACAAGAGGGCGACGGCCAGAGCTGCGTGACGCATGGTCTCCCCTCAGACAAACGTGGAGGCATGAGGTTGAAACGTGTGTCGTCGAACCCTGAGGCATGGACGACGACATCGACGTCTTCGCTGAGTTGGGCGTAACCCCCACCGCCCCATCAACCACGAGCACGAAGGACGACGATTTGCTCGGCCTTTTGCACGATGCTTCCGCAGAGCCCGCGGAAGACCCCTTGGCGGCGCTTATGGCCGGCGATGAGGACACGGTCGAGACCATGCAGGCGGTCGTCGAGGCTCATTCCTCCCCCCAACCCTCGGCTGAGGAGCCTGCGGTGGCCGAAGCCCAGCCGGCACCGAAATCCGCACCCGCCTTGACCGAAGGCATGGTGGGTCAGGTCGTGGCCTTGTTGGTGCAGCGTGGCCTCGCCGTGGACCCGCGACGGCTTGGGCTCTCCTCCGACACCCTGCTGGACGTGGGTCACGTGAGCGTCGAGCGGAACGAGGATTTGCTCATCGCTCGAGCAGACGTGACGCTGAACGGCACGCCAATGCAACCTTTCGCCGCCGTGCGCTTGACCGAGCAAGGGCTGGCGACCTTGCCGCCTCCTGCCGCCCTGCCCGAGGCGTGGCACCCCATGCACGACGTGTTGGCCACGGCCCTGAAGGAAGGCTCCCAACAACTGGAGCAGGCCTTGGGCCAAGCGTGGATGAAGGCCTGATCAAGGCGCATGAACCTCGGCAGCAAAGGTGATCTCAACGTCGGTTCGCAAGGACGTTGAGGCGCTGCAATAGGTGCTGTGGCTTTTCTCAATCAAACGGTGGAGCAGCTTCTCTGGCACCTCACCACGCACGTGGTAGACCATGTGGATCTTCGTAAAGTGGCGGGGAGGTTCGGGGCGCCGTTCGGATTCAAGTTCCAGCCACACCTCCGAGAAGGTCCGATCTTTCAGTCCGGTGACGATGTCCGCAATGGTGCATGCCCCCACGGATTGGAGCATCACCTGCATGGGAGAGGGGCCGTCGTTCCAATCCATGTCCAATCGGTCTTTGTTGGCGTTGAAGCACGCCATGTTGCTGCCCCCGGTCCAGTGGACTTCGACCTTCATGACTCGGCGTGGGCGAACCCCGTCTTCATGGTTCGCGATGGCCGAGCGCGAAACGACCGGGGAGGGATTCAAGAGCAGCCGGCAGGTGGCCCGGTCATGAGCGAAAACCATGGCTCCCCCATCACCCTCGAAAACGGCGTTCTTTCCGTGCCCGACCGGCCCACGGTCCACTACATCGAAGGCGACGGCATCGGCATCGACATCACCCCCGTGATGATCCACGTCATCGACGCAGCGGTCGAGAAGGCCTACGGCGGCCAGCGGAGCATCGCCTGGTCGGAAGTGCTGGCCGGCGAGAAGGCCTTCAACGCCACCGGTGAATGGCTTCCCGAAGCCACCCTTGAAGCGATGCGCTCCGGCTTGGTCTCCATCAAAGGCCCACTCACCACCCCCGTGGGTGGTGGCATCCGCAGCCTGAACGTGGCCCTCCGTCAGAAGCTCGACCTCTTCGCCTGCGTCCGCCCAGTGCGGTGGTACGAGGGTACACCTTCGCCGGTCAAGGCCCCCGGCGACGTGGACATGGTCATCTTCAGAGAAAACAGCGAGGACGTCTATGCCGGCATCGAGTGGGAAGCAGGAAGCGAAGGTGTGGCGAAACTCATCGCCTTCTTGCAGAACGAAATGGGCGTGGACAAGATCCGTTTCCCCAACACGAGCGGAATCGGCATCAAGCCCATTTCGAGCGAAGGGACGGCCCGAATCGTCCGTGCCGCCCTGCAATACGTCATCGACAACGACCGTGACAGCCTGACCCTGGTGCACAAGGGGAACATCATGAAGTTCACAGAAGGTGGATTCAGGGACTGGGGCTACCAGATCGCCAAGGAAGAATTCGGTGCCACCGAACTGGACGGTGGGCCGTGGTGCACCTTCACCAACCCGAACACGGGCACGACGATCACCGTCAAGGACGTCATCGCCGATGCCATGCTCCAGCAGGTCCTGACCCGCCCACGCGAGTACGGGGTGCTGGCGACGATGAACCTCAACGGGGATTACATCTCGGACGCGCTTGCAGCCCAAGTCGGCGGCATCGGCATTGCCCCCGGGGCCAACATCAACTACGACACCGGCATCGCCATCTTCGAAGCGACGCACGGCACTGCGCCCAAGTACACCGGCCAAGACAAGGTCAACCCTGGAAGCCTCATCCTCTCTGCGGAAATGATGCTCCGCCACATGGGCTGGACCGAAGCTGCCGATTTGGTGGTCAAGGGCATGGAAGGGGCCATCTCCGCCCGCACGGTCACCTACGATTTCGAGCGGTTGATGGACGACGCCACCCTGCTTTCCTGCAGCGCCTTCGGCGAGGCCATCGTCTCCCACATGGCCTGAGGTGAAGCCGTGTCCTCGTTCGACAGCCGGTGGGTGTCGGTGCTTGGCGCGCAAGGCCGTTCATGGTCGGTGCGCATCAAGGCAAAACTCGACACCGGTGCCAAGCGTTGTTCCATCGACCTCGGCTTGGCCTCTGCCTTGGGCCTTGAGCAGGTCGGAGAGCGGGCCGTACGCAACGCAATGGGCCGGCAAGTTCGCCCCCTCTATGTCGCCCGTGTCCGCGTGGGTCGACGCATCTACGACGTGGAAATGACCGGTGCGGACCGCACAGGGCTGCGTTGCCCGATGTTGATCGGTAAGGAACTCCTCGATCGGATCGAGGATGTCCCGCTGAAGCGGGACAAGGACGACGGGTATCCCGTGTTCCATTGAATCATCGGGCGGACCACTGGTTGAGCGTTTGTGCGTTCTTGATGACACCGAAGCCGAGGTGTTCGAGCAACGACGGGGCAACGAGGGTGAAGTCGCTGTCCCGGGTAGCGACCAGCACGGCGCCGAAATCCTCCAAGGGGATTTCAGCCAGACGCATCGCCAAACACATGATTTCCCTGTCCTCCTTTTCGGGGTAGATTTCCGCGCTTCCGTTGAGCGAGGTACGCTTTGGTTGACCGCGTGACCGCTTCATTTCCGTCACTTCGTCGTAGACGTCACTGTGGTTGGACAAGAAGGCGTCAAGCCTGTTCACGCGATCGTCTTCCATGGCCTCTGCATCGTAGCGCTCCTCGCGCTTGCCCCACGTTTCGAACGACACGAGGACCTCGTTGAGCGCTTCCTCCACGTTGGCGTCATCCAGGATGGCTTCGATGTCGTTCGGCGTGGCGAAGATGTCGCGCAAGCGGTCGCGCAAGACGTTGCCGCCCTCGGCGATGGACGTCAACTCGTGACGCACCGGTTCGGGAAGCATCAGTTGGACCTTACCGGAGGCACCCAAGCGCTCGAGGTGATGGTGAAGGTCCCGGTTGGCGTCGATGGCCAAACCAGCCCTCATGCTTCGACCCGTGCGCAGGATCAACCGGTCGAGCAGGGCATCCACCAGCACGTTGGTGTCCACCAAAATGAGCGGTGCCAACTTCAGGTGGCGAAGGTGCCGACGGTCCGCGACCGCGATGTCGTCCCGCTTCATGATGAACAACGAACGCATGGAATTCTCGATTTGGCGCTGCTGCGTCAAACGGAATTGCTTGGAAGACAGGGCGCGCTCGAGGAACATCAGTCCTGTGAGGGCATGTTCGTCAGCGGCACGGCGAGCGAGTTCGTACACCTCCTCGGGCGTGGGGGAGCTGTCCATCAGTTGCGCGTAACGTTGGTCGTAGTTCCGACGGTGGCTGCGGCGTTGGCTTGAGAGGTTCTTGGCGGCCATCACCCGTCCAATGAACGGATTCTTCGGGAGAGGAATCGCGTGATCATCGGGGTAAGCGAGCAAGAGGTCGAGTTGGTCCTCGTTGTACCAGATGCGGGTACGCTCACGAACCTCGCCTTCGTCGTCTTCTTCGATGACGGTTTCACGCTCTTTGACGGCTTCACGGATGATGCGCGTCGCGTCGTCGGTGGCCCCGTTGTGGGCGGTATGAGAGACGCGGAGGTAGAGGAGGAAGCGTTCCGTCATCGCGGTCTTGAGCGCAGGTTCCTCGTTGACGAGGTCAATCGCGCGCTTCCACTCTCCAGAGAAGGCGTAGTGGATCAACGATTTTCGGTTGAGCGCGACACGGTGCTCGAAGTCGAACGCGAACTCGTTGTCCTCAGGCGCGTTGACGGTGCCATGTTGCTTCGCGGCTCGACCGTATTCTTGTGCCGCACGAAGGTGCTGACCTTCCGAGGATGCCAACGCCGCACGGGCCACGACGCTCCATGGGGAGCGGGGGTCATGCTCCTGATACCACCCCACCAAGGAAGGCAAAGGCAGGTCATGGTCGAAAAGCAGTTGCCGAATCGCATGGATGCGGCGCGTCGGGACGTTTTCGCCCCCCATCAGCCCGTCGATGAGCGCCACCGTTTGGTCATTGGAGGTCCCGTTCTGCACCTGTTGAATGGCTGAGTTCAGCCGCAGCGTTGCCGTGATGGCGTGTGCCAGACCGTCATCGATGGGATCCAATTGGCCCTCGGCGAGCGCGTGTTCAAACTCGTCGAGCACTTTGGACTCAACCACTCCGTCACCGCCCTCGAGCAAAGCACGGCGTATTTGCTTGTAGGCCAGAAGGCCTTGCTTGGTGTGCACGATGTCTTGGAACAGATCCTCGGGCGCATCCCCGCCCTCGAGCAACTGAATCAACGACGCCGTCTTTGGTCCAAACGCCGCAGGTGGAGCGTTGTCGTGAAGCAGTGGCAGCAAGGTTTGCCGGGCTGAGCGTACACCGTGGTAGAGGTCAATGTCCTTGTGAGCGGCCAACAGATGGGCGCACATCGTGACCAACCACGGGTGGTTGTCCGCGTGGCCTGCTTCGATCAACAGACGGGAGAGCCGCCGGATTTCTTGTCCTTCCAAAAGCACAGGGACAAGTCGATCGACGTCCTCCTCGGTGAATGCGAACCCTCCGTCCTGAAGGCTCCGGAAGGCGGTCATCCGAGGCAACACAGGCAGGGCATCGTGCAGGGCGATGTGCAGACGTGCAGCGGCTTCCATCCGCTCGCAGACGCTGGCCAACCAGTCCGTGGCTTCCACGGCATCGATGCTGACAACAAGGTCACCCAAGGCCACCGCATCGACGTCGCCGTCAACCGACAATGCGGTCAACGAAGCGATGGCTTCGGTTTGCTGACCTTCCGAAACGAGCGCGCCAAGGTGCCACCAGCGGACGCGGTCGACCACGGGTCCCGGCGCGGAGGCCCCCTCGAGCAAGGCGAGCCCTTCCTGCAAGGTGCTGGAGTCCAATTCCGCTGCGGAATCGTCCGGTTGCATCCACGCCAAGCGCTGACGCATGCGGTCGAGCGAAGTCTCGGTACCGGCAGAACGGCTGCCGTTCCAATCCATGACCACACCTGCTCGAAGCGAGGCCAGGTCGCGATGTTTCTCCGCCAACGGCTTGTCTTCTGCCTCAAGTGCAGCAAGGGATGCCTCAGGAAGGGGTTGGCCGAGGGACTGCGCCAAAACCACCGCCACGGCGCTGAGCGAACCCTCGAGCTCCAGAAGGGCGGGGTCCAAACTGATGCTTTTCTTCGCCTTCAGTTGCGGGATGAGGGTGTTGAGGGCGACTTTGGGGGCGGCTTCGATGACCAAGGGCTGAGCCGCCTGAACGAGGGCGAGGACCTCGTGGCTGTCTTCGCCCGAGATGTGGGCCAGCGCAAGATCTAGCGTACCCACGGCCTCGTTGGCCGTGGTGGGCTCCACTTCTGGGAATCCAGACATCTGAGCGAGCACGGGGCATCGGCGAGCCACGTCGGACCACACCGGATGGACGCCGTCAGCCAAGCAAAGGTCCAGGCGCTCCTGGACGGCGGCATCATGGGATTCATCCCAAGCGTCAGCGTCGAGGGTTTTGCGTGCGGTCAGCACCGCAAAACCGAACGCTGCAGAAAAGGCGTCGTCGCCCAGCACATCTTCAACGCTGGGCAGATGGTCC
Organism: Salinimicrobium sp.; assembly: GCA_964228865.1. Taxonomy (GTDB): domain Archaea; phylum Thermoplasmatota; class Poseidoniia; order Poseidoniales; family Poseidoniaceae; genus MGIIa-L3. The sequence goes on along the minus strand of CAXRAI010000057.1, from coordinate 16,401 downwards.
AGTGGGCTGCCCGAACTTCGACCGCCGCGGCGCCCTCGACGAGCCCGAGCGCCACGAGGTGCGCGCACAGGCAAGGAGGGGCCCTCATCTTCGTCTTCGTCGACGCCCGGTGCTTCCACCTCGTGCAAGGCAAGCAGCAGGATGCCCTGCCACGGTTTCTGGAGGAGTTTGAACTCGTCCTGACGGGTGGCCAAGGCCACACGTTGGGGCGCTCGCATCGGACGACTGAAGCCCGATGTGAGACAGGTGGCGAGGTACTGTTCTTGCATGACACCACCCCCCGTGCGATTCGGCAAGGCTCGCCGTCTTTCAATGCGTCGACGTACGGCGCTTCATCGCCGTTCCTGAACGAAAGGTCTTGAGGAGGGTCCACACCCCCACCATAGAGGGTCATGGAACCGTTGTCCACTGCCCTCCTGTTGGTTCACCCCTTTCTCGCACTGTTGGTGGTGCTGTGGCTTGTCCGACAGCATGGATGGCGCAAAGGTGGGGGGACGCTCAAGGGAGAGGCGCGCCGGGAAGCCTTGGCCGAACACGTGCGGAGCGGAGAACGGTTGCTGGTCGCGACGGTGGGCTTGGTGCTTGTGGCCGTCTTTGCTCGTGCAGCTGCAGGCTACATTGAGGAAGGACGCGTGACGGCGATGCTGCTTCCAACCAGCCTCCACGGATGGACGGGGCCGCTTGGTTTGTGGGTCCTCTGGACCACCGTACGGCACGGGCGTCAAGCCTTGGCCGCCATGGAAGGCAATCAGAGCATGGTCGCCCCACGGACACGCCATGGACGGGCCGCCGACCTCATGCTCCTGCTGGTGGCCGTTCACGCCTTCCTCGGCTTCCTCTACACCTTTGCTGTCCTGTCCTGACGTTCAGAACATGACTTGAAAAAGACCAGCAGGCGGCCAACGCCATGGAGAGCGGTTCTGACCCGTCCGTGTTCGAAAACCGTCCGCTCTACAAACTCGGTTTGTTCACCCACGACCACGCGCGGAAGGTGCTCGCAGTTGGGCTTCTTTTTACCCTCGGCTTGGCTTCGATGATGGTCTTCGTCGAACCGGATTGGGCCGAGTCCTTCGGTGAAGGTGATCTGGAATCGAGCGAAGTGTTTCGGGCCCTGGGTGCTGATTTCGGTGATCCTGAGGCAGACAACACCGAGACCTTCTACATCCTCGTGCACCACCCGAACGGCTCCCCCTCCGACGCTGACATCGTCGCTGCGGTGAACGACGTGGTCGCAGATTTGGAAGACGATGAGACCGTGCATGTTGTTCGGGCATGGGAAGTGGACGAAGCGAACCGAAGCGCGCACGTGTCCGATGACGGGGAATGGTCCCGCTCCTCTGTGCAGATCACCCAAGGTCGAACCGAAGCCAAAACGCTCCTCAAAGAACACTGGAAAGACATGGAACAAGCCATCCATGACGCAGACATGCACCTCGAGGACGAGGGTGACGTGACCGTGTACATCGCAGGGCCATTGGCCACAGACGCGACCTTCGACTTGCGGCTCAAGGATGACCTGATCAAGGCCGAACTTGGATCTGGGCCCTTGGTGGCCGCTGTGTTGCTCATCGTGTTTGGCTCCCTCGTGGCTGCCGCCCTCCCCCTTGGCATCGGAATTCTGACCGTCATCAGCGCCTTTGGCGTCACCATCTGGTTGTCAACCCTCGACGGTGCAAACGTCAACAACTTCGCCGGGAACATCATCACGCTCCTTGGTTTGGGGGTGTCCATCGATTATTCCCTGTTCGTGGTCTACCGTTACCGTGAGGAGAGGGCCAACGGGCATGACATCCGTACGGCCTTGGCGGTGACCTCGGCGACCGCGGGACGGGCCGTGTTCTACTCTGGCATCACCGTCGCCATCGGCCTCACCGGACTTTTGTTCTTCGAAAACACGGGGGCACCCTCGCTCGGGATTGGAGGCACGCTCGCGGTCACCTTGGCCATGCTCACTTCGGTCATCATGCTCCCGGCGTTCCTTGCCGTGCTTGGAGACAGCATCGATCGCTTCCGTGTCCCCTTCGGGATGAACCAGACCGTTTCAGACGACGGCTTTTGGGCATGGATCGCCAACGCGGTCATGGCCAAACCCGTCGCCGTCCTGGTCCCCATCCTCATCTTGCTCCTTGGCGCCGGTGCGCCCTTCCTCAACGCTGAATGGGGCGTCACCAGCATCCGTTCACTTCCACCTGACGACATGTCGAGAAACGGGCTTGAGGAGATGGAGGTCATCTGGGCTGGCGCCTCGGACAAATCCCTCTTCCTGCATTACGAGGCCATGGCTCACCCCCTTGACGAAGAGCACCTTCGTCATGTTCACGCGCTTGGCTTGACCTTGCTCGACCGAGACGACGTCGAACACGTGTTTGCTCCCGGGTTTTTCGAACCGAACATGACCGCGGATGAGGTGGTTCAATTTTGGTCTGCGCCCGCGGAATTCCTGTCGCCTGAACAAGCAGGACAACGTGAAGCCCTGCGCGCTGGATTCCTCAGCGCTGACAACGCTTCGACGATGATTCAATTGACCCTGGTGGACGATTGGAACAGCCCCGAGGCCCTCAAGGCCGTGCGCGACCTGCGCAGCGACCGCGACGACGGGGCATGGACCGCCTTCAACGGGACCGTTCCATTGGTGGGCGGCCTCGCCGCATACAACCTTGACGTGGTGGATGCCGTTGCTGAAAACTTGCCCATTTCGATGGCCTACATTTTCTTCGCCACGTGCCTCATCCTGTACGTCCAAGTTCGGTCCGTCATCATCCCGCTAAAGGCCGTGGTGATGAACATCTTGAGCGTGACCGCCACCTTCGGCATGCTGGTGTTCATCTTCCAAGAAGGTGGACTCGGGCTCGACAACGTGATGAATTTCACACCCGAACCAATCGATCCGACCACGCCGGTGATGCTGTTCTGCATCGTGTTTGGCCTTTCGATGGATTACGAAGTGCTGATGCTTTCCCGCATCCATGAGGAATGGGAGCGCACAGGCGACAACACGCGTGCTGTGGCCAACGGTCTCCAGAAGACCGGCCGGTTGATCACCGCTGCCGCAGCCATCATGGTCGTCGTGTTCAGCGCCCAAATCTTCGCTTCCGTGGCCATCATCAAGATGTTCGGCATGGGCCTTGCGTTGGCCATTTTCGTTGACGCGACCTTGGTCCGGGCGCTGGTGGTCCCTGCCACAATGCGTCTGATGGGTCCCCTCAACTGGTGGTCTCCGAAGTGGATGGGCGGTGGGTCCACCCCGCACCATGACGAAGAGGCGTGATCACGTCAACTCGGGCAACGTCGCCCACAGGGCGAGCCATTGCTCCAAATTTCGCTCCACGTCTTCAGCTTCGACGGGGCGGTCTTCTGCATCGCCTGATGCATCGATGGCCTGAACCCTGCACCCGCAAGCGTTGGCGTGTCCGCCACCGGTTTCATCGAGCAAGGTGGCCAGACGGGACAAATCCACACGTCGACGGCCTTCGAAGAAGGAATTCGCATAGAAACTGGCCGACAACGGAGGGCGGTCATCGCGTTCCACGGCCCCGTCCACATGACCGTGGATGACGCAACATGCGTCGGCCTCGGCACCCACGTGGGCGGTCACAAGGTAACCGCTGGCGCGGTGGGGCAAGCCCTCCATTCTGCAGATGGCCAACCGGTCGACGATCGTGGTGCGGGACCGAACGGCATCGATGGCTGCCTGTCGGTCTTCAGCGGCCGCGGCCAAGCGCTTGGCCACCTCAGGGTCGTCAACGAGGTCCGTCTCGTTGGCGCCCTCCACCAACAAGGCCAGGACATGATGCATGAACGCTGCTTGTCCGGTGCCAAGGCACCGTGCCAGACGGACCAACGGGCCGTCCGCGAGGAAATCGTCCCTGTCGATGCCACCTGAGTCGATGGCGTCCACAAAGGGCATCAGGTTCGTCAGATGCTGAAGATCGCTGAACGGTGCCACAAGGTTGTGTGCAACCCGGGCAGCAGAGGGTTCTGCGGCCCAATCCAGCCGCCCTCCGGCCGCTTCGAACGCAGCCGCCGTCACCTCGTCTGGGCGGTTGGTCAAATGGTGGTCGACGTACCAGCCACACGCCGGATGAAAGGGGAGATCGACGATGACGGTGCGCCGATCGATAAGCTCGTCAAGATGCCCGCTCCGCACCAGAGCCGGATGGGCGAAGACCACGTCCGTGCCGGGGAGGGCGCGTTGGAGGATGGCTGCGGCACATAGCCCGTCGAGGTCCGCGTCAGCCACGATGCGATGCACCTCGGGAAAGGAGGCCTGCGCCATGATGCGACCCGGTGGCCGGGAGGCCATCAACGTGCCGTGGGTGGAGCAAAGGCCATCAGGACCTGGCGGGTGGACGCACCATGGAGACCTCGTGCGGCGTGGTGTTGGTCAACCTCGGCGCCGTGCTTCTGCTCCAGTACCCGCAGGGCCACTGGGATTTTCCGAAAGGCCACGTTGAGGCCAGCGATGCGGGACACAAAGCGACCGTGCGCCGCGAACTCCGGGAAGAAACGGGGGTCGTGGACATCGCCTTTGTTGACGGGTTCCATGAGCGGACGACCTACGAATACACGCACAAAGGCCGTCTCATCGAGAAAGAAGTGCATTGGTACTTGGCCGAAACCGAAACGCTCGACGTGGCGCTGTCCCACGAACATCGAGGGCACGTGTGGCTTGATTGGGGTGCTGCAGCCGATCATGTGACCCATGACGCGGGGCGGCATGTGCTCCGCTCCGCCCATGAACACATGAAGCGGATTGGACGGGACTGATTACACATCGGCGACGTCGTCGTCGTGTTGACGTTGCAAGCGAAGCATCCCTCCAACGCCGTCCGTCGGACCACGATGCCCCAAAGGCTTCCACAAGACCTCATCTTCACCAAGCCGCAAAGCGCACCATCGCCCCATCACAAAACACCAGTCGGACAAGCGATTGACGTACACCAACGCAAGGTCGCGCACGGCATGCCCACCTTCCGCTTCGCGCAAGTTGACCATCGTCCGTTCCAACCGCCGCACGGTGACGCGAGCCAGATGGAAATTGGCGAGGAGCATCGATCCTCCGGGGAGGATAAAACTGGTCAGTGGTGGTAGTTCGACAAGCATCTCGTCCATTTCTTCGATCAAGAGGTCTGCATGTTCTTGTCCGAGCACCTTCATGCCTTCTGGCAAACCACCCGGAGGTGTCGCTACCTCGGCTCCGAGGTCGAACACTTCGCTTTGGAGGCGGTCCAACGCAGCCAAGACGACTTGCCCGGTACGGCGTACGTTGGAGCGGGGCCCACCGTCATCGTGCCAGCCCTCGAGGGAGAGTGTGGCGGCACGAACGGCTCCAAACGCGGCGTTCACCTCGTCGCACAGACCCACCGCTTCGAGGCGTAAATCGCCTTTCGAACGGCGGCTGCCGTCCACCAAGCCCGTCGTTCCGTCGTCCCCGGTTCCCGTGTGAACGCGGGTGATGCGCACCATGACCTCTCCTCGCTCAGGCCTCTATCAAGGGTTTGCGCGTGCTGAAGCCCTCTGGAACCTCGTGATACCATTCGATGTCTTCCTCGCCCTCTTGCCAGCCAAAGGCGACCACGCGAGCATCCACCACCCCGAACCACTGCAACCGGCCAGGATCAAGGCTGACCACATGCGTCCCGCGTGATTCCATGTCGGAAACGACCTCTTGCCATTCCGAGATGGTCGTGGCCGTAAGATCGGCGACCTCTTTCACGGCAGGGTGTTCTGGAGGCACACCGTCCAACAGGTGTTCGATCTCTTCTGCAAGGGCATTCACCTCGTCGTGCAAGGCCTGTAAGATGGCGAGGCTGCGTTGCCCGTGAACCAGCAAGGCCCTCGCTTCTTCGATGGACACCAGGAATGCGTCACGGGGCATGCCTTCGGCCACATGACACGCAGCGGTCGGCGACATTGGTCTGCCTGCAAAGGTGCCTTCATCTGCGTTCATGATGGGGCAAAACCCACCGAGGGCCCTTCAAGGCATCGAGGCATCAGATGGTCGCGGACTTGTTTTTGGCACGGCTGACCCGATGCACACCGCGGTGAAGCAACCAGCCGGCACCCGCCACCCACAAGGCTCCCTCGAGCACGAGCAAGGGAACGTAGAGCGGACCAAGCCCCTTGAGCATCGTTTGTGCGTCGTACGGCAAACCGTAGCGGCCCATGTACAGCGATTGCGAGAGCAGGTTGGCGCAGAACCACGCCAAGAGGACCAACCACACCCAACGGCCGGTCCGTGCTTTCGCTTTCATGTACAGAAATCGACGTGCAGGGATATAAGGCACTGTATTGGATGCTCATGCTTCCTCGTGGTTTGGCCACCGCTCACCGGCATCCGGCACCACGAGAAGGATCGCATGTTCCACAGCGTCAATCCATGCCTGAGCAACGGCAGCTTCTCCACCTGAAGACTGCAACGATGCACGCCAAGACTGCGCTTCGTCGTCGTTCCCCAGAGCAGCATGAATACGGTGAAGGGCGAGATAGGCCATCGGGTTGAGGTGCGGCTCATCCGTAGCCCAACCCCGTTCAAAGCATGCGATGGCACCCCGCTCTCCTGAGAGGGCTCCACGCTGCAGAGCCACCATCCCGGCTTGACTCCAAGCCAGCGGAAGCTTCCCAATGAGCAGCCCACGAAACACCAGGTAGGTTTGGCCCATGCCAAGCAAAACAAGCGCGAAGAAATCCACCCATTGCTCGACGGCCGTCAACGTGGACCATGTCCGGGCCATGAGGCCACCGATGCCGACGCACAACAGGAAGCCTGAGAGCGGTGCCACAATGACATCTCGTCGGGTTCGAACGATGTGTGTCAAGCCTGCGAGGACCCCAAAGGCTCCCAGAACACACAACACCGCCAACAATCCATCCACGCCCAACGGCCGTGGGGCTGCGGTACCCATCGCCAACAGAGCACCGATGACCAGCAAGGTCGCACCGTAGCGAAACGAGGGTTCGGGGAAGGGTTGCTGGCGCGACAGCCGAACCAAGGTGGCCCCGATCAAGACCAAGAGCCCCAAGAGGACCCAAACCAAGGTCGCATCGTCAGAGAATGGGCCCACAGGTTATGGGGAGAAGGCGCCGGTTTTCAAGTCCGTTCTTCGTCCTTGGTGCGTCCACGGTGGTAAGCGGTCCCACGATGGATCTCCGTGGCCCTGTACAGCTGTTCCAGGAGCACGACGCTCGCCAATTCATGCGGCATGGTCAACGAGGACAAGGAGAGTCGAGGCAGATGTGGCTCAGCACCCCCCCATCCATCAGGGGGGCCCACCAGCAGGTGAACGTCCTCGCTGCGAAGCGCCCAACGGCCGAGCGTTTCCGCGAAAGCAAGGCTGTCAAGTTGGTCGCCTCCTTCGTCCAGCAGCACCTGATGGGTGCCTTGAGGAGGCGCAGCAAGGTAAGCCTCGAGGGAAGTTTTGGGCGAATGAACCTCGAGACGAACGCCACGCTGGCGAAGTCGGGTGGCGTAAAGCTCCAGGGCAGCAGCCATCGACCGCTCCTTCGGACGGCCATGAAGGTGAACGATGATGCGCCCCATGCTGCTGCGAAGAGAAGCATGTGCATGGGTCCTTCGCTAAACAACCTCAAATCAGGCGGGCCAAAGACCACCTCATGGGATGGCGTTTTCCTTGGAGCCGGCGCGCCACAACTTCAGATCCAAATCCCCCCCTTCGTCGGGACACGCGGGCTTGGCTTGCTGCATTGCGCGAGGTGTGTGAACGCCATTTTGACCAACCCCAAGCCGGACGAATGCGGGTCAGGGAACTTCAGGTGGAATGGCGCGAAGCCATGGCCGACGGCACACTTGACGACGCCGGTCACCTTGGCTTGGAACGCCGAGCCTACCGTTTGCTGAACGGTGACGATGAGGCGTGGTTGATGTGGTTGGACGACCTGAACTTCTGGCAACCGGGTTGGAATCCAGACGAAGGGCATGAACAGGCTTGATAGCGCGCCGGCATCAGCCGGAGGCATGGGCCAGCAGCCTACGCTTCACATGCTGTATTCCTGCCCTTTCTGCTGGAAGGTACGCGGCTTGATTGAACACTTGGACCTGGACGTGGCCTATGTTCCCGTGAACGGCATGAAGATTCGCAAGGAAGTGGCTTTTGCCGGCGATTGGGGAAAGGTCCCGGTCTTCACCGATGAAAACGGCCAGCATGTCGTTGACTCAACGCCCCTTCTGCGCCACATCGACGCCACCTACAACGAAGGGAAACTTGCAGCGCTCGGCGATGCAAACCGCCAGAACCAATGGATGACCTGGGTCGACACCCACCTGTCGAAAGCCACCGTTCCAATCCTCTACGGCAGTCTTGGATCCGCCCTAAAAACGACGACGCGTATCTCAAAAATCGAGAAGTTCGGCTTCGTGTCCAAGCGGCTGTACGCTTGGGCCGGTTTCCCTGTCATGTGGGGCATCATTGCCAGGAAGCGCGTCAAGAAGGACGGACGGTCGCCAAAGAAACTCTGGCATGACCTGCTGAGTGAGTTCACAGACGCCTTCGACGGCCAGCCGTTTTTTGGTGGTGAACAACCGGATTTGGTGGACTTTGCAGCCTTCGGCTACATGCGTTCGATCTCCCCGTTCCCACAATTCGAGCAACTTCGAGACCATGAGGCCGGGATGACGTGGTATGAGGGCATGACCGGCACGCTTCACGGAGCGTGACGGTGTGAAGGTCGGCCCGCTTTCCTTTGCCAAGGTGGAGGCGGGTACAACCCATGTGGGCGACGACCGAGGCGGATGGATTCACGCCAGCCAACGTCCACGGCATGAGGTGCGGCTCCCGGCCTTCCACGTCCTCGAAACGCCGCTCTCAGCCACTGAAGTCTCAACGCTCATCGGCGATCAAACGATGGGCAAGAAAGGCGTTCATGAGGGAGTGGATGCCTCGCTGCTCCAGCACATCTGTGCCGCCGTTCGACCTCTTGTCGATGAGGACTTGGAGGTCCGCCCTCCGAGTTTGGCAGAGTGGACGTTGGCCCACGAACTCGGGGTGCTGAAGGCTGAAAAAGGGGTACTGGAGGTCCTCTCGGATGCGCCCTTCTCAAACCACAGGGGTGCCCCCATGGACGGGAGGCCAAGGGAAGGGTCGGGGCATGGCCCCCTCATGGATCAACTGGCATGCATCGAGGTTCACCCTCAGAAACCCGGTGCCACTGCAACTTCTTCTGTGCCCATGGACCGGCGCTTACCGGGCACCGTGGTGCGGCTCGTGCTGAGCCCAAAGCGCACCACGCCTTCGCGCACGGTACCCATGCAAGCCGATCGCGCCGCCAATTTGCGGGTCGAAGTGTTGAGCACGCTGCTCATCGGCGTGGTTCCTTCCTTCCTCATTCCCGTGTTGCGTGGCTTCGGAGGCTACGCTTTGGAAGGATGGGCGAACCTGCTGTTTGGTGGCTTGGTCGCCGGTTTCGTCACCGGGGCCGTGTGGCGACCACGGCGCCCCACCGTCGCATGGGAAGACGGGGTCACTCAGGATGGCGTGGACCGAAGCGTTTCCCAGTAAGAGTCACTTCGGCATGCTTCGGCCACGCAAAGCGTGGCCATGTTCACAATGTCACGAACTTCGTCGTTGCGGGCCACAATTTGCACAGGGAAAGTGATGCCTTCGAGGATTGGGCCGATCATCTCCGCATCCGCCAATTGTTCCAACAGCTTGTAGGCGATGTTGGCGGCGGCGAGGTTTGGGCACACAAGGACGTTGGCTGGGCCGTCAAAATTCAGGAAGGGGTATTCTTCCTGAACGAGGGTGTCCAGTGCCGTGTCCGCTTGCATCGGGCCATCGATCTTCAACGTCGGGTCCAATTCCCGAGCCGTGGCCACAGCCTCCTCGAGGCGGTTGCTTCGCTGTTCCCGGTTCGAGCCGAAGTTGGAGAAAGACAGCATCGCCACGCGCGGCTCGAGACCAAACCGCCGGGCCACCTTCGATGTCTGAACCGCGATTTCTGCCAGCGTGCGCTGGTCAGGGTAGATGTTGACCGTCGCATCGGCGAGAATGATGAGTCGGCCTGCGACGGAGACCACGTAACATCCAACGATGCAATGCCCCTCTGGGTGCGTCCCGAGGCTCTGAATCGCGGGCTTGAGCACGTCGGCGTAGGTGCGGCCTACACCGCCGACCATACCGTCGGCATCGCCCGCCCTCAACATGCTGGACCCGAAGTAAGGCCTGCTCTTGAGCAGCCGCTCTGCGTCCGCGAGGGTGACGCCCTTCCTCGCCCGTCGCTTGGCCAAGTCTGGGGCATAAATGGCCTTTCTTCGCTCGTCTTTTCGAGGGTTGACGATGGTGTGCTCAAACTCGAGACCAAGGTGTTCAATGCGTCGGCGAATGCGGTCCGGTGGGCCGAGAAGGATGGGATGGCAAATCTGCTGATCGGCCAATTGTGCTGCTGCACGAAGCACGCGCTCTTGATCGCCTTCTGGGAACACGATGCGCTTGCCACGCCCTCGCACCTGATTGATGACGCTGCGCATGAGGGCGTAACTCTGGCCGAGACGACCTTCGAGTTCCTCACGGTAACGCAGCGCATCGAAGTCCTCGGCGGTCACGGCCGCAACACCCTCCTCAACGGCGGCTGCGGCCACGGCGCTTGCCTCCCAAATGAGCACCCGGCGGTCGAAGGGTTTGGGAATGATGTATTCTGGACCAAATTGCATCTCAAGGCCGTCGTAAGCCTGGGAGATGTAGTCCGGTACGGGTTCTTTCGCCAGTTCAGCCAGCGCTCGAGTGGCGGCCATTTTCATGCCCTGCGTGATGTCGCGGGCGCGAACGTCAAGGGCGCCGCGGAAGATGTAGGGGAAGCCAAGGACGTTGTTGACTTGGTTTGGATAATCGGAGCGCCCGGTGGCGATGATTGCGTCGTTGCGTACGGCCATGACTTCGTCCGGCAAAATCTCGGGCGTTGGGTTGGCCAAAGCAAACACGATCGGGCGCTCGGCCATGCTGGCGACCATGTCGCCGGTCACCAATCCCCCACGGGACAAGCCCAGCATGACGTCAGCACCCACCAGTGCATCGCTGAGGTCGCCTGCAGGACGGTCCTGGGCAAAGGGCGCTTTGTAGGCGTTGATTTCACCGGCTTCGAGGCGGGCCTTGGTGACGATGCCCTTGCTGTCGCACATCGTGATGTGCTCGGGTGCAACCCCGCACGCCACGTAGTGGTTCGCACATGCGATGGCGCTGGCGCCAGCACCGATGACGACGACCTTGACGTCCCCGATGGCTTTGCCTTGCAACTCGCACGCATTGATCAGCGCTGCAGCGGAGATGATCGCTGTACCGTGCTGATCGTCGTGCATCACAGGAATGTCGGTCGCCTCAGCGATACGTCGCTCGATTTCAAAGCATTCAGGAGCCTTGATGTCTTCGAGGTTGATGCCTCCGAAGGTCTTGGAAATGGCGACCACGGTGTCGATGAAACGTTCAGGGTCCGTTTCGTCCACTTCAATGTCGAACACGTCGATGTCGGCGAAGGTCTTCAGGAGAAGCCCTTTGCCTTCCATGACGGGTTTGCTGGCCAAAGCGCCGATGTCGCCGAGGCCAAGGACGGCCGTACCGTTGGAAATCACGGCCACAAGGTTGCCCTTGGACGTGTAGCGGTAGGCGTCTTCGGGGCGCTCGGCGATTTCCAAACACGGGTAGGCCACGCCCGGAGAATACGCCAACGAAAGTTCGTGTGCGGTGGCGTGTGGCTTGGTGGGCACGACCTTGATCTTCCCACGGGGTGAAGCCTCGTGGTACTCCAAGGCTTCCCGCTTGAGGCGCTCTTCGCGCGATGATTCGACCATCTTCTTCGTGGCCTCGGCGACGCGCCCCGGTTTGAGCCTTCTGTGGTGTGGCTCCGCACACCGCCAATTCCTCTCGGTGGATTGACCTACGGAGGACCGTTGAAGAACCGTCACACGAAGCCATCGAACGTGCACAGGTCACGCGTCATCGCAACCATCGGACCCTCATGCGACGACGAGGCCACCTTGGCCTCCATGCTTGAGGCCGGACTGGACGTGGCTCGGCTGAATTATTCGCACGGAGATTTCGAGGGCAAAACCGCAACCATCCAACGGCTTCGCGCTGCTGAATCGGCTGCAGGCCGGCCGCTTGGTGTCCTTGCTGACCTGCCCGGTCCCAAACTCCGACTGGGTCGCTTTCCGGGGAGCGTTCACCTCGAACGCGGGATGACGGTGAAGTTGTGTTGTGGACAAGACGCTTCGGAGGACGTCAGCGAAGGGGCTTTTCCTGTCCCCTACGAAACACTGGCCGAAGAATTGCGCATCGGCGACCCCGTGCTGCTCGCGGACGGGCTGATCCGTCTTGAAGTGGTGGCCATCGAAGGCTCAATCGTCAAAACCCAGGTGCTTGACGGAGGGCACTTGAGCGAGCGAAAAGGCATCAACGTCCCTCGTACGAAGGTCTCGCTTCCAGCCATTGGAGCATACGACGAAGCTTGCCTTCGGCATGCCCTCGACCATGAGGTGGACTTTGTCGCTGTGTCCTACGTTCGAAGTGCGGCGGACATGGCCCCCGCCCGTCGGATCATCGCCGAGGCTGGACTCCACACCTGGGTCATCGCAAAGATCGAACATCCTGCGGCCCTTGATGACCTCGATGCCATCGTCGATGCCTCTGACGCGGTCATGGTGGCACGTGGCGACCTCGGCGTCGAAATCCCGCTTGAGGAAGTCCCCGCAGCCCAAGAGCGCATCATCACCCTCTGCCTCGCTCGGGGGAAACCCGTCATCGTGGCCACGCAAATGCTGGAATCGATGGTCGATCATCCGCGGCCCACACGCGCCGAGGTCAGCGACGTCGCCACGGCCATCCGCCAATTCACCAGCGCGGTGATGCTCTCAGGGGAAACGGCAACGGGGGCCTATCCTGTGGAAGCCGTGTCCACGATGGTGAGGATCGCTGAACGTGCCTCGTCTGCCATCGACGGGCTCCCCAGCCCACCCGCATTGGCCATGTTCAGAAGCACCCGAGCCATCACCGGTGCAGCCGTCAACCTCGCCGCCGATGTGGAGGCGCACCGGCTCATCGTCGCCACCCAACACGGCAGCGCCGCCCGGTTGATGGCCGCCCACCGCCCGCGTCAGCCGATCCTCGCCATCACCAACCGCATGCGAGCCTTGCGAAGGACCACCATCTTACCGGGGGTGACCGGACATTTGGTGCAAGAACAGGCCCGATCTCGGGACACCGTCGGCTCGGCAGTGAAGGCCATGGTCGATGCTGGACGCATGCAGGCAGGTGAGAAAATCGTCACCGTGACGGGTTCCCCAAACGCCATCCGTGGTCGAACATCGACCATCCGTTTGGCGCGCGTCGACGATGAAGGCCACCTTCAGATGCTGGAATGATGGTGTTCACTCCGGTGATATTGTTTGAACATGCAAACCGACCCCTTATACCTGTTAGGAAGGCCAAATGGCTCATGGAAGGTCGACAGTCAGGTGGACCACGTGGCGTGCGCTTGCACGCGACCGGTCTCGTTCTGCTGATGCTGTTGAGCCTTGCATCGCCTCTCTTGCTGCCCAATGCCGCGGCCCATGAGGACGCTGGCGGCATGGTGTGGCCCATGAACGGCAGCGAAGACACGGGCTGGGTGAGGCTCAACGCAACCTCCACTGACGGCATTCAACCGGCCAGCGCAGATTGGAACCTGACCTTCGCGCCGGGAGCCACCCTCGACAACGTCTCCTTCCAGATTCGCGTGTCCGGAGCCGATGGAATGGTCATCGATTCCCCGTTGATGATTTCAGGCGGTTCCATCGGTGCCGCCCTGCTGGATTTGAGCGATCAAGGCTGGATGGGCCAAACCCTCGACCTCGACGGGGGCGACCCCTTCATGGGACGAACCTCAACCAGTGGCCTGTCCTCGAGTTGGACGCTCCCCGGCGGCGCCACGGTCACCGATCTCGTGATTCAGGCCCTTGCTCCAGCCGATCCTACGGTCTCGCTCAAGCCGCTCGCCTTCGAACCCACCGCCAGCGCAACACATCCCGACGATGGGAGGTTATGGTTGGCCGTCAGCGACGAGGTGCTTGTCATCGACGCCGCGATGTCACCTCCGACCATCGACATCCTCGCGTCGCCCGTCGGTGACATCCTCGACATGGCCGTCGACATGACCCATCGGGAACTTGTGGTGCTTGGCGAGGAGGGCCTTGCCATGGTTGACTTCGATGACGGGAACATCCAGGCTTACAGCCAGCAAACTTCACCTGCAGGCCTTCGTGGCGTGGCGACCAACGCCTCAGGTGACGTCCACGTCGTGGCCGCAGACTGCCTGTACACCCGCCCTGCCGCCGATGCGACCGGGTGGACCAAACTCGCAGGTTGCAACGCCAACACCTTCCCCATCTCCAGCACGGCAGAAGTGCTCACGATGGAAATCATCGGACAATTTGCCTACGTCAGCATGGCCGATGAAGGCGTCATTCGATACGACATGGCGAGCAGTACGTCCTCGGTGTGGTCGTCTGCGAACGTGCTTCACTCCGACCAAGTGACGGACATCACTCAGATGGGCTCTCAAATTCTCTTCGCTTCCGAAGACGCAGGAATCGCCCGCTACAATCCCGCCCTGAACCTGTGGCAGGCCACATGGTCCAGCGCAAATTGGTTGGCCGACGACGACATCAACGGCCTCGAGGTGCTCGGGAGCGACCTTTGGGTGCTCGCAGGATCTTCCATCCAGAGGTACGACATCAGCTCCGGTGTGTTCAGCACCCATGCTGGCCCCTCCGACCTCAGTGCGGGTGGATTGGGCGGCGACGCACCGGTCATGATGGCGTGGCCTACGGGTGGTGCGCGCGCACCCTCTGACGCCACCTTGCTGATCGGGGATGGAACAGGGACCTTCCTGCGTATGGCTCCCGGTGCAACGCCTGTCCAGCAGAACAACCTCGTGCTTGCCACCAGCCCCCCCATCGCTGAAATGACGGCTGTGGCCTCTTTTGGCAACGAAGTTCACGTCGGTGGTGACGACCTCATCGCCGTGTACAATTCCACCCAACGTCGGTGGACCGGGGCCACCACCATCGTTGGCGTGCCCAGCGCGATGGCCGCTACGGTGAGCGATCTGTGGGTGGCCACGGAAGAACACGGGCTGTACCGAATTCCCTCATCGAGCGGAACACCTCAACAATTCCAGAGAAGCACCGACGCGCGATGGAACGCCATCGCAGGCCTCGCCGTCGACGAACATGACGTGGTCCTGACCCACGAGGACGGGGGCATCAGCGTGTGGAACCTGACGGATTTGGCCAACGGCAATCCACCTTGGGAAAGCGGCGCCACCAGCGACGTGCCCGCGGACGCCACAGGTGAAGTCGCCATCCACAACCGCACCGCCTATTTCGCCAGCGAGAACGGGTTGCTGCGCTTGGACCTCGACGGTGCTCCCACATGGCTGAGTTCATGGGGAAGCACAGGCATCGACCAGTCGTTCTACGCTCCCATCGTGGAGTTCCAAGGTGTCCTTCACTACGGCCTGTACGGATACGGCGTGATTCGCATCGACCTCGCGACCGGTGAACTCCTCGAACCGCTGCTTGACGGAAACGGAAACGGCGCCCGCGGCGCCCTGCCCAGCGACGCCATCTTCAGCATCGAAGTGACCAACATTCGGGGCTCAGCAGAACTCGCCATTGGCACCCAATCTGGCGCCATTTTGTGGGACGGAAGCAGTGCCTACAACGTCCCGGGTGGACGCAACTGGGACGAACGGCCCGGCCAGCACCTCGAATTCATGGATTTGGGTTCCTACCTTTACGCCGCCACCAACCTCGGCGTCTGCCGATGGCAGCTCGACGCCTCTGGAGGATTGGACATCGACGGCTGCTTGACCGTGTACGATGGCATGCCCAACTGGGCGACCTATTCCCTCGGCCACAACAGCACGCACGTGTTCGGCGGCACGCTCAGCGGTGTGGGCGTCATCGCCCGCAGCTCCTTCACCGTGGTCGACACCTGGGAAACGCAGGCTGCTGACAACGCGCCTGTCGCCGTGGTCGGCGACGTGGCCTACATCGGCTTGGACGGCATTGGCGTGGCCCGGTGGGACTTGGCCAACGGAGCATGGCAGAACCTGTGGACCTCGAGCGGGGTGCTGGACACCAACGGCATCACCGGGCTGGTGGCTGGCGTACAAGCCAACACCCTCTGGGTGGGTGGGGACGACGGATTCCAACTCATTGACGTCATCAACTCGACCGAGTTGGTCGATATCGAGAAAACCAGCGGTTTGTACTACGACAACGGCGACCCTTACGACCTGATCATGGTCGGTGACGTGCTGTACTACAACCAACGCACGGCCTCCGACCGGATTTACCGCATCGACACCAGCGATTACACCTCAGCGACCAACTACCTCGACATCGGTGTCCAC
>CAXRAI010000056.1:0-21606 GCA_964228865.1 Salinimicrobium sp. | reverse complement strand
CACCACAACGGGATGTCCGGGCAGCAATGAGGTCGTCAGCACCGCATCGTATGGCGCGAAGAGACCGCCCACCACGACGGCCGCGTTGGCGCTGGTTGGGCCACTCAGGACCGCTTCGATTTGGACGAAATCGAGTCCACTTGGGCCTTCATCGCGCTGACCGCTCATCGCGTTGTTGAGGGTGGCGAGGTCCATGGCCGAGAGGTGAACCTCACCGTTCTCGATGAGCGGGCGGACGTCAAAGGCTGGAACGACGGTGTTGCCGTTCATGCGCAGCTCCAAATCAAGGCGATTTGCATCACCGGACATCACGTCAACCATCAGCGAAAAGGCTTCGACACCGTCCGCAGGCAAAAGGAAGGGGAAGGTCACCTCTGAACCGCTGACGATGCTCCCTTCGGCCCATGGTGCGCCGCTCATCAACCGGTCTTGAAGGCCGAGCCGCCCATGGGCAGGGTCCACCAATCCCCACTCGCCGGTTCCATCCGCGCCGATGTCCACCATGGCACCGCTGGGCGCCGGCGAGGGCAGCAGATCCACCTCGAAATGCTTCAACGTCCACAGGGAATTGCCGGAATCCAAACGGATGCGAAGTTCCGCGGTATGCGCAATGGACTCGAAGACGATGAGACCACCGCCATCAGGGACCTCCGTCCATGCGCCTCCATCGAGGCGCAATTCGAGGACACCTCCGGTGAGGTCACAGGAGTTGCGAACTGCTCCAATTCCGGAGCGGTGTGTGGTCACCGGGCTGGTGAAGGTCGAAGCCCCGGAAAACGCGCCGCTGCTTGCGCTGTATGTTCCAGCAGTAGAAGCCTCGCTGCCCGAGGCATCCGTCCACGTGGCGAGGGGCACCACGTCGAGTTCATGCAGCATTCGACCGCCGTAGGCGATGGAACCTACACTTGGCCCACCTTCCGTGCCTTCTTCCAACTCAAGATGCAACCGGAGGAGCGGATGTTCGGCGGCGTCGATCGCGCCCAAGTCCATCGACGTGGATTCAAGGTCCGTAAACCCAGGAACCGGGGTTCCCGTCAGCGCATCGAGGATTGTGGCTTCGAGCAGTGCACCGTCGGGCACGTCTGCGTCCATCATCAGCCGTGCGTGTGGAGCCCCGTCGACGTCCGGACCAAAGGGCGCCGAGGTCCAGGTGCCTTCACCGGTCCCGGTCACCCCACCGCTTGGCTCGATGCGCACGTCGTCGATGTTCCAGCCGGTGAAATGCACGGAATAATCCGTCGTGCCGAGGCCAAAACGCACGGCAAAATTTGGATTTCCTGCGACGTGGTTGGAGATGTCGTAGGTCTGGGAGGTCCAGGATCCCTCGTTGATGGTGCCTGAATTGGTCCAAATCTGGATCCAGTTCCCCTGTGCATTCTTGACCTGCACATACACGTGGTCCCACGAGCTCGATTCGATGCCAAGGCGTCGCATGAAACTGAGTTCCCACGTCCCCGCG
Organism: Salinimicrobium sp.; assembly: GCA_964228865.1. Classification (GTDB taxonomy): domain Archaea; phylum Thermoplasmatota; class Poseidoniia; order Poseidoniales; family Poseidoniaceae; genus MGIIa-L3. Next base: position 20,147 of record CAXRAI010000056.1, on the reverse strand, counting down.
CATCCGTTGCACGCGATGTCCGGTGAGGTTGCCCAATACGTCGTGGACATGTAGGGATAGTTCCCGTCGTAGGTGTAGAGTGCGTTCTGACCGGAGAAAACACCCCCGGTGGCCCCCAAGGTCGAGTCATACCCATGCTTCCAGACGTTGGTCCCACCAAGGGTCCAGCCGTGGTTGGGGTCTTCAAAATCCCAAAACGCGCCATCAGGGAGGATGCCGAGAGCGCTCCCGTTGACGTCCACCCCTTCGTAGACCGCGCCCGGTGCGTCAAAATCCGAGGCGCCGCGCATGTCCGCCCCGGTGCTGCGGCCGAGGGCCGCGGACTCGAGGGTCAGATCCACACGGGCGATGGAACGGCCGTCGTCCACCTCGACTTCCACCCGGTCGTCATGCCCGCCATCGGCGCCGCCGATGACGATGGTGGACGCCTCACCGATGGAGGAAGAGCCTGCTTGTTCGGACAGAGCAGCAGGTGTGGCCGGAGCCCATGGCATGGTGGCCATGAGGAGGACCAAAAGCACCGCAACAAAGCGTCCGCTCGGGGCCATGTTTCACCACCATCTTCCTCGCCATTGAATGCTTCGGAGCACATGTTCGGAAGGGCAGAGCCTTTGGACTGGGCCGGTTGACCGTGCTGCATGTCCATCGACGAAGCGAAGCGTCTGGCCGGCATCGCAGCATGCGATGAAGTCCGTAGCGGCATGAGGCTCGGTTTGGGGACCGGCTCAACCGTGCACCACACGATCGTGGAATTGGCTCGAAGGTACCACGAAGAGGGCTTGGACGTCGTGGGCGTCCCCACCAGCCTCGCAACCCACGCACTGGCCACTGAACTCGGCCTCCCTTTGATGGAACTTGATGACGTGGATGGGCTTGATCTCGTGATCGATGGAGCCGATGAAGTCGACGCAGCCTTCCAATTGATCAAGGGTGGCGGGGCCGCACTTCTGCGAGAAAAACTCGTGGCGCAGGCCTCTGGAGCCATGGTCGTGGTGGCCGATGATCGAAAGATGGTCCAGACCCTCGGCGCGTTCCCCCTTCCCATCGAAATCACGCGTTTTGGTCACGGCACCACCATGCGCGCCATCATGGACGTCTTGGGATGCAAGGCCGAGGTCCGCATGGACGGAGAAGAACCGCTGGTCACGGACAATGGGAATTTCATCGTCGACGCCCACACAGGCCCATGCCTGACGGACCCGGGCGCCACCGAAGCAGCGCTGCTCAGTTTGGCCGGCGTGGTGCAGGTCGGCTTGTTCATCGACATGTGCGATGTCGTGCACCTTGCCGGACCCTCTGGTGCGGAGCGTTTGGTGCGCTCAGGTGGCCGCTTGGCGTAGGCTCGCCGTGGTGATTAAATACGGGCGCAAGGAGCGCGCGGTGGGCCTGTAGCTTAGTCAGGTAGAGCGACGGACTCTTAATCCGTCGGTCGCGGGTTCGAACCCCGTCAGGCCCGCTCACCAACGCCTCACCTCCAAGCCTGCCAACCGCGGTCATGTTCAAATGGCGGGTGAGGCAGCCACGGCCGGGATTCCCATGAAGACGACCTACATCGGTGCGGTTCAATCGGGCGACCATGACGGTGAACAGGTGACCCTGAAGGGATGGGTCAAGCGCAGCCGCGGCAACAACAACCTCCGCTTCATTGTCCTTCGTGACTCCACCGGAACCATCCAGTGCGTGGTCAAGCGGGATGCCGTAGGTGACGATGCGTTCACCGCGTTGAGCGAGGCGCTCATCGAATCTTCGTTGGAACTGGTGGGCGAAGTCAAGGTGGACGAGCGCGCCCAAGGCGGACACGAAATCGGTGTTTCATCCGGCCAGGTGATTGGCGGCGTCAACCCCGAACGGCCCTTCCCCATTACCGAGTCCGCGATGACCGCCGCGGACGGTGGCGAAACCGAATTCCTCCTCGACCATCGTCACCTCTACCTCCGCACCTCGCGCATGACCACCATGCTGCAGATTCGTTCCTCGGTCTTCGGGGCCATCCACGGCTACTTCCGCGACCTGGACTTTGTCGAATACCAAGCACCAAACTTCGTTGCGGGAGCCGTGGAGGGTGGATCGACGCTGTTTGAGGTGCCCTACTTTGGCAAGAAGGCCTACCTGACCCAATCGTGGCAGTTGTACGCTGAAGCCGCCATGCCAGCTTTGGAGCGCCTGTACACCATCGCGCCCTCCTTCCGTGCGGAAAAGAGCCGAACGCGACGTCACCTCACCGAATTCTGGCACGCTGAAATGGAGCTTGCTTGGGCCACGAACGACGAAATCATGGCCCATGGCGAAGGCGTTGTCCGCAGCATCGCGAAGACCTTGCTCGACGAGCGCAGCGACGAGCTGACCAGCCTCGACCGCGACCTCGACCTCGTGGCCAGGTACGCCGACAATCCCTACCCACGCATGCGCTACGACGAAGCCGTGGAAACCCTGCAAGGCATGGGCATCGAGATCGAGTGGGGCCAAGACCTCGATTACAGCAAGGAAAAGGTCCTGACGGCCGATTTCGATGTCCCGCACTTCCTGACGCACTACCCGAAGGTGGCCAAGCCCTTCTACCACCGCGTTGACCCCGACGACGATGCATACGTGCTGTGCCACGACCTCTTGGCCCCGGAGGGCTATGGCGAAATCATTGGTGGCGGGGAGCGAACGTGGTCCGAAGAGGAAATTCTCGCGCGCATCGACGAAGAAAACGTCCCACGTGAGCCCTACCAGTTCTACATCGACACCCGTGCCTACGGCGGCGTGCCCCACGGCGGATTCGGCCTTGGCGTGGATCGGGTCGTGAGCTGGCTCTGTGGAGCCGACCACATCCGCGAGGTCATCCCCTTCCCGCGCGATTCGCGGCGCGTCACGCCGTGATCACACCAAAGGCAAATCCAGCCCCTCAAGGTCAACGTCGTCCTCTGCCTCGACAACTGGCCCTGCCTTGGCGAGGCGGCGAGGCTCCGTGAGCACACCTGCCGTTGAACCGGGTTCGTCGGCCACCTTTTTGCGGCCTGAAAGCAGCAGGGCCACCACCAAACCACCCACCAGCGGCGTCAAACACGTCAGCACCACGCCGTCCGCAAACCCACGCACTTCAAGCAGGGGCTCACCAAAAACTGCGACGAGGGCGAGCAGGCCAAACAGCGCCGTCAAGGGCCATGCGGCACGTCCACCGCCAGACCTGACCGAGGACTCGACCATGCACCGAAGGACACCACGCTGTTGATGAACCCGCCCCAACCTGAGACCCGCATGAGCACCACCTCTGGATGGCTGATGACCGCGGTGGCGCCTTGGGGAGAAAACGCAGAAGACGCGCTGGATCAGGCCTTGGTCGACCTCGGCCTTGGTGACGTGCGCTTCGTTCCCATGCAAGGGGCGATGCTGCCGCTTGGGTTCCAAGCCGTCGCACCACGTCCGTTGCCGATGGGGTCGCTGGTTGAATGCCACGTGGCCAGCGCGTATGCATGGAGCGGCTCGAGCGCTTGCGCCGGCGTGGCTTACGCCATGGCGCGGACCCCTGAGGGCGAGCCGTGCACCATCGTGGCAACCATCACCACGAACACGGATTTCGAAGAAACCACGCTTCTGCTGCGACGGAACCTGCAGCGGCGACTGGCTTCTCGTGATTTGGAGGTGGAATCCTTCGATCTCGCGGTGGATGAAGTCACGGCAGGCAGGGATCACCACGGTGTGGCCGTTGCGGCCTTGATCCTCCCCGACTCGCTGTCCAACCTTGGCAATCAACGCACAGGACCCGTGCGCAAGTCGATGACCCGGAGTGCGCAAGAGGCCATCGACGCCGCCCAACGGCGGGTTGACACGAAGGCTCCTGCCGCCCGAGCCATGCGTCCCGGAAACCGAACCGATTTCAGTCTGTGAGGGACACGACGTGAACGACGTTTGGCTCGTCGCTCAGTGCCCTGCATGCGTCAAGTGCTTTGGAGCCAAGGATGTTGCACACCGATGTCCACATTGCGGCCACGCGACGCCAACGCCAATGGAGGTCGTCGACCGAGCAGCATCGGCTGCTGAACTTCAGGTCAAGGTGACCTTGGCCAACACACCGGAAGAACTCCGTGATGAACTTCGGAAACGGATGGGTGCGCCGAAACTCGAGCATGGCTTCAGCCAGGAGGACTCCCCCAAACTCTGGTTTGCCGCGTTGCGCGACGCGGCCAATGAGGACGGGCACATCACGGCCGCGGCCCTCGCCGATGCGCTTCGGCGGCGTTCATCCACAACGCCGGTTCCTGACGTCATTGAGCACGCAATGGCGGCCGGTCTGCTGTTTGAGGAAGAAACGGACCTGTGGTGTTTGCTGGGTGAGCAACGGTCAGATTGAAAGCGGGAAGCGTGAGCGTCGGGTCAGGGCACGTAGTGTAGCTTGGCCTATCATCGGGCGTTTGGGACGCCTGGACCCAGGTTCAAATCCTGGCGCGCCCACCAGCATCCGCGCAACGATCGAGGATGTGAGCAAGCAACCACCCGACTGGAAGCACGACCAAGGCCGCACGAGGGAGGAGGCCACCGACCACCCCAAGGACCGAGGCCCAGCCGGCGAGGTAGCACAGAAGCGCACCACTGAGGACCAACCGTCCCGGCCCAGAGGCGAGTGAACTGAAGGCCCTTCCGTGGTGTTCGCGCACAAACATGGCGCCCACACCAACCAGGAAACGGAACGGACGTATTCCGGAGGTTTCCTCAGCATAGACGGGACGAACCGGGTGTGTGGCCACCCGCAAACCGTGCCTTGACCAACGGATGTACCGGTGATTGACGTAACCGTAACCCGGCCACACTGGGTCGTTTTTGGTGCGCGTAAGAACGTCCCCTCGCATCACGACAAAACCACATTGCGCATCGCCCACGCGTCGTCCGGATGCAAGGGTGGTCAACACGGCAAGGCCCCGGTTGGCGATGCGTCGTAGCTTGGGCATCGCGCTTTTGACCTCGGGATGGGCCAATCGGTCCCCCTTCACGACGTCGGCCTCGTGCGCGACGAGGTGGCGGCAGAGCGGAATCAAATCGTTGGGGTCCATTTGGCCGTCCCCGTCCATGACCGCAACGAGGTCATCGGCACCCAAGCCCCCCTCGAGGTGCGCAAAGCCCATCGAAACAGCGGCACCGACACCCTGCCCTCCACGTTGCAACACCACCACCTCAAGGGGCAGATCAAGGCCTTTGACCGCCTGGACCGTCCCGTCAGTGGAGCCGTCGTCGACCACCACGACCAGGTCCACTTCCGGAGGCAGGGTGCATAATGCGGTGCCGATGTGGGGGGCTTCATTCCGCGCGGGCATGACCACCGCAAGACGGCGCCCTTCCCACATGCTCCGCTGCGAACGACCGCGCTCCATAAGGTGTCGGAACCCACGGCGCGAGGCCGATGATTGATATCCCCGTCCGTTGCGACGGGTACCGTGGGTGCGCCTCGACACCGTCTGGTCCTGATTGGGTCCAACCTTGAACTGCGGATCGTGTCGATCATCGTTCGAGCCCGTGAATCGGTGGATGAAGTGATCTTGCTCGACCGAGGTTCGTCCGACGCCACGGTCGAATTGGCCGAGCGTTTGGCCTGCCCCGTGTTGACGCTCACGGAAGAGCACATCACGGCTGCAAGCCTCGCCAACGCCCTGGAGAAGGAGGGGCTCGGGGCCGCTGAACGGACCCTTTTCTTGCGGGTCAACGACGCGTGGCGCCTTCGCGACCTCCCCTTGTCCATCAACCGGCTGCACGAACGATGGGACGTGCACGTCTCCATCGTCCTTGGTGAGGACGAGGGGCCGCCAGAGGACGTGGTCTTGCTGGACGCTGACGTCCAGCACCTGCAGGTGACACCGGCGGGCTTTGCTGCCTTGGCTGGCTTGGGTCCACTCGGGACCGCGATGGACCTTCCAGAGGACCTTGCTGTTCGGGTCAGTCGGCACATCGCACGACCAAACGTCCACCAGGCCGAATCTTTGGCCAGCGCCTCGCGGATGGCCCAAATGTTCTACTGGATGTTGGAGTCAAAGCACCCTCTGGTCCTCATCGGCTTGCCTGGCTTGGTTCTGTTCGTGTTGGGCATCCAGCTCTCCGGCAACGTCATTGACCAGTTTAAGGAACTCAACACGACCTCCCTCGGCGTCACGCTGGCCACGGTCGCCGTGACCCTTGTCGGTCTGTTCGCGCTCATGACGGCCGTCTTGTTGTGGATCATGGAAAAGCAGGTTGCAAGCCTTCACCATCAAGTGGAAAGCGAAGGTGGCGCCGCGTGAGCATGCCCCCTGCCAACGGCCTGCTCTGCCTCGACATGGATCGGGTGCTCGTGAACCACCTGTCGACCTGGCAAGTGGTCTATGACGCGATTGGGGCGGACAACTCAGAATCATTCAACCTGTACAATCAAGGCAAGTTGGATGAATGGACGTGGATCAAACTCGACCTCCACTTGATCGAAGCAGCCTTCATGGCCTTGGACGGTCGTCACGCTCGTAACGATCGGTTGGACGAGATCCTCCTGGCCACACCCATGATGCCGAACGTGGACCGTCTGATCCAGACCGCCCTTGATGCCGGCTGGCGCGTGGCCATCGTCAGTGGCGGCGTGCAAGCCACGGCCCACAGAATCGCAGCTAAATTCGCCACAGAGACTCCTTGGCGACGACGCTGGGGCGGCATCGACGAGCGCTATGCCATCGAGGCAGGGCACGGCTGTGACAGCCGTCTTGACGTCTTCACCAACGGCTGGCTGCCGCGCTTGGGCGGTGACGGGGATGGGCCCCTTCGCAGACTGGGGCGCTACCAAGTCCAAATGGACGGAAAGGGGGCCTTGGTGCGCATGCTTCAACGGCGGTACGGCGTTGAACGGGCACGTACCGTCGCCGTCGGAGATTCTGCTGGAGACATCGGCATGTTCGAGGAGGCAGGCTTGCCGATTTGCTTCAATCCGTGGGACGAACGCCCGAAGGCGTACGCCAAGGTGGTCATCGAAGACCTCGACCTCCAGCACGTCATTGACACGATGGTTGAACACGGCTTGATTGAAGAACCGTCACACAACCAGTGACAACATGGACGATACGACGTCGATGTGCGTTGAGTGCGGGTACATACCAGGTATGTTTCTTCCAGGCATCCCATGCCCGGAATGTGGCGAACCGATGGTCTGAGCCTCAGAACAAACGGACCGTCTCAAGGTTGCGCGGCGCGTACGTCCTGCAACGGTACCGCTCGCGCAAGGTCTTGCCCAATTCGTTGCACTTGTGGTAATCGCCGTGATGGCACACGATCGCTTTCGGCGTCGGGCTCATCTGGTCGACGAAATCGAGAAGTTGACGACGGTCCGAGTGGCCGCTGAAACCGTCGATGGTGACCATTTCACAACCGATCTTGACCATCTCTGTGCGTCCATTGATGATCATTGGGACTTCGCCGAAGCCCTTCTGCAACCGGCGCCCGAGGGTGCCTTCGGCTTGGTAGCCGACGAAGCACAGAGAGTTCCTCGTCTCTGAGGCCCAGTGCTTGAAGTACTCCATGACCGGGCCGCCGTTCATCATGCCCGAGGTGGCCAACACGATGCATGGGCTGGTGTCCATGATGATCGATTCCCGGAGTTCCCTGCCTTGGACGGGGCGGAACCATTCGCTGGTGAACGGGTTCTGTCCATCGTCGGTGAGGAGGGAGCGCTTCAGCGAGCTTGTGAGGTAATCCGGGTGTGCCGCGTGGATGGCCGTCGCTTCCTGAATCATCCCGTCCAACCACACCGGGACAGGCTTGACTTTCCCTTCTCGGAAGAGGTCGTCGATGGCGATCATCACTTCCTGTGAACGTCCAACAGCGAACACGGGGCAGATCAGTTTCCCGCCACGCTCGATGGTTCGCCTGACGATGTCCTGGAGTTCCATTGTGGCTTCCTCACGCGAGGGTTGGTAATCTCCGCTGGCGCCATAGGTGGACTCGATGACCAAGGTTTCACAGCGTGGGAAGCGAACGTTGGCCGCGTCGAACAGCCAGGATTTCTCGTACTTTTGGTCGCCGCTGAACACAATGTTGTGCTTGCCGTCGGCGATGTTGAGGTGCACCGCGGATGACCCGAGGATGTGGCCTGCATTTTCGAAGGTGAGTTTCACGTCCGGCGTGATGTCGGTGGTCTTGCTCCAATCGACGTCGACCACGTGCAGCATGCACTGTCGGATGTCTTCCATGCTGTACGGTGCACGCTTTCCTTCCGCGCCACCGACCTTGAGGAAGTCCGTTTGGAGCAGGAGCATCATGTCACGCGTGGGGGGTGTGCAGTACACTGGACCTCGGTATCCGTACTTGAACAGCACAGGGAGCATGCCGGCATGGTCCAAGTGAGCGTGGGTCAACACCACCGCGTCGAGTTTGTCGAGGGGCAGGGCTTCTGGGGCCGTGAAGTACGGCATCGGGTCGGTGTCGCTGGCGATGTTGACGCCGACGTCGATCATCACCCTCGATTCGTTGGTGGTCACCAGGTGGCACGCACGTCCGACTTCACGGTACGAGCCGAGGGCGGTCACACGCGCCCACGCCGAACCTGGACGCGTCGGCCGGTGGATGTTGAGGCCGAAATTCTTCAGCAACTTACGACGCTCGGCGGCGTTGGCCTCGCGGTAGCCACGGATGTCGTGGATGGTCTTGGACAGCACAGGAGGTGTGCGCTCGACGCGAACAAGCCAACCGGTGGTGTCACGGATTTCGTTGAGCACCGCACCCCGGCGACCAACGGCTTCTCCGGGATCGTCGCAGATGAGGGTAATCTCACGAAGGCAGGCGTCGAAGTAGGTGTGCTTCAGGCCCGCTGACTCTGGGAGGATGTCCTCGATGGCGCGCTTGGCGTCTTCAGGAGAGATCATGATGTCCTCGGATGGACGAAGGACGATGGTGCGGCGGACGCGCTTCGCGATACGACCAATCAGACCGTCCGCAGCGAACCGTGCGGGTTCCGATGTGATGATGGCGATGTCACCTGCTTCCAATTCGACCGAATAATCGAACCCTTTGGGGACAATCTTGGCCACTTCATCTTTCAGTTCTTTGAAGCTCATTCGCATAATGAACACCTTGCCGGCTCCCTCCACCGCGTCGGTGGGGGGAAACGGGAATCGGAAATGCCTCAGCGATGTGAGGCGAGGAGGGCGTCGATCTCAGATTGATCGACAAGCTGGAATCCGTCTTTGGCGGTGATGACCGCGAGGTCCATGCCGTTGCCGCTTGCGGCGTCACGCTGGCCCGAGGCGTTGAGGGCGCGAGCAGCGAGGAGCACAGCGTCGTTCCGGGACATGTTCTCCCGGAAACCGTCTTCCAGCACACCGTACATGTACGGGGAACCGGAACCGGTCGCGCAGTACACGTCGGGGATCGAACCACCGGCGGAATCGATGGAGTACACCGATGGGCCGTCGGGGTCAACGCCGACGATGAGAAGTTGGACCCAATGGGGGCGTCCTGAGAGGATGTTGGCCGTCAGGGTGGCGGCACCCTTCACCGTCATTTGCTGACCACGGCGAAGTTCGTAGAGCGCGACCTCGGCGGCGAGGGTGCGCGAGAGGGATTGTGCGTGGCCAACCAAACCGGCGGTGGTCAGTCCGAGGTTGTCACCGATGCGGAACAACTTCTGCACGCTCTTGTTGGCCACAAAGTGACCCATCGTCGCCCGGTGGTCGGCACCAACAACGGCTCCGCCGTCAAAGGTGATGCCCACTGTGCTGGTCCCGGTCTTGAGAACGCCTTCATGCTCGCCCTGAATCATGGTTGCTCACCTCCGCGACCCCGTATGAAGGACGGGTGCGTGATGAGGACTGCTTGACGGACCCTTATGAATCCGCCGTCAACGCAGGCGAGGCTTCATGGGACCTCGACACCAGCGCAAGGCATGGCCCGCCGGCCCGAGTCCGACGAATGGCAGTCCTCACTGGACGCCTTCACGGGGGCGCCGGCCGAGACGGTTCGGACCCCGGTCGGCTCACCCCTCGAGCAGTTCGACATGCCAAGCCTGCGCCACGAAGCCCGGCGCGTCCCGGCTGCCCCGACCGTGCCGCACGCCTACCTTGACCTGCGCAACCTGTACCCCGACGCGCCGGTGCCCGCAGCCCCGGATGCACCGGTGATTCACCGCGCATCGTTGGCGAGCATCGAGGGCATTGGGCAAGTGATGGATTGGACCGCAGAAGGGCACATCACCCTGCTTGACGTCGCTCCCCTCTTTGGCCGCAGGGACGACTTCAGGGTGGCCTTGGACCATCTCTCCCTCTTCGTCGAAGACGACATGGGTGGGCGATTGCTGCAACTGACCGACACGCGAATCCTCGTGTTGCCTCCAGGCATTGAAGGCGTCCGCGGCGTGGAAGACGCCGCCGAAACCGTTCGGCCCGAAGGCGACGGGAGGCGGTGGTAAATGGAGCAAGTCGTGGACGCCCCCTGCCCGACATGCGGCGATACCGATGGCCTGCGGCTGCGAACCCACATCGACGACATCCCGTACTTTGGAGAGCACACCCAAGTGACCCTCCTCTGTTTGGCGTGCGGTTGGCGGCAAACGGACCTCATCCCAGCCGAAGCACAGACCCCGACGGGCTGGACCCTCGCCTTGACCGATCGAGAGCACCTGACCGCCCGAGTGGTGCGGTCCACGGCCTGCACGGTGCGCATCCCTGAACTCGACCTCGAGGTCGCCCCTGGGGCGTCCTCAACCGGCTACGTGTCCAACGTGGAAGGGGTGCTGCAACGCTTTGTGGACGTGCTCGACATCGTGGAACGTGATGTGGTTGCGCACGGCGACCTCGCCGATGAACGCGCTGCACTGGACCACCTTCGGCTGCGTCTTGCCATGGCCATGGCGGGCCAATTTGACGCGCCCATGACCTTGGAGCTCCTCGACCCGAGCGGCCGGTCCCTCATTTTGCACGACGATGCCGAACAACGCGGCTTGACCGAGGAAGAAACCGAAGCCCTGCCAATGGGTCCGGAGCCCCCGGTGTTCTCTGCCTGAGGCTCACTGGGCGTCAGGTGCAAGGAACTCGGTCACCAAGTGCGCCGTTTCATCGCGCCGTTCCGCGAGCTCGCCAAGCCACACTTCGGCCCGATCGAGGCACGCTTGCTTCATCTCGCCTGCAAGGAGTGCGCCCGAACGGTAGGACTCGGCCAACTCCGCAAGCACAGCATCGTCTTCTTCGAAGAAATAGGCCATGTATTGGAAGGCCACGTCGCGGTCTGGATCACCGCCAAGCCGCCGGTGCTCTTCCACGGTCGGTTGTCCACCGGAGAAGGCACGTCGGATTTTCTTGGCCACCTTGGCCGGTTCGTCCCCGAGGAAGATGGTGGAATCTGGTCGGCTGCTGGACATCTTGTCCCCGTCGAGGCCCACGGCAAAGTGGTGGTAGGTTGAAGCGGGCGGCATCAGGCCCATGCCTCCAAGTTCGCGCTCGAGTCCAAGCAAGGCAAGACGAATGGCGGCAAGGTCGCGCTTGGACGCCGAAGGCACCTCGACGGTGCCGTGCTTCGGATTGGGTCGAAGGTCGCTGAATCCAAGAGCAGTCAGGCGTTCAACGATGCGGTCGAACACCCCCTGACGGACCTCACGGTCCATGCGACCGTTGGGTTGTTGCCCAAGGGCAGCGGCGTTGTCCTCCTGCACGGAGAGGGCGACCGTGAGGCCGGCATGCTTGCCTTCCTTGAGGTTGAACCAGTTGGTTTTCGAGGCCAAGCCTCGTGTCAAGCGCAGGTGAGGATCCTGATCCACACCCACAGGAACGACGATTGGGCGAAGGCCTCCGAATTCATCGGTCTGTGGATGAAGGATGTCGCCTGCTTGGACCAAGGGCGCCTGAACGTGGGCCAAGTTGGTCTCTCCTTTGAATCCGTAAATCGCTTCAAACTCGGACAGGTTCGTGCGGCGTCCCAGTTGGAAGCCAAGCCGTTGAACGATCGGTCGGGACGATTGGAAGTAGACCTGCGTTCGTTCGGGGTCGAGCCCCAGGGCAGCATAATTCGCAATGTACTGCTCCAGCGCGACCTTTCTCCCTTCTTTGAGGCCCACGCCCCTGGTGGCTTGGCTCTCAAGGTCGGCCACGGCGATGGTCACGTCACCACCGCTCTCTTGGAACCAGCGCACTTGGTCGATGACCATCGAATGCCCAAGATGCATTTTTCCAGACGGCATCAACCCGGTCAGCACGCCGAAGGGCTCGCCTTTTCGTTGGGCGTCGAGCACCCCTTCGAGATCGCGATGTGCGAACACGATGCCACGTCGGTGAAGCCGCGTCGGGTTGGGAAGGTCCAGCCCCTCCATCCTGTTGAGGCCGAAACGTGTGATGATGCCCTCATAGTCGGTGGATTGGGCACTGCTCCACGGATCTATCTCCATGCGTCCACCTCGTTCCGTGGCGGGACGCGTCGGGGATGAAGGCTTCGTCACTCTTCCTCGATGAACCGGCGGCTTTTCGGGTACGGGGCAAGGGCGGAGGTCCCATCATCGGTGCGAATCAGGTGACGCATGGCGAGGATTGAGCCTGCTGCGGCCAAGAGGCCAACCCACGGCAGCCATGGCATTTCTGGATCGGCATCGCGAGGGATGACCAGCCACGTGAACCGAAGTTCTGGCTCGTCGTTGAAGCGCTTGCTCCACCGGAACAGGTCCCACGTGTCGTGGCCTGCAATGGTCACCGCTACCCCCAAGCCGTTCCACTGCTCGGTCATGCCGAGCACATCGAGTTCCGAACGCTCCACCGGTGCATCGAGCACCATCACCATGCTTTGACCGACCGCCAAACTCAGCAGGGTTTCGTTGCCGTCTGTTCGTGTTCCGACCGCAGTGTTGCGGACACCTTCCAGGTTTCGCGCCGGTTCACCCTCAAAGAGGACCTCGGTGACGCTGACCCCTTCTGGAGGAAGGAAACGCCACGTGGTGGGGACCTTCCATGCTTCTGGATTGGTCGAAGCACACGCCACGGTGTCTTTGAGCGTGAAGGTGACCTTGCGGGCATCGTCTGGGTCGACCTCAAGCGCAACCTCATGGCATCGGAGCACCGCCCAAGTGGACCAAGCTTCACCCCACGTGGTGAACCACACGTCGTCGCGGGAAAGGAGGAGGTCGGTCACCTCGCTGTCATGGCGGATGGTGGCGTCGTTGGAACGGCCGATCCAATACATGTTGACCAGCCCCCCCGCATCGAGTTCTGCCTCGAGTTGGTCGATTTGGGCCACTTCTTTCTCCAGCGAGCCCCCGCGGCGTCCGAGGTTGTACCAGTCCTCCTCAAAGGTCGGTGCATCGCTGGCGTTGTGCCACGCAGTGCTGGCCAAGCCCGTGTTGTCTCCGTGGACCACAAAGCCAAGGCCTCCGAGGAGGGTGTGGTCCGCAGCCGGAAGGCCGGAAGGCGTGTAGAGGGACATCGGTGCTTCACCCCACGTGGAAGCCGGCGTCCGCGCCGTCAGGTATTCCCGGCACGCGGTGGCGACGGCCCCCGGATCGCTGGCCCAACTGAGACCTGGCATCCCGTAACAACCGAATTCATCGCCCGCCTCAACGCGTTCAACGGCCATGCTGGTTTCCAGCCAACCGTCCTCTTCCCAAGCTTGGGCTGCGGCCACCGGTGCCGTTGCAGGAAGCACCAGAACCGCGAGCAGCACGAGGGCCACGGTGCGCTGCATGCTTCGCTCTTTGCCGTTCATGATTTGAGCCTTGCAGCCGAATCGTGCTCGAAAAGGGTCTGCACCGGTGAAGGTTGATACCGCGCGCATGGATGGGAAACCGTGAGCGAAGCACGAGAGGAGGCTTGGGCGACCATCGTCGCCCGCAGCGGCATCCGCTCTGCCGAGCAGGTCGAATTGCGGTATCCGAACTACCGGCGCATTCGCGTTTTGCTGAACCCCTTTATGCGCCTCGGCCTCAGGCTTCGGATGCATGGACTCCACCATGTGCCTCGACATGGCCCGGTGATCTTGGCTGCGAATCACCTGTCGCACGTGGACCCGATCATGGTCATCATGGCCACCCGGCGAAAGGCGCACTACCTTGCCAAAGACGGACATTTTGTCTCAGGACCTCGAAAATGGCTGATGAACGCCACTGGCCAAATCGAGACCCACCGTGAGAGCGGAGCACGTGAGGCCTTGTCGAGTGCTGTCGCGTTGTTGGAAGCGAACAAAGCCGTCGGTATTTTCCCCGAGGGCACACGATCGAAGCGCACGGAGGCTCCTTTTCTTCTCGAAGGAAAAACCGGCGTGGCACGCCTTGCGGCCACCGTGCCGCACGCCACGGTGATTCCGGTGGCGCTGATTGGAACACGCGACATGATGCAACCCTCGGTGCACAAATTTCCACGCTTCTGGCGCCGCATCAACATCACCATCGGGCGGGGCACCACCTGGGAGGAATGGCTTGTGCACCCCAACGGGGCTGGCCTTGAGGACGACGAAGTGGTCGCGATGGCGGCGATGAGCGACGACGATTTGGACGCGAACATGGCGGTGCTCCAACGTCAATTCACCGACCAACTGATGGCCAGCCTGAAGCACCTCGGCGCACCTTGACACCGACAAGCCTCAAGGGCCTCAGGGCGAAGTCAACGGCATGCAAGCCTACCTTGACCTGCTGCAGCGGGTGCTCGACGAAGGCGTGCCGAAAGGCGACCGCACCGGAACCGGGACCTTGAGCGTCTTCGGCCACCAAATGAGGTTCGACCTCAGCGAAGGATTCCCCCTTGTCACCACCAAACGCATCCACATCCCCTCTGTGGTGCACGAATTGCTCTGGTTCCTGAAAGGAGACACCAACGTCCGCTACCTGCAAGAGAACGGGGTGCGGATTTGGAACGAGTGGGCCGATGAGAACGGCGACCTTGGCCCGGTCTACGGCAAGCAATGGCGCCGCTGGGTCGGCCCAGACGGCGTAGAGCACGATCAGGTCTCGGAAGCCATTCGTCTCATCAACGACGATCCAAACAGCCGGAGGATCATCGTCAGCGCCTGGAACGTGGCGGACCTCTCGGACATGGCGCTGATGCCGTGCCACGCCTTCTTCCAGTTCCACGTCGCTGACGGGCGCTTGAACTGTCAGATGTACCAACGCAGCGCGGACGTCTTCCTCGGCGTGCCGTTCAACATCGCTTCCTACAGCCTCCTGACCCACATGATGGCGCAGGTGTGCGGCTTGAAGCCCGGCGTCTTCGTGCACAGTTTGGGCGACGCGCACCTCTACAACAACCACCTCGATCAAGCGCGCTTGCAAATCACGCGAGCGCCCTTGCCCCTCCCGACCCTCAAGCTCGACCCGTCGATCACGGACATCGACGCCTTCACTGCCGAACACATCGCGGTCGAAGGCTACGAGCATCATCCACACATCGCTGCACCCATTGCCGTCTGAGGACCTTCCATGCCGCTGCACCTCATCTGGGCCGAAGACGAGGCAGGCGGCATCGGTCAGGACGGCGAGTTGCCGTGGAGGCAACGCACGGACCTGCAGCGCTTCAAGGCCCTCACCCTTGGTCATGCCGTGGTCATGGGCCGGCGCACCTGGGAGAGCCTGCCTTTCCCCCTGCCGGGCCGAGAGAACCTGGTGCTTACGCGCGACCCTTCGTGGAATGACGAAGGCGCGGAGCGGACCACCGTCGAGGAGATCAAGGCCCGCTCCGACGGCGGTGAAACGCTGTTCATCATCGGCGGAGGCGAGATTTACGCGCTCATGCTTCCCGATGCGAGCGTTGTGCATCGCACCGTGGTCCACACCACTGTGGTGGATGCCGACACCCATGCCCCTGCCTTGAACACGGCAGCGTGGTCGTTGGAATCCTCAGAACGGGTCGCCGCTCAGGAAGGGGATCAGCATGATCAGACCTTCGAGCATTGGACGCGCTCGTGATCAAAACCAGAGCCCTTCCGTCAGGAAGGTCACCAAGGCGATGGAGACCATGATGGCTGAGGGAACCATGGCGCTGATGCCGCTCTCCATGTCGCTGAAGGCCAGCGCTTCAGTGCCACGATGGACCATCACGACGTGGCCAAATCCGTCGCCTTCGCGCGTCAACTCTGGCAACGCGGAGGCCACCGATTGGTCGACGCCCTCGGACATCAACTCCTCTTGGGTGCGAGGTTGGGCATAACATGAGGCAAAGAAGGGGTCCCCTACCGTCCATCCGTTGACGTCCCACGCGTGTGCAGCCCGCAGATTCCGTACCCTGCCACTGGGCCGACCCCGGGTCGACCACAAGCTGGCGTCAGGGGAAGACCAGTCCTGAATGCGGCGGCCGTTGGCAAGCAAGTTTGGATGAACCGCCATCCCACCTGTTCCGTCGTGCACCAAAGTTGGGGCGCCACCAGAAGCCGAACGGATCAACGTGTAGGCGCTTCGGCTCTCCCATCGACCACCGGTCACGTTGCCGTCTTCGTCACGTTCCTCAACCCATTCTTCCCAGTTGAACTGATGACCGTACCTCCAGCCCCAACCTGCCAGGCCATGCACGCACTTGCCAGGATCACCGTCGACGAAGACCACCGCCGGCCAGCCATGCCGAGGTCGGAGTTGGCCGAACACCTCCACCGGACCCATCGGCATTGAGCGCACGGTGGATGTGGGGCGATCGGCGAGGGCACGCCACTTGCGAACGCGGAAAAATTGGACCAGCAAGATCACCGCACCGACGGCAAGCGCCCCATAGAGTGCGCCGGGATCACCGGACTCCAACAGGTAGGTTCGAGCGACGATGACCAAGAAGGCGCTTTGCGCGATGCGGATCAACGACTGGAGGGTCAAAGTGGAAGGGACAGGTGTGCCCACGTTCTGCGGATGATCGTCGAGAAGCCCGCCAGTGTCTTCGTCGTACGGGCGGTCCAAATGCCACGCGCCGATGGGCGGGGGCCGGACCAACCACCCTTCCTTCTCCCCGCCAGGGGAGACCTCGGTGCGTTCTCCGTTCGGCCCAACATCGTACGACACGGCGGCAATTTCGCCGATCGTTGTACGAATGGCGTGGAGAGCGACCTGGATTCCTGAAGGAAAACTTGTGGCCAAGGCCATCCCGGTCACGTAGAGCACAGCGGCCAGGATCAGAAGCGCTTCTGTCGTCGCGCCTGCGGACAAGAGGATGTACGCGAATCCAACGCTCACAAGGAGGCTGAGGACCAGTTGGACCCATTGCCCTGTTCGCATGGGCAAATGGACGTCCAAGAAGCGCGGTGCATTGACGTGCTCCATGGAGCCTTTGATGACGTCGATGGGTCGTTCGTGTCCGTCCATGACGTCACCTTCCGGATTCACGACTCGTCCGTGTATTCCGTCACGCGAATGCCCAACCGTCCTTTCCGAGCAGGACGCTGCATCACACGAGCGAGTTTTGCCTCAAAGGCTGCCTTGAGGTCGATTTCCATCGCCAAGCTGTGCCCCATGAGCAGGATGAGGACGTCGGCCATCTCCTCGGCGACCTCTTCGATGGGCTTGGCCTTGGTGATGGCGGCTGCCAATTCGCCGAGTTCCTCGACCGTCAGGGCAATGCGGTACCCCATGTCGTGACCGTTGTTCCCGGCGAAGTCATGCTTGTGATGGAAGGCAGCGACGCCCCGCATCATCAGCGACCACGCGTCGTCTGCATCGCTGGCCATCCAGCCGTCCACGCTCATGTCCATGCGTCACCACGCACGATGGCGCCCTATAGGCAGGAGGGTCACGGTTCGAGCTGATCGAGAAGCACGGCCCACACCGGACCCAAACGCCGGTGCGCCTCAGCCGAGACTTCCTCGTGAACGAGGTCGGTTCGACGGCCTTCGGGAGAGCGCCCTGCGGCCCAGTTGGCCGCGATGCACAGGGCCACGTACGGCAGGCCAAGCTCCGCCGCGAGTTTGGCTTCGCGTGGCATGGTCATGCCGACCACTTCGCCACCGAGCCGTTCGATGGCGTCGATTTCGGCCGGGGTTTCGAACTGTGGACCTTTGGTGAGCCAATAAGTGACGATCAGGCCCTCCGCTGACGCGCCTTGGACCTCGCCGAGCACGGCGGACGTGCGGTCCAGCAAGGCCTCGTCGTAGGCGTTGGCCATCGACGTGAATTCGGCATCGTCGTCGTGGAAGGTCGTGCTCACCCCGGTCAAATCGATGCCGTCGCCGGCCACGCCAACACGGCCCGGCGGCAAGCGTTCGACCAGCGTGCCGACCGAACAGACCGCAATCAGGCCATCCACCTTCGCATCGGCCATGGCCCGAAGGTTGGCCCGGTGCTCGATGCGGTGTGGAGGCACGGTGCCGCCTGTGGCGTCGTGGTGACGGTGCACAAAGACCACCTCACAGCGCTCTGCCGACCTGCTCAGCGTCATGCAACGCAGCGGCACCACGCCGTAGGGCGTTTCGTGCTGAATCTCGTCCACGCGTTCGGTCGTCCAACCGGCTTCGGCTGCGCCTGGGATCGCCTCGAGCGCCAGCAGGCCTGTGCCTCCCATCACACCGATGCGGCGCATGGGATCACCTGAGCACGGGAGGGCTTGGACCCATCGGCGAAGGGCGTGTTCCCTTCAAGCACCTTGGAGGCGCTCGACGAGTTCCGCCTTCTTGCCGGAGACGGGCAGGCCCTTGGCCTTGAGTTCGTCCTTGAGTTCGGCCACGGTCATCGACCCATAGTCCGGAGCATCGCCTTCCGGCTCAGCCTCTTCCTCGGCGAGAGCTTCCTCTTCAGCAGGAGCCTCTTCCTCGGCTTCTGCCTCAACGGGAGCCTCCTCTTCGACAGGGGCCTCTTCGGTGGAGGCTTCCTCGGCCTCCGCGTCGTCAGCGTCGTCATCGCCTTCTTCGGCCATGGCCTCGGCGAGCAACGCCGCCTTCTTGGCCTTCAACTCGGCCGCAGACCGTGCTTCTTCAGCATGAATTTCGTCCAGCGTCGGGCCCTTCTCGGTGACCACACCGGTCTGGAGGAGTTGGCTCTTGCGGATGACGCAGGTGCGGACGGGATAGATCGACTTGACCGCGTTTTCGATGGCCTTCTCGAGGTCGCCACCAAGCATGGAGGTCTGAATCTGAGAGTAGGTCATCTTCGCAGCACTGGTGACGATGATGTCACGGGCCTTGTTGCGGATGTCGCTCTTGACCGAGGTCTGCACGCGCTTTTGCGTGATGATGAGCGGCTTGATGCGGATGAGGTAACCGTCGGTGGTCACCACGTCGACGACATCGTCCACCTTGCCACGGTAGCGGCGGACTTGGCGGCGCACGTGGTCGGTTTGGTGGTGATGACCGATGAAGGTCGTGAGGGCGTCTTGGCCCACACAGTCGGTCACGCGGAAACGGAGGATGACGTGCATCTTCGTGAAGTCGCCCGAGAATTCCTGTTGGGTCATTTCGTAGACGCGGCCCATCACGTGCTCATCGGACTCGCCGATGGTTTCGCCAATGTTCTGGAACTTCCAGGGATCTCGAGGGGCTCGGATGGTGTACCAACGCTTGGACTTCCACTTGTCACGCTGCTTACGTGCTGCTGCACGTGCTTTTGCACTCATCTTCCTTGCCATGTGATCACCTGATGTTCCTACGAGGGCTACCTCGCTTGCAGTCTCGCGACCGGCCTTCCGTATTTGAAAGAGCCGACGGGGGCCGTTCACCAGCCGCGCTGGTCGAGTCGGACCTCAAGGGTCTCCAGCTCGTCGCCCTTCATGGGCGCTCCATCGGTCATGGCCATGGCTTCAGCGACCTTCTCAGGGTTGTCAAAGTGAGCCGTAGCCAGCACAATGGCGTCCGCCATCGTTGGAGGATGTTCGGACTTGAAGATGCCCGAACCGACGAAGACGCCGTCCATGCCCATTTGCATCATGAGCGAGGCGTCGGCCGGCGTGGCGATGCCACCGGCGGAGAAGGTCACCACAGGAAGGCGACCCATGCTTCGGACATCGCTCAACACCTCGCAGATACCGTCCTTGAAATCGCCGTCGAGGGGACCGAATGGGGTCACCTCGTGGGTGCCAGGCAGGGAGGAGTTGCGGGAGAGGACGCGGTAGCGGTCCATGATGTGGTCCGCAGCGAGATCAAGACCGTCGTCATCGAGGCCCGAAATTTGCTCGATTTCTTGCTGAATGATGCGCGCGTGGGTCACCGCAGCCACGACGTTGCCTGTGCCGGCTTCGCCCTTGGTACGAATCATGGCCGCGCCTTCATGCACACGACGAACGGCTTCACCGAGG
>CAXRAI010000055.1:0-6145 GCA_964228865.1 Salinimicrobium sp. | reverse complement strand
CATCTTGTCCGAACCGGCCGAAACCGCGTCCAAGCGGGCCTGCTCACGCTCGGCCTCCATCGCCATGCGCTCGCGCTTGCGCGCCTGGACCTCGTCGAAGAGGCGCGTGGCCTCGGCCACTTTGGCGTCCCGCTTGGCCTGCTCGGGCGCGGCCTGTTCGGCCTGACGCTGGGCCTCAAGTTGGGCCATCTTCACCTGATGTTCGGCCTCGGCGATCTCTTGCGCGCGACGCGCGTCGTGCTGCACGCCTTCTGTCGCGGCCAATTCCTGCCAGCGCGCGCGCTCGAGCGCGCCCTGTGCAGCGATGCTCGCGCTCGCTTCGGCGTTGGCCATCCTCGCCTGCTGCTCAGCGGCACGCACGCGGGCGTTGAGCGCCGCTTCCATCTCCGCGGCGGCCGTGGCGTCGAGGATGGCGTTACGCTCGACCAGATGCTCGAGATCGCGACGCATGCGGAGGAGTTCCTGGCTCTCGCTTTCGTTCCACGAGACAAAGGAGGATTGCTGGGTCAAGCCGTAGGACGAGAGCGTCGGACGCATGCGTTGTTCAAGCGTGTGGAGCAGGTCCTCAAGCCCATCGCCACGGCGAAGGGCCTCGGCGTCGTGACCGGCCATCGCGCCTCGGAGGTGCGCGATGACTTCGGGGTGAAGCGCGCGCGCGAGTTCAGCCACCGTGATCTCGTGGGCACCCTTGGCCGGCACCTGGAGCAAACGTGGCACAGATTCGCGGGTGAATGCCACGCGCATCGAACACATGCCGCTGAGGACCTGGCCGTCCGAGGTCGTGACCTCAACGGGCAGCAGCAGATCGTGCGGCCCGAGGAAGGCAAAGAGGAAGGAACGGTTGGGCTGGCTGCGACCGAACAAGCGGGGCAAGAGGCCAACGTTTGGGTTGACCTCCATGTGCTGTTGGGTGGCCACGCCGGCCACGCGTCCGTCTTCGACGACCACGCAGGCCTCGTTGGGCTTCAGGGTCACCTCCATGCCGGCCGGGACGTGGTGTCCCATGACGTAACGTGCAATCACCGTCGGGTTGGTTCGCCATCGAAATCGTGCCTCGCTCATCTGCATCACCGCTTCATCAATCCGTCAATGAACATGTTCCGCTCGCGCAGGTGGTTGCGCGCTCGCCCAATTTTGTCGTGCACGCCTGCACAGGCGCGCTTGAGGGCGTTGGCCTCGACCTCAGGAGCGCACTGCGCCTCCAGCAGATCGTTGGCCGCCTGCGTGGCCGTGACGAGCATCTTCAGGCTGCGCAAGTCGTGGTTGACCAGCTTCTTTCGCGCGCCGCGTGGAAGGCGGCCAATGTTGCCGTGGCTGCTGCTTGGCCCGCCGGAAATCGCGAACTGGACGTCTTCGCCGATGGCGATGAGCGTCGCTTTGCTCCGCTTGGCTTCCGAGGCCGCCTCACGGTGGCCGTCTTCGCGGGCACGGTCCTCAAAGCGCGTCATGTGATCTTGGAGCATGACCGTCCTGCGGCGGACTTCCTCGCGGACCGCGAGGTCGGTCTCGAGGAAACGCGCGCGCTCGTAGCCCTCGTAGGCCTCAAGCAGGACCCGCACGCCGTTGAGCGCGCTCGACAGACTCACGAGCGGTTCCACGTGCTATGGTTGGTTCCGGAGATAGAAAACACCTCCCCTCACAGGGACCGATGCGAAATCCCGCGATGACCATCGGTCGTCAATGTTCATGGGTTGCTGGAATTCCCTAGGGATTGATGGACACGGCCACGCACGCCATCGTCGGCCTCATTGTGGGTGAGTGCGCCCCAAAGGACGTCAAGCACCGCCGCAAGATTGGTCTTGGCTTCGGGATGCTTCCTGATTTGACGAACATCATCTTTGTCCATCCCTACCTCGGCTGGGTCGCAGAGCGGACGATTCCCTTTGCCGTCCCGCGTGATTTTCTCACCCATCCGGAGGTGCTCGACCACTGGACCTACCACAGCTGGCTGCTGACGCACAGTCTGCTCTTCTGGGCCTTGGTTTTCCTGCCGTGGTGGCGACGCAGCAAGGGGCACAAAGTCGCGGCCTTGGCCTATGCCGCTCACCTCGTGGCAGACCTCCCATCACACAGCGGCATCTACGGTCTGGAGCCGCTCTATCCGATTCGCTTCGTCTTCTCGGGATGGTTCGACGCGTGGTTGTGGCCTCCCGCGCCCATCATTGCCAGCATCGTCGTGGCTCTGCTGGCGTACGTGACCGTGCGTCGGATGCGTGAGCGCATCCTATGGCCGTCTGAGCGGCAACCGCTTGGTGCGTGAACGAGATCACTCGTCTTCGTGCAATGCTTTGCCCCTCGCGAGCAAGAGGAGGGAGACGATTGCGCCCACTTCGGCGGCCTTTGTCGTGAGACCAATGGTGTCCTGAAGGAAGGAGCCGCCGTGGCTTGAAGCGAAGTATGCCACGAACATCCCGGCAAGAAGCACGGCCAGGCCTGCCCGTGCCAAGGTGGCCTTGGAACCCTCGAACTCGATGACCACGGGGGCGGCAAGCAAGCCAAACACACCAAGGCCACCCAGCAGGAGCAGCGAATCTTGGAGCCCCAAAAGGACGTGGACCACCCCAGAATACAACGCGAAGCCAATCACGTGCGGTGGATAGAGCAAGTTGGACTCAGACCACTTGAGCCAGACAAAAAGGAAGGTCAGTGAAGACGCAACATAGGCGATGGCCATCACGGTGGTGTGGTCGAGCGCTTCGGCTGAATCCGCATGGTCATCGTCCATGACAGCCTCCTCTTCGTTTTCTTCGTCTTCATCGGGTTTGTCCACACCGTGAGCGGACGCGAACGGCAAGAACATCAGAGCAACGCAGACCAGCAGCAGCCACCGTTTCACCGAGGACATTCGAGAATCGCGACGGAGATTGCGGGGTGTGCAGGGAGCCGTTTGAGGTGGTTGTACCATTGCGGTTGCTTTGTCTGAACTGGTGAATAAAGATGACCTGTGGACCATGCCAGAGGTGATTCGCAAAGCAAAACGGCGGGTGGGGCTCACCCCACGTGAGCGAACTCGGAGAGGAAATTCCACATCAGCCGATACGTCTCGGTTCCGTTGACTTGGTCGGGCCAGCCGTGGCCCTGAAATTCGATGCCGTAGTGCTCGATCCGAACGTCCTCAATACAACCGTGGTGGACGATGTGCTCCAAGGTCAACGTCGATTCCACGGCATCGTCTGTGCATGCCGCACGTACGCCCCAAGCATCGATCATTCCAGGGATGTTGCTCATCGTCCCCACGCCCTCATGCTCACCGTCTTTCCAGTCCCAATCGTCGTCGTAATCGATGATCATGTCCAACTTGCCGTGCAGGTGCATCACCGCCATGCTCCCCGCGAGATCGCACGTTTCCGGTGCCACTGGCATGGTTCCAGCAAACGAAGCGACTGCGGCAAAGCGATGGTTCAGTTGACACGCCACCTCGTAGGTGAACATGGACCCGAGCGAATATCCGACGGCGTAGAGCCGGGAGTCGTCGATGCAGTACAGTTCGCTGAGGGCGTCCACGATCGCCTCTGCGAAGTCGTTGTCATCACGTGACGTGGCCGCGGTGTTCAGGAACCATTCACCTTCCGCAGCGGTCCTATCGTCTTCGGCAATGGCGTAAGCCATGATGAACTGCTCCTCTTGGGCAAGGGCATCAAACTCGTTCTGCTGAGGGAAGTCTTCCTCTGCCCCACCACCGCCGTGGAAGGCGATGATGATCGGCAACGCGACACCCGCATCGGTGGCGGGCACCGTCAATCGGTACTGGCGCTCCACGCCGTCAACGAGCACCACGGTCATGTTCT
This sequence comes from Salinimicrobium sp., assembly GCA_964228865.1. GTDB lineage: Archaea > Thermoplasmatota > Poseidoniia > Poseidoniales > Poseidoniaceae > MGIIa-L3. The sequence continues at coordinate 2,357 of CAXRAI010000055.1, read as the reverse complement.
GCGTGGTGGCCACGGCTGGAGCCGTGCACACGCTTGCCACCTCGTCCACCGCATCCCCGCTGGAGGGAACCGTTGCGCCGTCGCTGCCAAGGCAGCCGCTGAGCGGCAGCATCAGCATCAGCAGCACCACACAGACGACGCGCATGGTGTGCAGTCGGAACATGGGCAGTCACCGGAACGAGCAGAAATCAACGTTTCTTCCAGCCCAGTCAACGGTGCGCGTTGAGGTGGACCACGCCCACTTCGAGGCGCTCGTGCGTCGGGTGAACTTCCACCGCCATGACCGGGACCTCCATCTCGTCCGCGATGGCTTCCGCTGCCGACAAGGGGAATTCGAGGCGCTGGTGCGTCGCGTCCCAACGCGCCCAGCGCTCGGCGAGGCCCAAGGCCTCGCGCAAATCGGCCAGGTCGGACTCGGCGTGTTCAGCCGGGCAGGGGATCGCGCCGAAGAGGAGGGTGTCGTCCTCGGACAGCACCTCGTAAGGCCGCATGGTAACGGTCGCGCGTCGCTTGAAGCGATGTCGTAGCTGTCCTGCGTCCTTGTAGTGGGCGGTGCAGAACTTCAGGTGATAATGCGCCTCGATGTCGCGCGCGAGGCCCTTCAGCGCATGACCGAGTTCAGCGCTGCCTTCCGCAGCAGCAGACATGCCTCCAGCGAGGTTGAAGCCGCGCACGTCCATGTTGGTCTGGTTGCCCGTGGTGATCTCCAATTCGTTGAGGTTCAGGAAGGCCACGGGTAGATCGCACAGGTCACGCACCACCCGCTCCAAGGCCTCGGCCTTGTCCGGCTCACAGGGCAATTCCACACCGGTCGTGATGCCGGCTTTGGCCGCGGCGGTGATGCTGTTCACGTAATTCGTCGTGCGCAAATCGAGCAGATGGAAGCGCAACTCGTCCAGCCCGGCCTCGGCCAGGCGGCCGGCCACCTCGGCGTCGATGGGGATCGAGGTGTAGAGGTGGATGTGGTGGCTCGGACCGAAGGCGGCCTTGAGTTCACGGATGGCGTCCAACGAGCGCTCAAGGTCCAGCATCGGATCACCGCCGGTGATGCCGGTGCCGGTCGCGTTCATGGCGCGCCCTTCCTCGATGACCTCCTTCCAGGTTGAGCAACGGCGCTCGTTGGCGAACATGTCGGGCGTCTCGCGGCGGTTTTCCGACAGCGGGCAGTACGAGCAGCCCCAGTGGCATTTGCCGGTCACAAAGAGCACGAGTTTGCTGCCCGCTTGGCACTGGACGCAACCTTCGGCTTCCCCTTCCTCCGGCGGGAGGATTTCGGTGGCCATCGGCAGGTGCACGACCATGCGACTCACCGTCCACCCTTCGCGCTTGCGGCCTGTGCGAGCAACCAGCGGTGAAAGCGCCGGTCCTGCGTGAGTTCGGGATGGCACGTCAGCGCCAGCCGAGCACCGTCGAGCACGCCCACGGGTTCACCCTCCAACCGTGCGATGACTTCGCCTCGGCGCGGTTCGTCGGTGAAGCGTGGGGCGCGGATGAACACGCCGTGCATTGCTTCGCTGGAGGTTTCGTCGCCTCCAACGGGCAAGGCCGTGTGGCCTTCGAGGGTGGATCGTGCGACTCCGGAGGGCGTCGAAGGAGCGGGGCAGTCGAGGCTGACGTCGAGGTCCGCCTCAAAGGAACGCCGCTGTCGGCCCCAACCGTTGCGCTCCACGTCGACCTCGAGGAAGGGCGCATGCCCTTCTCCGGGCATCGCCAAGAGGATGGCCCCCGCACAGGTACCGAGCACCGGGCGGTCTGGATGCGCCTCCATCCAGGTGAACAAGGCCCCAAGCAGCCCACCCGACGCGGTGGCGAGCCGCATGGTGGTCGATTCGCCACCGGGGAGGACCAACGCATCGAGGGCGTCGGTCACGTCCTCTGCGGTGCGCAGCGGATGAACCGTGACCGCTTGATTCAACTGCGCCGCGGCGACCTCGAGGGCCTCGCCATGTTCGTGACGGGCCCCTTGGACCATCGCCAAACCGATGTGCAGCACGACCTTGCCGAGCCGGGCTGCCCTCAAGAACACGACCGTTGATGCACAGGCTGCTGTGATGTGTTCAAGAACCGCTTGCAGCACCACAAAGCATGGCGCATGATGGCGACTGTTTCCTCGTCCCCGGCCCCGTTCGCATGAACCAAGCCTGCCTTGAGGCGATGGCCACGCCCGTGATGACCGCACGCGGCTCGGAGTTCCGTGACGTGATGGCAGGTCTGAACGCTGGCCTGCGCGTTGCGTTCAACCTGAGCCCCTCAGAGGGCGTTCGGGGCACGGAGTCGTGGACGGGCGAAGACGGCTACAAGGTCATCGTCGTGTCCGGCTCAGGCACAGCCGCGATGGAGATGGTCATGGCGAACCG
>CAXRAI010000054.1:0-14569 GCA_964228865.1 Salinimicrobium sp. | reverse complement strand
TCCACAATCTCCTCCTGAGACTTCCCGTCAACGTCACCCAACTCTTCCGTGGTTCGGTAGTCGATGGAGACGTAGACCCAGCCGCGGGAGGCGTAGTAGTTGCCCATTTCCACGATCTCAGGTTTGTGCTTGATGCCGCCCGTGAATCCTCCGCCATGAATGAACATCAGGACGGGCCTGTCCGTCGACTCACGGTCCGGACAATACACGTCGAGCTTGAGCGGGACCGCCGAGGCTTCCGTGCTGGTTTGGGTGTGTGCAAGGCCACTGGCGTAGACCACGTCCTCGTAGGTGATGACCTCGTATGGGCCATCCTCGTACTCTGGCCCTGCTTCTCCCCCGCCGTTGCCGTTGCGTAGGCAGCCAGAAAGCGACATGGTCAGCATCAGCATGACCGCAAGCAGGACGGTTTTCTTGCTCATGGTTGGAGATGTTCCTGCCGATATTTCAGCGGGTTGTATCGGTGGTGCAACCAACGGCGTCTCTCAAATGCAAAACCACTCATGCCAATTGGCATCGGTTCACGTGAACCTCGTGGCTCGTGATTGAAGTTGGCCGGCGTCATTTCGGAGCATCCGTTATGTGCCAACTTGCCTTCGTTTGAAGCATGGCGATTATCTTCGAAATTATCGGGCATATCCTCTTTGGTATCCTCTGGGCGACCGTCGAGTCTGATGAGAGTCCTCTCCTCGCGAAAATATTGGCTTTTGCAATCCTTGCGGCCTTTTTTCTCGCCGTAGTGGGGTTTGTTGTTTGGGTGATCATCGGCGTGACGAACATTTGATCTTCGTCGTCAAGGACGCCAAGGAAGGCCTGTGTGTGCCTTGGCATGAGCCCTGACGCACGGCTTCCTGCGCTTCAATCCAATTTGACGAGCCGGACGCCAAGGCCGCCGAACAGCAGGGTCACCACGTATCCTGTTGCTGAGAGGCCGAGTTCGATGGAAACACTCAGCGTGAAGGCGTCTCCTTCCGGATTGCTTTCACCCAGCGTTCCGATGCCAACGTAGTACGCCCCATCTTGCGCCGTCCACGTGAGGCCGGCCGTACCGTTGTGGCTGATGGCCTCGTATCCCGTGTCCTCCGCTTTGCACGTCTGACTGGTCGAGAAAACCCTCTCGATCGGTGGGATGCTGTCGCATTCCGTTTTCTTCTCCTCGTCTGCAATCACGAGAAAGAGGTCGCTTCGGTCCCATGTGACGGTGCCCTCGGCCGAGAGGAGGAGTGAAGCAGGATTTCCACGAAGCGGTTCTGGGCCAAAAAAGACCGTGCCCTGCGTGAACGACGGGGGCGACATGGGGGCTTCCCTGGTGATGGGACCAAGCGAAATCCCGAGTGTTCCGACGATCAACGCGAGCGTGGCAAGTGCTGCGAAGGCATAGCCGACCTTGCGAAACGACCGTCGGCGGATGCCCTTTTCCAGCATCTCGTTGAGGAGATCGTTGTGCGCTTTCCCAGTTTTCTTGTCCTTGGGGTCCATCTTGAGGGCGTCGTTGAGCAGCGAGGCGGCCTTGCGGTAATCGGATTTGGAATCCGTTTGTCGAGCCATCTTGTGCGTCGCCCTGCCCGCGAGTCGGAGCGTGGTCTGGTGGGTGCCTTTCTCGTCCAATGCCCTGAGGATGGAGAGCGCCTCTTCGGGCTTGTTTTGGGCGATGATTTTCTCAGCCCGTTTCCAGGCCTTCTTCCGCTCATCTTCGGACGACTGGCCGTTGATGTCCTCGACGGCCATGTTTTGGCCTCTTCCTCCGCTCATTAACGAAATTGGTACGTTGTGTGTGTGGCCAGCACGCACTCATCCTCGTCATCAGGCGTTCTCTTCGTGGTCCAAGGCGGCTTCGGCTTCGCCCTGACGCTCCTCGTCGTGCGCGTGGATGTCCGCGCCCAAGCCCGCGAGCACCTCGAAGGCTTCCTCTGCGGTTTCGCAGCGCTGGAAGAAGCGGGTCTGCGGCCATCCACAATCCACGGTGTCTTTCTCCGTCGGGTGCTCTTCGACCCAGGCTTCGCACGCTGAGCCGTAACAGAGCGCGCTGAATTGGCGAAGGTCCACCCACATGGTCCTGCGGCGGCACACGGGGCAATCACGGACCAGGAGGTGCGCAAGTTCGGTCATGCCGTCTTCGCCGATGACGTCGACGTCCCAAGCCACGACGCTGGCGCGTTCGAGGCGCATGCGTTCGGTCTTCCTCAGGAAGGCACGGAGCACGCGCCATGCGGTCGCTTCCTCCGAGAAGCACCCCAAGCCGATCGGTCCTTGTTCCTCTTCGATGACCGAGGGCACGTAGACGCGCTTGACCGGCGCCTCGTCCATGCACGGTGTTTCCCGATGCGCCGCATCAAGGCTCCGCCTCGGCAACGCGCGAGGCCTCGACCCATGGGCATCCGCCGGGATGCGGGAGAGGGGCTTCGGGCTTGGCGATGCGCACCGTGGCCTTGGCCACCCCTGGCGTGGCCATGAGTCGGTCGAGGATCGCGTCCACCATGGCCTCCAGAAGCCGGTACGGTTGTTCCGACTCAAGCAACACGGCGTCCACCGCACGTTGCAGGTCGGCGTAGTTGACCGTGGCGTCGAGTTGGGTGGCGCCGTCGCTCGCGGTTACCACCGTCACGTCGACCACGAAGGGTTGCGTACGTTCCAGTTCGTGGTCGAACCAGCCGTGGGTCGCATGGACCTCGTAGCCCTCCAGGCCGATGGTGTACGCCACACGCTCACCTCAGGGCTCGTCCTTCTCGTGGACCCAAATGAGGTGCCAGCCGAATTCGGTGCGGACCGGCTCGGAGACTTCACCCACGGGCATGTTCCACACGGCGGTGTCGAAGGGGCGGACCATCTGGCCGTTGCGAAACCAACCGAGGTCGCCGTTGTTGCCCTTTGAGGGGCAACTGGACTTCTTTCGTGCCATCTTCTGGAAGGCCTTCAGGGAGGTGCATTTCTCCCGGATCTGCAAGGCTTCGGCCTTCGAGTCCACAAGGATGTGCGACGCATGGGCACGACGGGGCGGCATGAATCCGACCCTGAGGCGGCCCCCTAAGACCGTGCCGCTCAGCCCCACGCGAGCCAACGGAGGTAGGTGCCGTACACCGTCACGGAGACGCCGAGGGATTCGGCGTTGAATCGCGACATGTCGTCAGCGTAGGTGTGGTATTCGTAGGAGCCGCTGCCGTAACAGACGATGGCGTCCCCTTCAGCGCCTCCGGGCAAATCGTAGACGAACGGACCATGGTCGGAGTTGTAGGGCATGCCCGTTTCGGAGCCTTGCGCGCCGTCGAGGAGCGTGAAGCGCACGTCATAGCGCTCCGCGATGTCGGCGCGTTCGGTTTGGTAGAGGGCGTAGATCGCCTGAATGTTGGCCAGGTCTTCGGGGTTGTTGCTGAACATGGAAATGCCGTTGCCGCGGCTTGAATCGATGTCCACGTGGTTCATGTCGAGGTTGATGTAGAGGCGCAGGTTGCTGGCCAGCATCTGCCCGTTGGCCTGCACGTAGGCTTTGGAACCGAAGAGCCCCTCTTCCTCTCCGCCCCAGGTGCAAAAGCGCAAGGTGCGTTCAGGGGTGCCTTCGGTCTCGGCAATTTTGGCGATTTGACGCGCCATCTCGAGCACGCTGGCCGTGCCTGAAGTGTCGTCCACGGCGCCGGGACTGTGGTACACCGTGTCGTGGTGTGCGCCGACGATGACCACTTCGGATGATTTGCCTGGCAAGGTGCCGCACGGGACTTTCACGTCGAGTTGACCGTCGTTGGTGACGTCAACGACCATTTCCAAGCGCGCGCCGTCGCTCGCCAATTGACGCATCTGCTGTCCCGTGTTGTTCGAGACGGCGATGAAAGCGATGTCGGGCACGGAGCCGCCGTTGGCGGCCTTCACGTCGTCGATGAGGACGGTCTTGAAGATCGGCACACAATCGTCCGATTCGATCAGGCCACAATTCGAGGCCGTGTTGATGCGGATGAGGCCGGCCAAATCGTTCTGAATGGCCTTGGTCATCAGGGCGGTGTTGCCGCCGGTGGTCCCGCCGCTGTCGACGATGCCGACCGCGCCGCCGGCCGAAGACCACGCGCCATCGTCCGAGCCGTCGCCGAGGTCCACCAGAGGTACGTCCATGTTGAACTGGGCATCGATCGAGCCCGAGAAGCCCTGAATGACGTAGTCCACGCGGTGCTGGAAGGTGACGATCCGCCCCTCGGCGCCGATGTCTCCGAAGCCACATGGTTGGACCAGGGGGTTCGCACCGGGTGGACACATGCGCAACGAAGGCTCGCTGTTGATGCTGAACATGTCCACAGGGTACGAGTTCATCTGTGGCGTGTAGCCCATCTCGGTGAGGTTGTCGAGGATGCTCTGCGCGGCCGCATGCTCCTCGGGCGTGCCCGACATGCGCCCCTCCCATTCGGGGTGCCCGAGCGCCAGCAGGCCGTTGGCGTACGCTTCGGCTTGGTTTGGGTCGTAATCGATGAGCTGCCAATTCGGTTCCTTGCCCCCGCCGATGACCCCTGTGGTGAACAGGACCACCGTCAACAGCATGGCGGCCACGCCGATGGCGACGAAGCCGGCCATGGGGACGCCCATTGGGCCCTCCCGGCGAAGGAAGGCTTGCATGCCACCCTCCTCAGTGGGCAAGGCGTCCAGCACCTCGCTTGGGTCGACCGAGGCCGAGGCCGGATCGAGATCGGTGACCGTCCGGGCGGCAGGGGCCGGTGTGGCGGCGAGCAGTCGGTCGACCAACTCCTGCTTCTTTCCCGAAACAGGCAGACCTTGCTCGCGCAACCTCTCCTTGAGTTGAGCGACGTTGAGCGCCAAGAGGTCCTCTTGCATGCCTGCTGCTTCCCTTGGGGCTTCATCAAGGCGGTGGTGCCGTGCGTCGCAGGATGGCGATTCAACGACGGTCAGATTTCGTCGCCGGTCCATCGTTGCCCAAGACGATGCTCGATGTTGAGTTGGTCAAGGATGCGGGCGACGATGAAGTCCACCATGTCCTCGATGGAGGTGGGGTGGGTGTAGAAGCCGGGCATGGCCGGCAGGACCACGACGCCCCAACCGGACAACTTGGCGAGGTTTTCGAGGTGGACCGTGGCGAGTGGGGTTTCGCGCGGGACGATGATGAGCGGGCGGTTTTCCTTCATCGCGACCACACCAGAGCGGGTCACGAGGTTGTCGGAGATGCCCGCTGCGAGTTTTCCGATGGTGGTGCCTGAGCATGGGCAGATGACCACCGCGTCGATCTTCGCGGAACCGGAGGCTGACTTTGCGCCGACGTTTTTGGCGTCCTCCAAGGTCAAGCCAAGGCGTTCCGCGACCGCTTCGGGTGTGGTGTCGCATTCGTGCTTCAAGGTCAAGCGGGCGGAGTCGGTGGCCACGAGGCGAACCGAGCGCCCCGCATCCACGAGGCACTCCAAGAGGCGGATGCCGTACACGGCACCAGAAGCGCCGCTGATGCAGACGACAATCTCTCCAGTCACAGCGGGAGGTCCGTGCATGGCCACTTCAACCCTTGTCCCAACCTTCGGTCACGGATGCGGCTCTCGTTCGAGGGCCTGCGGGGCGGTGTTGAGCAAGGCGTCCACCAGGGTTTCACGTTCGACCTGATGGCCCAAGGCGTTCAGCGAGGTGGTCATGTCCGGTTGCAAGCCACACCCGGCCAAGGCTTCGACCCGGCCTGCGGGGGTGTCGAGGTTGACGGTCAGGCCGTGACGGCTGACCCACCGCAGGAAGGACAAGCCGATCGAGCACACCTTCCTGCCGGCCACCCACACGCCCTGCATGCGTTCGTCACGGTGGCCTTCGATGCCGAGCTCTGCCAAGGCGAGGATGACCCATGCCTCAAGGCGATGGATGACGGCTGCCACGTTGGCTTCCCCGTCGAGGTCCCAATGCACCACAGGGTAGACCACCAATTGGCCAGGCCCGTGCCAGGTCAGCCCCCCGCCTCGGTCGGTGCTCGCGGTGGCGTAGTCGGAAGGTGGGGCGTGGCCTTCGTTCCGCGCACGCGGGCCTACGGTCACCACCTCGGGATGCTCCACAAAGATGAGCAGGTCCTCACGCTCACCTCGGATGCGTTCCTGTTGACGTTCACGCATCAGCGCATCCGTGACCTCCCAAGGCGTCACGTCAAGCCGAAGCACGTCCATCTTCCGCATGTGCATCCCTCAGAAGCGCCCTGATGAGCCAAATCCACCCTCGCCACGTTCGGTGTCCCCGAGGTCTTCGACGGTGCAGGCGACGAGGTTGACCTCTGGTACGGGGGCGACGAGCAACTGCGCGATGCGCTCCCCTGCTTCGAGGACAAAGGACGGTCCTTCACCGATCCACGTCATCATCACCATCAATTCACCGCGGTAGTCGGCGTCGATGGTGCCCAAGCCGTTGGGCATGATCAGCCCCTTCCGGCCGAGGGAGGAACGGCAACGAATCTGCGCTTCCCACCCTTCAGGGAGGGCCATCGCCAGTCCGGTACGGACCAAGGTGGCTTGGCCGCGGGTCACCTCTGTGCGCTCAAGCGCGTGCAGGTCCATGCCCGCCGATGCGGTCGTGGCCCGAACCGGTAAGACGGCTCGTTCGTCAAGTCGCGCCATTCGTAGGTCCACCCGCAAACCGTGCATGGTTTGAAATTCTGAGGGAGGGCATTCAATTTGTCGCGCCATCTCCAGTGGAAATCAAGGGGTTGAAAGCCTGTGGTTTTCTCTTGTTAGATTTCACCTTTCTTGTGGGGTGTGGGCCATCCTCATAAGCCTCCGATTCCGGTGGAAAGACTCCCGCACACCGGGCCGACCGTCACGAACGAGGGTCTCCGCATGGAGACCAAGCCGTGATGGTTATAGGCCCTCCATGGCGGGAGAAGAAAGCCGTCGCGCACCGGAAACAGGGGGAACACACCATGGTCATCGAACGTACCGCAAGCAACGATGGATTTGACCTCGACCTTTCCTCGGAATTCATTGAACCGATGCTCGAAGAGAACCTCGATCGCTTCGTGCTCTTCCCCATCCAGCACTCCGACATTTGGGAGATGTACAAGCAAGAACAAGCCTCCTTTTGGACGGCCGAGGAGATCGACCTCAGCCAGGATCTCAAGGACTGGGAACAACTGAACGAGGACGAGCAACACTTCCTCAAGCACGTCCTTGCGTTCTTTGCCGCCAGCGATGGCATCGTCAACGAGAACCTCGTGATGAACTTCACCAACGAGGTGCAGTGGCCGGAAGCCCGCGCCTTCTATGGGTTCCAGATCATGATGGAGAACATCCACGCCGAGACCTATTCCCTCCTCATTGACACCTACATCAAGGACGAGAACGAAAAGAGCCACTTGTTCAAGGCACTCGAAACCGTCCCCTCGGTCAAGAAGAAGGGCGACTGGGCCCTGCGTTGGCTCTCTCGAAAGCGCGGCTCCTTTGCCGAGCGCCTCGTGGCCTTTGCCGCGGTTGAGGGGATCTTCTTCTCCGGTTCGTTCTGCGCCATTTTCTGGCTGAAGAAGCGCGGCCTGATGCCAGGCCTGACCTTCTCCAACGAACTCATCTCCCGTGACGAAGGGCTGCACTGTGACTTCGCGTGCATGCTGCACGACAAGCTCGAGCGCCCCACCCCCGAGAACGTCATTCACCGCATCGTGTCCGAAGCGGTGACCATCGAAACGGAGTTCGTCACCTCGGCACTTCCGGTTCGCCTCATCGGCATGAACGCGGATCACATGAAGCAATACATCGAGTTCGTCGCAGACCGCCTGCTCCAAACGCTTGGATGCTCCAAGCTCTACGACGTGGCGAATCCCTTCCCGTGGATGGAAATGATCTCCATGCAAGGAAAGACGAATTTCTTCGAGAAGCGCGTCGCTGAATATCAGAAGGCTGGCGTCATGGACAGCACCCTCGGGGCGGTCCAACAGCGCTTCTCGATGGACGAAGACTTTTGAGCCGTCTTCGGCGATGGAACTTTTGCTGCTCACTTGGATAACGCAATGGAGGGTCAATCATGGCAATGCAGGTCATCAACAGAAACGGTGAGCGGGAAGACGTTCGCTTCGACGCGATCAAGGAAAAGTTGGCGGCGTTGGCCGAAGGTTTGGACACCCGCTGGGTTGACGTTGACCTCGTCACCAAGACCACCATTGAGGGCCTGTACGACGGCGTCAAAACCAGTGAGCTTGACCAACTCGCTGCGGAGACGGCGGCTGCGCTGGCCTCCCACCACCCCGACTACTCTCGCCTGGCGGCGCGCATTTGCATCGACGACCTCCACCGCTCCACCAAGGACGATTTCTCGGCGGTCATCGACGACCTCAGGACCTTCATTGATCCGGAGTCGGGCAAGCACGCCCCCCTCATCTCCGAAGAGGTCCACGCCATCATCATGGCCAACGCCGAGCGCATCAACGCGCACATCGACTACAGCCGTGACCACAACTACGACTACTTCGGGTTCAAGACGCTTGAGCGCTCTTACTTGCTCCGCCTTGACGGCGAGGTGGCCGAGCGTCCCCAGCACATGCTCATGCGCGTGGCGGTTGGCATCCACCACGAGAACATCGACCGTGCGCTCCGCACCTACGACCTGATGTCCAAGGGCTACTTCACCCACGCCACGCCGACGCTGTTCAACTCCGGCACCCCGATGCCTCAGATGTCCTCGTGCTTCCTGTTGACGATGCAGGACGACTCCCTGGACGGCATCTATGACACGCTCAAGCAGTGCGCGATGATCTCCAAGTCGGCCGGTGGCATCGGCCTCTCCATTCACCACATCCGCGCCAAGGGTTCCTACATCAAGGGGACCAACGGGTCCTCCAACGGCATTGTCCCCATGCTGCGCGTGTTCAACGACACCGCGCGTTACGTCGACCAAGGCGGCGGCAAGCGCAAGGGTTCCATCGCCATCTACCTCGAGCCGTGGCACCCAGACATGCTCGATTTCCTCGACCTGCGCAAGAACCACGGCAAGGAAGAGATGCGTGCTCGCGACCTCTTCTACGCGATGTGGACGCCCGACCTGTTCATGAAGCGGGTCGAAGCCGACGCCGACTGGTCCTTCTTCTGTCCGAACGAGTGCCCAGGCCTGCAGGACGTGCACGGCGCTGAATTCGAGGAGCTCTATGCCTCCTACGAAGCCCAAGGCCTCGCCCGCAAGACCATGCCCGCCCGCCACGTGTGGGACAAGATCGTCGAAGCACAGATCGAGACCGGCACCCCTTACATGCTCTACAAGGACGCCGCGAACGCGAAGTCCAACCAGCAGAACCTCGGGACCATCCGTTCCTCCAACCTGTGCACCGAGATCATCGAGTACACCGCCAAGGACGAGGTGGCCGTCTGCAACCTCGCGTCCATCGCTCTGCCCCGCTTCGTGGACATGGACAAGGGCGCGTTCGACCACAACCTCCTCTACGACGTGACCTACCACGCCACCGGGAACCTCAACCGCGTCATCGACGTGAACTATTACCCGGTCAAGGAAGCCTACAATTCCAACATGCGCCACCGCCCCATCGGCCTCGGTGTGCAGGGCTTGGCGGACACCTTTGCGATGCTGGACCTCACCTTCGAGAGCGACGCTGCTCGCCAACTCAACAAGGAGATCTTCGAGACCATCTACTACGCCGCCTGCTGCGCCTCGCTTGACGCGGCCAAGGCCGAAGGCCCATACTCGAGTTTCGCCGGCTCCCCTGCCAGCGAGGGCAAGTTGCAGTTCGACCTCTGGGGCATGAACGAGCACAGCGGCCGCTGGGACTGGGATCAACTCAAGGAGGAAATCGTCCAGCACGGCATGCGAAACTCGCTCATGGTGGCCCCGATGCCCACCGCGTCCACCAGCCAAATCCTCGGCAACAACGAGTGCTTCGAGCCCTTCACTTCCAACCTCTACGTGCGCCGCACCCTTTCGGGTGAGTTCATCGTGCTCAACAAGCACCTGGTGCGCGACCTCATCGCTCTGGACCTCTGGAGCGTCGGCATGAAGGACGAAATCCTCCGCCACAAGGGTTCCATTCAGGCCATTCCGAGCATCCCTGAGTACCTGCGTGAGAAGTACAAGACCACGTGGGAGATCAAGCAGAAGCGGGTCCTCGAGCTCGCGGCCGACCGTGGCGCCTACATCGACCAGAGCCAGTCGCTCAACATCCACATGGTCGATGCCAACCCGGCCAAGGTCACCTCGATGCACTTCGCAGGCTGGCGCCTCGGCCTCAAGACCGGGATGTACTACCTTCGGACCAAGGCCGCTGCGGACGCCATCCAGTTCACGGTTGAGCAGAAGAAGGCCGAAGATCAGACGGTCAGCGGCCTCCAGCAGCGTGCCGAAGAAGTCGACAGCATGGACGCCATCGCGTGCAGCCTCGACGCGCCGGACGACTGCCTGATGTGCGGCAGCTGAAGCGATTCAGCGGCAGCGTCGGCAGCGCACCCTTCGGCTTCCCTCGCGGACCGCGTCGCCACCGACCCTGCGCCCGCACTCGCTGCAGGTGACGCTACGTTGGCGTGACCCGCATCGGTGGCAACTTGAGCCTGGGATGGGCGTTGAACAACGGTCACACGTGCGAGCCATGCCTGTAATTTTGGCCACCACGTTTGAACAACGCTTCATGAACTCATGAACCTGAATCGGCTCATGCTACCGAGCGGGTCGCTTGGACCTCGTATCACCGTCGCCCTGCTGCTGGCCGTGCTCTGCGTGGGACTTGGTAGCGGCGCGCTGCTTCAAGCAGGCGTCAGCAACGCGCGCGGATCCAACGTTGCCTTGGGCATCGAGGCGTCGGATACGGAGGGCGTCAACCACTACGTGATGGTGGAGGTTGACGACGGTGACAACGAGGAGCGACCCGAAGTCACCTGGTTGCTGCACAACTTCACCTTCCGAGCCGTCGGCGTTCAGGACGATGCGTTGGCCACGTGGGACTTTGGCGACGGCTTCACGGCGAGCGGCAACGAGGTCAGCCACGCCTTCGAAGAAGCGGGCGTGCACACGGTCCGCCTGACCTCGGTTGGCGAGGGAGGCGTCCAAGATGCGGCGATCGTCGTTCGCGTCGACCTTCAAGGCGAGGTCGAATCCGACAACATGGAGTGCACCTGTGCACCGACCGGGAAATCAACGCTGATCGACCTGCAACTCATCGAGGCCCCTGTGGTCGTGACCGGCGAGGTTCGCGTCGAACACGACGGCAGCAGCGAATCGTGCAGCCTGCGGAACCCGCTGCAAGAGTGCCACGTCCGCGTGCTGCTTGAGCGCGTCGAAGGTGGCGACGTCATCGAACAGGAGGAACTGCACGACGCGACCTTCCGTGAGAACGCGTTGGTCATCGCCTTCGAACTCGGCGAGGTGGACCTCGAGGACGGACAACTGCTCCGTCTTCGTTTGGAAACCGACCAACTGCGTGATTGGCACAAGCCCAACACGTCGTGGACCATGGTGGCTTGACCGAGTCAGGTCCGCTTCTCCACCGCGCTGGCCACCAGCGACAGCACCCACCATCCGACGGGCAGCGCGAGCGTGGCCACCAAGGTGGTCACCACCAAGGTGGGCACCACCGCGCCGTCGCTTTCCCTCCACGCCCAAACGGAGGTGGGAACGAGCACGATCCACAGCCACCAGCGTGCGGCCAAACTTGGCGTGCCCCGGCCTTCGTGGTCTGGAAGCGGGGCGAAGACGCGTTCAACCAAGCCCATGCGTCAAGGGAGGCGTCCTCCCTCAAGAAGAGGTGTCTGGGCCTCAGTTGGTGACGTGGATGGCGTGACCCAACGACGCCAGCACGGCTTCGTGCGTCATCTCCGTCATGGTCGGGTGGGCGTGGATGGTGCCTGCGAGGTCTTCGAGGACCGCGCCCATTTCCAAGGCCAGCGTCCATTCACCGACGAGTTCGGAGATGTGGGTGCCCACGCCCTGGATGCCGAGCACGCGGTGGTCGTCTTCACGGGCCACGACGCGGATGAATCCACCCGTCTTTTCCGCCTCCATGGTCAGGGAGCGGCCGTTGGCGGCCAGAGGGAACTTGCCGGTGATGACAGGATGACCGGCGGCCTTGGCTTCGTCCGGGGACAGGCCGACGCTGACGATTTCTGGCTCGGTGAAGACGATGGCAGGCACGCCCACCGGGTCGTAGATGCGGTCCTTGCCGGCGATGATCTCGGCGACCATCTCGCCTTGGAAGGAGGCGGTGTGGGCCAGCATCTCGCCCATTTCGGAGACGTCGCCAATGGCGTAGACGCCGCGCATGTTGGTGCGGCAGGCCCTGTCCACGCGCACGAAGCCGCGGTCGTCGAGCGCGACTCCGGTCGGTCCGAGGGCGGCGCTGTTCGGCTTGCGACCGACGGTCACGAGGACCTTGTCGCAGGCCAAGCGCTCCGGTTCAGCGCCTTCCTTGGCGTCCTTCGGGCTATAGAGCAGGCTGATGCCGTCCTTGCCTTCTTCCACGCCCTTGGCGAAGACGCCGGTGATGACGTTGATCTTCAGCTTCTTGAGCGTCAGTTCGAGCGGGCGGCGCAGTTCCTTGTCGAAGATCGGCAAGACGCTGTCCATCGCTTCGACCACGGTCACCTCGCTGCCGAGCATGCGGTAGGTGATGCCGAGTTCGAGCCCGATGTAGCCGCCGCCGACGACGACGAGGTGCTTTGGAATCTCGGTGAGGTCGAGGGCGCCACGGGAGGAGATCACGTGGTTGCTGAAGGGCATGAAGGGCAACTCGATGGGCACGCTGCCCGTGGCGAGGATGACGTGCTCTGCGGTGATGGTCATCGCGTCGTCGCCTTCCCCGACGCGCACGGTCTTGGCGTCTTGGAACTCGGCCCAACCGTGGACGATCTCGACCCCGGCCTTGCCGAGCAGGGTCTCGACGCCCTTGTTTAGGCGGTCGACAATGCCGTCCTTCCATTCGACCACGCCGGCCATGCTGACTTCAGCAGGGGAGGGCAGGCTGATGCCTTGATGGCCACCTTTCTTGGCGAACTTCGCCAACTTGTCGACGGTTTGGGCGACGTTGATCATCGCCTTCGAGGGGATGCAACCGCGGATGAGGCAGGTGCCACCGGAGCGCTCGCCTTCGACGATGACGGTGTCGAGGCCGAGTTGGCCTGCACGGATGGCGGCGACGTAGCCACCAGGGCCGGCGCCGATGACGAGGACTTGACAGGAACGTTGCTTCATCTCATCCACCTCACATGAAGATCGTCGCCGGGTGCTCCAGCAGCGTCTTGAGGCGCTGCACGAGCATCGCGCCGTCCCATCCATCGACCACGCGGTGATCGAAGGACGAGGAGAAGTTCATCATGCGGCGAACGACGACTTGGCCGTTCTTCACCACGGCACGGTCGATGGCCTTGTGGACGCCGAGGATGCCGACTTCGGGCTTGTTGATGATCGGCGTGGCGCCAAGGCCGCCCATGGCACCAAGGCTGGTGATGGTGAAGGTGGAGCCGGACAACTGAGCGCTGGTGGCCTTGCCGTCGCGGGTGGCGGTCACGACTTCGCTCATTTGGCGGGCCGCTTCCCAGATGTCGAGGGCTTCGACGTGCTGAACGACCGGGACGTAGAGGCCACGGTCGGTCTGGGTCGCGATGCCGAGGTGCACGGCTTCGTGGCGGACCACGGTCAAGCGGTCGTCCTCGTAGTGGGCGTTGCAGATCGGGTGCTCGCCGAGGGCCTTGGCCAAACCGAGCATGATGAAGGGCAAGTAGGTCAGTTTGGGCTGGCCCTCTTCGCGGTTGGCGTTGAGGTGTTGGCGCAACTCCTCGAGTTCGGTCACGTCGACTTCCTCGAAGTACGAGAAGTGGGGGATGGTCGAGTAGGATGCGGTCATGCCGTCGGCGATGCGGCGGCGAAGTCCGGCGACCTTGATTTCCGTGGTTCCCGTGCGGCGCGTGCGGGCTGGACCTGCACTGGCCACGGCGCCGCCTCCGGCGACGTGCGCCTCAAGGTCAGCCCGGGTGATGCGACCGGCCGGGCCGCTGCCGGCCACGGCGGTCAGGTCAACACCTGCTTCGCGGGCGCTCATGCGCACGGCCGGGCTGGCGAGCGGTCGCAGACCGGGCACGCGGGGCGTGACCGGGGCGGGCGGAGCGGCTGCAGGCGCAGGGGCCGGTGCAGGCTCTGCTGCGGCCGCGGGTGCGGGAGCCGTCTCAGGCTCTGGCGCAGGCGCTGCTGCTTCCGAGGCGGAGGCGTTGCCTTCACCTTCAACTTCAAACTCGATGCACATCGCACCCACGGGCAGGATGTCGCCGACGTCGCCGACGCGCTTGACCACGACGCCGTTGACCGGCGAGGGAATTTCCACGGTGGCCTTGTCGGTCATCACCGACAGGATGGGCTGGTCTTCCGCGACGGTGTCGCCCACGGCGACCATCCATTCGACGACTTCACCTTCGACGACGCCTTCTCCGATGTCTGGCAGTTTGAATGCGTAGATGCCCATGTGTCATGCCTCCTGTGTGCGTGCAATGGCCTCGGCGATGCGGCCGGGGCTGGGAAGGTAATCCCACTCCGTGGTGTGGGGGAAGGGCGTGTCCCATCCGGTGACACGCTCGATCGGCGCCTCAAGGTGCCAGAAGCAGCGCTCCTGAATGGACGCGGACATCTCGGCGCCGAAGCCGCTGGTCTT
>CAXRAI010000053.1:0-13473 GCA_964228865.1 Salinimicrobium sp. | reverse complement strand
CAGGCCCTTGGGACGTGGTGTTGTTTCCAAGAGCAGGGCTCCAGCGCCATCGGACAGCATCCAACGAAGGAATTCGGTGTTGAAATCCACGGTTTTCTTGGCGAACGTCGACTCCGTTGCAGCCTCGTAACGTTGCCGCTTTAACAAACGCGAGGGCATCTCCGTGGCGACGACCAGCGCAGCGTCATGCTCGTCGCAGCGCAGCGCAAGCCAAGCGCCTTTCAGCGCCATCATCGAAGATGAACAGATGGACTGAGCGGTGAGGATCTCCACCTCGGCCATGCCAAGCCCAGCCTGAACGAAGGAAGCCAGCCCGGGTACGGGGTGGTCGCCTTGGGTGGAGGCAACGGCGAGCATTCCGACCTGATGAATGGGGCGGAAGGCGCGGTCCATGCACTCCTGACCGGCCATCACCGCCATTTCTGTGTTTGAAACGGTGGTCCTTTGGTTGGCGTCGATCCCGTAGTGCCGGGTTTGGATGCCGTTGGCCTTCTGGATCTGACCACGCAAACCAGAGGGTTGCCCATTCACGGCCCCCAACACGGTTTCGACCTGATCGTTGGCGACGGCGGGCCCTGGCAAATGCCAGCCTGTGGACGTGATGTAGACCGTGTTCAAGAGGCCGCCCTCCATGGGAGGGTGGACACGCCGTTGTCACGTTCCCACTTCCAACAGCGGTAAATTTCCAACAAGTACGGCATGACGCCAAACACCAACATGATCGCCATGTAACTGACCGCAAAGTTGCCGTTCATACCAAGGGATTCTTTGCGCCACTCAAGGCCCATGCCTCCCGCCCAATTCAGGGTGATGAAATCGATGAAGGTCTCCCATCGCCGAACGACGATGAGCAAGAGGATGAAGAACGGGAGGGTCGCAAGGTAACTGTGTGCGTGCACTTCCCAGATGCTGATTTCACGCAGGTCTTGAGCGTACTTCACGTCGTAGTGCGCCACGAGCTCGTGCGCGATGAACGCAAGGATGCACAAGATCAGCACCAGCACGTTGACTTCGAACAAAAGCCCGAGCAGGATGGGGATGCCCACTTGGACGCCCATGATCGCATGGACCAAAGCTTCCCGTAGCCCTGCAGTGGATTCGATGTTGGTGGCCCGGTGGCAGAACCAGTCAACGCCCCCGGCCACGACCCAAAGCGGTAACAAAACGTACAACAGAATGTTTAGCACAAGGGTCGACGCGTCCAACGTCGGGTCCATGACGGACTCGACGACAAGCTGTCATAATAAGAACACCCCGAAGCGCATTAACGACCCTGAAGTCCAACCACCGAACCAAGGGGTTCTGCTTCAGCGTGCCACCCTGAGAGGTGCACGGTGGGCGCGGGCAATGCCCCCGTTCCGCGTGAAGCGACGCTGGCCATGAGGGCGTCAAGGCTTGAGAGCAAGGTGGGTGAAGGAAAACCGTGCACATGCTCGTTTGGGGCCAGATACCACAGCACCTCGGGCACCTTGCCGCCAAACACGATGGGTGAACCGAGCACGATTGGGTCGTGCAGATCGATGTAGGAGTCTTGTTGAGGCATGTGCCACAGCTCGACATCGTCGTTGAGATCAAGCGCTTCTTCGATTCCCTTGACGGTCTCAACAAGGGCCTGTTTCAATGCATCAGGCCGCAAATGAAGCAGGTGGTCGGTGGAACCCAGTCCAAGCGCAGTCGTCACGTCGTTGAGGGTCCAACCAAGGATCATTGAGGCCATGGACAGGAAGCGCTGTGACCTCATTTAAGCAAGGGAATGGACGCCTCCACGCTGCACATTTCGGGCCACTCCAAGCCCATCTACGCCGTTAAGAGACAGGTCCCTGCATCGTTATGTGAGAAACACCTGATTATAACTCACATTGCGTGCCAACGAGGCCATGAAGAAATCTGCCGCGTACATCCTCATCGTCCTCCTGATGGCCTCCACCCTGCCGTTGCAGGCCAGCGCTGACGCCACCCAAGACATCCCCGCCAACGCTTCGGCCACCGGCGTCCACGACTCGCTCGTGGCGGCCTTGACGCATGCTGACCTGGTGACCACGCTCCAAGGCGCTGGGCCCTTCACGGTGTTCGCACCGACCGATGTTGCGTTTGCGGAGGCGGGCATCGACCTCAGCACCTTTGACACACCCGAGGAAAACGCGACCCTCACCTCCATCCTTCTCCACCACGTGGTGGCGGGTGAAGTGCCCTCAAGTGCCCTCAGCGACGGCATGTTTGCCACGACGGTCAACGGTGACCGGGTCCAGTTTGGCGTCGACGCCAACGGCGTCACCGTGAGCAACGCCAACGTCACCATGCCAGACGTCCTGGCCTCGAACGGGATCATTCACGTGATCGACCGCGTGATGCTGCCCCCGGTGGACATCCCCTCCACCGCCCAAACCACGGGCATCCACAACAGCCTGGTGGCTGCCGTGGTTCAGGCCGAGCTGTTGGCCACCCTCCAAGGGCCCGGACCCTTCACAGTCTTTGCACCGACCGACCAAGCCTTTGCGGATGCGGGAATTGACCTCGCTGCGCTCAACACCCCCGAAGGCAAAGCCACCCTGTCGGACATCCTCCTCTATCACGTGGTCAGCGCCGATGTGCCCGCGGCCAACGTCACAGAATGCATGACGGCCGACGCTGCCAACGGCCAACCCCTCGCGTTCACGGTGAACGGCGGCGTCATGGTCAACGACGCCAACGTGGTCATGACCGACGTCATCTCCACGAACGGGTTGATCCATGTCATCGACAAGGTGTTGATGCCCACCGATGCACCAAACGACATCCCTCGCACCGCTCAATGCACCGGTCTGCACAGCGCTCTGGTCGCCGGTGTCGTTCAAGCAGAATTGCTCGAAACCTTGCAGGGTGAGGGGCCATTCACGGTCTTCGCCCCGACCGACCAAGCCTTCGCGGACGCGGGCATTGATCTGGCCGCGTTGGACACGCCCGAAGGCAAGGCCACCTTGACCGATATCCTGCTCTACCACGTCGTCGAGGCCAACGTGCCTGCGGCGAACGTCACGGAGTGCATGACGGCCAATGCGGCCAACGGACAACCGCTCGCCTTCACGGTCAGCGGCGGCGTCATGGTCAACGACGCGACCGTGACGCTTCCGGACGTGGTCACCAGCAACGGCGTGATTCACGTCATCGACAAGGTCCTCACCCCTTCAGATTCGCCGAACGACATTCCACGCACCGCTCAATGCACAGGCATCCACAACAGCCTGGTGTCTGCGGTCGTTCAAGCCGAATTGCTCGAGACCTTGCAGGGCGCGGGGCCGTTCACGCTCTTCGCCCCGACCGATCAAGCCTTCACCGATGCCGGCATCGATCTCGCGTCCTTGGACACCCCCGAAGGAAAGGCCGTCCTCCAAGACATCCTGCTGTACCACGTGGTGGCAGGCAACGTGCCGTCGTCCGCCGTGACGGAGTGCATGTCTGCACCCGCCGTCAACGGCCAACCGCTTGCCTTCACGGTCGACGGCGGCGTCATGGTCAACGACGCCACCGTCACGATGCCTGATGTGAGCACCAGCAACGGCATCATTCACGTCATCGACAAGGTGTTGATGCCCACCGACACGCCCAACGACATTCCTCGCACGGCCTCGTGCACGGGCAACCACTCCTCGTTGGTGTCTGCTGTGGTTCAAGCAGGATTGCTCGAAACACTGCAGGGCGACGGGCCCTTCACGGTCTTCGCACCGACGGACCAGGCCTTTGCGGACGCCGGCATCGACCTCGCTGCACTCGACACCCCTGAGGGCAAGGCCACGCTCTCCGACATCTTGCTCTACCACGTGGTCGGCGCGAACGTGCCAGCGGCCAACGTGACCGACTGCATGTCGGCCACGACCGTCAACGGCAATCCGCTCAGCTTCACCGTGGGCGAGACCGTGATGGTCAACGGCGCGACCGTGACCGCCACGGACGTGCCCACCAGCAACGGCATCATCCACGTCATCGACACCGTGCTGATGCCAACGTCGACCCCCAACGACATCCCGCGCACCGCTCAATGCACCGGCGCCCACGACAGCCTTGTCGCCGCGGTGGTCCAAGCAGAGTTGCTCACCACCTTGCAAGGTGATGGACCCTTCACGGTCTTCGCACCAACGGATCAGGCTTTCGCGGACGCGGGCATCGATCTTGCCGCCCTCGACACACCTGAAGGCAAGGAGACCTTGGCGGACATCTTGCTCTACCACGTGGTCGGTGCCAGCGTGCCGGCGGCCAACGTCACGGAATGCATGACCGCCGACGCCGTCAACGGCCAACCGCTCGCGTTCACCGTCGGCGATGGCGTCATGGTCAACGACGCAAACGTCACCCTCGCGGACGTGGCCACCAGCAACGGCATCATCCACGTCATCGACAAAGTGCTCACGCCGACGGACACGCCCAACGACCTGCCCCGCACCGCGCAGTGCACGGGCGTCCACAACAGCCTCGTGGCCGCGGTCATCCAGGCGGACCTGCTCGACACCTTGCAGGGCGCTGGACCCTTCACCCTCTTCGCACCGACCGACCAGGCCTTTGCGGATGCGGGTATCGATCTTGCCGCCCTCGACACACCCGAAGGCAAGGCGACCTTGGCGGACATCTTGCTCTACCACGTGGTGGCCGGCGCGGTGCCCTCCAGCGCGGTGACCGAGTGCATGTCCGCGGACGCGGCCAACGGTCAACCGCTCGCGTTCACCGTGGACGGGACCGTGATGGTCAACGACGCCACGGTGACCACCGCTGACGTGAACACCAGCAACGGCATCATTCACGTCATCGACAAGGTGCTCACACCGACGGACGCACACAACGACATCGCGCGGACGGCCGGCTGCACGGGCGTGCACACGTCCCTGGTCGCCGCCCTGATCCAAGCGGAATTGGTGGCGACCTTGCAGGGCGAAGGACCGTTCACGGTCTTCGCCCCGACCGACGAAGCCTTTGCCGCCGCAGGCATTGACCTCGCCGCACTGGACACGGAGGAGGGCAAGGCGACCCTCACGGACATCCTGCTCTACCACGTGCACGCTGGTTCCGTGATGGCCGCGGACCTCAGCAACGGCTTGTCCGTTGAGATGGTCAACGGCGACAACACGACGGTCGGCGATGGCGCCGTCCTCAACGGCGCAAACATCACGCTCGCGGACGTCAAGGCCTCCAACGGGGTGATCCACGTCATCGACATGGTGCTGATGCCTCCAGCTGACGAGGTTGAGGACACCACCGACACGGACAACGAGGCCCTGAGCGACGGTGACGACGGCAACGTTGGAACCGTCCTCATCGCCGTTGGAGCGCTTGTGGCCGTGGCGGCGGTTGGCGTCGTGCTGTTCCTGCGTCAACGCAATTCCCCCGTGAACCTCACCAGCGGTGGCATCATCGACAACATGCAACCCATGGGCAGCATGATGGCCACCACCGAAGTGGCGCAGACCTCGTCCTACACGGCCACGGCCGCTGCAGCGACGGCGCAACCCGTGGCGCAAGCGACCACCCAACAAAGCACGAATCCTGATGTGGGCGTCGTCCAACAGTGGACCGACATGAACGGCTACACGTGGCGCACCATGCAGGACGGAAGCACCCTGTGGTGGACCGGTTCCAGTTGGGAAAAGTACGCTTGAAGCGCCACGCCCTTGCCCAACGGCGAGGTTGATGTGGGGCCAACGGAGGCGTGGGTCATGGGCTGGTCCGCACCCTTGCTGCGTGCCACGCCCGGCGACCCTGTCTCGGGTGGAAACCCAAGGCAGGTCCCCGGTGTTTGTTGGTCGCGTTGCGATGCGACGGCGATGCATGATCCCGTGCTGCGGTTGTGGAACGGCGATTTGGCCGCCGTGCTCGGCGGGCTTGAAGCGGACGCGTCGCTTTGGGTCGGTGGACGACTGATCGAGGGCATGGAACCGCATGCCCACCGTTACGGCGGCCACCAATTCGGCAACTGGGCCCACCAGCTTGGTGACGGACGCGCGTTGACCTTGGGTCACGTGGACGCCGACGGCGGGCCGATCGAAGTGCAGCTGAAAGGTGCTGGGCGCACGCCCTATTCCCGTCGAGGTGACGGGCGGGCCGTGTTGCGCTCTTCGCTTCGCGAGTACCTCTGCAGCGAGGCCATGCATCACCTCGGCGTGCCCACGTCCAGGGCCCTGTCGTTGTGCACGACGGGTGAAGACGTGCGCCGAGACATGTTCTACGATGGACGACCGGCCATGGAACCTGGTGCCATTGTGGCCCGGACCGCCCCCTCGTTCGTGCGCTTTGGTTCCTTCCAGATGTTGGCTGCAGACGGCGATGCTGAAGCCCTGCGCGCGTTGATGCGGTACACCGTCACCACCCACGAACCCGACCATCACGTGAACGACGATGCGGGCATTGTGGCGTGGTTGACCGACGTGGCCGAACGCAGCGCACGGATGGTCTGCGGGTGGATGCGCCACGGCTTCGTTCACGGCGTGATGAACACCGACAACATGTCCATCCACGGATTGACGATCGATTACGGGCCATTTGGCTGGTTGGAAGCCCATGACCCCTCGTGGACGCCGAACACCACCGATTTGCCCGGGCGTCGCTACCGCTACGCGGCCCAGCCGGACGTGGTAGGGTGGAACGTGGCGCGTTTGCTCGAAGCGGTGGCGATGGTGATGGACGACCCAGAACCGCTTCACGGCGTCCTTGATGCCTACCGCGAGGCCTACCGCAACGCACGGCAGCAGGCTTGGGTCGAGCGCCTCGGATTGGACGCATGGACCCAAGCGGACGAGGCGCTCGTTCGCGACCTCCAACACGTCATGCACGCTTCGGAGGTCGATCACGTGCCCATGCTGCGCCACATGGCGGAGGGCCTGACCACGGCCGAAGCCTTGCACGATGCTGGACGCATCTACGCTGCGGAGCCTGACCTTGCGGCAATCAACGCATGGCTTGAGCGCTGGCTCAAACGGGTCGGAGGCGCGGCAAATCACGCCACGATGTTGGCGACCGTCCCCGCCTTCACGCCTCGCAATTGGGTGCTGCAATTGGCCATTGACGAGGCCGAGCGCGGCGACTGGACCAAAGCCGAAGCGCTCGCTGCACGCCTGATGCGACCTTTTGAGCGGCTGCCTGAGGACGATGGCGCGTGGTGGTCTGGGCCGCGCCCGGAGTGGGCCATGACGCGCCCCGGATGCTCGATGCTTTCCTGCTCAAGTTGATTCGGCACGCGTCAAGCGCGCGTAGGCAAAATGAGACATTTCAAGAGGCCCGTGAAGGCGTTCGTGCCGAGGCAAAGCCATGTCGCTCTCGGGGGACCCTCGCACCAGCGGCGACGTCAGCATGTTTGCTGCTTCACGAAAGCCGCTCGAACGTCTGGCCGTCGTGACCCTGCGCATGTCCGCCACCACGATGGCCGACATCCGAGCGCTGACCACCGAAGCGCACGACCACGCGCAACGTGAGGCCTTCACAGACGCCTTGGCCCACACCCATGGCTCAGGCGTGTTCGAGATGTCAACCTGCAACAGGGTGGTCTATGCCGGACTGTGCGATGAGGTGGCCCAACTCAAAGCCACCGTGGAGAAGGCCTCTGGCGTCGCCTTGAGCGACGTGGTGGAGTTCACGGCAGACGAAGCCTGGGAGCACCTGGTCATGGTCGCGAGCGGGCTTGACGCCTTCGTGCTCGGCGAGTTGCAAGTGCTTGGACAGGTCCGTTCAGCCATCGAGCACCACCGCCAATCCGCACATGCTGACGGTGAATTGCTTGGGGTCCTCGAACACGTCGTGTGGGCAAGCCGCCTCGTGCGGAAGCACCTCGGATTCACGAAAACGACGGCCTCGATGCTCAACCTGGCCACCCTTTCCCTCGACGCGATGATGGCCAAAGGTGGACTTGCGGGCTGTGTCGTGCTGGGCTCAGGCGACATGGGCCGAAAAGCCGTGGAAGCCCTGCTTGAGCGCGAAGTCCCGGTCACCGTGGTCAGCCGGAATCCGGAACGGGCCCGCGATCGATTTGGTTCCGATGGAGCCAACGTTGCCTTCATCGACTTTGAAGCGTGGACGAACAACCCTCCCACCGCTCCTCTCATCGTGTCCACCATGCGCGTGGCCACCCCCGTGTACGGGCCTGAGCATCGCCTACCCACCACGGAACCGTTGACGGTCATGGATTTCTCGTGGCCTCCGTCCATCGACGCCGAGGGCCTTCATCCGGGCCAGGTCCTGCAGGGCATGAACCACTGGATTCAGCAAGCACACGGCCTCGATGCTGCGGTGGACCGGCCCGCCATTTTGCTGGAGGCGAGGAAGGAGTTGTCCCGTGTGCAGCAACTGCTGGACGGGCGTTTGGCTTCAGCCGCGCAAGGTGATTTCCGAAGCTTCGTCCACCAAACCTTCGCACGGCTGGCCGCAGGTTGGTCCGCCTCCCCGCTGAACGAGCCCCCTCAAACCCCAGACCTGGAGGCCTTTGGCCGGGAATTGGCCACGTGGCTGTGCAAAGCACACGGAACGGTCACGATAGACGACGTGCGCGAACGGGTGCAATCCACCGCGAGGCCACTCCCTGGTCCGATGCTCGAGCGCATTGAAGACGACGTGATTGAGGTCATTGGCGACCTCCACGATCACTTGCCACCAAGTGAGGTGCGAACATGACGCTGCGGGTGGGAACGCGTGCCTCACCGCTGGCTCGCATTCAAGCCAATGCGGTGATTGAACGGCTGCGCGCCGGAGGCATCAACGCTGAGGCGGTCCCGCTCAGCACCCGGGGTGACCGCTCGCTCGGCGGAGACTTGAGCACCCACGTGGGTCAATTTGTGACCGGTCTGGACGCTCGGTTGTTGAACGGAGACGTCGATTTGACGGTTCATTCAAGCAAAGACGTGCCCATCGACCTCAACGAAAGTGTGCTCCAACTTGCGCTCCTCGAACGGGCTCCACCGCACGACCTGCTTCTGTTCCCTGCTCAACACAAGCATCTACCCAGCCTCGATGAAACCCTGCGAGATTCTGAGACAAAGGTCGACGCGGTCGATGCGTTCAGCCATCTTGGACAAGGCGCTCACGTCGGCACGGTTTCCGTGCGTCGTCAGGCCTCGCTCCTCCACCATCGACCCGATCTCTTGCCCATCGCGATCCGCGGTGCCGTGGACACACGGATGCAACGGCTCCTCGAAGGACGCGCTGACGCGCTTTTGCTTGCTGAGGCTGGGTTGCGCCGCTTGGCCGACCACGATGCCCTCGGTACAGAGCACCGCCAACTTCGGGCGCTGAGGCTGAACCTTGAGACGTGGCCCTGCGCACCCGGTCAGGGGGCCATCGCTGTGCACGCTGCCCGGGATTCCTTGCTCGACCTCGAGTCCTTGCGGGTGCTGCTCGACCACGCGCCCACCTCAACGGCGGTTCGCGAGGAGCGGCGCATCCTCGCTCAAATGGGCGGCGGCTGCCTGTCTCCAGTCGCTGCTTACGTGGACCAAGGAACTGCACACGTGGCCGTTGCAGCGCCGGGCTGGCGGACGAGCGCCGCGCGTCGGCGTCCCCCTGAAATCAACCAATGGGAAGGGCCGGTTCAGGCCTTTGCACCCCCAACGTGGCCCGAAAACGGCCCCGAGGCTGAAACGGGCCCGCTCCGCCTCATCACCACCGCCTCCTCAAGCCGCTTGACCGACGAGGCCGCCCTCAGCAACGTCACCGTGGTTCACCGACAGGTGCTGAGGTTCGAACACCTCACCGAGGGATGGCCAACGGACATCATTCCGGAGGGTGCCCCGCGTCGAACATGGCCATGGTTGCTTCTTTCTTCACCCTCAGCGGCGCGCATGGTCATCGAGGGGCTGCACCTCTGTCCCGACCTCGCCCGGCTGCCCTGGGCGGCCTTGGGGCGGGGCACGGCCCTCGCTGCGCTCGAACGTGGACACACCGTGGCCTTCTGTGCAGAAGCCGAAGACGGAGCCGGCTTCGCTACGGCCTTGATCGATGCACTGGGCGCAGACGTTCCCCTTCTTCTCCCTCGTTCGGACCAGGCCCGGCCGGCGTTGCTTGAAGGGCTCAAAACCGCCGGTCGAACGGTGCAGGCATGGACGGCATACCGGACGGTGCAAGCCGCCATCGAACCGATTCAAATCCGACCGGACGACGTGCTGCTGATCACGTCGCCGAGCGCTGTGCGCGCATGGCGTGGCACAGGGCACGGTGTGCCCAACAACGTCCTGTGCATGGGCGAGGCATCGG
Source organism: Salinimicrobium sp. (assembly GCA_964228865.1). Classification (GTDB taxonomy): domain Archaea; phylum Thermoplasmatota; class Poseidoniia; order Poseidoniales; family Poseidoniaceae; genus MGIIa-L3. Next base: position 3,273 of record CAXRAI010000053.1, on the reverse strand, counting down.
AACGGGCGCTTCGCGAGGAGGCTGAATTCCAGAGCACGAGCGTGCACCGCCTGCACGGCCCCAGCGCAGAAGCGCTCAGAACGTGGTGGACGGCTCATCAGGAGGAAGCAAAATGGACGTGAGGATGCGCATCAACCGATGGACGCCCGGACGACGGGACTTGCTCAACGGTCACACGCCGGCCTCTGGATTGGTGCAGGCGCACTTTGTCGTCGACGGCCAAGGCATCGACGAGGCCATTCCAAGCCTCCCCGGGATTCACCGCCAGTCGGTGGACGTGCTACGAGAACGCATCGCAGCGGACGTGGCCATGGGCTTGTCTGGACACATGCTGTTTCCGGTTCATCCCGAGTCCAACAAAGATCCCGAAGGACGCTTGGGGTTGGACAACGACGGGCCGATGCTTCGGGCATTGAAGGCCCTCCGCGATGACCACGGTGATGCCGTCGTTCTGATGGCCGACGTGTGCATGTGCACGGTCACGGATCACGGCCATTGCGGCCACGTCGATGACGGGGACATCCTCAACGACGAAACGGTGGTCACCCTCGCTGAAATGGCCGTTTTGGCCGCCCAAGCAGGCGCAGATTACGTCGGTGCGTCGGACATGATGGACGGCCGCGTCGCGGCCATCCGCTCCGCACTGGAGCAGGCTGGGCTTCACAGCACGGGGGTGCTGTCCTACGCCGTCAAGTACGCCTCGGCCTTCTACGGACCCTTCCGCGACGCAGCAGGCTCCTCGCCTCGCACCGGTGACCGTCGAAGCCACCAGATGGACCCACGAGCGACGGTCAAAGAAGCCGTGATGGAAGCACAATTGGACGAAGCCGAGGGCGCGGACCTCCTCATGGTCAAGCCTGCCTTGGCCTACCTCGATGTGGTGGCGGCGGTCCATGCTGCAACCCACCGCCCAATCGCGGTCTACAACGTGAGTGGAGAATACGCCATGGTCCACGCTCAGCATCCCAACGTGGACGAGCGCAGGGGCGTGGTGGAGGAAATCATGCACGGCTTCCGCCGCGCTGGGGCCAAGGTCATCGTCACCTACCACGCCCGCGAAATCGCGAAAGAGGGATGGTTGGGGGTGCGAACATGATTCGGGACGTCTCCTCGGCCCTTCACGCCGAGGCCAGCCAGCACCTTGTAGGCGGCGTAAATTCGCCGGTGAGGGCCTTCAAATCGGTCCATGGCAACCCGATTTACATCAAAGACGCCAAGGGGGCGACCGTCACCGATGCAGACGGGAACACCCTCGTTGATTTCGTGCAATCGTGGGGTCCGCTGATTCACGGCCACGCCCACCCAAACGTGCTGAAGGCCGTCACCAAAACCATGGCTCGAGGCACCTCGTACGGTGCACCACACATCGGCGAAATCCGTCTTGCGAGGAAGGTCAAATCCATCTTTCCAATGATGGATTTGGTTCGTTTTGTTTCCTCAGGTACCGAGGCCGTGATGAGCGCCATTCGGCTTGCGCGTGGGTTCACCGGCCGCGACACGGTGCTGAAGTTTGAGGGATGCTACCACGGCCATGTGGACGCCCTGATGGTCAACGCAGGAAGCGGTCTGGCCACCTTCGGAATCGCGAGCAGCCCCGGCATTCCCGAATCCACGGTCGCGACCACGGTGGTGGCCTCGTTGGACGACGAGGCCATGGTCGACCACATCTTTGCTGAGCAGGGTCACGACATGGCCGCGGTGGTCATCGAACCCATGCCGGCCAACAACGGCCTTCTGGTGCAGCGCGAAAGCTTCCTCCAGCACCTTCGCACGCGTTGTGACGAACACGGTGCCCTGCTGATCTTCGACGAGGTCATCACCGGATTCCGCTTTGCAGAGGGGGGCATCACCGGACATGTCGGGGTGACGCCAGACCTTGTCGCCCTCGGGAAAGTCATCGGTGGCGGATTACCGGTGGGCGCCTACGGCGGACCCGAGCACATCATGCAAGAATTGGCGCCACTCGGGCCCGTCTATCAGGCGGGCACACTGTCCGGCAATCCGCTGGCCATGGCTGCCGGATGCGCCACCTTGGACCTCTTGAACGCCGAGGCGCATGCCCATTTGGAGGCGCTTGGCGCCTTGCTGGAAGAGCTCGTCAATCCCGTGCTTGCCCGTCATGGTCACCCCATGCGGCTGGTGCGGCAAGCCAGTTTGTTCTGGTTCTCTCCAGGACCAGAGGCACCGCCACGCCGCTCAGACCTCATCCCGAGCACGGCCGGCCTCCTGTATGCCGACGTCCATCAAGGCCTGCTCGAACGCGGGTACATGCTGGCCCCTTCCGCTTACGAGGTGGGCTTCCTTTCGACGGCCCACGAAGCGCACCACATCGAAGGATTTGTTGCGGCGCTCGATGACGTGCTGACAACCCTGGAGGTGGGTCAATGAACGGACGTGAACGCGTGATGGCTGCCCTTCGCCACGAACCTGTTGACCGCCCGCCGGTGTGGTTCATGCGGCAAGCCGGACGTCACCTCCCAGAGTACCGTGCTTTGGCCGAGCAGGCCGATTTCTGGGAACGCTGCAAGAACCTCGAGTTGTGCACCACCATCACGGCACAACCCATTGAACGGTACCCGCAACTCGACGCCGCCATCGTGTTCAGCGACATCCTCACCCCGCTTCCTGCCCTTGGCTACGACGTCGAATACGGCGGCGGCATTCGCATCACGCCCTTCGCCTTCGATGACGTGGAGGCATGGCCGGAGTTTGAGGCACGGACGCACGCGCCTTGGGCCGCCAACGCCCTTGCGGCGTTGCCTGAAGTGCTGCCTCGAGACGTTGCACGGCTCGGTTTTGCAGGATGCCCCTGGACCGTTGGCATGTACCTGATCGCCGGCGGCACGGGCGACAAGGAGTTCGTCAACACCCGTGCAAAGGTGCATGCCGACCCGGAGGCCGCCATCCGCCTCTTCATGCGCTTGGGCGACATCGTGGGGAACCTGTTGGCCGACCAAGTGGTCCACGGCGGAGCCGACGCTGTGCAGTTGTTCGACACCTGGGCGGGTTTGCTCAACGAAGCCACCTACCGTCGATTTGCGATGCCCGCCACCGCGAGGGCCATCGAAGTCTTCCGAGAACGATGCCCCACGCGAACCCCGCTTATCCACTACGCCAAGGCCTCTGGCCACCTTCACGGCGCCATCATGGAACTTGACATCGACGGTTTGTCGCTCGATTGGCGTGACGACCTCCGTGCGTACCGCGAAGCACACGGCAAGCGGCTGGCCCTTCAGGGCAACCTCGACCCCACCTTCATGCACGGTTCAACCG
>CAXRAI010000052.1:0-3715 GCA_964228865.1 Salinimicrobium sp. | reverse complement strand
TCGACGGCATGGACGGCGTTGACGGTGCGAACGGCTCCACGTTGCATCTGGTCGCCAACGCGAGCGAATTGCCGGACTGTGCTGCTGCTCTGCACGGCCAGATCTACTTCGTGGCCGGCGACGGCGCCTTCCAAGTATGCTCCACGGCCGGCTGGGGCGCGGTGGACCTGACCGGACCACCCGGCGACGACGGCGCTGACGGTATGGACGGTTCCAACGGCATGGACGGTGCGGACGGTGCCGACGGACAGGCCGCGATGGCGATGACCCTCCCCGAACCTGTCGGTGAAGCGTGCATCAACGGAGGCGTACGGATTGAGGTCGGCGTGGACGACAACGGCGACGGCACGCTGACCCCTGACGAAGTGGACCAGATCACCCACGTGTGCAACGGCATGGACGGCCAAGACGGCAGTGCGTCGGAGGAGACCATGCTCACCATGTTGTCCGCGCCGGATCTTTCGATGGGATGTGACGCGGGTGGCCGGGTGATGGCCCAGGGCCTTGACAACGGCGACGGAAACGGCGTCGCCCGAAACGGCATCCTCGAAGCTGACGAAGTGGATGCTCGCACCGTGTTTTGCAGCCAACTCTCCTTTGATCGCTTGACGGACATCAGTTCAGGCAGCAACCACAGCTACCCCGGATTCTACATGGAAGTCCGCGTGGGCAACACGCTCTACTTCGATTCCGATGACGGCACCCACGGGCGTGAACTTTGGGCCTACGGGCTCGAGAACGGCACCACGTGGATGGTCGCGGACATCAACCCGGGGGCCGCTTGGAGTTATCCAGGATACTTCCGCGAGACGGTCATCGGCGACAGCATCTACTTCGGGGCGACCACGCCGACGTACGGCTTCGAAATGTGGTTCCACAACACCGTGACCGGAGAAACGCAGCGTGTGACGGACATCAACCCAGGAGCGGGAGGGAGCAACTTTGGCGAAGACATGCAAATCGCCGTCGGTGATTTGCTCTATTTCAGCGCCTTCGACCCGGTCACATACACCGAATTGTGGGTGTACGACACTGTTTCTGGAACCTTGCATCAGGTGAAGGACATCATGCTCGGAAGCTCGGCCAATCCAGGGTGGTACATGCACTTCGTGTACGGCGAGACCCTCTATTTCAGCGCCAAAGATCCTCATACAGGGTTCCAGCTCTGGCGCCACGACGTTTCCACAGGTCTGACGGTGAAGGTGACGACCATCAACCAAGGTTACGGCCATGCTTACCCTGGCAACAACTTCCACGCGGTGATCGGCGACACCGTGTATTTTGACGCCGAGACCTTCGAACACGGCGTTGAATTGTGGGCGCACGGCCTTGCCAACGGGACCACGTGGCAGGTGGCCGACATGCTCAACGGGACGGCCAGTTCCAATCCTGGTCGAAACATGTCCCATGTGTACGGTACGACCCTCTACTTCGACGCCACCGTGGGCCCGGATGCCAGTGAACTGTGGGCCTACGGAACCACCAACGGGAGCCTTTGGCAGGTGACCGAGATTTACGACCCTGCGTCCATGACCGCCATCGAGGTGGGCATAGGAGCATACATCTCTGTTCAAATTGGGCATACGCTGTACATCAGCGCCGATGACGGCCACACCGGAAACGAGCTTTGGGCCCACGATCTTCTGCACGGCCACACATGGCAGGTGGCCGACATCCACCAAAGCAACTCCTCGAAGCCAGGATGGACCCTGAGCTTGGTCATTGGCGACACGTTGTATTTCTCCGCCGACGACGGTGAGGCTGGGAACGAGTTGTGGGCCCACAGCACCGCAACGGGACACACGTGGATGGTCCTCGACGCCTACTCAGGCGCCAACAGCAGCAGCCCCGGCGCGTACTTCGAGCTCGTGGTGGGCGATGCGCTCTACTTCTCGGCCAGGGACGAAGCGACGGGCGTGGAGATTTGGCGGATGGCCATGGAGCACACGATCCTCTACGGTTGACCACCGAAGCCCTTCACATAGGTCCCCTTCGCTGGAGGGCATGAAGAGCGCATGCGCACCGACCACCTCCCCTTCCCGATGCCAAAGCGTCGGCACGCCTTGGTGCAATCGTGGCTGGACCTGACCTTCTTGCACTGGCCGGTGGACCCCGAACGTCTTGCGCCGTACATCCCAAACGGTTTGGAGTTGGACACCCACGAGGGCGTGGCCTACCTCGGCGTCATCCCGTTCATCATGACCGGCGTCCGCCCCCGATGGGCGCCTCAGGTGCCCGGCATCTCGACCTTCCCTGAATTCAACCTCCGCACCTACGTCACACACGGCGGCAAGGCCGGCGTGCTCTTCCTGACCCTCGAGGCCCAGAGCCGCATCACCTGCGCCTACGCGCCGCGCGCCTACGGCTTGCCGTACCGCTACAGCCGCGGCTTCGTGCGGGCCAAGGACGGCATGCACCGCTGGTCCACCAAGCGTTCCGGTGGAACGCACGCTTTCGCCGGCACCTGCCGGCCGACCGGGCCTGAACGCGAAGCGGAGGCGGGCACGTTGGAGCATTTCCTCTTCGAGCGCTATTCGCTGTACACCGAGCACAAGGGGCGGTTGATGATCGCCCACACGCAGCACGACCCGTGGGTCTGGCGCGAGGGCGAGGCCACCGTCGAAGCCAACGCGCTGACCGAGGCCTTTGACCTCGGCATCGAGGACGTGTTGACGCCCGCGCTCGTGCACGTTTCGAAGGGCGTCAAGGTCCACACGTGGAGCAACGAGGTGGTCCAGTGAGCGATCTGGGCACCACGCGCGACGTGCTCCTGCTCGACGGCGATTGCGGGCTGTGCCACCGCTTGGCGACCTTCGTGGACCGTCGCCTCCGCGCGGACGTCGACTTGGCCTACCGGCCGATCCTCTCGGCCGACGGCAAGGCCATCATCGCGACCTTCCCCGAGCCGCTCCAGGCCTTGGACACGGTCTACCTCGTGCGCAACGGCGTGGTGCACACGCGCTCGGCCGCCGCCATCCGGACCTTGCTCTACATGCGCTGGTGGTGGCGCTGGCTCTTTCCCTTCGCGTGGCTCGTGCCGAAGCCGTTGCGCGACGCCGCGTACCGGACGGTGGCGAAGCACCGGCACCGCTTCTTTGCGCAACCCGAGGTCTGCACCTTCCGCATCGACTGAGGGAAGGACGAAACCCGAGGCCACCATCTCGGCGCATGGTCGCCCGCTCCACCAGCCCTCTGGCCGCCCATTGGGACCTCGACCCGCAGGTGTCCTACCTCAACCACGGCTCCTTCGGCGCCACACCTCGGGCCGTCCTCGAGGAACAACGCCGCTGGCAGACCAAACTGGAAACGAACCCGATGGGCTTCCTCGAAAGCGAGGTCTACGGCGCTCTGGCGGCCACCCGACAAGCGCTGGCGGGCCTCCGGTCCTGCGATGCGGACGATTTGGCCCTCATCGAAAACGCGACCTCAGGGGTCAACACCGTGTTGCGCTCGCTTCGCTTCGAGCCGGGCGATGAAATCCTCGTGCCTGACCACGCCTACCAGGCCTGCCGGAACACCATCGACTACGTCGCCGACCGCTGGGGCGCGACCGTGGGCACGGTGAACCTCCCTGTCCCCATTGACGGGCCCGAGGTCGTGATGGAACGCATCATGGCCGGCGTGACCGGACGCACGGTCCTGGCGATGATCGACACCGTGACCAGCCCGACCGGGCTGAGGATGCCCTTCGAGGCCCTCGTCGAGGCCCTGGAAT
>CAXRAI010000051.1:0-5364 GCA_964228865.1 Salinimicrobium sp. | reverse complement strand
CGCTGGCCTGCGCGTTGCGTTCAACCTGAGCCCCTCAGAGGGCGTTCGGGGCACGGAGTCGTGGACGGGCGAAGACGGCTACAAGGTCATCGTCGTGTCCGGCTCAGGCACAGCCGCGATGGAGATGGTCATGGCGAACCGTTTCCGCCCGGGCGACCGTGTGCTGGTGCCGACGAACGGGAAGTTCGGCGAGCGTGTCGCCCACATGGCCGATCGGTTTTGCACCCTCAAACACATCCAGTACGATTGGGGGCGGTCCTTCGACCTCTACGAAATCGAGGAGGAACTGGCCAAAGGCTGCTACGAGGGTCTGGCCATCTGCCACAACGAAACCAGCACGGGCATCACCCAAGATGCGGCAGCGTTGGCTGAAATGTGTGAGCGGCATAACGTCGCCTTCATCCTCGACGGCATCACCTCGGTGGGTGGACTGCCGGTCCATCCGGATGCTTGGAAGGCCGAAGCGGTCGTGATGGGTGCCCAGAAGTGCACCGCTGGACCCTCGGGCATCGCCGCCATCGCCGTCTCGGAGCGCTTTGTGGAGCGCACCAAGGCCATCCGTGTGCAGGGCGACAGCAATCCGGTCTACTACCTGGACATGATTCCGGCGTTCAAGAAAGGCGACGACGATCAAACACCGTGGACCCCTGCCATCAACCTCGCCATGGGCTGGAGCGCCGCCCTCGACACGTTGCGCGTCGAAGGGCTCGAGGCCCGCTGGGAGCGGTGCGCCAAAATGGCCGACGGCGTGCGACGGTTGTTCAGCGATGCCGGATTCCAACTCCTCGCCGATGCTGGACAACGCAGCAATACCGTGACCGCCATCCTCTATCCGGAGGGCGTTGACGACGGCTGGCGGACCCGACTCAAGGACCACTACGGCACCCAGGTCATCGGCGCTCAAGACCACCTCAAGGGCAAGGTTTTCCGGGTTGGGTCGATGGGAGAAACCCCCATTGAAGAGATGGTCGAAGGATGCCGTCGCATGTTTGCTTGCTTTGCAGACATGGGCCACGAGCTTCCCGACCTCAACATCGAGGAATACTTCGCTTGAGGGGAATATCGGCGCATCGCCTAAACCTCAGAAGCCAAACGTCCGGGCGTGGAGCAACTCTTGCTCATCGTGTTGGCCTGCGCAGCCACGCTCGCGGTCATGTTCGTCTTGCGGTTGATGATCGCCGTTCGCCGCTTCAAACTTGAACAACCTCAGAACGAGCGAAATTGGGTCAACGACAACGCGCAACTGACCCGTGCCCACATCGAGGGCAACACCGTACGCTTGGAAAACGTCCGAGACTTCCATTGGCGCACCACCTCCGATTACGACGAGCGGTGGGTGGAACGCACCGTTCGCATCGATCAGGTCAGCCGCATTTGGTTGGTGTTGGAATATTTCGAGCCAGACCGACCCGAAATCGCACACACCCTGCTGTCCTTCGAATTCGAGGACGGCCAGCGGCTGGCGTGTTCAATTGAGGTCCGCCGTGAGCAAGGCGAACGCTTCCATCCGTTGAAGGGCCTCACCAAGCAGTTCGAATTGATGTACGTCTGGGCCACGGAAGCAGACGCCATCGGCGTCCGAGCGCGGTGCCGAACGCGGTCCGTCACGCACCTCCTCGAAGGGAAGGTGCTGCGGGAGGAGAGCAAGCCAGCGCTCTTTCTCTCCTACCTCAACCGAACCAATGCTTTGGTCGAAAAACCGGAATGGTACAACACCATCACGAACACGTGCACCACCAATTTGGTGCAACACATCAACGACATTTACCCAGGTCGTGTGCCGATGGGCCTCGCCTGGTTGCTTCCTGGCCTGTCGCCTGAGATGATGGAGCGAGAGAACTTGATCCACATCGAGGAGGACTTGCCCACCACCATGGAGCGAAGCCGAATCGACGAGCGGGCCCTCGCTTGGGACGGTGAAGGTGACTTCGGGGATTGGGTCCGAAGCGCATGAGCCCACACGCACGCTCATAGGTTGCGCGTCGGACGCCGCGCCATGGAGGACGCACGCAGCCGTCAGGTCGGCTACGTTGAGCTCCTTCGGACCTATCCGACCTTTGCGAAGTACTTCTTCGCCAACATCCTGTCCACCACGGGAACGTGGTTCACCACCATCGCGCTCTTCGTCCTCGCCGCTGAAGTTTCTGGCTTGCCCGAGTTGGCGGTCGGTTTGGTGCTCGTCCTGCGGATGTTTGCCCTCGCCTTCCCGCAACCCTTCACCGGTATGCTCGCGGACCGGTACAGCCGCAAGGGCCTGATGATCTTCTCCAACATCGGTTCTGCCCTGTGTGCCCTTGCCCTGCTGCTGGTCAACGGGCCAGAAGACGTGGTGCTCTATTACGCCATGACGGTCATGCTGATGGTGCTGCACGCGGTGTACGTACCCGCCGAGAACGCGGCGATTCCAAACCTCGTCGGCGAGGGCGAGGCGCTGATGACGGCCAACGCGATGAATTCCGCCACGTGGTCCATCGCCCTCGCGGTCGGTGCTTCCGTGGGTGGCTTCGTGGTCGCGGCGTACGGGACGGACACGGCCTTCATCGTTGACGCAGTCTCCTTCTCGCTCTCTGCGATCTTCATCAGCATGCTCACCATTCCGCAAGAGACGAAAGAGGCTGAGGGCTCAATCTTCCGTGAGGGTCTCGCCCAGATTGCAGACGGATTCCGTCGCATCCTCAGCACACCGCCCGTGTACCGGATTCTGACGGCCAAAGCCCTGTGGTCCATCGGTGGCGGTGGGTTGGTGTTTTGCCTCATCTTGGTGGGTGAAGAAATCGGCATGGGTGAAGTCGCCGCCGGCATCGGCGTCCTCTTTGCAGCACGCGGCATCGGGTCCGGCATCGGTCCTATCGTTGCAAGGGCCACCCTGCGTGACCGCAAGCGCTGGCCCTTCCATCTTGGCTTCCTGGTCTCCTTGTGTGGCCTGTTCTACGTCTTGGTTGGCCTCCTGTCGTGGACGCCGTGGATCACCGTCCTCGTGGTGTGCGCCCACGCCTCAAGCGGTGCGAACTGGGTGCTCTCGACCGTGATGTTGCAAGAGCGCACAGAAGACGACTGGCGCGGCCGCGTCTTCGCCACGGATTTCCTCCTAATGACCACCGCCAACGGCACCTCATCACTCGTGGCGGCGTTGCTCATCACCTACGGTGACGTGACCTTGCGCCAACTGGTACTGGCCTTTGCCATGGTGCAGGTGGTGTCGGGCATCCTGTGGGTGCTGATCACCCGCAAGGGCGAGCGGGAGTATTACCTCGCTTCGACCGCTTGAGTGCGCACACCGAGACTCGAACTCGGGTAACGAGGTTGGGAACCTCGTATCATAACCACTAGATCATGTGCGCGTTGGCCAAGCGAACGAGACGCCCTTCAAGACCGCTTCGGCGGACCTCATTGACGGCGCTGTTTGGAATTGTTTGATCGGCCCTTGCGACCGCCGCCACCGCGTTGGCCTGCGCTGCGCTGGCCGCCGCCTCGGTAACCGCCGCCGCCACCGCCTCGGTAACCACCGCCACCGCCACCGCCACCGCTACGGCCACCGCCACCGCTACGGCCACCGCCGCCACGCTGACCGCCACCGCCTCGGTAACCAGCACCGCCGCGAGATTCGCCGTCACGCTGACCGCCGCCGCCGCCTCGGTAACCACCGCCACCACGGCCGCCGCCGCCACGCTGACCTCCGCCACCGCCCCGGTAACCGCCGCCACCACGGCCGCCACCGTCACGTCGATGACCACCGCGGTCGCTGAACGAATTGCGCCGTTGACCACCGCCGCGGCCTCCACCTTTCTTGCCGCTGAATGGCTTGCCCCGGCTCGGTTTTTGACCGGGGGTGGGCACGGCTGAGGGGAAATGGAATTGGTGGTCCTCGATGACGGGAATGTCCTCCCCCAGGAGCCGCTGAATGCCGACAAGATAGCCCGATTCAGAATCGTCGCAGAAGGAGTACGCTACGCCTTCTCGGCCGGCACGCGCCGTGCGTCCAATACGGTGAACGTACACTTCGGGTTCGTTGGGCAGATCGTAGTTGAACACGTGCGAAATGTCGTCGACGTCGATGCCTCGGCTGGCGATGTCTGTGGCGACGAGCACGTCCACACGGCCTTGCTTGAAATCCTTCAAGGCCTTGGTGCGCGCCGTTTGCGACTTGTTGCCGTGGATGGCTTCAGCGTCGATGTCCTCCTTTTCGAGCTGTCCGGCAAGCCGGTTGGCGCCGTGCTTGGTCCGGGTAAACACGATGGCACGGCGGATGCCCTCCTCGTGGACGAGTTGAATGAGCAAGCGGCGCTTGTCCGCTTTCTTCACGAAGAACACGTGCTGTTGAATGCGGTCGGTGGTGACCTCCTCGGGACTGACGTCCACCGTCACTGGGTTGTGCAGCATCTCGGCCACGATGTCATCCACCGCAGAGGGCATGGTCGCGCTGAACAGCAAATTCTGCCGCTTGTGCGGCATCATTCGAATCACGCGCTTGATGTCGTGAACGAAGCCCATGTCAAGCATGCGGTCGGCCTCGTCCAACACGAAGTGTTCGACATCACGGAAATCGACGTGACCCTGTTCTTCCAAGTCGAGCAGTCGGCCCGGCGTAGCGACGAGAATGTCGACGCCGCGCCGTAGGGCATCGACCTGAGGACGTTGTCCAACACCGCCGAAGATGACCTTGTGGCGCAGACCGAGCGCACCGCCGTAGACCTTGATCCGGTCACCGATTTGCGCGGCCAACTCGCGCGTCGGCGAGAGGATGAGGGCGCGAATGGGGCGCCATCCCTTGATTTTCTCCCCCGAGAGGTGATGGAGGATGGGCAAGGTGAACGCCGCGGTTTTCCCCGTACCCGTTTGCGCAACGCCGAGCACGTCACGGCCGTCCAACGCCGCTGGAATCGTTTGCGCCTGAACCGGCGTTGGCTCGGTGTAGCCCTCGTCCTCGACGGTGTCGAGCAATTCGTCACACAGGCCAAGGTCTTCGAAGGTCGTCATGGGCTCACCACGTGCGGGAGGAACCTCCGGGGCGACCCGAGCGCACGTCCTACATCTGCACCGCGAGGCTCACCACGTATGAAGCAGGGGGGTAGAAACCGGACACGTCGGCTAAACTTCTCTGTGAAGACCTCGACCCGTCACGGAAGATTGGTGTCTTCACCGAAGGATCCATTGTCGACCCGCCCAAATTCGTCAGCGACGATGGATGAGTCTTGGATGTTGTAGGTGATGTTCTGAACGATGTTTTGTTGCGGCGCCGAACCATTCGCCTGAGGGGGTGATGCCCCCTGTTTTACTGACTCTATCTCCTGTTTAAGGATCGATTTTTGCTGGCTAAGGTCATTCAAATTCGACTGAAGCTCAGAGATGAGTTTCCGGAGTTCC
>CAXRAI010000050.1:0-2143 GCA_964228865.1 Salinimicrobium sp. | reverse complement strand
AACAGGGTGGGCCATCGCTGACGATTTGTACCGTCACGGGCATGACGTCACCTGCATCGTGGGTTTGACCACCGTGCCGCAACCCGGGTGGCTGCCCTTGGTCCTCCGGGCGGAAACTGCGCCAGACATGTTGGCTGAGTGCCAAGCCGTGGCCCGGGATCGCCTCGACGGATGGGTCCACGTGGCCGCTGTGTTGGACTACCTGATCGCCGACCCTGCGGAAGGAAAAGTCGCCTCGGGCTCCGACGGATTGCAGATTGACCTCGAACCAGGACCAAAGCACATCGATGCCCTGCGCGACCTTTGCGAAGGCGCGGTTCGCATCGGGTTCAAACTGGAAACTGGCATCAAGCAGCGGGAACTGGTCCGACGTGCGGTGGCGCAAGTGGAGCGAGCCGGCATGACGGCCGTGATCGCCAACCGACTCGAGGACCTCGGCGACGATGCGCGCCCGCGTGGCCACCTCGTGGACGCTACGGGGGCGGACTTTGCACTTCACACCGAACGGGATCTCGTCGAGGCCATCCGCCGATTGATCGAGCGGGGGTCTTGACGTGCGACGCTTTGCCGTCGTCGGCCATCGTGCGATGGCCCGTGGCAAACTGCCGCTCAACGATTTGGCCGGTGCTGCGGGACGCTTCGACGTCTTGGTCCGGGCGACGACAGCAGCCCTGTTGACCAGCCACGGCCTTCGGGAGAACGTGGAGGTCGTCCTCCATCTCGGCGGTGGACCAGGACCAGCGCGGCGGCTGCGTTTGCATGGAGCCACATTACGCGGCCTCCACGCCGACGAGCGGTCTGCTGCGGGCATGCTTGGAAAGGCCTTGTCGAACCCACAACCGCCTCGAGGCCAATGGCGTGAGGTCACCGCTGGGCTTGACGAGAGTGGAGGCACGTTGTCGGACACGCTGCGTGAATGGAAGGAAACAACCGTGTTCGTGCTTGACGCCGAGGCGCCGTCGCTGGTTGGGCTTCTTGCTGAGCAACCCGGCCTGTCAACGGAGGACATCGCCTTTGTGCTCAGCGACGACCAGCCGCTCAGCGAAGACGATCTTGGTGGGCACAACGTCGACCGTTGCAGCCTCGGAGCTCAGTGGCTGCAGGGGCATGCTGCCGTGCACATCGTCCATTGGTTGCTCGACGCTCAGGCTTGAGCGCTCATCCACCACGGCCAACCGTCGTCGCCTGAGCGTAGTGCTTGCGCCAACAGGGCTTCCTCCACGGCAAAGGGATGCGTGGTCGGCCACGTGGGCAGGGTGCTCAGGCTGGCCGAGCCTGCGTCAACGGCATCGCAATCGCCGTCTTCAACGACCGAGTGATCGATGCTTGCAGCGCCAATGCGGAAGGTGGCCACATCGCCTTCCTCCACGTCATCGAAACTCACGGCGTCACGGTACCAGCGGGTACCGAGACGGGTGCTACGCCACGAGCCGTCCCAATCTGGACCAACGTTGAGGTTGAGCATCAATTCTCCATGTTGGAAGGCGCCCAGAATGGCCGCCCTGGGGTCTTCTGCCCAAGCGTGTTCCAGCGCTTCATGCGGCCAGGGGCTGATGTGTGGGGCGTTGAGATCAACCGTTGGGCGACGGAGGTTGACCGCTGCCTTTGGAAGCAGAGGGAGGACGCGCTCGATGAGCATCACCGTGGCGTCCACAGCCTTCTGCATGCCTTCCGGTTCAAAGGAGGTAAACGAGGAGGCAATGGCCGGCATACCGTACAAACCGGCTTCCCGCGCGGCACCCATGGTGCCACTGTGGTAGGCGTCTTGGCTCAGGTTGGGGCCGAGGTTGACGCCGGAGACGACCAAACGTGGAACAATCTCAGGGGCGACGTGAGCTAATCCACCGTCCAGCGCGACGATCATCGTGTCGCACGGCGTTCCGTCCAACTCGAAGAGGCGCACGGGAGCCTCGCCCGACAGCCCCCAGGCTTCCACCAAGTCATGGCGCTCACGCAGCGGCATGGGCGATGTCAACTGAATCCGCATACCGGCCGCAGAATGGTTGGATTTTGGTGCGAAGGTCACAACAGGATGGCCGGCTGCGTGAAGGGCCTTGACCAACATCTCGAAGCCAGGGGCTTCGATGCCGTCGTCGTTGGTCAGCACCAGCCAGCCTTCACCCGTCGACATGTGGTCAGGTCA
>CAXRAI010000049.1:0-34767 GCA_964228865.1 Salinimicrobium sp. | reverse complement strand
CACCGCATCGCCAAGATGTCCGGCATTGGGTGCTCCTCCAAAACCCCCGCCTACTACCTCGGCCAATCTCATGGATTCAACACCGTGCACGGCCGCATGCCCTCGGTGACCACCGGTGCAGCTGCGGTGAACGGTGACCTGACGTACCTCGGCGTTTCTGGAGACGGCGACAGCGCTTCAATCGGCATTGGGCAACTCATTCACGCCATCCGTCGGAACTTGGACATGGTCTACATCGTCGAGAACAACGGCGTGTACGGCCTGACCAAGGGGCAGTACTCCGCCACCGCCGAAGTCGGCTCCAAGAAGAAGAAGGGGCGGCCCAACACACAGCAGCCCATCGACCTCTGCGCCATGGCCATCAACCTCGGATGCACCTTCGTGGCCCGCTCTTTCTCAGGATCGAAGAAACAACTCACGGCTTTGCTCAAGGCCGCCATGGCGCACAAGGGCTTCGCCCTCATCGACGTCATCTCGCCCTGTGTGACCTTCAACAACAACGACGAGTCCTACAAGTCGTACGGCTACGTGAAGGAACACGAAGTGACGCTTCACATGGCGGACTACATCCCGCAGCGCATGCCCATCGAGGAAGTGGAAGTACCGGAAGGCCACTATGTGGACATCACCTTGCACGACGGCTCAACCATCCGGCTGGAAACCATCGATGCCGAGCACGATCCATCGGATGCTGTGGGGGCCCTCGCGGCCCTTCACAAAGCCGATTCCGAGCACCATCACGTGACCGGCTTGCTCTACTTCGACGGAGACCAGCCCACCATGCACGAGGTCCTCGGCCTGCCAGAAACGGCCCTTGTCGACCTCGAAAGCAGCGACTTGCGCCCCTCCGAGGACGCGCTGGAATCGGTCATCGCCGCGTTCCGAGACGGTTGAGACGAGGCGGAACTCTTCTCAAGGACCCGGAACAAGTCACCCCCATGGACCCCCTCCTTTGGGCTGGCGCAGCTGGTGGTGCGGGAGCAGGATGGTGGCTCCTGCGCCGATGGAGGCAGCGGCGTGCCGACCACATGCTTGACGCCATGAAGGCGAGCAAGTACGGATTTGGTGGTGTCGCCCCACCTTGGGACTACGACGATTCGCTGCCCCCGACCATGCTTGGTTTGGTTCGATTGGGACCGTTGTTTGACGACCTGACCCCCGCTCAGCAAAAGGCGCGGCTTGACCGAGAAGCAGCACGCCGATTGGAGGCCTTGGCCCTGAACCTCAACCCGCCGGAATTGAACATGGAAGACGATCCTGACGTCCCTGAAGCACCCGATCTCGACATGCTCGTCAGCATCGCGCTCAAAGAGCGAGGCCAACACATCTCGGAGGTTGAGGAGGGGCTCGACCAACACGCCCGTGGGGCGGTGTTGGGTGAACAGGTTGGCCTTGGTGTCCGTGTGGAGACCGTCGACTTGGAGGATTCCACCATCGAAGACCGCGTGGAGCGTGAAGGTGGTGCGAGCGGTGCGCTGCAAATCAGCCTGGCGTGGGAAGACCGTAACGACCTGGACCTGCACGTCTTCGCTCCCAGCGGCGAGCGGATTTACTTCAACCAACGGCGAAGCGATTGTGGCGGTGAATTGGACGTGGACATGAACGCACGACCCACCTCAACCACGCCTGTGGAAAACGTCGTCTGGAAGGAGGATCCACCCAGCGGCACCTACCGCGTCGGCGTTCACTTCTATCGGCACCACCGCCGCCGAGGCACAAAACGCCGCACGACGTTCACCCTTCGCACCAAAGCCCTCGGTGAAGTGGCAGAATTCACCGGGGAATTGGAATACGGTGACGCGATGTTGATGGTGACGAGTTTCACCTTGCCGTGATGAGCGGTGGTAGTCCCTCTCGGATTCGAACCGAGGTCGAAGGAACCAGAATCCTTCATGATGGACCGCTACACTAAGGGACTATGCTGCGTGGCACCCACGTCCTCCATTTGAAGGCAACGGTGCCGCATCAGGGCACGGTTTCCCGGGTGATTTCCACCACCCGGAAGAGCAGTTGACTGACCCACGAGAGCATCATCACGGTCACGAAGGTTGCGATGGTCCACTTGGCCCAGGGTCGCTCTGGTTTCGGCTCAGGCCACGGATCGATGCCTTCCGCCTCGGCTTCAGCCACAATCTGCGCCAATTCCGCGAGTTCCTCCTCGACGGTCAAGTGGCGCGCCATGACGTCGCATCGCGCCATCGTCCTTGAAGGCTGAGCCGGGCGCAAGGATGAACCGCGCGCCCCTTCACGCAACGCCATGAGCGAGGTCCCTGCAGGCATGGACCTGAGCGGCGTTTCTCGACGCCCGCCACGACCGACGGTCACCATGACGGTCACCCGCGACGGCCCAGAGGGCCTCGAAGTGCTGCTCGGCTTGCGCTCACCGACCATGCGGGCCTTTCCGCAGACCTGGGCCTTCCCCGGAGGCGGCGTGGCGCGTGGTGAAGCGGAAGCCTTCGAAGCCTCGGACCTTCCACGGGTCGGCGATGAACACGACGTGGCACGCTTTGCGGGTGCCCGTGAAATGGCCGAGGAACTCGGATGGTGGTGGGACGGCGAGCGATTGCTGATGATCGACGCTGAGTTGCGTACGGCTTTGCTGAGCGATCGTACCGCATGGCCAAAGGCCATGGCCAACCACAGCCCCGCAGTTGACCTGCGTGGAATGCAGGTCATCAGCCAGCGGACCACGCCACCCTTCGGCCCGATGCAGTTCGACAACACCTTCCTCCACGTCCATCTTGGTACGGTGGACGACACGCCCGAGCTCGACCTTGAACCTCAAACGGAATTTACCGAAATGCGTTGGGCCACGCCCCATGGCTTCCTCAACGCGTGGAGGGACCATTCCATGCGCATCGCTCCGCCCGTGGTGTCTCTGCTGCAGTTCCTCGAGCGCCGCCTGAGCAGCAACGGTGGAGATGCGGCTGAAGCGATGGCCTTCATCGCCAAACAGCAACCTGGCCGAGCATCCATCCTCTTCGCCCACGGGGTGCAGGTGGTTCCTGTGCCAACGGCGACCTTGCCGCCTGCCGATCACACCAACTGCTACCTCATCGGCCCGCCCGGCGGCCCAATCGTCATTGTCGATCCGGCCATCACGCACCGAGAAAGCATGGAACATTTGGCCGACGTGGTCGACCGCCACGGAGGTGAGGTGCAAGCCTACCTCTACACCCACGGACACGGCGACCACGTTGGAGACGAGGACCTCCTTCGCGAGGCCTTCGATGTGCCCATCTGGGGGCATGAGCACGGCGGCATGCGCGTTGACAGAACCCTGAACGACGGTGACGTCATTCAACTGGGCGACCACCGCTGGAACGTCCTTCACACGCCCGGCCACCACCCCGGCCATCTTTGCTTGCTGAGCGAAGCCGGATTGGTCGCAGGTGACATGGTGGCCGGCATCGGCACCATCCTGATTCCACCCGGACAAGGCGACATGAACGTCTACCTTGAGCAACTTGAACGGCTTGCGTCGCTCGAACCGCACATGCTCTTCCCTTCGCATGGACCGGTCATCACGCGCCCGTTAGGCGTCTTGAGCCACTACCTCAGCCATCGACGCGCACGCCACTCCCGCGTGCTTGAGGCCGTCCAAGCAGGACGGACGAAGGTGGCTGAGATTGCATCTGAAGCCTATGCGGACACGCCGGACGCCCACCCAGGCCTCGCCCAAGACCAAACGCTTGCCCATCTGCTGGCTCACGCCGAGGAAGGCTCCGTGGTGCAACGTATGGACGGTTGGCATCGTGCCGCTTGACCGCTCAACGGACGAGAAGGCTAAGTGTGCCATCGATGCTCATGTTTCATGGCAGACGCTCAAAGTTACCATGACGGACTTGTCGCGCAGGGTTATCCTGCGGATCAAGCGCTCGCATACACCCGACAATACTACCCGGATTTCACACCTGCTGCAGCAGCGCCCGTCGCCGCTGCGCCAGCCGCACCACAACCGGTTCAGCCCGAAGCCATGGCGCCTGCTGCGGCCCAACCGATGGCCGCCCAAACCATGCCACAAGCGATGGCAGCCCAGCCAATGCCTGCTCAAGCCATGCCACAACCGATGATGGCCCAACCCACCCCGGGGGCTGAAGGTCCGAGCATGTTGGGCTGGGCGGCCGTTGGACTCATTGCCATGGCACTCCTCTTGTCCCTCGTTGCCCAATTTAACGGCGCTTGGCTCTCCGGTGAGGACGAGCAGGGCGTTCAGGTCACCACGGGCTTGAACAGCATCACCTTCGATTGCTCAGGCATCGAAGACGAGGCCAACCAAAGCTTCTGCATGTCCACCTACGCGTACTTGACCACGCCGATGGATGAAACGCCCCCGGAAAACAGCACCGAGATGGTCCACAAGGGAACCCAAGCCGGCATGTGCGACCGTGTTGAGGAGATGACCGTCACCATGGCCACGGCCTTCAGCGGCGGAAACCAAACCGTCATCGATGAAGCCACCTCAGCCGCAGCGGACGCCAAAGCACAGTGCTTGGTCAGCGATGAAGCCGGCTCAAAGGGAGGCACTTGGCTCTGGATCGGTACGGTGTTGGCGTTGGTGTGCACGGTGATGGCCGTCCTTCCCAAGGTCGGCGTCAATGCGCTTCCGTCGGTCGTGACCGACAACGCCCGGTGGGGCTCCATGCTCGCGGGGGTTGTCATCGTCCTCGCCGTGTTGCTGTGGCGAGGTGCGCTTCCTGACGACCCGGACAGCGTCATGGGCGCTTCACTTGGGGTGTACATCGCCGTGACGGCCGGTATCATGGCCATCGCCAGTGGCGTCCTCGAGGTGCTCGATGGCCGCTCAGGTCAAGCCTGAGGCCCGCAAAGTGGGCATCAGCGTCAAGAACGAGGCCACCCCCCTCTGGGCGGGGTCGTCATGAAGCAGGCGATGAGCGCGTTCGATTTGCGTGCCATCGCCCATGAGATGCAGGCGCATCTTGGCGCGTGGGTCAAGAAATCCTACATGCCTCATTACGAGCAAGTTGTGCTCCGATTCAACCCAAAGGACGCGGACGCCTTTGACCTCGTCATCGTCCGCGGACGGCGGATTTCGACGTCCACCCGCGACCGGCCCATGCCGATGTCGCCGCCCCCCTTCGCGATGCTCCTTCGGAAGCAATTGGGCAACGCGCGCCTCATCGCCGTCGAACAAGTGGCCTTTGACCGCCTGCTGCGCATGACCTTCACCACCAAAGGTGGCGACCGCCACCTGATCGTCGAGTGCTTTGGAGACGGCAACGTCATCCTGCTCGACGAAAACGACACCATCATCCAACCCTTGACCCACGCCACCTACCGCGACAGGACGCTCAAGCGGGGCGAAGCCTACCTTCCGCCACCTCCTGCTCTTGACCCGGATGCGTTGGACGTGGACGGTCTTGCAGCCATCCTCGCAGCCTCTGACCGCAACCTTGCCTCCACCCTCGGCGGCCAGGTCAACCTCGGTGGACGCCTGGCCAATGCCGTGTGCGATGCTGCTGGTCTTGATGCAGACATGGCGGCGACCGAAGCGGAGGCCGACGCGGTTCATGCGGCGTTGCGCGGCCTCTTGGACGAACTCGGGCGGAGCCGCGCCGGGCACCTTGTGCTGAAGGCGGACGCACCGGAAGCCCCCACCGACGGTGGCCTCGACGCCTACCTCATGGACCACGTGGAAGAGGCCACGCCGGTGTTGTTGCCCGACCATGCCAACCGGACCACGATGCCCTTTCCCAGCATGCTCGAAGCCATTGACGCGTGGTGGGGTGGGCACGATTCGGACGCCCTCCTCCGTCGCGAATTGGAACAGGTCAACGCGGCCGCCCCCGGCCGGGGGCATTCGACGGACGTCGAACGCCTGGAACGCCGTTTGGCCCAGCAGGAAAAGGCCCTCGAGGGCTTCCATGCCAAAGTGGAGAAGCAGCAAGCCCTCGGCCACGCGGTTCAGGAACATTGGACCCACGTGGACGGTTTGCTCACCCAAACCCGTGAAGCGGTGGAACGCACGGGATGGGACGCCGTGATGTCGGCCGTGAAGGGCATCCCATGGATCCGCAGCGCCGACCCTGCAGAGGGGACGATTCGATGCGTGTTGCCAAACGAAGACGGCGAACCCGGGAAGCAGGAAGTCACCCTTCACCTCGACGAGACGGTGCATCAAAACGCGCAACGCCTCTTCACGGCCGCAAGGAAACAGAAGGACAAGTCCGCCGGTGCAGTGACGGCGCTTGAAACGACCCGCACGGAATTGGAACGGGCCAAGAAGAAGGAAGCAAAACAGCAGGCCAGCGGACAAGTGGTCCGGGTCAAACGCTCCAAGCGGTTGTGGTTTGAGCACCACCGCTGGACCATGCTCGCAAACGGCCGCCTCATGGTGGGAGGTCGCGACGCCAAGGGCAACGACGCCATCGTGAAGAAGCATCTGAAAGGCGACGACATGTACCTGCACGCCGACCTCCACGGCGCCCCGTCATGCGCCATGCAATCCCAACGGGGGTTCGTGGTCGACGAGCGACCGCCAGCCTACTTGCCAGAAGGGCTGCCTGCCTTCCGCTTGACCGACCGCATCGAAGCCGGCGCCATCACGGACGCAGACATGCAACACGGTGCCCAAATGGCCCTCTGCTGGAGCCGTGCATGGGGCAGCGGTGGCGGTCACGGTACGGTGTATTCGGTCAAACCCGCCCAAGTCTCGAAGACTGCGCAAACCGGTGAATTCGTCGGAGCGGGCGCATTCATCGTCCGAGGGCAGCGCCAGTGGTACAAGGACATCGACCTGCGCGTTGGCCTTGCCCTGGTCGCCATCAACGGTGTGCCGCTCTTGCTAGGCACGACGCCTGAGCATGCACAATCCCTCGGGGGACGATGGGCCATCATCAGCGGTGGGCGAACCAAGAAGGACGCCGCTGCGAATCAGATCGCCAAAGCGACCGGTTTGAGCGTGGACGACATTTTGCCCGTGTTGCCCGGCCCAATCGACGTGGTCGAGGACCACCACCTCTTCAGCGCCATGCAGCGCGCCGACGAGGAGCCGAGCGACGGTTCCTGACCTCACGCCAGGCCGGGGATGTTGGCAACTGTGGCCTCGCCATATCGCCGACCGAGGTCTGCGCAAATTGACTCAAGCAAAGCCACGTCGGCGCCATCGAACGCGGCTGGATCGTCTGAATCCACGTCCAAGACGGCGATGACATGCCCAGACGGTGCAAGGACGGGAACCACAACCTCGCTGTTCGTGCTGCTGCTGCAGGCGATGTGCTCCGGTCGAACGTGCACATCAGGCACGTCCTGTGTGGTGGCCGTTCGGGCCGCTGCGCCGCAAATGCCCTGATCGAAGGGGATGTCCAAACAACCGTGCCCGCCTTGGTAGGGTCCGACCTTGAGGTGATGCGGCCGCACGGTGCGGTAAAACCCGGTCCAGTGGAAGTGGTCGAACGCGTGGTGCAACTCACAAACGACGGTCGCCATCGCCGTGACCCAGTCGTCTTCGTCCTTCAACAAGCCGTCGATGCGAAGCCGCACTTCCTCATGGGGCGTGGTTGGCATGGCTGAAGCCTGTCCGTGGGCAATATGAGGGTTCGCTCAGGTCCTCAGCGACGGACAAGCATGGCGACGGCGTTGCCGCCGCCTAAGCACAGCGTGACGACGCCGTTCTTGGCATCGATGCGACGCATGGCCCCGATCATCGTGATGAGGCAGCGTGCACCGGAGGCACCCAGCGGGTGGCCCAGGCTGACCGCACCGCCGTGCAGGTTGAAGCGATCATTGGGGATGCCAAGGTCTTGGGCCACGGCGCAGGACGCGGCCGCGAAGGCCTCGTTGTGCTCGTAGACGGCGACGTCCAACACGTCGAGCCCCTGACGCTCAAGCAGCGTGCGAACGGCGGGAATGGGAGCCGCCATGACGCGCTCGGGCGCCACACCGCTGGTGGTCTGATCGACGATTTCTGCGATGATCTCCCAACCCATCTCGGCCGCAAGGTCCGCATCGGCCACGAGCACCGCGGCCGCGCCGTCGTTGAGGGTGCTGGCGTTGCCCGCCGTGACCTTGCCCTCACGGTCGAAGACCGGGCGCAATTGGGCAAGGCCCTCCGCGGTGGTGTCGGCTCGAACGCCCTCGTCGGCGTCCACCGTGATCGGAGCGCCACGACGTTGCGGGACGTGAACGGGCACGGTTTCCCAGGTAAACCAGCCTTCGGCTTGTGCCGTCGCCGCCCGTTGTTGGCTTTGTGCAGCAAAGGCGTCCATGCCTTCACGGCTGATGCCGAATTCCTCGGACACCACTTCGCCGGTGTTGCCCATGTGCATGTCGTTGTAGACGTCCCAAAGGCCGTCGTGGATCATGGAATCCACAAGGGTGCTGTCCCCCATCTTCGTCCCGCTGCGCTGGCCCATGAGCAGGTGTGGCGCGTTGCTCATGCTCTCCATGCCGCCGGCGACAATGCAGCGGTGTTCGCCGGCCCGGATGGCCGTGGCGGCGAGCATGACGGCTTTGAGCGAAGACCCACAGACCTTGTTGACGGTCATCGCGGGGGTGCTGACGGGCAAACCTGCACCCAAAGCGACCTGCCGTGCAGGGTTCTGGCCCGCTCCAGCTTGCAGGACTTGTCCCATGATGACCTCGTCCACAAGGCCGCTGGCCGGATCAAGGCCGACACGCTCGAGCAAGCCAGACACGGCCACGACGCCGAGGTCGACCGCGCTGAGGGTGCTGAAGGCCCCCATGAAGCGGCCAATTGGAGTCCGAGCAACGCTGCAGATCACCGGGGTGGCCATGATGCAGCCACCCGGATTGGGGCCTTCAACCTGTTCGACCGTTGGAGGCGACCGTTTGATGAGGTGGAGCGCGTCGGCGGGCCATGGCCAAAGACAAGACGGGCTTCAATCCCGACCGCGAGCAGAACGAAATGCGTCACGTTGAGGTTGAACTCGACTTCACCCCGAACGCCCTTGCCTCGGTGCTGTACCGCCAAGGCGACACCGTCATCCTGGTCTGTGTGACGAAGGAGCGCAGCCTTCCACGTTGGTTCCCCCGGGACGCGACGAAAGGCTGGGTCCACGCTGAATACAGCCTGCTGCCCGGCAGCACGGACAGCCGGTTCCGTCGCGAGCGCAACGGCGCCAAGGGCCGTACCCAAGAAATCGAACGCCTCATCGCCCGTTCCCTGCGCGCCGCCGTGGACTTGGAGGCGCTCGGCCCTGTTGCCATCAACGTCGATTGCGACGTGTTGAACGCCGACGGCGGCACACGTTGCGCGTCGATCACCGCCGCCGGCATCGCCCTTCGGCTCGCCGTTCGTCGCCTCATCGCCTCAGGCGACTGCCTCCCGGCGGATCTCCGTCCCTCGGACGAAGACCGCCGCAACGGATGGACGGCCCCTGCGCTCAGCGATGTGGAGCGGGCCAACCACGAAATGGCCGTCATGCCGAACGAACTTGCTGCCGTCTCCGTGGGGCTGCTCGAGGGCAGCGTGTGGCTGGACCTCGATTACCACCTCGACAGCCGTGCCGACGTGGACATGAACGTCATCAAGACCAGCGACGACCGTTACGTGGAGATTCAAGCCACGGGCGAGGAAGCGACCTACAACGGCGAGGAACTCATGGCCCTCTTGGCCATGGCCGACCGTGGACTTGAGGCACTTTGGGACGCCCAGAAAGTCGCCCTCGACAAGGCAGAATAAGCCGGTAGGCGTTCAGCACTGCCACGCTGACGCGGGTTGAGTGGGACAGGCCGGACTTGAACCAGCGACCTCGGCATCTTCAGTGCCGCGCTCTCCCAACTAAGCTACTGTCCCTTGAGCGCTCCGGGCCACAAGCACCACCCCTTCAAGGCTTCCGATGTGGACCTTGCAGGCTAGAAATTCGGGCAATGGCTTCAAGACCCGCACCCCAATGGTCAGGCATGAGCCGCGAGGAGGAGCCCCAAACCCCCGCGGACATCCCTCCAGAAGACGGCACCAGCAAACTGGAGAAAGAGCTGACCATCATCCGAAACCGGCGCTCCAAAGGGGACCGGAGACGCTTTCCTTCAGCCATCGAGGATTTCGTCCTGATCTCTGGGTTCATCTACGGCGCCTTCTACGCCTTGCTCATCTTCTCGATGTCCGGCGGCCTGTTGGGGACCTCGACTGCCCTCGATCACGCGGCGTCGAAGACCTTCCTCGACCCAAGCGGTGAATGCCAGGAAGTCACCGACGAGCCTTGGATTCACATTTACCCCGACAACGACAACGAGCGTTTTAGCATCGGCGTGTACAACCTCCCACCAGGCATCGCGAACGTGAGCATGACCCTCATCGCGATGGACGTCATCGGCGAAGAAACCGATGTGCTCTCAAGCCAAGTGGATGAGAACTTCACGATCGGCAGCAACGGTTCCCTCGGCACGGTGTTCAGTTTCCACCATCTCTCCTCAGGCCCGTACGAATTGAGCGTACGTGTGGACATGCAACCGCCTGAGGGCAGCGAAGAGGCGCCCGTGGAAGGCGAATGGCCCATTTCCAACGACTTGTCCGTCGAACTGTCGACCTCCAGCGCAACCCTGAGTTTCCTTCCCTTTGTTGACGATTCGGACCACACCGAGGCCACCATCCTCGAAGCCGGTCAGCGCAACTGCTGGACCATGCCCCAACTGGGGCGCTGGGGATTCGTCCTGATGGGCGCTGAACTTGGCGGGGGCCGTGAAACTGCGATGCTGACCGGCGGAGCAGCAGGCATTCCTGCATGGTGGATGGCCTTCATTTCGCTCTCCTTGTCCGCGGTCAGCCTGCTCTTGTTGTATCCCCTGATGTACAAGGTCTACCACCAAGACACCGACGACATGTTGTCGAACAAGCACATCGAGCACCTGGTGAAAAACACGGTCGCCAAGGTCGCGGCACGCTTGGACATCACCATCGATTGGGAAGTGTACAAGGCTGAATCTCGGCAATTGTCGATCGACATCATGGTGCCCTACGGCACGACCGAAAACACCCTCTCCGACAACAAGGACGTGCGCGCAGAAGTGCTGCGTGAACTCCTCGAGGAGTTCTCCCTCTTCCGCGTGTTCAAGCCGGTCCAACTCACGGTGCGTCCCGTGAACCACCAGGGCGTCGACCTCGACACCGGCATCGGTTTCGGCGGCAGCACCGCGGACGATGAACAACCCGAGCGACGCGACTACAGCGCCTTCTTCGGCGAATTGCACACCCTCGCTCGCGTCGAAGAGGAAGTCAGGGACAGCCTCGACCTCTTCTTTGCCCGCCGCAACAACGTCACCATGGTCGGCGCGGTGGTGACCAGCGACGACCGCCACATCTTCGTCTCGACCGTGTACCGGCCCACCCTGCGGCTGGCCTTTTTCCGGTTCAAGACCACCACCGAAGAAGTCGAGCAAGAATTGCGTGAATTCATCTCCTCACGCAACGAGGACTTGTTGCACAACCAGGATTTGATCCTCAAGGTGCGCAACCAAGTCCACACCCTTGCCGACCGCTCAGGTGCAGGACGCGTGGAACAATCCACCAGCGACGACGAGCGCGTCGCGGCTGTCGCCCGTCAAGACGGGCTGGGCGGACGGGTGCTGCAAACGAAGTTCGTGGGCGACCTGCTGTCCACGGTGGAATACACGGCCAACGAGAAGCGTGAATTCATCAACAAATGGGGCTTTTGGGGCTTGATCCTCTTCGTGTGGATTCCGTTCATGGCGTCCGGGGTCATCGTCGGTTCGATGCTCGGCATGCTCTCACGCATGAAGTTCATGCGTGTGCTCTGGGCAGTGGTCATCGGTGGTTCTGCGGCCTCCGTGACGTGGGCCTACACCGCAGATGGCATCATCCGCTTCATGCATGCCTACAAGCTGGAAGCGATGATCCCCATCGCCATTGGCGTGTTTATTCTCATCGCTTACCTTCACATGCGCTCAACCAAATCACGCCGTCAGGCCGAGTTGTTCGAAAACACGCTCTTGGACAACTTCCACGCCGACCTGCACGCCAAGTACGGCACGGAGTGAGGGCGTGTCATGGACGACGTGACCCAGCTCGACGGACGTGAGGGTCACGTCGGCGAATTCGCTCGCATCGGCATCGTGACCGTCTCCGACCGAGCGAGCGCGGGTGCCTACGAGGACGAGGGGGGGCCCGCTCTCCTTGGCTTCCTCGACGAAGCGGTGGCTTCTCCCCTCGAGGTGCACTACCGGTGTGTCCCTGACGACGTCGACGTGATTTCGGCCGCGTTGATCGAGCTGTGCGACGAGGTTGGATGTGCCGTGGTGGTCACGACCGGCGGGACAGGGCCAGCGGCTCGGGACGTGACGCCTGAAGCCACCGAAGCCGTGCTGGACCGAGTCCTGCCCGGTTTCGGGGAACAGATGAGGGCCATCTCGCTGGCCTTCGTCCCCACCGCAATCCTCTCGCGCCAACTTGGCGGGACCCGTGGCGGAAGCCTCGTGTTCAACCTCCCCGGGCGTCCAAAATCCATCCGAGAAACCATCGATGAGATTTGGCGCGCGGTCCCTTACGCGGTCGACCTCATCGGTGGGCCCTACCTCGACATGAACGATGACGTGTGCAACGCCTTCAGACCGAAGGCTGCTCGGCGCCGCTGAACATCTTCATGGACTCCATGCACGAGGCCGTCTCCATGCCAGCACGACGTGGGGACCTTCTCATCACCGGAGCCATGACCGTCTTTCCTGACGGCACCCGATTGGCAGACGTCCGCGTCGAGGCTGGCGTGGTCACCGAGGTGGCCGTTGGCGGTGGGCTTGAACCCAAAGGCGGCGAGGAAATCCACCTTGACGGAGAAGGCTTGCACCTCATCCCCGGCGTGATTGACCCTCAAGTCCATTTCCGTGAGCCTGGGCAGCCCGAAAAAGAGGACCTCGCCAGCGGAAGTTGCGCGGGCGTCAGCGGTGGCGTGACCGCGTTCTTGGACATGCCAAACAACCACCCTGCAGCCACCACGGTGCCTTCCATTGAAGCAAAAATCGCCAGTGCAGGAGCCACGGCTGTGTCCCATCATGGCTTCTTCATTGGCGCCACTCCGGACAACCTCGAGGACCTGCAAGAAGCCGTGGGTAAGCCCGGGGAACCCATCGCTCGGCCCGGCATCTGTGGCATCAAGATCTTCATGGGCAGCTCAACGGGCTCCCTTCTGGTCAGCGAAGAGGGGGCCTTGGACCGTATTTTCGAGGGGACCGCTGGGCTCATCGCCGTTCACGCGGAAGACGAAGACCGCTTGATTTCACGAAAAGAGGAATTTGAGGGGCGCACCGACATGGCCGCCCATGCGGAATGGCGGGACGACGTGACCGCCTTGTTGGCCACCCAACTGGCGGTTGGCTTGGCCACGACACACAACCACCGGTTGCACATCCTCCACCTGACCTCGGGCATCGAGGCCGACTGGTTGGCCGGCCGAACCTCGCACCCCGGCGAGGAGGGCGACGGCCCGTGCATCACGGTCGAGACCTTGCCCCAGCACCTCACCTTCGACGAAACGGACGTGGAGCGTCAAGGCACACGCCTGAAGATGAATCCCCCCATTCGCTACGCCAAGGACCGAGAGACCCTGTGGTCCCGGCTCACCGACGGGACCATCATGTGCATGGCCACGGACCATGCGCCGCACACCTTGGAAGCCAAAGCGCTTGGATTTCCGAAGGCGCCCTCCGGCATGCCTGGCGTGGAAACCTCTCTGCCGGTGATGCTCACCCATGCCGCCAAGGGACGGTGCACGGTCGAGGACGTCGTCCGTTGGATGTGCGCCAACGTTGCGGACTGCTACCAAATGGTGGGCAAAGGCCGGATCGAGATCGGTGCCGACGCCGACCTGGTGCTCGTGGACATGGTCACGCAACGCACGGTTGACGACGGCAACGCGTGGAGCCGTGTCGGGTGGAACCCCTTCCACGGGCGGAGCCTGGTGGGGTGGCCATCGTGGACCATTGTGGACGGCGTACCCGTCTTCGAGCGCAGCGAAAGGACCGGCGACAAGGGCGAGGTGCTCGTCGCACCCGGGGAGACCGGACGCGCCCTGGTCATGCTTCCTTGGGCGTGAACCCTTCACGGAACGGTTGAAACCGCTTGGCCCTTCACCGTCACGGGGAGAGCCGTGCACATCGTGATGTTGGCCGGCGAATATCCACCCCGTTGGGGCGGCATGGCCACCACCATCTACCACCTGACGGCTGAATTGGCTGCCTCCGGACACAAGGTCACGGTCATCACGCGACGTGGTACCGGTGAAGCACCGCCAATCCCCGGGGTTCGTATCGTCGGCGTTCCGTGGTTGAAGGCGCCCATGGCCTTCACGCGCTCCTTCGGGCGTCACGCCTTACGGGCGCTGATTCGACTGCATGCCGAAGACCCGGTCGACGTCGTTCACGTGCACACGCCCCTCATCGCATGGACGCGTGGGCAGTTTGACCGGTGCCACCGCGAGGTGGCGCCGACCGTCACGACCCTGCATGGCTCGTGGATCGGTGAGCGGGAAGGTCTCCTCATGGCACGACGACGACGTGAGCCGGCGGCGATTGCCAACCCGAACGACCTGGCCATCCTCCTCACGGCCAAAGCCTACGCGCGCTACGAACAAGCCGCCCTCGAGAAGAGCACCTGTGTGGCCATCTCCGCCTTCAGCCGTCAAGAATTCATGGACCAGTACCGGCCCCCGCAAGGATGGGCCTGCGAAGTCATCCACTGGGGCATCGACACAGAGATGTTTCATCCGCGACCGGAGCGGGCGGAGCAGGCCATCGCGCTACGCTCCACCCTCGGGGTGCCCGAGGGGCACCGACTTCTCCTTGCCGTCGGCCGCTTGGCCGCACGAAAAGGGTACGCGACCCTCATCGACGGCTTTGCTGCCTTGCGACGTCGACGGCACGACGTCCACCTCGCCATCGTCGGACGCGGCCACCTCAAGACCCGCTTGTTGCGGCATGCCGCCAAACGAGGGGTCGCGGACGCGGTGCACATCGAATCCAGTTTGCCCTTCGAAGCGCTTGCCGATGCCTACCGTGCCGCGGATTTGGTCGTCTTTCCCTCCTTGTACGAAGGATTGGGCATGATTCCCATTGAAGCCATGGCCTCAGGCACACCGGTCATCACCGTCGACCATGGCCCCATGCCCGAAACGGTGGACGAGCGCACAGGCGCGCTCTATAGGGTGGGCGATCACGAGGCCTTTGCAGGCGTGGTCGACGAAGAATTGTCGAACGACGAGCGGCTGAAGGCCAAGGGGGAGGCCGGCCGAGCGAAGGTCTTGGAACGGTTCACCATGGCACGCGAAGTGGAGGCCTACGTGGCGGCCTACGACCGCGCGATGGGTGATCGCGCAGCTTGATCAAAGACCGTACAAGCGGCTGTACTTGCCTTCGATGTACCGAAGGAAAGCCGCTGCCGTAGGCGGGGAACCCGTTGCCTCCTCGATCAAGGCCGGGGGCAGAAGCAAACTGCCGCGCTCATGGATGCGAGCCTTCAACCAAGCCAAAGGAGCGCTCCAATCGCCACCACGGATCAGTGCATCCATGTCACCAAGGTCACCGCTCATCGCCTCCAGAAGTTGAGCAGCGTACAGGTTTCCTAGGGTGTAAGTGGGGAAGTAGCCAAACGCGCCCATCGACCAGTGAATGTCCTGAAGGCAGCCCAGACGGTCCTCGTTGACCTCAAGTCCGAACCAGTCACGCATCATGGTGTTCCACACGTGCGGCAGGTCCGCAATGCTCAGGTCGCCCTCAAACATCTGCTTCTCGATTTCATACCGAATCATGATGTGAAGGTTGTAGGTGACCTCGTCGGCCTCCACACGGATGAAGCCGGGCTCGACCTTGTTCGCGATGAGGTTCATGGCGCCTGCATCGAGCAGAGGAACGTCGGGGAACGCGTCATGGAACCACGGACCGACCACGCTCCAGAAGGCCTCCGTCCGACCGATTTGGTTCTCCCAGAAACGGGATTGAGACTCGTGCACACCAAGGGAAATCGCCTCACCACGGGGGGTCCGTTGGAAGGCCTCGGGCAAGCCCTGCTCGTAGAGGGCATGGCCGGTTTCATGCATCACGGCGTAAAGGCAGGAGAAGGGGTCTTCCTCGTCGAAACGCGTGGTGAACCGCGTGTCGCCGGGCCAAATGCCCGCTGAGAACGGGTGGGCAGAAGCGTCCATTCGCCCGGCTTCGAAATCGAAACCCATCGCTTGGCTGACACGTTCACAGAAGGCGATTTGATCGGACACTGGAAAGCGTGCCCCTGCGGGCAACGAGGGAAGATCACGTGTGGCGGCGGCCTCGGTGATGCGAGCCAACAAAGGCACGAGGTGCGCCTTAAGCTCGGCAAACATCGGGTCGTATCCAGCCATCGTCGAGCCGATTTCGTACTCGTCCAGAAGGGCGTCGTAGGTCGGTCCTTCGTGCCCAAGCAGGCGAACGCGCTCTTTGGTCATGGAGAGCAACGTCTCGAGATGAGGTGCAAAAGCCGAGAAGTCTGAAGCCGCACGGGCGTCTTGCCAAGCCCCTTGGGCCAAACTACGGGTCCGTGCAAACTCGGACACGAACGCCTCCGGAAGCAGGACGGCGCGGTCACGACGGCGGGTCATCTCCCGCACCGTTGCGGCAAGGTCAGGGTCGTTCGCCGCATCGTCACGAACAGACTCCAGCAAATCCCCGAAGCCTTCGGAGACCATCCGACGATGCGACTCTGCGGCCAACCACGCCAGCACATCAGACCGAGCCGCAGCTCCTTTGCGCGGCATCAAGGTCTCCCGGTCCCAACCGAGGTGCCCTTGGATGGAGCCGAGTCGAGCCAAGTCGTGAACACGGTCGAGGAAGGTCTGCACGGCGGTCATGTCCCGCGGTCGCGTCCATGCCGCTCAAGGCTTGCGCTCACCTGATGTTCGCCACATGTTCAAGACCGCGAAGGTGCACCGGTGTGCATGGTCCTCCCGTTCCGGCGCCGTTCCTCGGAAGAGGACCCGGCCCCGAAGGACGAAGACGAGGACCTTGAAGCGGTCCTCGAAGCGGTCTCGGAACCCCAAGACAACGAAGAGGCAGATGCCCCTGCTCCAACCGAAGAAACGTCAGAATTCGATCTTGCAGCGAGCGCGCTCACCGTCGTGACCACGTGCATGGACATCCGCCGGAACGAAAACGTCCTCATCGTCTGCGACCCAACCACCGCCGAAGTAGGAGCTGCCCTCCACGAGGCGGCCATGACCCGTTCAGATCGGGTCCTTCTGATGCTGATGCCCAAAGGCCGCCATCACGGGCAGGAGCCTCCAGCTCCCGTGGCCACCTTGATGCGTCAACAGCAGGTGGTCATCGCCCCCACGCGGTACTCGTTGACCCATACACGGGCCGTTCGCACCGCCTTGGCGGACGGAGCGCGCATCGTGACCATGCCAGGGATGACCGCGAAGATGTTCCAAGGCGGCGGCATGTCGGCGGACTTCTCGTTGGTGAAGCAACGCATCGCCCGATTGCCCGGGCGACTCCGACGCAGGCGCATCGTCAACGTTCGTTCGCAAAACGGAACGGAGCTCACCTTTGAGGTGGCTTGGCGCGAATGGAACTTCGATGACAACGGTATTTGCAACCGGCCAAAGATGGTCATGAACCTCCCCGCGGGGAAGGTGTTCATCATGCCGCGAGAAGGGACCATGAACGGCCGTTTGGTCATGGACGGAAGTTGGGAAGGAACGTTGATCGACGAACCTGTGACCCTGGACATCGAGCAAGGCGTCATCGCATCCATCACAGGCGGGGAAATGGCGAGCCGGATCCGCAAGGAGTTCCAAGACGCAGCCGAACCCTTGCGTCCAAAGGATCAGGACGTGGCAGGTACGGTGGCGGAGTTTGGCTTTGGCATGAACCCTGCAGCGACCTTGACTGGGAGCGTGCTCGAAGACGAAAAATGCCTGGGCACGTGCTACTTCATGTTCGGAGACAACACCGCCGGCGGTGGCACCAACCGCGTTGGTTTCACCCTCTCTGGGGTCATGCAAGCACCGTCGGTATGGCTTGACGATGAACTCCTGCTCGAACAGGGCGTGTTCGTTGAGGAATGATCAGTACGGCATGGCCGGGTTTCGTGTCCCGCAGACCGGACAGAAGCGCCACTGCCCGTCAATGCCAACCCCGCATCCCGGGCAGCGGAGACCCGAGGGGATGGTCGGAGGCACGTTGTGCATCGGTTGTGGCTGAATCCACCCGCCTTGCTGCGGTTGGCCCCATCCTTGCTGGGGTTGCTGCTGCCATCCTGCGGCGGGTTGAGGTTGCCCCAACGTGTTGCGTTGCTGCTGAGGCCAACCGCCGCCTACAGGGGTTTGGGGTTGCATCGGCCGAGGTTGAGGCATGGGGGAAGGTTGAGCCGGTTGCACAGGGTTCGCCTGTTGGCCAACCGGCGCACGAACGGGTGCTGCACGGACTGGACGTGGAAGGGCAGAAGCCACTTCAGCCGCTTGGCTCCCGACGAATTCTTCCATCGTGACCTGCCCGTCCCCGTCGACGTCTGCAGCGGCATGAAGCCTGGCGGCCTCTTCCAAATCCGTGCCCGTGGCTTCTGCCAACTCCTCGATCGACAAACCGCCGGACTCGTCCTCGTCAGCGGCAAGGAAGCGCTCCTCGTCGGTCACGGGTTCAGGCTCTGGTTCGTCCACGGGTTCTGGGGTTGGAGCGGGCGCCATCATGGAGCCAAAAGCCCCTGCGAAGGCATCCGCAGCGGCCTCATTCTTTCGACGGTCGTCGAGTTCGGCCACCGCTGGCTCAGGAACAACCGCGGCGTCGTTGGACGAACTGGGCAGTGGAACGCCGGTTGAACCACCGGGGAGCGGAACAGAGTCTTCTGGAGGGGCAGGAGGTGAAGGTGGGGCCTCAGGGGGAGCGGGTTCTGGTGCCGGGGCCGGGGTTGGAACCGGAGCAACGTCCATGGGCGTGGAGGGGCGAAGTTCCAAGGCCGTGGCGCTGGCGCCACCGCCCGCCAGTGCACCGACGGGAAGGATCTGGCCGGCCACATCCAGCGACGCGTCCAAATCGAGTGCGACTTGAACCAGCGCGGTTTCGTTGGACGAAACCGAGGCGAGGTGCCCTTCCATGCCGCGAAGGTATCCGCGTACTTCCTCCTCGCCCCCGGTTTCGTTGGCGACAGCAAACAGGCGCATCAGGCGCATTGGGTCGGAGAGGCGTTCCAACGCATCACGTTGGGCTCCGGTAACCGTGACGCCACCCGATCCTTGGTTGCCCTCGGAATCCTCTTGCCCGAGGAAAGAACGGAGGGGGTCGGACATGGACATGAGGCCAAGGTGACCGGCGACGAGGTAGTAGAGTTCCCCACCCTCGCACGACATGCGTGCTCCGGCTTCCATGAAGTCGAAGTCTCCGGGTTGAAGCACAAGGTCCGAAAGTTGCCGGAAAAAAGCCACGAAGGCGTCTTCACGGCTCATCGCCAACATCGCGTGCAGGCCGTCGGAGGATGAGGTGGCACCGAAGTACTCGGCCGCCTCATCAACCTCAATGCCGGCCTCGCTCACGTGGTCCACCTTACCCCGCCTTCAGGGTCCCCTTCTTCAATCCCTGCCCGACCGACCGCTTGACGCAAGGTCGAGAATTGCTCGTGATTGCTCGGCCGACCAGCCCGTGGATTGCAGTTGCATCAGGATGGTCCGCTCAACGCCGCCTGCTCCAAGCTCGTCAACGACCCAGGCCACAGCAGCATTCCTGTCAGCGGTCTGCGAATCTTCGAACATCGAGAGGTCAACGCTGACCTTTGCACGCCGCCGCGTTGGACCACCGGGGGGTGCGTCCTCCTGGCCCGCGGCATCGGGCTCAATACGACGGCGCCCCACCTTCTTCGGGGCTGCAGGTTCACTCACGGGTTTGCGGGCGGCAACCTTGGGTTCAGGCGAAGGCTTGGCACGTCCGGGTGGACCGCCGCCAGGTGGGCCTGCTTTCCGTCCAGGCGGACCTCCTTGGGTTGGCTTCGGCTTGGCTTGCGTCGGAGCACCGGACGGACCCGCGGCCGTGGAAGGGCCGCGTGAAGGTGGCGCACTGGCCGGCAAGGACCGGGTCACAGGTTCGCGCCTTCGTGCGGGAGTGCGCACCGGTTCATCCTCCTCATCGTCGTCGAACCAGTCGTCGTCATCGTCGTCGTCATCGTCCTCGGAAGAACGGAACACGCGGCGGACCACGACAAGCAAGAGAAGAAGGCCGAACAAACCACCTGCGCCTCCGCCGATGACCACCATCAGCGGTTGACCAAACACCTCGATGGGCTCAGAGTCCCCTCCCTGAGATACAGCGGGACAACCGTCGGCGAAGCCGTCCGTCCCGAGTGGTTCGGTCGGACACTGATCGAACTCGTCGTTCACCCCGTCGCCGTCCGTGTCCCGCTGAATCGGGGCACAGCCGTTGCCGTCCACACGGTTTCGGTCACCTGGAGCCGTGTCGGGACAAAGGTCAGGATTGGTCCCCGTGGCGTTGTCACCCAGCCCGTCCTGATCCTCATCCAGCCATTGCGTCGGGTCTTCCGGGAAGGGTTCGTCCACGAATCCGTCGCCGTCGTCCGGACAACCAAAGTGATCGAGGTTGTTGGCCAAGGAACGCAACGATGTTCCTGCTTCTGTGGGGCAGGCGTCGCCTTGGGTTCCGCTTGGGTTGTCACCGTATCCATCACCGTCGGTGTCGTTCCACTGCGTGTTGTCCAACGGGAAGGCATCGCCGGTCTGATTGACCCGCAAACCGTCGCTGCCGACTTCCCATGCAGGGCAGCCTGCCACACCGTCGCCGTCCAAGTCGTCCTCGCATGCCGTTTCATCGAGGCAACCCGTGGCGTCCACAGGGAAACCGGTCTCGGAGGCTGGGCAAAGATCGACGTCGTCAGCCACGCCATCGCTGTCGGTATCCCGCTGGGATGCCGCGCAACCGTTTGCATCAGCAACCGACCCGGTCGGTGTGTTGGGACAGAGGTCATCGGCGTCTCGTACCCCGTCTTCATCGGTGTCGACGTTCTGCTGTTGCGTGTCGCAACCATAGGCATCGATGGTGCGGAAGTCAACCGTGTTGGGGCACCGGTCGTCGAGGTCATTGACACCGTCGTTGTCGGTGTCAAGTTGATTCTGCGCACATCCTACGGCGTCGACCGTCGCGCCTGCATCGGTGTTGGAGCATTGGTCGTCGTCGTCCCCAACACCGTCGCTGTCGCCATCGTTGAACAACGGGCACCCCTTTCCGGTGCCTCCTGCAAAGGTGGGGGTTCCATCGGCCACGCCAGGCTCAAGGTAGCATTCGTCACCGTCCACACCCCCGATGTTGTCTCCGAAACCGTCGCCATCAGAGTCGGTGGTTTGCGTGGGCTCGAGGGGGAAAGCGTCGTCTTGGTTGGCGCGTCCGTCGCCGTCGGTGTCAGGACAACCGTACAAGGGGACTTGGATTTCGTTGCCGTTTTCGTCCTCCCCAAGACCGGTGGTTGAATTCCCATAGGCGTTCAAGCACCCGTCCAAGTTGAGCCCTGCACTCCCGTTGAGTTCGTCGTAGAACGACGTCCATTCGTCAGGAACACCGTCGCGGTCGTCGTCCACAGCGGCAAAGATGAGCGATGGGAAATGGTCGGGATTGGTGGCGCCTTCGCTCGAATTGTCGCCGTACCCGTCACCGTCGCTGTCGACCCATTGCGTGGGATCATCGGGCCACATGTCAGCGCCCTCTGCGACGGACCAGTTGTAGGGGAAGTCCTCGGGCGGACGTGGATCGGATGAACCGTCCCCGTCTCGGTCCTCACAGCCACGACGGTCACGGAAGGAAGTCCCGTAGTCGTAGGGGCACTCGTCCCCGGTCAGATCGTCCGTCTTGTCGTCACCCCAGCCGTCACCGTCCGTGTCCTTGTACTGACGCGGGTTGTACGGGAAGAGGTCCGGCTCTTGGTTGTCCAGGGCGGTGTTGCAGCAATCTGGGCCGCTGTTGTCACCCCGGCCGTCACCGTCGCTGTCCAAGGATTGCTTCCAATTGAGGATGAAGCTGTCACCTTTGTTCCATGAACCAGAGTTGGTGGACCAGCCGTCCTGGTCGTTGTCCTCGCACCCCTGACGGTCAAACCACGAGGTCCCGCGGTTGTTCGGACAATCGTCGGTGGTCTCGTCCCAGCCGTCGTTGTCAAGGTCCAGGCAACCGAGCAACCCGAAGGTGCTGGTTCCGGTGATGCTGGGGCATGCATCGGGGAATGGACCGGTGGCCAAGTCGCCAAAGCCATCGCTGTCGCTGTCCTCCCACTGCCCACTGATGAGCGGCAAGTCGTCGTGCGCGTTGGGAACGAAATCGCGGTCTTCGTCCAGCACAAGTCGGAGCAGATGCACGTCTTTGTTGACCGAATCCACCGCTGTCAACGAGCGGTACCGCAGGTCATCGTCGCTTGGGTCTGATCCGGTGTATCCCTCCGTCGGGTGGACCTGAGCATCCGCGGCGAGCCCGCTGAAGGTCAGCGAACGTACCCTGCTGGCGTTGGCGAAGGGCATGCCGTCATCGTCAACAAGGTCCGAATGCATCTGAAGACCGCCCTGACTCGACGTCCAGAGGTCCCCGTCGTAATCGAACGCACCACCGTCGCCCAAATGCTCGGCAGACAATGCAGTGTCGCTTGCTCCGTTTGCACCCAGGTGGTGAAGGAAACCGAGCGTGTTGTTCCAGCGAACGGCGACTGTCCCTTGATGACCGCTCACCAGAGGCGTGCTGAGGCTGCCCCATGCCGCTGGACGGAAGGCACGTGTCGAACCGTCATCGGCCTCAACACTGACCTCGGTGCCGTTGTGGAAGAGGTGCCCGGCATCGGTCGAGGCGTAGACCAGAACATGCTTGCCGTCAACGTCCGAACCCGCGAAGGTAAGCGTTCCATCGGGGTGAAGGTTGGACGCCAAGGTGGCGTTCAGTGAAACATCACCCGATGAATCCACGGTCATGCGCGAGAGGTTCGCCAAGGTCGCGTTCGCGGTCAGGGCCCAAATGACCAACCCTTGATCGTAGGTCGCCGCAACGGAAGAGCCAACCACGTCAACGCCCACGTCCAGCGTCGTCAGGTCCCACGTCCCGCTGGCAGCACCGCTGCCCCACGCGACATGGAGTGAGGTGTCACCCGTTGGGGCGTAAATGACGGCCAAAGAACCGTTGCTGGGAACGTGAACAACGGTTGCAGGTGCGCTCAACGTCACCCCCGCACTGATGAGGCTCGTGTCCCATCCCGAGGAGGTCTCCACCGTGTGCCAGAGGCGCCCGTCGCCTTCGGTTGGAAGGACGAAGTGCTGAGCGCCGTCCTTGTGGATCGTGGCCACATGTTGACCCCACGCACCTGTGGTCAGGACTGGGCCTTGGTACGCCATCGCACCGTACGCGTTCAGCTGACCGATGGAATGTGTGGAGTTCATGATTTGATGGAAAGCCAGGGTCGCTGGACCCACGTCGTTTGGAAGGGCCACGACCGTCTCCAGATGGGCACCTCCAACGAGGTAACTCGTCACCCATTGCCCTCCGGGCGTCCCGTCAAGCGTGTGCTCAATGAGGTGAACGTGGTGCCCTCCTGCCTGGTCCGGCGTGACCACGTGGATGGCGGTCTCGCCGCGTAGAGCCGTCGAGAGCATGATGTCCTCGGGGAGCGTTTCCATGGGGAAGGACAACGATTGCCAATCCACTCGCTCCCGGATTTCGATGGACATGCCGTGCGCGCCATCGACCACAGGCCCACGCCGGCTGGCAGCGATTTCCTCCAAACCGTCGCCGTCGGTGTCAAGTTGTGCCAACACGCGTTCAGCCGCGTGGTCCCCGGCTGAGCCGGTGACGATCGTTTGTGTGTCGGCAGCAAAACCGCTGCCGTTGCCGAAATGAAGGGTCAGTTCGCCCGGATTGGCGCCAGTGCCTGCACCGCTGACCAAAAGATCCGGTTGGCCGTCCCCATCAACGTCGCCTGCGGCGGTCAAGGCAAGGCCAAGTCGAGCGTTGGAAGCACCGTCCAGGGACCATGCTGTGGTGCTGGCCATGGGCGATGCACCGGCCCAGAGCCACAAGCGTCCCGCGTTGTAGGCCGCTGTTCCGTTCAACGGTTCACTCGCCAGGAGGTCGTCGCAACCGTCGCCCGTCACGTCAGGCACAACGAGGAGGGCATGTCCGAAGAGCCGCCCCTGAGCGTTCGAGACAAAGGTTCGGTCGGGCGTACCGTTGTAGCCGACAGCGCTGCCGTGAAACACCTCGATGGCGGAGTAACCGACGGGAGAATCGATGGTTCCAGTGTTGGACACCACGAGGTCCGCTTGGCCGTCGCAGTTCAGGTCCCCTGAGGCCATGGCCTGCCCAAAGGCGGGGCCTGTGGTGGTGGGAAGGATGGAGCGTTGGAGGTCTGGAGTGGTCCCGTTGCCGAAGAACACGTGCACCTTCCCAGAGGCGGCAGCGGTCAACGAGCTCACTGCAAATTCGTGATCTCCGTCCCCGTCCAGGTCTGAGATAACGGCAAGCCTGTGGCCCAAGCCCTCGTTCAGGCTGCCGTTCATCACCCAATCTGCAGGTCGCTCTGCCGGAAGTCCCACCGATGAAAACCATGCGGAGAGGGTCCCGTTTGCCCCGTCCTCATCTGGGGTGCCCACGATCAAATCATCCAGCCCATCACCGTCGATGTCCCCCACGGCCAAACCATGACCGAACATCCCGGTGCCGTTGAGGACCGTTGCCGTACCGTTTCCAAACGCGATGTGAACTTGTCCAGCCTGTGGCAGGCCAAAGGCAAGGTCGCTTCGACCGTCGCCGTTGAGGTCCCCATGCGCGGATTGTCCTGCTGCGGTGTGGTTGTCCCCGAGGGAAAGTGTGGAGGAAAGGTCTCCTGAAACACGGCCCTCACGTTGCCCGACAAGGCTGCGGATCAGTTCCACACCTGGCCCGTCTTGGGCGTCCACGGCCGTCGCAACCTGCGCCACGCCGTTGCGGTCATGATCCACACCAATGGCCGTGGAAAGGTCGGCGTTTTGCGTGACGACGCTTCGCTTGAATTCATCGTCCAACAGCTGCCATCGGACCAGTTCATCCCCGACGACGGTGTAGAATTCGACGCCTCCGTTGACCGCGGCCATCTCGACTTCACCGTGCACGGGTCCTGCGTCGACAAGGGTGCGGTTCCAGAGCACGCCTTCGTTCCACACCAACCAAAGTTTGCCGTTTGCATCGACCACACCTGCATGCTCACGGTCTTCGTGAAGCACCAACGAGATGGATGAAGCATCCACGTCGAGCATGAAGGTCCGCACGTGCCACACTTGGTTGAGGTACATCGAATTGGGGAAGGCTTCGCGTGCCGCCGTGAGGTTTTCTCCGTCCCTGATGACGAGACGAGCGCGGTCATCGGTGGTGGCCGCAACGGCGCAGACCGGGCTGTCGCTGGCGTTGTCAACGGTCGTCACGACGCTCGTGGACCAGGTCGCTGAAGTGCTGTCCGTCCACCGGTTGTCTTCGCCCAGCCGACCATGATGGACGTGGCCTTGATCGTCGATCCAGCACAAATGACGCATTCCTGTGGGAGAGACCGCCCCGACCGGACCGAACACGATCGTGGTGTTCTCCGTGAGGTTGGCCCCAAGTTCCCACGTGTCGATGACGGATTCCTCACGCGCCACCCCACCGTCCAATGGAGCCATGGAACCGTCGCTCGCACCGTGTTCATGGCTGCTGGATGGGCCTTCTGAACCAGACGTGGGAGAAGGGGCGTCACGAGCGTCCAGAAGGGCGCTCAAGCCCATGCTCTGTACGGAAAGCACCATCATGAAGCACATGAGGAGGGCCTGCAGGGTGCGAACGCGTTGCATGGCCATGATTCTGGATGACCGAGGACGTTCAAAACCCATTCCCCGCGAAGCAGCACGACGACGCACGAATCCTCTTGGAGAACCGCTCCATGTCAGGTCATGAGCGGGCATGTGCTTGTGCTTGCTGCAGGGCGTTTACCCAAGGAAGGCATCCCGTCATGGCTTCTCGATGCGCCCAGTTTGGTGATCGGCTGCGACGGTGGATGGAAGCACGCCGAAACCCTCGGCGTTCACGTCGCGTGCATCCTCGGTGATTTGGACAGCATGGGCCAAGGGCCTGACGGCGTGGAATGCATCGCTTTGCCCGATCAAGATGCTTCTGACTTGACGAAGGTCCTGATGTGGTGCGCGCAGCACCATCCAGACCTGCCTGTGCACGTGGTCGGATTGGACGGGGGCCGGCTCGACCACAGGCTGGCGGTTCCTGCGGCCCTCATCGAAGCCAAGAGCGATGCCGTGCTTCACACAAACGGGGGGGACCTTCGTCGGATTTCACCGGGGCAGCTTCATGCCGTGCCAAGCCAAGCGGACATGATCATCGGACTGCACCCCTTTGGCGAGGTCATCGTGAAGCGGCTTGACGGGGTGACGTGGCCGCTTGAGGAGGTCGTTTTGTCCACGGGAACCCGGGGCATTCACAACGTGGCCACGGGGCATGAGGTGCACATACACCTCACGGTTGGTGACCTTGTCATGAGCCGATCCCGCGATCACTTGGCATGACCAGGCAAGGCCGCGTCGAGCATGGCACTGTAATCGCCTTCACCGTCCCACGCTTGTGCGACCAGGTCGACACGCGAACGCTCACGCGTCTCTTCGAAGGTCCCCCAACGTTGCAGAAGGCCCAAGCGGTACGCCATGCGTGGGCTGTGGCCGGGCAAGAGCAGACGCCACACGTAGGGAATCCGGACTGGAGAAATCCTGTTGATTTGAGAACGCAGTTCTGTCGCACAGGTCGTCGAGAGGGAATGGTACCATTCCGGCTTGCGTGCCAACTCATCCGCCCGTCGTGCAAGCAGCATGAACAACTGGCGCTCGCGCCGCCTGGAGGTGGTGGTTCGGTAGCGGTGAACCTGATTCTTCCGTGCGTTGGTCCGCAGGAAGATCATGTCCCGCTCAAAACCGATCGACAGGTAGAGTTCGTAGGCACGCCACATGCCCTCCCAAGGCGAAAAACGGTCCGAAGCGTCGCGGCGGGCTTCAAAGGAGAAGGTCACGGCTTTCCCGTCGAGGAATTGGAAGGTGAGCATGGTGTGCGCAATCCCCTTTGTTTTGGAGAAATGGTCCACGATGTACCAGACGTCTTTGATGGCGTTCAGATCGAAGGTGACGTCCCTCGCCCACGCCTCATCGCGGTCTTTTGTGCCCCGCCACGTGAAATCGCGAACGTGCGAGAAGGTCACCGTGCGTGCTTCTTCGTCCACTTCGGCCGTGGTTTGGTGGCGGCAATAATCGCACCAATCCCGATCGAGCGAGGCAATGCGTCGACGGTAGACCCGGTAAAAGAGCCAGAGACGAAGGACGAGCCAGCCCCCCACAATCCAAGCGACCACGCGCAAGGCGAGGGGGATGGAATCTGGAAACAACCCGTCCATTGGGTCGGCTCCCGCCGGTCGGTGGATAGACCCGTCGGCGTTGAAGGCTCATCGACGGGTGTGAATCACGTCGTCCGAGGGCGACCGGACCTTCCCGAGGGTATGCCTGAGGCAGGATTCCAGTTCAGGGTGCTCAAAGCGGAAGCCAAGATCGAGCAAGCGTTGTGGCTCAACGTGTTGCCCTTCAAGGATCAACTCTTGACCCATTTCACCGAACATGATTCGGATCACAAAGCCAGGGAGGGGGGCGAATGAGGGGCGTCGAAGGACACGCCCGAGCACCTTGGCGAAGGTGCGCTGGGCCACGGGGTTTGGCGCCGTGATGTTGAACGGCCCTTCGGCGTCGTTGTGCATCATCAGATGGTGGACCGCATGGACGTAATCGTCCATCGAAATCCACGACAGGCGCTGACGACCTCCGCGGATGGGTCCGCCTGCACCCATTTTCGCG
Organism: Salinimicrobium sp.; assembly: GCA_964228865.1. GTDB lineage: Archaea > Thermoplasmatota > Poseidoniia > Poseidoniales > Poseidoniaceae > MGIIa-L3. The sequence continues at coordinate 6,937 of CAXRAI010000049.1, read as the reverse complement.
GGCAACAGTTGCTTTCCGAGGAGGCCCCCGGCTGCGGTGGTGACCAAACCCGTACGGAGGTGAATCAATCGAATGCCGGCTTCTTTGGCGGGCAGAGCAGCGGCTTCCCAATCGTTGGCCATGTCGCACAAGAAACCCTCACCGCGGGTGGAGGACTCGGTCAACACCTCGTCACCCCGGTTACCGTACACGCCGATGGCCGAACCTGACAACAGGACTTCGGGTGGCTGCTTTGCAGCGGCCAAGGCCGTCGCAAGGTGGCGCGTAGGTCCGGTTCGGCTGTCACGAAGCAACGCCTTTCTTGCGCTGGACCACCGCTTGTCACCGATGCCTGCACCGGCAAGGTGAACGACGGCATCAAAGCCCTCAAACGAGCCTTCGAGCACCTCTCCCGTTCGGTCGTTCCAGCGCACCACTTCGCACTTGGCAAGGTGCTTTGGGAGCACGGTTTCTTTTCGCAAAAGACGGACCACGTCGTGTCCAGCGGCGAACAAAAAGGCGCACAATTGTGTGCCGATCAGGCCCGTGGAGCCGCTCACCAAGACGCGCCGTCGCGGAAGTTCGGCGGTCTCCTCAATGCGCTTCAAATCGCTTCGTACCCGATCGCTCCGGAAGCGGAACATGGAGCGAATGCGAGGCATGACCGTGATGGGGGCAGTCCACCCGCTGAACAGGTGAAACGGAAGACGCCACTCCACGGTATCCACCACCTTCGACGAGGCTCCGTCGGCGTCAAACCGGTGCTCATGGTCCCAGCGACCGAAGGGGCCCTTGACCATGCGATCGGAAAACGCATGCCCGTCCTTGACGTCGAAATGTTCCGCGATCCACATGGGTCGCAGCGGCCCGAGCCGCATCTTGAAGCGCGTTTGCTGTCCATCTTCGAGGCTTCCAAGTTGGACTGGGGTCAAGCGTTCCCATTCGGGCATGATGCGCACAAACGCCTCAGGCGAATCGTGCCATGCCCAGAGCGCGGATTGAGAAGCCGGCATGGGCGCGTGGTGCTCAAACACTGGCATGGTCACACCCTCGCAAGGACCCCTGTGGCCGCGGGAACGGGGTTGGACAAGTGACCAAGCCACGGTGGAATCGCTCCATCTGTACCGGCCAAGTGATCCAAAAGAAGAAGTGGAGCCATGCGTGGAAGGTGCCCCTTCCTGTACGCATGAATGGAGCGGATGACCTCCTCGCGTCGTGGGGAACTGAGGGAGAGGTCCATCCGAGACAACGCACGTTCCATGGCGTGAGCAAAGCGTCCACGGCGCGGCAGAACGTTGAGGTGTTCCTGAGCCTCAATCATGTACCTCAACGCCACTTCAGACGCTGGGAGACCGGCATCAAAACCCGCCGCGATGGTGCGGCCAAGCTTCCGCTTAGCATCCGCCGTTCGGGCCACGAGGAAGATCTTGTGTTCCTGGTGGAAGGCCATCAAGCGCTGAGCGGTCCAACCGTCGTGTCCTGCGGCTTGCCAGCGATGGTGGAAGTGCACACGAGCAAGGAAGTGCTCCGCCTGGTTGGGATCGTTCAACCTCCCTTCTTCGATGACGGGAATTTGGGGGTTCAGGGCCATGAACACCATGGCGAAGACGCCCACGCCTTCCCGTGAGGGGCGTCCTTCCTTGGCGGGATGAACCTTGACGCGTTCCACACCGCATGACGGTGAGTCCTTCTTCAACACAAGGCCGTTGACGCCAAGGCCTGCCAAATCGTCTGCGGTTCGTGTGGCCCAAGCCACCATGGCATCGGTCAGGTCCTTTCCAGAGCGGGGCTCGACCAAACGGATTCCGTCCTCGCCTTTGGACAGGCGGATGGTGGGGCGAGGGGTTCCCAGGCCAATGCCAACCTCTGGACATACAGGAAGCAGCCGCAGGTGTTCCGACCACCTTCGCGAAAGCGGGCGAAACTCACACGCGTCTCCGTTGTAACGCACAGGTGAGCCCAACAGACACGCCGAAGCCGCCACGAGCGGTTTGTCCATGCGTGTAAGAACTTCGGGGAGTATATGAACGGCAGTTTGAGCGCGCTCAAACGTCCCGCCGCGGAGGCATCCGGAAGGAAGCACCGAGGGTCTGTTGAGACGGTCCAGGACCAAATCGACTGATGTATTCACGGGTCTTTACCTTCTTCTCGGTGCGGTGCGACATCATGGACCTGACCTTGCCGTACACAGCACGTTCGGTCCATCCGCGGTCAAACTTCCCGCACACCCAGCCAATGCCGGCGTAAGAGTTCGGATCCCTGCCGTCCAATGCCCAACGGTCGTTGAGGGCCACCATCCAATCGAAGGCAAGTTGGGGCGTCGGCGCCCATTCGAGGATTTTCTTTCCCCACAGCATGCGCAGGTAATTCTGAATGATGCCCTCTTGCATGAGTTGGCGTTGCGCGGCGTTCCAGAGCACGTCGCCGGTTTGGGCCGCTTCAAGTTGCTCAAAGGTGTACGCACCTGGCCTTGGGTCTTCTGCGTGTTCGGCCAACGTGGCTTGCGCCCACTCTGGAATGGAACTGTAGCCGTCGTGATCTTCGACCATGTGTGCGTGAATGAAGGCCAGATCCCTCCACGTAACGACCTGATCAAGGAAGGCTTCAGCGCCTGCAGGCAGGCCCCACCATCCAGAACGACGGCCGTCGGGTGGGGGCGTCACATGCCCAGGGTCCCATCCGTAGAGGTCCAGGACGTCTTTCACCATACGTTGGGAGGAAATGTGACCAAAGTGCAGCCATGGCGACAGCCCTGTTGCGGCCTGCAAATCAGGATGGTTTCTGTCCTCATGGTAGCGCTCAAGACGGTCGTCAAGGAACTTCCGCCATCGCTTGTTGGCGGACATGCTTCCGCCTTTCATGTGAGACACGGGAGCGACCTCATGGTCAATGTCCAAGGCGAGAAGCGCCTCTCGACCAACGGCGTCGCCTTCGGCCGTTCGCCAAATAAATTCCAGCGGCGTCTTTGGCGTGTCGGTTTCCTGGAAGGCCAAATCGATGAGGGCCTCGTCCACGTCTGGCAAGCCCAGCGCAGGCGCCAACGGATGTTCAACCGGAAGGTCAGCGAGGTGATCTTCGATGGTCTTGTGCAAATGCCGGCGAAGCGAGTACGCGGTGGTGAACGCCCGACCTGCATGCCGCATGGCGATGAACCCGTTTCCGTCCACGAGGTGCACCTCACATGGTGCAAGTTCCACAGCTCGCTCGGCGACCTGCCGTGGCATGTAGGTGGGGTAGTCGTCAATGATTAGCGCGTCGGCATCGATGCTCATTCGGGCAAGGAGGCCTCGTGCCTCCCCGTGGCGGGTTTCGACGTAGGGTACGTACGTGACTCCACTCCCGAGCATGGTCGTGCGCTGGTCGATCATGCCCTGCAAAACGAAGGTGTGGATGCGGTCGTTGGCCCAACGGTGTCCAATCGCCAAGGCTTCGACCACGAGGAGAGGGAGGTTACGCTCAACCGCCAGGTTTACCGCGTGTTCGAGAGCGAGATTGTATGACGTGCGGCGAGAGGACGTCATCCAATAGAGCACATGTGCTCCGCTGTGGCCGTCTTTGGCGGCGCGCACAGCCAAGCGTGGGCTTCGCTGCTCCAGCATAGCGGCGGCGCCCATCGTTTTCCATGTGCTAGAGGTGGTATATCAAGAACCGTTCAGGGTCCTGCGGTGAGCAACGACGCTTCATATACCGATGCACTTCCTAACAATCATGGCCATCAGCATCGAGCCAACACATCACACCGTTCCTGCTCAGGCGGTGCTCCCAACGGCCTTCGGGACGTTCAACCTCCACGCTTTCGTGGATCCGAAGGACGGTTCCGAGCACGCGCTCCTGACCGTTGGAGACCTGGCCGCCGCCGAAGCGCCACTGGTTCGCATCCATTCAGAATGCTTGACCGGTGACGCCTTTGGCAGCCTCAAGTGCGACTGCGGCCCTCAACTCCAACTTGCGATGCGTGCCGTGCAAGAAGCAGGAGCCGGCGCCATCGTTTACCTTCGCCAAGAAGGCCGTGGCATCGGATTGTACGCCAAGGTCCAAGCCTACCACCTGCAAGATTTGGGCTACGACACATTGGACGCGAACCTTGCCCTCGGTCTTCCAGCAGACGCGCGCACGTACGAGATGGCCGCCACCATGCTGAAGGAACTCGGTGTGCATCGGGTTCGTCTCATGACCAACAACCCGCTCAAGCGAAAGGGGCTTAGCGATCATGGCATTCACGTCGAAGACCGGATTCAGCATCTGGCCGGTCTTGGAAAGCACAACATCCGCTATTTGGAAACCAAAGCAGAGCGAATGGGGCATTTGTTGCCCATGCAGGAGGTGTGAGCGCGTGGGGGAACCTATCTTAACTGCTGCAAGCCTCACAAAAAAAGAGGCCACCGCGTTGACCAAGGACATGATTGGTCAGCCGGCCCCCCCGTTCCAACTGAATGGTGATGACGGCACCGTGTTTGACTCCACCTCATTGAACGGCACCTGGCGCCTGATTTTCTTCTACAGCCGTGACAATTCACCGACCTGCAAGCGCGGTTGCTTGACGTTCAAGGAACAATACGACTTGTTCGTTTCCGCCGGATGCTCCGTCGTGGGTGTCGGGCGTGACTCTGTCGACAGCCACCGCACGTTCAAGGAAGGATTCACTGGAGGATTGCCCTTCCCGATTCTCTCCGACCCGGATCGCGAGGTGGCGACCTCGTTCAACGTCCCCATGCACTTGGGCCGCTTCCCGGCCAAGTCGTCCTTCCTCATCGGACCGGACGATACCGTGCACTACGTCTACGATTGGCTGTTCCGCCCCCGCAGGCACGTGGCTCGCATCCTCAGCGACCTCACCCGCGTCACGGGCGGTGAGGCATGATGTGGAACGAGCTCCTGCTCGAAGCAGGCCTCACCGAGCGTGAAGTGCGCTCCATCATGGTGCTTGGGAGCAACCCCAAGATGAAAGCCAGTGAGTTGGCAAAAGAACTCGACACCACGCGCCTTGATGCATACAACAGCCTCTCACGCCTTCAGGAGATGGGCATCGTCACGGCCACGGCTGACCGCCCGATGCAGTTTTCCAGCCTGCGGGTGGACGAAGCCGTGCATCACATCATCGAAACGCGACGCGCCCAACTGGACCGACTGCAGGAAGGGTACGACGCACTCAGCGAAGGCACCAGCGACGAAGCCTCTTTCGAAGCCATCCGCAGGGAACGCGACGAGCCCCGTTTCGCCGTGCTGAAGGAGCGCGTTCACATCTACAGGCGCCTCAAGCGAATGGCCGAGGAGACCGAGGAGCGTCTCGTGCTCCTTCTCGGACGGTTTGGTATCCTCCATTTGTGCCGCTCAGAGGCCCTTGAAGCCGTCAACACCGCTGCCGTTCGTGGCGTCGTCGTCCAAGTCATCACCCAACTCGAGCCTCGGACGCTTCGCTTCTACGACCAGCTCCACCCTGGCATCGAGATCCGCCATGCGGACGAACTTGATTCGAACGGATTCCTTCAGGACCAAGCCTATGTCATCCAATTCCTCAACTTGGAAGCCAACCCAGTCGGCCGTGGAAAGGAAGACGCAGCGTTGGTGATTGAATCCGAACCCTTCGCCATTTCACAGGAGAACCTCATCGACGCCATTTGGGAGGAGGCCATTCCGTTCGACTTGGCCGTTGCTCGCTTCACAGAAAACAGGATCAACGACCCGCTTCGCCTCACCATCGGCGAAGGTTCCTTCCTTGAATCGCTGACCTCAGCCTTGGGTTTCGATGGAGAACTTCCTGAAGAGGACACTCCCTTCGACCCCGAGGCCTTCTTTGCGGCTGGAGACACGGTCAACCAAGCCAGGCAGAGCCTGAGCGACGGGAAGCTGTCCAACCTGAAGGTGCTCGGCATCGACATCGGCCGGATGCTTCGACAAGTGGGCAACCGCGTCGGTCACGAATTGGCCTTCAGCCTCCGCTCGATCGAAAACGACATCGAATTCCTGGACGAAATGATGGACTGGTGGGAACACGCTGGACTCGGCACCCTCCTCTACGGCATCGAACCCGAGTTCCACGTTCAGGTTGGCCTCCACCACCCCCCCACCATCGACGATGACGTCCTTCCAATGTGGGAAATGGACGACGGCATCATCGAAGGTGCCCTCTCCACACGATTCGCCAAAGACGCCAACGTCGTCATTCAGCGGGTTGAGGGAAGCGGTGCAAAGGACGACCTCTGGCACTACATCATCCATCATTACGACCTCAACCCCATCGAACTGAGCGACTGAGGTGCTTCGCGATGAAACTGCTCACTTTTCTTCGGTTTTTCCGGCAACTGCGAGGGAAAAAACCGGTTGATATTGATGCCATTCAACGCATGGGGTTGCTCGCTGTCAAACTCGGTCAAATCTTTGCCCTGCGCCCCGACTTGATCGAACCGCAACGGTGCATCGAACTGCAACGCCTCTACAGCCGGGCAGCCACCATCCCCGAAGAAAATTCTCAGGCACTGCTCGACAAGTTTGCTCCTCCTGGGTTCCTTGACCACTTCCAATCCATCGAACCCAAGCCGTTTGCCGCCGCCAGCATCGGGCAGATTCACCGGGCGGTGCTCAACGATGGAACGAAAGTCGTGGTGAAGATCATCAAAGCCGATTTTGAAGCCTCCTTCAAACGCGACGTCCGGCGCATGAAGCGATGGATTCGATTGGGGTTGTTCTTCAACCCGAGATTGCGCAAAGTCGGCAACCCCATCGGTCTGCTCGCTCACATCGAGGATTACACCCTTCGAGAGCTCAACCTCACCAACGAAATCGACGGCCGCCGTCAATTGACCGCAAGAGCAGAAGACATTGAAGCCCATTTCCCGATGCCAAAACTTCGTTTTCCGACGATGTGGGAGAACCTCTCCAACCAACACATTCTGGTGATGGAGGAAATCACCCACCCTACCCTCGAAGACCATCTTGAGGCAGGCACCCTCACGTGGCC
>CAXRAI010000048.1:0-31989 GCA_964228865.1 Salinimicrobium sp. | reverse complement strand
ACGGTGAAGGAGCCCGATCCTGCGTGGAACGAGTCCTCGCTCGTGATGCTCATCGGGAAGGTCGTGGTGGAATCCCTCCAAGCCGCCAACCTGATTGGGACAGAGGCCACAATCGACGGCGGTGACCGCGGAGGCTCCTGGTCTCGGTTGTTCCTTGAGGGTGCAACGGTGGAAGAAGAGGCGTTGTTCGTGGATTCCATGCGCGAGGTGCTCGGGCCGTTGGACAACCCACGGTACATGCTGATGCGCGTGGCCAGGTATTTCCAGACCAGCCTTGAACCGACCCTGCTCTCACGGCTTCTTCCGATGTTTTTCGACCCCAAAGAGGTCATGCTCCACCGCGATCAGACGGCGATGTGGCACGCGGTGCCGAAGGCGCTCGCGAAAAAGCGGGAATTGGCGGACATGTTCGTGCACCTCTGGACGGTGCACATTGGGCCCACGCGTTTGGTGTACGGGCACAGTGAATCCGGTCGGGCGACGGTGCAACAGGTGCTGGATGCCAACCTCGGTCCAACGGCTGAGTTCCACGACAAGCGCGTCTTCACGTCGAGGCGCAGGTCGGACAATCCACGCCTGCGCCTCGATGGGTCATGCAGAAGCGCTTGCGGCAGGTGAAGCAGCGGTAGTCGAAATCGGTCACACCACGGTCGCAGCCTGACGCGCCGCACACGGCGCCTCCAGAGGCGCCGATCATGAAGTCGTCCGGCGTGGCCGCAGGTGCGGATTCGGTGGATGTGGACGGTTCCGAGGACCAGAACGCGCCTGTCGAGGCCTCGACGCTGCCCGGCGTAGGAGGCGCGGGTTCCGACGGTTCCGGGGCAGGTTGGGCTTGGCCCTCTTGCCACCAAGATTCGGTGCGGGGGGCTGCGGCCTGCGCGGCCATGCCCGCCGTGGCCACGGCCGCCACGGGGTGGGTCCAACCGAGGAGCCGTTCCACGTTGGGGTGGTCAAGGAGGCGACGCGTGAAGCCCTTGTCGCCGAAAAACGGTACAAGGCGAGCATAAGCCTGGTCTTTGGGAAGGCCGACCACCTGCTGGGCGTTGAAGATGGCCATCAAGCGGTTGTAGCCGCGCTGTCGGCTTGGGCTGATGGTGCTCGCAACATCAGCCTGGCGTTGTACGGGGGCGTACGATGGCGCCTGCGCTTGAGGTGCGTACCCGTGTCCAGGGCGCATCATCTCGGCCTGACCTTGTTTTCTGGCCGTATGCAGGACGTAGATGATCAGCAGCACGCCCGCCACCGGAGGTGCGCCCCTCATGGCCGCCATGACGCTCAAGAACACGCCAAATCCGAGCGTGACCATCATGCCGCCGCTGAGTTTCATCACGCATGCCCCTGGTGTGGGTGGCCACGGCGCTGTCCCGCGCGCCGTGGCCGGTGGGGTCTGGACCCCCGACCTAGGTCGGTGCCGTCATCGCCCGAAGGCTCCGTTTGGGACGCCCGGCCATGCGCTCAGGGGTCTATAGCCTCAACGCCGAAGTGCAAAGCGCATCGCGGGTTCTGCGGAGCCGGCGAGGTCACCGGGCGATGCAGGGGCACTCAAGCCGAGCCGGTGGCACAGTTCCACGTGAGGACGTGACCATGGGTGGCGGACCTCATGGTCCAGCCGTGACCATCCTCGCGGTGTGATGCCCTCAAGCGATTCGCCTGCGCTTTCCAACAACGGTATCCATGCATGCTCGTCGGCTTTATGCCGTGATGCAACCGCCTTCAATCCCATCTCATCGAACACCGCCATCGCTCTCGCTCGAGGGAAGGCACGTGGTACGACGATCAGGAAACGTTGCCCAACGTCGAAGATTCCGAGAGGAGCCACGTCCTCCGGAAGGCCGTTCAGAAAGGCCTCCAACCGCTGTTCGTCATTCACCTTGTTTGGCAGCAAGGCCACCACGGCCGTCCTGTCTTTCGTGCCCACCACATGCGTGCTGACTTCCAACGTCAGCCGTTCAGCTCGTGGGGGCGGTTTCACGTGCTTGGTCTTGCGCTCCTTTGATTCACGAGGCGGGCGTTTTGGCATCGTTTTTGCGTCCGAAGCCCTCGGCAGCGTGTCCACCCAACGTCGTAGCGGCTGGTGGATGAGGCCGTTCCCAAGGACGGTGCACGCCCAGCGCGTGCGCCCGTGGAGGCTGCCCGGCACCCGAATGATGCGACGGGTGTCTGCGGTGACGGTTGGATCAACGGCATGGCCTTCGGCCAAGACGCGTTCAAGCAACCGTAGGCGGTGTTCACGTACGGCTTGTTCGCGCTCCCGAGGCTCGGGCAATTCGAAAGGGGTGCGGTCAGGGTCGCGTAGGACCACGTGGAAGCCTTTGGCGCCGGAAAAGGTGACGTGAAGCAGCACAAGGTTCGTGTGTTCATCCAGCCAAGTGATCAGGTCTGACGTGCGCTTTCTCACCGTTTCGAGGCGTTTCATCGAGAACGGCCCGAGGTCCAAATCAAACACCACGAGGTGGTCCAACAACACAGGCGCCGGTCTGGTCTCGTCCCTCAAGCCAGGAAGGTTGACCGGGTCGAGCCATGCCGATGTGGAGACGTACAGGTCAGCGGGAGGCTGCTTGGACAGGTGCCGCGCCAGTGTTTCTCCTCCGGAAAAACGCCGCTTGGCCATGACCCAGCGGCCACCGGTTTGGCGCCATCGCACGTGATGCCGCGAGGGGTGATCCAACCACGCAAGGTCGAGCACACCGGCTTGGCTGTACCAAGCGCTGAGGCCCTCGTCATTTGGCGGGTCGTCCTTCCTCACGGCAGACCCTCGCGAAGGTGGGTCTTGAGCCATCCGCCGGGCTTCTGAAGCGTGGCGACGTGGTCCGATGCGCTCATATACTGACGGCAGGTCGCCGAGACGTTCACCATGAAGCGAGGTTCCCGTGCGTGGAAGAAGACCGGTAACCAGCGGTGGAAGTGGCGCAAGAAGAAGTTGCGACGCCGAAAGCGTGCGCGCCGACAGGCCAAGAACTGATTTTTCGTCAACACTTGGGGGTATAGTATAGCTTGGTAGTACTGCGGGCTCCAGTTGCACGGGAATGACGACGTGTGGGTTTGCTGAAGGTTGATGACCAACTGGAGCGCCGACCCGTGTCTCCCGCACGACGCTCGCTCACACAAGAGCAGCGGGATCCAGAAGAAACCCGCCGGGCAGGGTTCAAATCCCTGTGCCCCCACCTTTTCACGTCAAACCAACGATGCTCCTGTGCAGCGTTTGGCTGAGGCTGTTCCGGCCTTGCTCTCGCTCATCCTGTGAACGAAGTAAAGCGCGTTGGTCAATTCAGACCAAGGGGTTGCCGTCGGCGTCGTCGATCTTGCCCATGATGATGAGGATCGACTGAACGAGGGCCCATGGGCCGATGACGAGGGCACCGAATCCAAGGGTGAGCACCGTGACGAGAAGTTGGGTGAGGCCCATACCCTTCTTGCCAAGGTAGAAGTTGTGGACGCCGAATACGCCCAGGAAAAATCCGAGCAGGAAGGCGACGATCTTCTGTTTGGGTGCGGCGGCGGGCATGGTGGCTTGCATTGGGGCTGCTTCCATGGTGGAAGAACCGCTCGCCGGATTATATCCCTTCCTCCGAACAAAGGTGGATGCCGGTTGCTTGCATCACACGAGCGGCCGGCCGTCTGCATCGTGCAGGCTGCCGGTGGCCATCATGATGAGTTCGATGAGGGACCAGACCCAGGTGATGATGGAGCCGAGCCCCAGCGTCAACACGGTGATGAGGAGCTGTGCGACGCCTCGACCGGTGTGTCCGAGGTAGAAGTTGTGGACGCCAAAGACACCAAGGAACAAGGCGAGAAGGACGCCGACCAAGAGTTGCTTCGGGGGGTTTTCTGGCATCATCATCATTTGGCCTTGGCCCATTGGCATGCCCATGTGCTGACCGGCCTGCATGCCCGCGTTTTGCGTCACAGGGATGGCCACGGGTTGGCCTGTCACCATCATCTGCTGGCCCGGTTGCATGGCTTGTGCTTGGTGCGGCATGGTGGCGGCTTGGGGTTGTTGTGCGGCAGCGTCCCACGGGGCGGCTCCTTCAGGTTGCATGGCATGCGCTGTCCTCCTCGCATCATCAAGATGCCCCTCTGTCGAAGCTGAAGTTCGGCCATCATCTTCATGCAGGTCGCCCATCTCCTCGATGCATGGCAGCGCCGAGGATTTCAGCCGTGGTGCTCGTCGCGTTGTTGCTGGTTCCCCTCGCCGGTTGCCTCGCGCCCGTGGAAGGCGTTGGCATCGAAGGAGCCGAAGGGCAGATCCTTCCTGAAGGCCAAACCCTCACCATTCCAAGCATGGCTCCGGGGCCACTCGCCGAAGAGATGGCGCCATGGTGGGAACGTACCACGCTCGATCGTGATCGAAACGGGGTCCATGATGCCCTTGACGGGGCTCAAGGGCCGGTGTGGGTCGGACTTTCCTACGGCGTCACGCTCGAGGAGCGGCACGTGGCTGCCGTGGAAGCGCTCGGCCTTGGGGTTGAGTTGGAAGTCCCCGCTGTGGACGCCTTGCTTCTTGGTCAAGTGGACGCCGACATGATTCCGACATTGCGTGCCCTTGAGGACGTGGTCATGGTCGAATCTTACGGCGAATTGGTGTTCTGGGGAGACGTCCAAACGCCAGCGGTCAAGGCCAGTTCATCCTCAGTGTACCCTGAGGGCGCATGGGACCTCGGCGTCAGCGGAGAAGGCGTGGTCATCGCCATGGTCGACACCGGCGTGGACAACGAGCATCCCGGGCTGAACGAGAAATTCGTGGCCGGGTACGATGCCGTCTGCTTCCTGCACAGCGGCGTCCATCAATGCGTCCTCGCAGGAGGTCGGGCCGAGGACGGGTCCTTCGATCCTGACGACGCCCACCAACATGGCACCGCCTGCATGGGCATGGCCGCAGCCACCGGCAAGATGGCCGATGGCTCCGACTCAAACTTCACCGGTTCGGCACCTGACGCCGCTCTCGTTGACGTGCGCATTGGCACGGACGTAGGGGCGGGTCCCTTCGAAAACTACCTCATCGCCCAAGAGTTCTACGAATCGGCCATGAACGGGCTCCAATGGATCATCGACCACAAGGACGATGCTTGGGCCGGTGCCGATGAATCTGAACACGGCATCGACATCATCTCGTTGTCGTGGGGCATCACCAGCCACGAAGGCGGGGGGTCCGACGGTGAAGACATGCACAGCCGCATTTTGGACGAAGCCATGGAGGCGGGTGTCGTGGTCAGTGTCGCGGCCGGGAACGATGGGCCCGACAACGACGGTCTTTCCGGCATGGGGTCATCCTCGCTGTCCATCACGGTGGGCGCCACCGACGACAAGGACACCATCGACCGGGAGGACGACACCGTTGCAGGCTACTCTTCCAGGGGTCCACGTCGCGACAACGGAGACAGCAACCCGCTGAATGAACTCAAACCGGAGGTGACCGCTCCGGGCACCAACATCGTGCAGGCCGAAGGGTGCGTGACCAGCGCAGGGTGCCACAACGACGTGCCCGGTCAGGACGCGGCCGACAACGGATACACCAACCGCGGCTCTGGCACTTCATACGCCACACCTGCGGTGTCGGGCATCATTGCCCTGATGATGGAAGCCAACCCCGACCTTTCGCCGTTGGAGATCAAGGAGATCCTCAAGTTCACGGCCGAACGGCGTGGTGAGCCTTCTGCACCGGAGGTTGACCCCTACTGGAACCGCGACTTTGGCTGGGGCATGGTCGATGCCCGAGCCGCGGTGGAGATGTCCTTCCTGTTGCTTGAACAAGGCACCACGGGTTCCATTGACGTCACCGCACAGGCGCACGTGGACAACCTCACCCAAACCTCGTCCTTGGTGACGCTGACCGGCCAAGCCTGGGCGCAGGGCGCCCCGTTGCTCGCCGTGGAGTACCGCGTTGACGGTGGTGCGTGGCGCTCAGCCACCTTTGACGCCACCCTCGGGGACCTTGCTTCGCTTGAACGGTTGATGTGGACGGTGGCCCTCGACCCTTCGGCCTTCGGGGCCGGCGAGCATCAGGTTGAGGTCCGCGCCATCACCGAAGACGGCGTGTCGCTCAGCAGTTTCACGTCCTTTGCCGGCAGCGCAGCGAGCACTGGTTCTGCCGGAGGGGCTTCCGTGATGGCCCTGGTCGTCGTGCTTCTCGCCGTGGCCTTGACCGTCGTGGTGCTTCTGCAGAGCCGAACCGACCCACCGATGCGCCTGACGGAGGACGACGATCCCAAGTCCACCACCGCACCTCCAGCACTTCCAGAGGGCGATGCTGTTTCGACGTGAGCAACCCCCCACGTCTTGAAAAGCGAATCCGGAGTCGGTGGAACATGCGGACGTACGCTGAACGCGCTCGGGCCATCCAGCCCACAGGCGTTCGCAAAATGTTCGATTTGGCCGGAGATGACACCATCTCCTTCGGGCTTGGCGAACCGGATTTCCAGCCCCCACCCGTGGCCATCGAGGCCTTTCACCAAGCGATGTTGGATGGGCGAAACAAGTACACCACCACCGCTGGGCTTCCTGCCCTTCGTGAGGCCATTGCCAAGGGTTGGGACGCGTATGCCCCAGGTCTGACGGCAGACAACGTGTGCATCACCATGTCCGGAACCAACGCGCTGATGAACCTCTTCCTGACGCTTCTTGACCCCGGGAAGAAGGTGCTTCTTCCTGAGCCCTACTTCCCCTTGTACGGGCCGGATGCGACGTTGGTGGGTGGAAGCCCGACCTACTACCCCTGTCGATTCGAGCATGAGTTTGTCCCGCAGATCGACGATTTGGAGGCGCTTGTGGATTCGGACACCACGGCCATCCTCTACAACTTCCCTTCCAATCCAACAGGCGGAACCATCGATGCAGCACAACGTGACACCCTGCTCGAGTTCGCCCGCAAGCACGACCTGTGGATCATCAGCGACGAGGTGTATGACCGCATCATCTTCGAAGGTGAGCACGTTTCGTTCCTCGGCGCAGGCTACGACCGGGTTTTCGTCGTGAATTCTTTCTCCAAGACCTTCGCCATGACCGGTTGGCGCATCGGCTACGTCATCGCTGAGAACGTCGAGCACATGAAGCAGGTCACCAAGATTCAGTATTACCTCACGGCTTGCCCAAACGACGCCATGCAGTACGCGGTGCTGGCCGCCATCGAGCAGGCCTCGGACTATCCAGACGTGCTCGCCAAAGAATTCCAAGCACGGAGCGACCTCATCACCGACCGGCTCAACGCGATGCCTGGGGTCCAGTGCCATCGCCCAAAGGGTTCGATCTACGTGTTCCCCAAGGTCGAGGTTCCTGGTTTCACCAGCGAAGAGCTCGCGCTTGAGGTCCTCAAAGATGGTGTGTTGTGTTCTCCTGGCACGGCCTTTGGGCCAAGCGGCGAGGGGCATCTGCGCTTCGCGTACACCATCGGTCGTGAGGACATCGCGCGAGGGATGGACCTGTTTGAGGCCACCCTCCGTCGCCTCCGAGGGTGATGCTTGTGTCGATGATTGGCGTCGGGTTTCGGCTTGTTCTCGGGGTGCTTCTCGGCCACCTGCTGCCCCGCTTGCCGATGCTCATTTTGTGCCGGACCAAGGGCTTCAACCTCCGGTTTGCTCCGCATCCTGCCCCCCTCCGGCTCAGTCCTCATTTGACGGCTCGCGTGTTGCTCATGCGGCGGCTTTGGTGGGGTGTTCTTCCGTTGACGCTCCTTCCGATGTTGTTCGGCGCGGCGAGCCTCAGAAGCGGCGATGCTGCCTTCGGATTCGGTTTGTGGGCCGGAGCAGGTTGGACCGCCATTCAGCGTGTCGTTGCGTTGACCGAACGCGAGGGTGTGCCGGTCAGCATGACCACGGCCCTTCGTTTGCAGGCCGTCATGAACGCCTGCAACGAGGAATCGGCATGTTGCGCGCATCCAGAGCCGGTGTGGGAAGTGATGGGCGTGCGTTGTGCGGCCTGCCGAACGGAGTTGGACCCCATGCCTCGCCCTGACCTTGGCCGACCTCGCCAGGAGCGTTGGCCGATGGCCATGCTTCGCTTGTGGATGGCGGACGGCCACCCTCTGGGGCCCTCGGATTCCAACGCTTAGGCGCAAGGTCGGCGTATCTGGCGCGTCCAAGCGGACCAACCTCATAGCCTGTCCAAGTTCACAGCCAAAGGATGCAGCCGCGGCGGGCTCCTCTCCTGCCACGGTTGTGGCTGAGTTTTATCCTCCTGCTCCAAGTTTTTGCTACACCTTTCGTGGCGTTCAGCCTGACCTATCTGCTTCAATTTGAATGGAACGATGCACAGGCCTCCCTGCAGTTCCGTTTTGACATGATGCCATGGATCACGGCAGCCTCGTTGAGTTACGGTATGCTGGCCTTCCTGTTGGCCGCGGTGTTCGGTGGATGGCGGCCCCTGCCGGTCGTGGAACGAGGCGGGTGGGCAGCCGCCCTCGGCTTTTCACGGGCTCCGAGGCAGGCCGACCTCATCCGAAACGCCCGTCACGATTACGCCCAATCCAGCCACGGTCGCTTGGCCCTGCTGACCCACGACCGGGTCCAACAAGGGCACCCAATTACCGTGACGCACGGCGGATTGATCCTCCTCGCCGTTCCCTTCCAGACCGTTTTGGTGGTCCTTCCAATCGCCCTCATCGTCGCGATGCCTGAGGGTCTGGTGCATGAAGACCGGCGTCTGGTGATGGCATTCTTGCTCTATGTGCTCGCTCTGCTGTTCACCTTCCGCATCTACCATCTGTTTGCTGCACGTTTGGTCGGCGCTGCGGCGACCATGCGTCGCTTTTTGATCACCGTGACCCGCTTGTCGAACCTTGCTCCAATCTTCGTGCTCTGGTTGCTCGGCCGGTTGGCGAGCACCATCGTCCTCGCTTGGTTTGGCAGCGACGTCGACCTCACCATGAACCTCGAGCAGGCGGTGTTTGGCACCTTGCTTGGGGATGCTGTGGTTCCTGACAGCTCCTTCCTCGACCTGATGACCGCCCTCGCGGTGATTCCACTGTCCGTGCACGCCACGCTCGCCTGCCTCGAAGGCGGCGGCCTGAACGTGCCGCGCTGGCTCAGGCCGTCTGAAGAGCGTCAAGAGCGCGCAGAGGAACAAGCCGCTCAGCGCCGGCATGACCGTTTCCAAGCCATCGTTGAGGCCGTTCAACCCCATGTCCCACTCCCCGTCCGATCGGGGGTTGAGATGGCCGTTCCAAGGGAGCAACGCGAGGCCCTTCACGACGACCCTGATGACGACGATGAACCCGACTTCCCCGTTCGTGGCCTCGGTTGAGGCTTGGACAGGCCACGGCGACCTTCATATGCCCCTCCTGTGTCGCTCAACTGTGACTTCCATGTCCCACCGACGAGCCTTCCTCCTTGTGGGCCTGCTTCTGCTGAACAGCCTTGCCCTTGTGGTGACGGCACAAGGCGCTCAAGGGCGCGGGGGAAGCAAGGACGATTTCCTGGTCAACACCATCAGCGTGGGGAACGTGTCCTCTCCTGCGGCCTCATGGATCCAACCCGACGGCGCGGTGATGCCGTACACCTTCATGGGCGATTCAATCGAGATTACCGTGGAGGTTCGCCGCCTCGGGAACGCTCAACTCGGGAAATCCGCACCCGTGACCCTCGAAGTCGTTCACCCCATCGGCTACGTGATGCAGACGTGGTCATGGAACACGAGTGAACTCCTCGGGTCCATCGGTTCGGACACCAACTCTGTCGAGTGGACGCCTGACGTGGCGCACTCGATCTTGAACACCTCCACGAACGAGCTACACGGCGGCCTCATCTTGCGGGCTTCCGTCGATTACCCGCAGGACGACCGCAACGAAAACGACGTGAAGGAACAAGCCGTTCCCGTCGCCATCCAATCCGACAAGATGGACGGCAACCTCGGCACCAGCCTCGGATTCATCCCCGGCCGCTACCAAGTGAACGGCGGTGGAGCCATTGGGCAAGGCAGCTGGACCACTGCGGGCACGGACGAAAACAACAGCGACGTCGGCAGCAAGCACTGGCGGCACTCACAGCCCGGGTCGAATTACCCCTCCAACGCCTACGATCGACTGGTTCGTGGCTTCTTCACCACGACGCAAAGCTGCGGTCCAAGCGCGGCCCTCGACGGAGATTTGTCGAACGTGTACGGGATTTACACCTGCCGCGATGCCTTCTACTCAAACAATTTCATTTCGACCCAATTCCACGTTCGTGCCTGGGGCGCCACCAACAACGGTGACGCGGTGTCCATCGAGATGTGGCGCCCGCCCGGTCAATACAACGACCCAATGCAGTCCCTGCATTGGAATTTGACCAAGGGTGCACCCGCCAGCGGCCCGGGCGATTGGACCAACCTCTCGTGGGACCCCCAGGTGGATTGGGCGCAGATCCCGACCCTCAGCAACCCCGACATCTTCCTTGGCGGCAACACGTGGTATTACGGCCTCCTGTTCTATTCGGACAGCAGCGGCGCCAGCGAGGGCATGCACGTGGATGACTTCATTCAGTTTGGCATCAGCAAGGTGGATGAATTCACCTTGGACGTGAGTTGCAACAACCCCGAGAGCGGTTTCACCTCGCCTCCAAACGGCCTCCTGGTGCTCAAGTGTGACGTGACGAACAACGGATACAAACCGGCGCCGGTTCGCGTGTTTACCGAGGTGAGCAACGCATCGTGGATGAGCCCGTACCTCCAGATTCGCATCGATGCTGATCTCAACCCGAACGATCACGACAACAACGTCATCCTCCAGAATTTCGATGCTGGCATGACGACCAGCGTGTGGCTCAACCTCTCCATCCCCCCCGGTTCAGACGTGCAGCAGCAGGACTGGAACGTGACGTTTTACGACCACAGCAACGGCGACATGAAGGGCATGCTCAGCATTCCTGTAGGTGTGACCGAACAGCACAGCGTCCAATTGGACAGCAACACGGCGCTGCTCGCCGACACCCTCCTGCCCGGCGAGTCGGGCGTCATTCCGTTCCGCTTGCAAAACACGGGCAACCGTGAGGCGAACTACCGTCTCAGCGCCGTGTTTTCCGAGATGGATTGGACCGGTGTGGTGGAGAACGACACCGGCGTGCCTGTGCCAATGCCGATCCCCTTGAGCAAGGGCGAATCCATGGACTTGCACCTCAACGTCACCACCTACGAATTGGCGACTCCCGGAACGGTGTCTTTCAACCTCCGCGCCACCTGCCCAACGTGCAGTGGCGCTTTGTTCGGCACCGATGTTCTGGTGCGGAACATCGAGGTCCCCGTCCTCCGTTCGCTTTCCTTAACCTCCGAAGAATACCAAATTCAGGGTCCAGCCAACGGCCAGGCTCGCGTCGTCTCGCTGACCCTGCTCAACACCGGCAACGCTGAGGAACAGTACACCTTCGAACTTCAACAATCCAACTGGAGGCTCCAAGCGGAGTTGCTCTCGGAGCAAACTCCGGTGCTCGACGCGTGGGACGGCGAAGCAAACGTCGCTTTGCGGTTCAACATGCCCCTTGGTCTCGAACCCGGCTACTACACCGCGACCGTGGTGGCACGAAACGTCGAGGACAACACCGTGGGACAATCCATCCAAATTTCGGTTGAAATCCTCGACACGGCCGCGGTCACCGTGCTGGACGAAGACGCCGACCAGTCGTACATTCCCGGCGATCCGGCTCAGTCCATGGAATTCGAAGTTCGCAACGACGGCAACAAGGCGGATCGGTTCAACATCAGCCTCGTGGTGCCTGAAGGCATGATTGCCGAAGCCGGCTGGCAGGTCAGCCCATGGATCGCCCCGGGTGCTTCCGAGAACGTCAGCATCAGTTTCTCCTTTGAGCCAGGAACTGAAGGTGAGTTGCTGCTTGGCGTCACGGCCACGTCCCAGAACGACCCCTCCATCTCAGCCACCGGCAACGCCCTGTACCGCGTGGGTTCGCAGAATTGGCTGCGCATTCCCTCGGTGATTCCGCTCGAGATCGACACCGCGGACGCCGATCACGTCATGGAGCTCACCGTACGCAACCAGTACACCACCGCCCAAGCGGTCGCCATGGAACTCGACGCCGGTGAGGCCGGCAGTTACATGCAGGTGCGCATCAATTCACAGGACCGCAACTTCGTCCTCCAAGTCGGCGAGGAGCGAAAGGTCACGGTTGAATTGATCATTTCTGAGACGACGCTCGACAACCTCGACGAAGAGCGAAAGACGGTCAACTTCACCGTTTGGGCTCGTTCAGAGACCGTCAGCGATGCGGCTGATGCTCAGATGACCGTCACCATGGTGCGGACCGCACCTGTGGACTCGACCGAGGACGAGGCAGAGGGCGGCGGTGGAGCCGTCCGCAACGTCATCATGATCCTCCTCACGGCTGTGGTCGTGGTGATCGGCGCCTTGGCCGTGATGCGCATCATCGGCGGCATCGAAGAGGACGCGATTGACGATTGGGCCGACGATGGCTACGAAGACAGCCTCCAAGCAACCTACGCCGGCGTCAAAGCCGCGCCGGTCATCCCCACCGACGCGCCTCCTGCTGGTGCACCGCCGGCAGCGCCGGCCCCTGCCCCCGCAGCGCCAGAGGCTCCGGCTCCGGCGGCTGCTCCTGCTGTCCCACCGGTGCCGGCTGAAGGCTTGCCAGATGGCTGGTCCATGGAACAGTGGCAGGCCTATGGACAGATGTGGCTCGAGCAAAACGGCCGTGCTTGAGCGCGACCGGCTTTGGACGCAGGGTTGAAGGCAACCCCGCCCTCGCAAGCACCGAGGCGACCTCATGTACCAAGGACAACAGGGCCAAGCACCCATCTTCATCCTGAAGGAAGGCACGCAACGCACCCGCGGCCGCACCGCTCAGTCGAACAACATCGCTGCCGCAAAGGCTGTTGCCGATGCCGTGCGCTCAACGCTCGGCCCCAAGGGCATGGACAAGATGCTGGTCGATTCCATCGGAGATGTGGTCATCACCAACGACGGTGCAACCATCCTCAAGGAGATGGACATCGAACACCCCGCGGCCAAGATGATCATCGAGGTCGCCAAGACACAGGAGCAGCACTGCTACGACGGAACGACGTCTGCCGTGGTGCTTGCCGGTGAGCTGCTCAAGCGCAGCGAGGACCTCATCGAACAGAACGTTCACCCCACCATCATCTGCGAGGGCTTCCGCCTTGCAGCGGAACATGCCATCCGCGCGCTGGACCAACATGGCTTGGCCACCGAGAACGACGACAAGATCCTCCTTGAAGTGGCCAAGACCTCGTTGACGGGCAAGTCCGCCGGAGCGGTGAAGGCCTTCCTCGCGGACATCTGCGTCCGTGCCGTGAACGCTGTTGGTCGCATCGAAGACGACGAGCGCCTTGTTGACCTCGACGACATCAAGGTCGAAAAGCGCCAGGGTGGCTCCATCCGAGACAGCACACTGGTCGACGGCATCATCCTCGACAAGGAACGCGTTCACGCTGGAATGCCTCGTGTGGTGACCGAGGGCCGCATCGCCCTCATCAATTCGGCCATCGAGGTCAAGAAGACCGAAGTGGACGCCAAGATTCAGATCACGGACCCCAACCAACTCGCTGCTTTCCTCGAAGAAGAGCAAGGCTACATCCGCGGCCTGGTGGAGACCATTTGCGCGACTGGCGCCAATGTGGTCATCTGCCAGAAGGGCATCGACGACCTTGCACAGCACTACCTTGCCAAAGCAGGCGTGTTTGCCATCCGTCGTGCCAAGAAGTCGGACATGGAAGCGTTGGCCAAGGCCACCGGTGGCCGTGTGGTCACCAACATCGACGACCTGAGCGAGGCCGACCTCGGCAACGCCGCTCGTGTCGAAGAGCGCAAGATTGGAGAATCCGACATGACCTTCCTGACCGGTTGCCCTGAGGCCAAGTCGGTGTCCGTGCTGCTTCGCGGCGGTACGGAACACGTCGTGGACGAAATCCGTCGTGCCTTCGACGATGCGGTAGGTGTGGTCGCTGTGGCCTGGGAAGACGGTGCGGTGCTCACCGGCGGAGGCTCCGTTCTTGCGTCCCTGTCTCGGGATTTGCGCACCTACGCCGAAGGCGTTGGAGGCCGTGAACAAATGGCCATTGAGGCATTTGCTTCGGCCCTTGAAATCGTGCCGAGGACCCTTGCAGAAAACGCTGGTCTTGACCCCGTGACCACCATCATTGATCTCCGAAAGGCGCACGCCGATGGCCAGGTGCATGCGGGCATCAACGTGTACGAGGGCGGCGTGGCGGACATGTTGGCCGGCCACGTGCTCGAACCGGTGCGCGTCGTCGAACAGGCCATTCAATCCGCGACAGAAACCGCGACCATGATCCTCCGCATCGACGACGTCATCTCTTCCAAGGGCGTCATCCCTTCGGAAGGCGAGGGCATGGACGACTTCGGAATGTGAGGTTTTCATCCTCGCCGTATCACATTCATGAGGTGGTTCGGAGGGAACCTTGAAAGGCCCCTCACGGGTGGCCAAAAACACTCACGTCGAGTGAGAGCAGGGTGATTCCATGTCGGTCATCGCAAAGGTCTGGGTGGAGCCCGATTGCATCACCTGCAACGCCTGTGAAGACATCTGTCCAGAGGTGTTCAAGGTCACCGACGACTCTTCGATGATCCTCGCCGAGGTTCGCGCCGATGGCGTCTTTGACATGAACGACGGCGCCAAGTCTCCCTTGACCGGCACGCTGGGCGCAGACCTCGCCGACCTGATCGTCGAGGCCGCTGAAGCCTGCCCCGTCGAGGTCATCAAGTTCGAACTGGCTGGAGGTGTGGCCGAAGAAGCTGCACCGGTGGCTGAGGCCGTTGAGGCTGCTCCTGCCGCGGTGGAAGCCGCTGTGGCTCCCGCTGCAGGTGTTTCCGATGCACTCGCAGCGGTCATGGACGGCGACCGTTCCCTGACCGTGATGTTTGGTTCCCAAACCGGCAACGCGGCTGGCCTTGCGGAACAGACCGCAAAGATGGCCGCAGATTTTGGTTTGAACGCGAAGGTCGTGGACATGGACGGTGCCGACACCTCGGCCCTTGCCGCAGGCCGGTTGCTCATCATCACCTCCACGTGGGGCGAGGGCGAGATGCCCGACAACGCCGAGAGTCTGTGGCAGGCGACCAACAGCGCCAACCCCGGCCTCGGCGGGACCCATTACTCGGTGTGCGCCATCGGCGACACCGCATACGACGAATTCTGCAAAGCGGGAACGGACTGGAACGACAAGTTGGCTGCCCTCGGCGCCACATCGGTCCGTGACATCCAACTGTGCGACGTGGATTACACCCCGCCCTGGAAGGTCTGGGTCGTTGAAGCCCTCTCTCGCATCGCATGCGTCGACGCCTCGGGCACCTTCCACGAAGCCCTCGTCGACGAGATGCTGGCGTACGGCACGAGCGGTGACGACGACGGCATTGTCGACGGCGACTTCGCTCCCGCTTCGGTCGTGGCCGACGAGATGTCGATCACCCTCCGCCTGTTCCGCTACGACCCCGTGGCCGCGTCCTCCGGATTCGATTCCGTGGCCTGTGCCCTGCCCGGTCACGCCACGCTGCAAGATCTTCTCGAAGCGGTGCAAGGCGACCTTGACGGCAGCCTTGCGTTCCGCCGCGGTGACGGTTGCGGAACGCCAACGACGGCCGTTCGTGCGAATGGGCGCGTTGTTTTGGCGGACGTGGCCCGTCTCGACGGTTTGGTGAGCGAAGGCGGCACCTTGTTGCTTGAACCACTCCCAGGCCTGCCGGTCGTGCGTGACCTTGTCGTGGACACTGCGCGCATCGAGCGTCAGCGTGACGACGCCAAACCTTGGATGCGGGCAGACCCCCGAGCCGGTGAGCGTCTGGCCAACGGCTCCACCATGGGCACGATGGCCTCTGGTGACGCCACGTCCCTGCATCAGCGCTTTGATGCGGTGTCTGACTTGGCTGCGCACGGCATGTCGGACACCACCCCTCACGACGATGCCTACCTTGGTCCCGGTTTGCTGACCCGTCTCTGGCAGCGGGCCAGCGACCCACGTTGTGGAGCAGATCAGCGCCGTGACCTCATGAAGACCCTCCAACAAGAAGGTGGTATGTGGTCCGAGACCGACATGTCCTCCATCCGCCGTCAGGGCGATGACGGTCGCTTGGTGGCCGAGGCCATGCTCGAAGCGCGCGGTCGTTTGCTTCACGAATTCCGATTCGCAGGGCGCTCTGGCCGTCACGTCAAGTGGTTCTCCCGTACCGTCAAGTGGTCAGGCAACCTGAACGAAACCATCCTTGCGGCGCAGACCATGGGGCCACTTGGAGCCCTGATGAACCTCCCCGCAACCGTTCGCATGGCGACCGGCTTCACCCGAACAGGTGGACCCTTGGCACGTGACCTGCAGGGTTTCCTTGCTCCAGGGAAGATGCCGAAGATCGTGAATTCCAACGTCGACGACCATCATCAGGTCAAGGCGATTTTCGACGCGTTGGACCGTCGCTTCTGAGGTGAAACCATGCCAGCATTGAGGTACGCATACTTCCCCGGCTGCGTCGCGAAGGGGTCCGCTCGAGAAGTTGAGGACGCCATGCGTGCCGTGGTGAAGGCCCTCGGCATCGAACTCGTCGAGATGCCCGGAGCCGCTTGCTGCGGTGCAGGCGTCATGAAGCAAGCCAACCACAAGCTTCAGTTGACCCTCAACGCGCGCACCTTCGCACAAGCCGAGGCGATGGGGCTGGACGTCCTCACCCCTTGTGCCACCTGTCAAGGGAACATGTACGAAGACCTCGCGTTGCTTCTGAACGACGAGAAACTCCGTGCTGAGATCAACGACGTGCTGGAGCGCACCTGTGGCATGCGCTTTGAGGGCGAACTTCGCATGCGTCACCTGCTCCAGGTTGTGGTCGAGGACGTTGGTCTCGACGTCCTGCGCGACCATGTGGTCAACCCCATTGATTTCCCTGTGGCCGGATACTACGGCGTCCCCATGCTCCAAGAGGGTGCGTCCGGCGATGACGACCCCATGAATCCCCGCTACTTCGACGACTTGCTCGAAGCGATGGGGTCGACTTCGGTGGCCTACGACGGCGCCACCCGGTCTGTGGGCTTCCCCGGCTTGCTCGGTCGTGAGCGCACCGCCATGCTTCAGACCGCAGAAGTTCTCTCAGAAGCCAAGGAAGAGGGTGCTTTGGTCATGGCCACCGCCTGCCCACTCAGCCACTTCAACCTCGACGTGTACCAGGTGAAAGCGAAGAAGGTCTCCGGTCGTGACACCGCCCTTCCCGTGGTTCACCTTCCCGAACTGATGGCCTTCGCGCTCGGTTTGCTCACCGAACGCTACGCCCAACTTCGCACCCGGGCCTTGGTCATGGGCGCCTGATCACCCGTGCAACGCACGGTGGACCTCGGCGGCTCGTCCTGCTCCGATCCCAGCGACCTTCGCCAGTTCGTCGGCTTCGGCGTTGGCGATGGCAGCGATTGACCCGAAGGATTCTGCCAAGGCCTTCGCCGTCACAGGACCCACGCCTTCGATGGCCTCGAGCAAGGAAGCGCGACGCCGTTGCGATTCTGCCGTCCATCGATCGTTCATGCCGCTTCGCTCGTCTTCGGCCTCAAGCGCGCGTTGAGCGGCCCTCAGCGCACGCTGCGTGCCCTCCTCGTCTTTGGGAGCCTGTGCTGCTTCC
The DNA here is from genome assembly GCA_964228865.1 of Salinimicrobium sp. Lineage (GTDB taxonomy): Archaea > Thermoplasmatota > Poseidoniia > Poseidoniales > Poseidoniaceae > MGIIa-L3. Next base: position 14,429 of record CAXRAI010000048.1, on the reverse strand, counting down.
AAGGCGTCGAGCCAAGCGATTTCCCTGCGGGCTGCCATCGCGAGGAAGGCCGCGGATTCGCTCGCGTCCCGGACGCAAATCACGGACAGGCCGAGGTCGAAGGCCATCCACGCCAGCGCGCCATGGACTGCATTTGGATGCGTGCCCCCCTCCAAGCCTTGGCCAGTTTCGAGCAGCAAACCGGCACGCGGGGCCGCGGCCGCGAGACGACGCACCTGGCTGAGCAAGCGGCCGTCCCGGACCGATGCGTGCAAGTCCTTGGCCGTCTTTCGTTCAAGCAGCAGCCTTGGACCGATGCGAACGTCGCCGGTGACGAGATGCCGAAACACCGGGCGAATGCCTCGTGCACGTAAGCCTGCAGCAAGGGTCGAGGACGCCTCGCGCCGGTCGAGGATGATTTCCATGTGCCCTTCGGTGTCAAGCCCGCTTTCGGCCGACCGGCCGTCCAACACCACGCCGCCTTCGCGCGAAGGTGAGGCTGGACGGGGGCTGGTTTCGGGGGCTTGTGCAGGTTTTTCCCATCCGAAGAGGGAGGCCTGAGCGGGATGCCGGCGCTCTTCTGGACGGACCGTTCCGGGTTGGTGTTGAACGGTTGGCTCTGCCTTTGCCTCCTCCGCCACGGGGGCGGAGATGACGGGTTTGAGGCGTTCACGTTCTTGCTGGACGAAGGTTGACGCGGGCACCGTCATGCCGTCGGCCTCGACCTCGAAGGCCGAGAGCGGGTCGCTGTCGGCGGCGTACTCGTGCAATCGACGGGTCCGGCCGAGGCGCCTCAAATGGTCCATCATCCGACGCTCCCTCGCCGCCGAGGCCCGCAGCATGTGCGCGTCCCTCGTGCCCTCGGCGACGAGCATCACCACCTCGCCGTCGGCATGGCGGCCCGTGCGCCCACGGCGTTGGATGGCCCGCACGGCGCTGGCCACAGGCTCGTAGAACACCACCAAATCTGCGGCGGGAATGTCAAGGCCTTCCTCGCCGACTGAGGTGGCGATCAGGACGTTGGCCTCGCCTCGGCGAAAGGCATCGATTTGTGCGACCTGTTCTTTCTGGGTCATGCCCTTGCGGTCGCCGGTCTTGGATTGCCCAACGAAGGGGATGGGCGCGAGGTGTTCACTTTGCGCCAAGCGGTCCACCAATCGGTCGACGGTATCGCGGTATTCGGTGAAGACGAGCGTCTTCGTGTCCTTGTTTTCACGGTGGCGCTGTTCAAGAAGACGCTCCACCGCGTGAGGTTTCGGGTGTAGCTCCTCGACCTGTTGGAGGCTCTCTCGAAGATCACGAACCGCTGGTCGCTCCAACAATCGGCCCACCTTCTTCCGTTCCTCTCCTGTTTTCCCGGCTTGTCGGTCCAGGAAGGCTTTGGCGACCTCCATGCCTTGGCAGCGAAGGAGGTCGAGCAGCATGTGCAAGCGACGCAGGTCCGAGACGGCCCGTGCTGCCTCGTAGCCGCGCCGGTCGCGCCGAGCGATGGAGGCGGAGGCCTTCCGCTGTGCATCGTCGAGCATGGTGGCCGTGAGGTGACCGGTGTCGGCAAGGTAGCCTTGACGACGGAGGCGGTCGGCAAGGTCGCGCTCTTCCTCTGCAAGCGGAGCGATGAGGTGCAGCAAGGTCTCTGGTAAGGTGAGGTGCTCGCTGGCCACGGACAAATCGACCGCATACGGCGCCAATCCAGGGTCCTCCCTGGCGTGCACGCTCCACCGCTCAATGCCCAGCCTTTGCTCCACTTCGAGGATGACTTCACGGCTCGTGCCGGGGCTTGCGGTGGCGCCAAGCACCACTGCAGAGGGGGCCATTTCGCGGACAAGATCGGCGACCTGAGCGTAGGCGTGTTGGCCACGTGCGTGATGGGCCTCATCGATGACGACCAGCGAGAGCCCGCCCAATTCGATGGTACCGGACGTGGCGTCGTTGCGCACCACCTGAGCGGTGGCAAGGACGATCTTTCCTTTGGTCCAAAGTTCGGGGCGTTTTGCCGGCGGCGTCTGGCCCGTGAACATCACCACGTCCTCCTCCTCGACAACAAGGTGGGTCTGCAGCATGCGTTGGTGTTGGGCAAGCAAAGCAACGGTTGGGGCCAAGAGGAGGACTTTACCGCCGTTGTGGAGGTGGTGAGCGATGACCATCCATTCCACGGCTGATTTCCCAAAACCGGTGGGCATGACGGTCATCGTGGAGCCGGCAAGGGCCGATGCGAGGGCCTCCAACTGGTAGCCGCGTGCTTCCACGTCTCCGGTCAACCTTGGATGGATGACCGAGGGCATGGTGCGTGACTTTCGTCGAAGGGAGATAAAGGTCGTCGGACGGATGGCCGGTCCACAAGATGAGCCAAAACCATTGAAGACTGGCGTAGCCAAGACGTGCACGGCGGCCTACGTTTTGCGTACCGAACCGCTCATATAGGGATGGGCGGTCGGCGGAATGCTCCAAGGTGGGCAGCCAGACACAACGGACCATCCCTCGAGGACTCCGGCGGTCGGGTCTCGCACTCGTCGAGACCCGAACACGTGTCACGGCCGCCCTGAACCGGACGAGCCCTCGTACGCCCTTCGGGGCCTCTACGTTGCACCATACACCAGGAGGACCACCCCATGGCCAAGCGAAACCACCCACGCCGCGGTAGCATGGCGTTCAGCCCGCGAAAGCGCTCACCGCGCCACTTCGCCCACGTGAACGCATGGCCTGAGACCGACGCATCCGAGGTGCGTGTGCAGGGCTTTGCAGGTTGGAAGGCGGGCATGACGCACGTCCTTTCCCGTGACCTCAACCCCCGATCCACCACGGCCGGACAGGAAGTCCGCGTTCCCGTGACGGTCGTTGAGGTGCCCAAGATGCGCATCCTCGGCGTCCGCGGCTACACCATGACCCCCTACGGCAAGCAAGCCGCGGGTGAGGCCTGGTTGTCCAGCGAGGAGATCAAGGAGGCCTTCCCCGAAGTGTTCGACCGCATCTCGACCCGCAAGGTGCACGACACCGATGCTCACTTTGCCACGCTTGAAGAGGCCGACCTCTGCGAGGTTCGCCTCATTGTCGCCACCCAGCCCGCCAACGTCTCCGGGACCCCCAGCAAGGTGCCCGAAGTGATGGAAATTGGCTTGTCTGGAGGCAGCCCCTCCGACCGATTGGCGTACGCCAAGGAACACATGGGCGAGGAATACAGCTTCGCGGATTGCTACGAAGAAGGCTCCCTCACCGACGTGGTCGCCGTGACCAAGGGCTACGGATGGCAAGGTGTGATCCGCCGGTTCGGTGGTAAACTCCAGTCTCACAAGAACTCCAAGAAGCGCCGTCAGCACGGCAACATGGGTGACTTCGGTACCGGATACGTCCGCAAGACCATCCGTCAGGGCGGCCAGACCGGTTACCACCAGCGCACGGAATACAACAAGCGCATCCTCCGCATCTCCAATCCCGACGAGCACCCCATCACGCCAGCCGGCGGTTTCCTCCACTACGGAAACGTGGGTTCGGACTACGTCCTCGTCAAGGGAAGTCTGCCAGGCCCGGCAAAGCGGCTTATTCGTTTCCGCGACGCCAGCCGTGCTGAGAACATGCAGATTCACGATTACGAAATCACCTACGTGAGCACCGCGTCAAAGCAGGGGGCCTGAACATGAAGGTCAAGGTCATGGACATCACCACCACCGTCTCTCAGGGCGAAGTTGAGGCCGGACGCCTCCACTCCGACATTGAAGTGGACGTCAACGAAGGCAAGGCCATCACCCTCCCCTCGATCTTCGAGACCTCCGTTCGCACGGACCTGATCAAGCTCGCTGTGGCGTCCTCACGCGCCAACCGGCGCCAGCCCTACGGGTCTCGTGCACACGAAGGAAAGCGCCGCCCGATGGCGGGCATGAAGCACTCCGTCGAATGGTGGGGCAAGGGCCGTGGTGTGTCCCGCATCATGCGCCGTGCAGGTTCACGCCGCGGTGCCCAGAACCCTCACACGCTCGGCGGTCGTCGTGCGCACGGCCCCAAGGTCGAGCGCGACTGGTCCCGCAAGCTCAACCAAAAGGAGCGCCGATTGGCCCGTGACGCAGCCCTCGCTGCAACCACCGACGTCGCCACGGTCATCGCCCGTGGACACCGCATCGGTGACGATGTGGCTGCCTTGCCGATCGTCCTCGGCTCCTACACCGAAATCGTCGACGGTGACACCAACACCTACGACATCGAGACCTTCAACCACGGCCATGCCACGCGCAAGGCCAAGGCCATGTTCGAGGCCCTGGGCCTCGGCGAAGACCTCCGCCGCGCCCGTGAGGGCCGCAAGATTCGTGCCGGGAAGGGCACCATGCGCGGTCGCGTCCACAAGACGCCCAAGTCCGTGCTGCTGGTCGTTTCCCGCAAGGAAGGTCTGGCGCACGCTGTGCGCAACCTGCCCGGCGTTGACGTCGTGGCGGTCAAGGACCTGTGCGCGGAAGACCTCGCCCCCGGCGGCGCGGTCGGTCGCCTGACGGTGTTCACCAAGAGCGCCGTGGAGGCCATGAACTGAGGTGAGACCATGGATGCATACGACGTCATCATCATGCCCTGGCTGACCGAGAAGTCGATGGAAGCTCGCTCCATGGAGCAGCGCCTCGAATTCATCGTCGACAAGCGGGCCACCAAGACGCAGATCGCTCGCGCGGTCGAGACCATCTTTGAGGTCGAGGTCGCGAAGGTCAACACACGAATCACCAAGCACGGCAAGCACGCCTCGGTGCGCTTGGCCGAAGGATACGACGCGGAAGATGCCGCCATGCGCCTGGGTGCGTTCTGATTTGGAGGGATGAAACATGGGTAAGCGAATTCGTGCACAGCGCAAGGGGTCCTCCCCTCGCTACAAGGTCTCCAGCCACCGGTTCCCCGGAAAGAACGCCATGCCACGTGAGAACGGCGTGGTCGGTGAGGTCATCGACCTCATCCACAGTCCGGTTCACACCGCGCCGCTGGCGAAGATCAAGCTCCCCGACGGTGAGACCACCATGGTCGTTGCCACCGAGGGTGTCGCCGTTGGGTCCACCATCGCCGTGGGAGGCAACGTCTCCCTCAAGCCAGGCAACATCACGACCTTGGGCAACATCCCTGAAGGAACCGCGGTCAACAACGTCGAACTCCGCCCCGGTGACGGTGGCAAGATTGCACGCTCAGGCGGCAACTCTGCCATCGTTGAAGGTGCTGTGGGCGACAAGATTCGCGTTCGCCTGCCCTCGGGATCCCTCAAGATGCTCCCCAGCACCTGCCGCGCAACCATCGGTGTGCTCGCCGGCCACGGCCGCAGCGAGATGCCGCTGCGCACCGCCGGTGCGGCCTACTACAAGGCCAAGGCTCGCGGCAAGTTGTACCCCCACGTCAGCGGTGTCGCGATGAACCCCGTGGACCACCCGCACGGTGGTGGAAACCACCAAGCCGTTCACGGCCCCAACTCCGTCGCCCGTGGTACCTCACCTGGTGCCAAGGTCGGTCTGATCGCCCCACGCCGCACGGGTCGAGGTCGCGGCAAGTCGAAGCAAGGTGAGTGAGCATGGCGAAGAAGAAGAAGTCATTCATGACCCCCAAGGCGTCCCGCCGCAAGGCACGCAAGCGCTTGGCGACGACCACGTCCCGCGCCAAGAAGGAGTTCACGTACCGTGGCTACTCCGTCGCCGACCTCAAGGACATGCCACTTTGGCCCTCCGAAGAGGCGGAGACCATGTCGGTCATCGAGCTGCTCCCTGCTCGCGCCCGCCGCACCATCGCGCGCGGCCTTTCCGAGGAGAACGAGCGTCTCCTTGACCGCATTCGCCGGACCTCCGGCCGCACCGTGCGCACGCACCGCCGTGACATGGTCATCCTCCCCGAATTCGTCGGCAAGCGCATCGCCGTGCACAACGGCCAAGCCTTCGTCGAGATCGAGGTCCGTCCCGAGATGATTGGGCACTACCTCGGTGAATTCGCCCTGACCCGCCGAAGCGTCGCTCACAGCGGCCCTGGTGTGGGTGCAACCCGGTCGTCGAAGCACGTGCCGCTGAAGTGAGGTGAGATGAATGGGCAAGAATGCACGAACCATGAACCGACGCGACAAGCGTCGTCAACTCCCTCAGAAGGGGTTCACCCAACCGCTCCAAGGCAACCGCCTCTCCGTCGCCCGTGCCTCCAACGTGGACGTGCACGTCAAGGCCTGCTTCGAGATTTGCCGCACCGTTCGCGGCATGACCGCGGGTGCCGCCGTCCGCAAGCTCGAGAAGGTCCTCCTCATCGATTCGGACCGGCCCGACATCCGCGCTAAGGCTGAAGCGATCCCGTACCGCCTTGGTTCAGGCAACAAGAAGCGCAAGCGCTCAGGTCCCTCCATGGTCGGTCACCGCAAGGGTGGCATGGGCCCAGGTCGCTACCCTGTGAAGGCCTCGCGCGTGGTCATCAAGCTGCTCAACAGCGCGATGGACAACGCCCGCCACCAGCACGAAGACATCGACGCTGAGGACATGATCATCAGCCACATCGCCGCCCACCGTGGGACCATCAAGCGTGGTTTCATGCCCCGTGCACGTGGCCGAGCCACGCCCAAGAACCACTACCAGGTGAACCTCGAGGTCTTCCTTGAGGCACCCGATTCCTACGACGTGGAGGACGACGAGTTCTGAGGTGAAGATGATGAGCAAGGAAAACAGCATCCGCCGCATCGTGAACCGGAACGTCGACCGTCTTCTGGTCAAGGAGTTCCTGATGAAGAACACAAAGAAGGCCGGTTTCGGCGGCCTCGACATCGTTCGCACCCCTGCTGGCACCAAGGTGACCGTCACCGCGGAGCGCGTGGGCATGGTCATCGGCCGCCGTGGCAAGATCATCAACGAACTTCAGCGCCGCCTGAACGACGAGTTCACGCTGCCCTCGCCCAAACTCGACGTCGTCGAGGTCGAGACCCCTGCCCTGAACGCTCAGGTCATGGCCGAGAAGATCGCTTCGGCGATGGAGCGTGGCTGGTATTACCGCCGCGCCGGCCACTCGGCCGCGCAGAACATCATGGACGCGGGCGCCCGCGGCGTCATCATCACCCTCGCAGGGAAGCTGACCGGGTCGCGCAACCGCACCCAGAAGTTCATCCTCGGCCACGTCAAGTACTGCGGTGAAACCGCAGAGCGCTACATGGACAAGGGCTACTCCGTCTGCGTCAAGAAACTCGGCACCATTGGTGTGACCGTTGAAATCATGCGACCAGGCACCCGCTTGCCTCACGAGATCAGCATCTTCAGCGATGAAGAACTGGCCAACCGCGCGGCGGCCGAAGAGCAGACGACGGAGGTGGCGGAGTGACCCACGTCAGCAACCGCGACATCGCTTCGATGAGCCTCGATGCTCTTCAGGCCCGCCTCGTTGAGTTGCAGGAGGAAATGCTCCAACTCAACGCCGAGAAGGCGCTCGGTGGGACTCCCGCCAACATGGGCGCGTACAAGGCGACCAGCCGCAGCATCGCGCGGATCAAGACACACCTCGCCCAGCGAGCAGACTGAACACAAGGAGACGACATCATATGGCCGCCATCTGCAGTGTTTGTGGGCTCCCCAACGAGCTCTGCATCTGCCAGGAAATCGCCAAGGAACAACAACGCGCCATTCTGAGCACGGACAAGCGGAGGTACGGCAAAATTGTGACCAAGGTGGAAGGGCTCGACGACGGCGCCATCGACATCAATCAACTCGCAAAGTTGCTCAAGAACAAGTGTGCTGCAGGTGGGACAGTGAAGGGACGCACCATCGAACTCCAAGGAGACCACAAGAAGAAGGCGGCCCAAGTGCTTCGAAACAACGGATACAATGTGGAGGTGCGATGATGATGGACGTTCGTAACCTTCCTTGGATCGGCGCCGGTTTGACCGTCGTCGACGCGGCCGACGCCAGCCTTGTCGGTCGTCAGGGACTCGTCGTTGACGAGACCCGCAACACCATCCATCTCCTCGAGGGCGACCGTGCCCTTACGCTCGGCAAGGCCGGGCTTTCCTTCTCCATCGACGGTTTCTCGACCGTCATCGACGGCTCGCTGATGCGGCAGCGACCCGAAGACAGGACCAACCGCAACTACCCGAAGGTGTGAACATGCGAGACATTGGAATCGACGTGAAGGCCCCCACTGGTGAGTGGGATGGGGACGAGAATTGTCCCTTCTACGGCAGCCTCCGCTTGCGCGGCCAGGTGCTTGAGGGCACCATCGCCAGCGTTGGTATGCAGAGCACGATCACCCTGCAGCGTGACAACGTCCGCTACATGCAGAAGTACGAACGTTTCGAAAAGCGCACCAGCAAGATGAGCGCCCACCTCCCTTCCTGCATTGGAAAGGTCGAGGTCGGTGACATGGTCAAGGTCATGGAATGCCGCCCGCTTTCGAAGTCGGTCGCGTTCTGCGTGGTCGAAGTCACCACCGGAGGTGAGGCCTGATGAAGGGCATTGCCGGCCGTCAGACCCGTGGTCTGCCCACTGCGGCACGCCTCCACGTGGCCGACAACACCGGGGCGAAGGTCGTTCAGATCATCAACGTCCTGAAGCTCGGTGGTACGATGCGCCGTTACCCCTCCGCGGGTGTCGGTCATCTTGCGAAGGTTTCCGTCAAGAAGGGAACCCCGCAAACCCGCCGCCAAATGTTCAACGCCGTCATCGTGCGGCAGCGCCGCCCCTTCCGTCGTGCTGACGGCAGCTGGGTGCAGTTTGAGGACAACGCCTGCGTCATCGTCAACGAGCGTGGCGACGTCCAAGGTTCCGACATCAAGGGCCCTGTCGCTCGCGAAGCCGCTGAGCGCTGGCCCAGGATCGCCGCCACGGCGAAGCAGATTGTGTGAGGTGAGACCATGGTAAAGAGCAGCAAGCCAGGCAAGCAGCGCAAGGCTCAGGCCAACGCGCCTCAGCACATCAAGCGACGCAACGTTGCGGCCCGCCTCATGTTGGCGAACCCCGATGAGCGTCTTGCGCACCTCCGCTCCACGACCGTCCGCGTCGGTGACACCGTCCGCGTGGTCCGTGGCGACATGGCTCACGGTGGCAAGCGCCACGGTGGCAAGCGCCACGACGGTGCGACCGAAGGCGTCGTGCTGACCGTCGATTCCAACACGGGTCGGCTCACGATCGAAGGCGTCACGGTGGCCAAGTCCGACAACCGCGAAGAAGCGGTACCCGTGCACGCCTCCAACGTCGTCATTGTCCGTCTGGACGAGTCCGACAAGCTGCGCATGCAGAAACTCACGGAGAACAGGAGTTGAACATCATGGCCAGTCCGAACCACCTGAAGCGCCTCGTCATGCCCCGCAGTTGGCCTCTTCCTCGGAAGACCAGCGTCTGGGTGTCTAAGCCCAAGCCCGGTGCCCACTCGCTCGAGCGTGGCATGCCCCTCAACATGATCATCCGCGACGTCCTTGGACTTGCGAACACCAACCGTGAAGTTCGTGCCATCCTCAACCAAGGCCTTGTCAAGATCGACGGCCGCGTGTGCCGGGAGACCCGCCGTAGTGTGGGCCTCATGGACGTCCTGACCCTCGGTGAGGACAACTACCGCTGCATCCTCGACCACAAGGGTCGCCTCCGCTACCGCCCCATCCCCGCGTCCGACGCCGCGTGGAAGGTGTGCCGCGTGGAAGGCAAGACCACCATCAAGGGCGGCCAGACCCAAGTCAACTTGCACGACGGTCGCAACTTCCTCGTGGACGATGCCTCGTTGTACGCGACCCACGACGCTGTTCGCATCTCCTTGCCCGACCAAGAGGTTCTGGAGCACATCGTCTTCGCCGAAGGCACCCGTTGCTTCCTCATTGGCGGCGTTCACGTTGGCAGCTTTGCCGAGGTGAAAGAATACATCGTCAAGCGTTCGAGCATGCCCAACGAGGTGCAGTTCGATGACTTCGGCACCACCGTCGGCAACGTGTTTGCCGTCGGATCTGCCGACTTGCCAACGACGGAGGTGGCTGCGTGAGCGAGTCCGCCAATCCCATGATGCAGCCTCGCATCACCAAGGTCGCCGTCAACATCGGTGTCGGTGAAGGTGGAAACCGCCTGATCAACGCCGAGAAGGTGCTGGAACTCGTGACGGGTGTTCGCCCTCAGCGCACCCTTGGTCGCATCCAGAACCGTGACCTGAAGGTGCGCCAAGGCGCACCCATCGGTTGCAAGGTGACCATGCGTGACCAGGACCGTATCATGGCCTTCCTCAAGGACGCTTTTTGGGTCCGTGAGAACACCATCCCGGCCTGGAATTTTGACCGCTCTGGCAACCTCTCCTTCGGCATCCGCGACTACACGGATTTCCCCGAGCAAAAGTACGACCCGGAGATCGGCATCTTCGGCATGGACATCACGGTGGTGCTCGAGCGCCCCGGCCATCGCGTCTCACGACGACGCCGCCACAAGGCGAAGGTCGGGCAACAGCACCGCGTCACCACGGACGAGGCCCGCGCCTGGTTCAAGGAGACGTTTGGATTGACCATCATGGAGGAGTGAAAAGCATGGCACGAGATCATGGAGAACGCATTGGTCGAACCAACGGTTGCCGCCGCTGCGGCCGCCGCCGTGGATTGATTCGCCGACACGGGCTGCGCCTTTGCCGCCAGTGTTTCCGAGACGTGGGGCCGGAGATTGGCTTCAGGAAGTTGAACTGAGGAGGGGGATGAGAGATGCAATTCGATCCGCTGAACGACGCACTGGTCAAGATTCACAACGCTGAACAGGCCGGTAAGATGACCGTTGACCTTTCCCCGGCTTCCAAGCTGCTTGGCAACGTCCTTTCCATCATGCAAAAGGCCGGCTATGTCGGTGAGTACGAGCGCGAAGAGGACGGCCGTGGTGGCCACTACGCGGTGCAACTGCGAGGGGCCATCAACCGCTGTGGCACCGTGAAGCCACGCCACAGCGTTCGCCGCCAGGAATACGAGCAGTGGGAGTCCCGCTACCTGCCCGCGCAGGATTTCGGACTCCTCATCCTCTCGACCAGCTCCGGTGTGATGAACCACTATGACGCCAAGGACGCCCGCATCGGCGGCAAACTCCTGGCCTTCGTGTATTGAGGTGAGACCATGGTGAAGATTGACCGAATTGAACATTCCATCGACCTGCCAGAGGGCGTCACCGCCACCATCGAGGGTGGGGTGTTGACCGTCAAGGGCCCGAAGGGTGAACTTTCCCGTGAGTACCAGAGCAGCCGCGTTAGCCTTCTGCAGGACGGCGCTGGTCTTCTGGTGCGCACCGACCTGCCCCGTCGCAAGGAAAAGGCCCTTGCCGGTACATGGAACGCCCACATCAACAACATGGTGAAGGGCGTCACGGAGGGCTTCTCGTACACCCTGCGTTGCTTCTACTCTCACTTCCCGATGACCATGAAGGTCGAAGGGTCTGAGTTCGTCGTGAACAACTACTTCGGTGAGCGCGTGCCTCGCCGTGCGGCGATCCTCGGCGGCGTGGACGTGCGCGTTGAGAACAAGACCGACGTGATCGTCAGCGGCATCGACAAGGAAGCGGTCGGCCAGACCGCGGCCAACATCGAGCGCTGCACCACGGTGAAGAACCGTGACCGCCGCGTGTTCCAAGACGGTATCTACCGTATCGCGAAGGAGTGATCAAGATGTCCGACGATTTCAGCAGCATGACCGTCGCGCAACTCAAGGAGTTGCTCAAGGAACGCGACCTCCCGGTCTCCGGGAACAAGAAGGACCTCATCGCTCGCCTCGAAGGCGCCGATGAAGCTCCGGCCCCCGTCGAGGAGGACTCGGACGCTCCTGAGGCCCCCGAGGCCAAGGACGACGCCTGGGAGGACGACGATTGGGACGCCGAGGGTGAGGACGAGCTCCACACCGCGCGTCAGAAGCCCGTGCTCGACGATGCCACCCGCGAGGCCCTGGCCCTGCGTGCGGCCCAGAAGGCCAAGACCCCCAGTTTCCGTCGAACCGAATGGTTCCGCTATGCCCGCTTGTCCCGCTCCGGATGGCGCAAGCCCAAGGGTATGGACAACAAGCAACGTCGCAATTTCAAGTACCGCGGTTCGCTTGTTCGCGTCGGTCACGGCAAGGTCGCGGCCGCACGTGGCCTGCACCCCAGCGGATTCTCCGAGGTCATGGTCCACAACGTGGCCGACCTCGACGCCATCGACCCCGCCGTCGAAGCCGCCCGCATCGGTTCCGCCGTCGGCGGTCGAAAGCGCGCCACCATCCACGCCCGTGCCGATGAACTCGGCATCCGCGTGCTCAACCGTCGGAGGGATGCCTGATGCAGTTGACCAACCAGAAGCGCCTTGCTGCCAAGATCCTCGGATGCGGTGTCCACCGCGTGTGGATCAACTCCGATTACATCGACATGGTCGCCAGCGCCGTGCAGACCGAGGACATCCGCGAATTCATCGATCAAGGCATCATCAAGGCCAAGCCGGTGAAGGGCACGTCCCGTGCTCGCGCCCGCGTTCGTCTCGAACAAAAGCGCAAGGGTCGCCGCAAGGGACAGGGGAAGCGACAGGGTACCGCGAACGCGCGCAACCCACGCAAGAACCGCTGGATGCGGACCATCCGCGCGCAGCGCCGCGTCCTGAAGGAGCTCCGCACCGAAGGAACCCTCGACGCCGCCGGCTACCGCCACTACTACCTGAAAGCCAAGGGCGGTTCCTACCGATCCATTGCGCACATGCGCACCCAGATGGGCGTCGAAGGCGTCCAATTCAAGGAGAGTGAGGCCTGATGCAGCACACACGTCGTCGTACCATCTTCCGCCGCCGTTTGTCGGCCACCACCGACTACCGCCGCCGCCTCCGCCTGCTCAAGAGCGGGATGCCTCGTGCGGTCGTTCGCGTGTCCAACACGCGTACCACCGCGCAGATCACCTCGTACCACAAGGACGGTGACGTCGTGGTCGCGACCGTGACCGGAAGCGACCTTACCTCGCGCTACGGTTGGCCTGCGGACCTCTCCAAGAAGTCCGTCCCGGCTTCCTACCTCGTCGGCTTTGCCCTCGGCAAGGCGGCCCTTGCGGCCGGTCACGACGAAGCCGTGCTCGACATCGGGCTCGCTGCCAGCACCCCTGGCAACCGCGTCTACGCCGCTCTGCGCGGCATGGTCGATGCCGGTCTTGAGGTCCCACACGGCGAGGACGTGCTCCCCGACGATGACCGCGTCAACGGCGCACACATCGACGAATCCATCGCGGACAAGGTGGAAGCCTGCCGCACCACCATTGAGGAGGCGTACTGAACATGAGCGAAGAGACCCCCATCCAGAACATGGCTCCCGGCCTCCTGCAGGCCTTCGCCCCCCAGGAAGAAGCACCTCAAGACGGCCCACGCCGCCGCCGCCGCCGCGGTCCTGACCCCCTGCTCGCGCTCCGCGAGTGGCAGCCCCGCACCCGGCTCGGCCAGAAGGTCATGGCCGGTGAGATCGTGTCCTACGAACAGGCCCTTGCCAGCGGTCTGCCCATCCGTGAAGTCCAGGTCGTGGACGCCCTCTTGCCCGGTCTCGAGGACGACGTGATCAAGGTGAACATGGTTCAGCGCATGACCGACTCCGGTCGTCGTGTCCGGTTCAACGTCATGGCCTGCGTCGGCAACAAGGACGGCTACGTCGGTCTCGGCATGGCCAAGGCCAAGGAAGTCCCCAAGGCCATCGAGAAGGCGATCACCGCTGCGAAGCTCAACCTCATCCGCGTCCAGCGCGGCAACGGATCGTGGGAATCTTCGGCCGGACCCGGTACCTCGGTGCCGTTCAAGGTCAAGGGCCGCTCCGCCTCGACCCGGGTGACCCTCATGCCCGCCGCCGCAGGCAAGGGCTTGGTCATCGGTGAAACCGGCAAGCGTGTCCTGCAGCTGGCCGGTGTCAGCGACGTGCTGTCGCGCACCAGCGGCCAAACCCGCACCACCATCAACTACGCCGCGGCCACCTTCAACGCCCTCAAGGCGCTGAACACCACCCGGGTCACCCAGGAGCAGCGCGAGCGTCTCCACATCACTTACGGGAGGGCGATTTGATGAGTTGGATTGTTGTTCGAGTTCGAAGCGACGTGAAGGTCGAGCGGTCCATCCGTGAGACCATGCACCACCTGAACCTCACCCGCGTGAACCACGCGGTGATCATCCCCAAGAACGACCAGTACCGCGGCATGCTTCAGAAGGCCAAGGACTACATCACCTGGGGCGAAGCCGACCAAGGCACGGTTGAGTCCATGCTCCGCCACCGCGGTCGCATGGTTGGCGGTGCTCCCCTCACCGACGAGGCCGTCGCTGAAGGCGGCGTCCACGCCGACATCGGGGCCATGGCTACCGCCATCGCCTCGGGCGAAGGCACGGTGAAGGACGTGCCCAACATGAAGCGCGTTTTCCGCCTTCACCCGCCCCGCGGGTCGAAGGGCTGGGGCGGCATCAAGCGTTCTCACGTCAACGGCGGAGCCCTCGGCCCCCGTGGCGATGCAATCGGTGCGCTCATCGAGCGCATGGTGGAACAATGAGGTGAGATGATGGGACAA
>CAXRAI010000047.1:0-3971 GCA_964228865.1 Salinimicrobium sp. | reverse complement strand
AGCGTGTTTTCTTCCAACGAAACAGGAAACGAAACCCAGCCTGCCGATGTTCCGGGGTGCACCGATCCTGCAGCAGACAACCACAACCCGGCCGCAACCGTGGACGACGGATCCTGCACCTACCCGCCCGTTGACGTCCCAGGATGCACCGATTCCTCGGCGGACAACCACGACCCCGCTGCAACGCTGGACGACGGTTCCTGCACCTACCCGCCTGTCGATGTCCCCGGATGCACGGACGCCAACGCCACGAATTACGACGGCAGCGCGACGAGCGACGATGGATCGTGCACCTACCCACCTGTCGATGTCCCAGGGTGCATGGACGCCAACGCCACCAATTACGACGCGAACGCGACCACGGATGACGGGTCGTGCACCTCCCCACCAGCAGAGGTACCAGGGTGCATGGACACGAACGCCACCAATTTCGACGCCAATGCAACGGTGGACGACGCGTCGTGTACCTTCCCAGACCCTGGCGTCACGACGCCCGATGGAAGCCAAACCGGTGGTGAGGATGACGTCACGCCATCTGATCCTGCTGAACCAAACGAACAGGACGACAACGCCATGGCGGACCTTCTCGGCTCGCTGGGCACCGTGGGCGGTGCTTTGCTCCTTGGCCTTGTCCTGATGGGTCTGTCCTGGGCCATCCGGCGCACGGCCTCATGACGGGCGATGGGCGGCCACGGCCGCGCGAAACCGGACGACGTCCGGCCCGTTGAGGGCGTCCCATGCGAAGCGCCAGCGCCAGTTGCCGTCCACGGTGCCCGGCGTGTTCATGCGGGCCTCGCTCCCGAGGCCCAAGACGTCCTGAAGCGGAACGACGGCGAGGCATGCCGGGGACGCGAGTGCATCGCTCAGGACGTCCTCCAGGGGGCGCTGCCCCCACCCGACCGTGGTGTCGTTGTCGTGCGTGCCGGTGTACACGACGGTGTTCTCGGTATGATGTTCTGGACGGTGGAGGTTCATTGGCTGCTCGTCAGCAAAATGCAACACGGCCATGCCGGGCAATCCGTGTCGGTCGCGCAAGTCGAGGACGCTTTTGGGAATGATGCCGAGGTCTTCAGCCACGAGGTGCTTGCCCTCTGGGGCCTGAATGGCCTCGAGGAGGGCGTCGCCTGGGCCCGGCGTCCACGCGCCATCGCGGGCCGTAGGTTGGTCAGCAGGAATGGCCCACGCAGAATCGACGGCGCGGAAGTGGTCGATGCGGACCATATCGAACAAGTCGAACATGCGTTGCATGCGGCGGCGCCACCACGAGAAATCCTCGGCGATATGCACCGTCCAATCGTAGAGCGGGGTGCCCCAGCGTTGGCCGTCCTCTGAGAAATAATCCGGTGGAACGCCAGACACGACGGTTGGCTTGCCCGAGGCGTCCAGCAAAAAGCGGTCGGGCGCCGCCCACACGTCCGCCGAATCATGAGCGACGAAGAACGGGATGTCGCCAAAGAGGTGAATGCCGCGGGCTGCGGCCGCTGCCCGCATCCGCATCCAATCACGGTTGAACTGCACCTGTCCACGCACCACGTCGTGGATGGCGGCCGCATGATCTTCGTCGAGGCGTACGATGGTCTCGGGCACCCGGTCACGGAATGGTGACGGCCACGCCGTCCACGGTGCGCCGTCGTGCATGTTCTTCAGCACCGAAAAACGCGCAACGTCGATGGCCCAGTCGCCCTCGGCCGCGAGGAAATCCTTCACCTCATCGTCCGTGACCGCCTCGGCGGCCGGGTCGATCAAGGCCGACCAGCCGGCAAAGGCAGAGGGGGAGGCATAGGGGCTGCCGTGAGGATCGGGTGGATGAATCGGAAGCACTTGCCAGACGCCTACGCCCATGTCGTGCAAGACGTCGAGGAAGCGATGTGCGCCGTCTTGGCCGAGATGGGGCGCGGGCAGGCTGGTCAGGTGGCAAAGGATGCCGGTGCGCCGCTGACCGAGCATCGGGCCACCTCAGCCACGAAACTGACCGTAGAAGTGCATGTAATCCTGAATCATGCGGTGGCCCGTGAAGCCAGCACTGGCCACCATGGCGTGACGCATCACGTCGTCCCACGCCTCGCGGTCGCCCGTCCACATCGGCAGGACCTCGTGCTCAAGCACGGTGTAGAGGGCGTTCACGTCACGCTCGTCGTCACGGTCGTCTTCTTGCGCTCCGATGGCCCAGCCGTTCACGCCGTGGATGCAGGCTTCGGGCCACCATCCGTCGAGGATGCTGAGGTTTGGGACGCCGTTCATGGCTGCCTTCATGCCGCTGGTGCCAGAGGCTTCCATCGGTCGAATGGGGTTGTTCAGCCACACGTCGACGCCGCTGGTCATCGCCAGGCCGGTGGCCATGGAATAATCCTCGATGAAGGCCACGGGGATGTCGTCTGCCACAGCTTCCGCTCCTTCAAAGACGGACCGGATGAGGCCCTTGCCTTGCATGTCCTTGGGATGGGCTTTGCCGGAAAACACGAACTGAATCTTTCCCCCACCGATGCGACGAAGGCGTTCGAGGTCGGCGAACACGAGGTTGGCGCGCTTGTAGGTCGCAAAACGCCGTGCAAAACCGATGGTCAAGCGGTCGGCGTGCAGGGTCACGCCCGTTGAGGCAAGGACAAGGTCGCGCAACGCGGCACGGTTCTGCTCGCGGGAGGTGCGGAGTGCACCGGTCGGAATGGACGTGGCTGACTGGAGGGAGTGGGGGTCGGTCCTCCATCCGCTCATGTGGGCATCAAACAGGTCCGCCGTTGCTTTCCCGGTCCAGGTCAAGTGATGCACACCGTTGGTGATGGGATGGATCGTCACGTGGGGGAACATCGTCATCGCCACGTCCGCGTTCAGCTTCGACACGGCATTTACAGCACCGGCCAAGGCGATGCCGAGGTGGCTCATGGAGCAGGTCACGTCGTCACCGCTCAGGGCCTTCGCGTCAGGTGGAAGCAGGTCGCCAAGCACGGCTTCAACATCGGTCCACGGGAAGCGATCGTGCCCTGCGGGCACGGGTGTGTGGGTGGTGAAGAGGGTGCGTTCTGCCAATTCATCACGGTTCCAGCCTCGGCGGAGCATCTCAAGCGCGGCGAAGGTGCAGTGTCCTTCGTTGAGATGGAGTCCGTCGATGGGGATGCCTAACGCGGCAAGGGCGCGTACGCCGCCCACACCGAGCAGGTACTCCTGTCGAATGCGCATCAGGTGGTCGCCGCCGTACAGGCGGTCACCGAGGCGCGCGTGTTCGGGCGTGTTTTCTTCATGGCGCGTGTCGAGGAAGTACACGGACACTGAGCCGCCACGAGCACCGGCAAGGTCCGTCGACCAGACCTTTGCATGAAGTGTTTCTCCGTCAAGCGGGAGGGTGATTTCCACCCCGGTGTCCTGAAGGTGGTCGTGTGGATTGATTTCAGGGTAGGTTTCGGTCTGGTTGCCGGCCGAGTCGAGGTGTTGGCGCCCGTAGCCTTGGCGGTACAGCAGGCTGACACCGACCAAATCAATGGAGGCGTCTGCAGCCGACTTGACGTGGTCTCCGGCCAACACGCCAAGGCCTCCTGAATACGTGTGCAAATCGGAGTGAAGGCCGATTTCTGCAGACAGGTAAGCAACGGGCATGGGCGGTCCTCAGGTGGGGTAGGTTTCGGCCCGTGCTGCCGTCCTTTAACCAATACGCAGGGGGGAAATCCTTGTCAAATCGAGCGCATCGAGGTTTCATGGCCGAGACATGGCGCCGGAGCGGTAAATCTGTTCTTTTGTCGGCCTTATTTCTCTCATCAATGCTGCTTTCCATGGTGGCCGGAACAACACCGGACGACGTGGAGGTGGACGGTGATCTGAGCGATTGGTCTGCGGACACTTTGATGGGCACCGACGCCAACGGCGTCAGCCTCCATCTGACCTGGAACGACACCCACCTCTCCTTTGGCTGGGAAGGCACCGACCTCTCTGCTACGGAAGAGGGTGCGGACCTCTTCGTCTACCTCAACACCAGCGAAGGT
>CAXRAI010000046.1:0-7066 GCA_964228865.1 Salinimicrobium sp. | reverse complement strand
ATTCTCGTCGTACGCCACGCAGATGACGGCCACCGTACCGTTCTACATCTACTACTCCATGTTCGGGTTCCAACGCATCGGGGACCTCGTCTGGTCGGCCGCCGACAGCCGCTGCCGCGGCTTCCTGATCGGTGCCACCTCGGGCCGGACCACGCTCAACGGCGAGGGCCTGCAGCATCAGGACGGGCATTCGTTGCTCATCGCCATGTCCAATCCGGCGGTGCGTGCCTACGACCCGGCCTACGCCTACGAGATGGCGGCCATCATCAAGCGCGGCATGGAGGAGATGCACGGTGAAGACAAGGACGTCATCTACTACATCACCGCGTACAACGAGAATTTCGTGATGCCCGCCAAGGCGAAGGACGCCGACGAGGGCATCTTCCGAGGCCTGCACCGCATCGAAGCCGACGAGGCTCCGCTGGTCCGCTTGCTCGGCTCTGGCTCCATACTGCCGCAAGCCGAGGCTGCTGCGGCCCGGCTCCGCGAACTCGGCGTGGCGTGCGAGGTCTGGTCGGCCACGTCCTACGGCGAATTGCGTCGTGAGGCGATGGAAGCAGAGGCCTGGAACACGCGGCATCCCAGCGAGGAGCCTCGAACCAGTTGGGTCAGCGAACAGCTCGACGGTAAAGTGCCGGTGACCGTGGCGGTCAGCGACAACATGGCGGCGATTCCAGACCTCATCCGCCCATGGGTCGGCGGCTCCTTCCACGTGATGGGCACCGAAGGGTTCGGTCGTTCCGACACCCGTGAGAACCTGCGTCGTTTCTATGGCGTCGATGCCGATCGGATCGTCCTCGACACCCTCTCAGCCCTCGCTCGTGCGGGTGAAGTTGACGTGAAACTCCACGCCGAGGTGTTGGATTCGCTCGGTCTCGAGGACGTTGACGACGTCACGTCGATTTGAGCGGCGGCTCCCAGCGGCCGTTGCGCCGCACGTGATCGGCCACATGCCAGTACACCGTAGTCAGTTCATCACGCCCCTCTACTGCGTTTCGCACGTCCGCTGCGTCCAGCACGTGGGGAAGGTTACGCCACGCTCGTCGTGCGCGCCCGGCCAGACCGGGCAGGTGCAGGGCAGGGCCACAGACCGGCCAACCCCGGTGCACGTGCCACGGTCGTTCCACCACATGGGCTCGATCCATGGCGTCCATGACGTCGGACCACCGACGTGTGGGTCCCGCCTTCCGGCGAACCAAGCGCGAGGGGTTGACCGAAGAATCCACGGCCACGCCTGCCTCTGCAAGGGCTTGAGCCATCCACGGCGCGACGTAGCCCGACGGTGCACGGAACCAAGGCCGAGCTTGCTCGCCAAAGGCTTCGGCGTTGGCGGCAAGGGATTGTTTCACCGCGGCCGTAAGGCCAACGGCGTCTTCAGGCCAGGCGCCCCAAGCACGGTGGCTGGTGCCGTGGCTGGCGAAGGTCAACAATGGCCCACAACGTGCCGCAAGGTCAAGCAATGCCCTGCGGGCATCGGGATGCTCCAACTGGTCTTGAATGACGAACACCGTGACCGCGTGACCTGTGCGCTGAACCCAAGCGCCAAAGGATTCGATGGCTGAAAGCCACGATGCACTCGGCTTGCGCGGCGTCTGTTGACCGGAGGGGTCCTTGCTTCGTGTTGGATGCCCCTGCCGCCAAGGACGGTGATGGGCATCGTCGGTGTCCACGGTCAACCACGTGCGGCTCACGCCTCGCCGCCTCCAACTTGGATGAGGTGAAGGTGGTGAGGGATGGTGCGGCCGCCGAAGTCAATGCCGACGAAGTCGTCAAGCGGTGTGCCTCCCCAACGGCTGCAGAGGGAGCGGGCCGTGGCGAGCCCTGGTCCGTTGTGCGGATGGACGGCCACTTCGACGACCGCTTCGACGCCCCGTTCGTTGAGCCATGCAAAGACGGCATCGATGGCCCGGCTTGCGATCCTCTGGCCTTGATGGCCAACTCGAATCCAGTAACCAAGGCTCCAACTGCTCAGATCGAGTTGGAGTTCATCGCCGAGGCCGATGGTCCCCACGTGCTTGTCGTCCAATCGAATCGACCAGAAATGGATTCGGTCCTCCTCCGCGCTACGGAGGATGTCCCGCACGAAGTCGCCCAATTGTTCGGCCACGTTGCGTGGATACATCCACGGCAGGGCGGTTTGACCGTCCTCAGGCGACTCTTGGTAACTCTCCAACAGGTCGGGCAGGTCGCCGCTGGAAATTGGGCGCAACACCAGCCCGCCGTCAGCGTGGAGGGTGGGGGTTTCCATGGGATCACCTCAGATGATGGACGGCGGCGTGCACGCGCGCATCGTCAGGTTGAGCGGCCGATGCTCGGACAAGCAAGGTTTCGAGGGCCTCGGGTCGGCCCAACTGTTTGAGCAGGAGGCCAACGTGGTAAATCAGGTCCAAATCGTCAGGAAGGTGCGGTCCAATGTGGTCCAAGTCCGCCGCAGCGCGTTGGAGTTGTCCAGCCCCAACCGCTTCGAAAATCGGTACAAGGGCCGTTTGTGCTGCAGCGAGGCTCCACGTTTCCTTCGCCGTCCATGGCATCCAACGTTCAGGGTGCTGGACCGGTGGAGCGGGCTGAACGACGGGAGGGGCTTCCTCCAGAGCGTCCACGTCGGGCAAATCTGGAGGCGCGATGGCGGGGGGCGGTGTTTGTTCAACCGTGGTCGAGACGTCCGCTGGCTCATCGATGGCGTCCAGATCAGGGAGTTCCGGCAGAGGATCGGTGTGGCCCGTCAGGTCCTCATCACGCTCCTTCTGGACGGTGGGCGAGTGCAATCCTCCGATGTTCATGGGCACGGGTTCTGCGATGTCCTCCAACGGGTCATGCTCCGGCATCTCGAAGGTTCCAGCCTCGGCGCGCACGTCCGAAGGCTCCAGCGTGGCTTCTTCTTCGGCTTCATACGCCTTGGTTTCGTTCAGCGTTGGGCCCGATGCGTCCATGAATTCATGCTCGCCGATGACCTCCTGTTCTTCGTCAACGGGCGGAGGGGCCTCAAAGTCGGGGACGTCCACGGTGACCTCATCCATGGTCAACACCGCTTCCACCATGGGACCCTCATCGTGCATGGCCGTGGGTTCGGCCTCCAGCAAGGCAAGGATGTCGGCCTGGTCACCCACGTCTGGGCGCGAACCTTGGTCGCGAGGTGACTTGTCGAATTCGTAGTAGCACTGAGGGCACACCGAACTCGGCACATCCGGGACGAATCCGCAGAAGGTGCAGGCACCTTCCACCTGCTGCTCCTTCTTCCGCCGCCTAAACATGAGGCAACCTCTTTTCGCCGGGCATATGGCTCTGGTTTAATCCTCGTCCTTCCCCGTCCGAGGGTCGGCAGAGCCTCAAACCCCCCCGGGATGGCCGTAGCATGAGCAAGCGGGGAGGCGTCCGGCGGATGGACAGCCGGTCCCGTGAAACCCCAAAGCCGAGGGAGGTTGAGGACGGTCCCGCACCTGTTCGATGGGACCGTGGGCAGGACCACCTTGAGCGGTTTACACACCTCATCGGCCAAGAACTCGAAGATGAATTGTCCAGCGTCGAGGAGCGTTGGCGCCATTGGAGCAAATCCCGTTTGGTCGAGGCCGGGTTGACCTTGTACGACCTCAAGGCACGCCAGCGCGGGCGACTCTTTGGCGACCCCATCCTTGTGTTTGAGGCCAGGGATGGAGGTCGTCTCCCCGTGCATCGTTTTTCTCATGGGGACATGGTCATCCTTAGCCGCACACGGCCGTGGGGTGAGAAGACCGTCGAGGGCTTGGTGCTTGACCGGGGGCCGACCCGGGTCCGTGTGGTTGTGGGCGAGCGCCCGAAGGGCGTCCGTGAGGGAGTCTGGCGCCTTGACCGTGGAGCCAACCGCGTCGCCCACGATCGAATGGCCGACGCTCTGCTCCGATTGCATGACGCTGGAGCGGATGACGGCACGCCCCTTCGGGACCTTCTGCTCGGTCAAGTGCACGACCCTGAAGCCTCGGCTGCCTCGCCCCCTGGCATCGGCGGCCGTCTTCGCCGCCTTCGCAACGACCCTGCGGGGCGGCTCAATCCGTCCCAATCCGCCGCGGTGGAGGCGGCCCTCCAACAGCGCCTGACCTTGATTCAAGGTCCACCGGGTACAGGAAAGACGCACACGGCGGTGCACCTCCTTTCGACGATGGCTGCGCAGGGGCGCGGGCCCATTCTGGCCACGGCAGAATCCAACGTCGCGGTGGACAATCTCCTCGAGGGATTGCTCGAATCGGGCGTGAACGCTGTGCGCATCGGCCAACCCGTCAAAGTCCGTGCTTCGTTGCGCGAGGCCACCTTGGACGCCCGTTTGGAACACCATCCCCTGCAGGAAGATTTGGCGGCGCTGCGCGATGAACACGACGCGCTGAAGCGGGGAATCTCAGGGCTTCGTGGCAAAGAACGTGGTTTGGCCCACAAGGACCTCTCCATGCAACGCCGAGAAATGCAGCGTTTGGAGCGGCAGATGGTCGATGGCTTGCTCGATGAAGCGGAAGTCGTCTGCGCCACGACCGTGGGTTCAGGCCATCGCATCCTCGGGTCGCGTCGATTTCCCATTGTGTTGGTGGACGAAGCCACGCAGGCGAGTGAACCAAGCAGTTTGGTGCCGATCGTTCGCGGCTGCAGGCATCTTGTGTTGGTGGGCGACCATCGCCAACTCCCCCCGACGGTCCTCTCGGACCGCGCCGCAGAGGGTGGGCTTGGGCGTTCGTTGTTTGAACGCCTGATCGAACTCGGTTTGCCGACCCACATGCTCACCACACAATACCGCATGCACCCCAGCATTCGGGAATTTCCCGGTGCGCGCTTCTACGAAGGACGTCTCGAGGACGGTTGCGAGCGGTCGGAACGTCCTCCGCCTGCGGGTTTTCTGTGGCCAGACTGGGACCGTCCAGTGGCCTTCGTGCCTGTGGACGGCGAGGAAGAGCTGGACGCAGAAGGGGCGTCGAAGGCCAACCGCGATCAGGCCGCAGCCACCTTCAGCATCGTCAGCGACCTGCTCGCGGCAGGCGACCTCGAAGGCATGGACATCGGCGTCGTGACCCCATACACCGCTCAAGTCCGTGTGTTGACGGACCTTTTCGATGAGGGCGGTGGTCTTGACGAAGGCGGCCGGTTCCACGGCCTCGAGGTGCGCAGCGTTGACGGCTACCAAGGCCGTGAGAAAGAGGTCATCGTGTTCTGCACCGTCCGTGCAAACGCTCGGGGCGAGATCGGATTCTTGTCCGACCGGCGGCGCCTCAACGTGGCCATCACACGGGCCCGACGTGGTTTGGTCATGGTCGGACACCCTCAGACCCTCCAACGCGACGGCACCTGGCGGGCGTGGTTGGATTGGGCCGAAGAACTCGGCCTGATGGCTTGGCACGTCGGCCGAGGTTGAGGCACATCTTCAACAGGGGGCGGCGCGAGGCCGTTCCATGGCGTCCCCCATCAGCCTCAACCCGGGCGGAGGGACGCTTGCTCAACAAGCCCTTGCGACGGCGCCGGAAGGGATGCTCATCGCGCCGGTCTGGCGTCGTGCAGCCGCCTTCATGACCGACGTCATCGTGCTGAGTCTGTTGCTTCACTTTCTCTCGGGGCAGCAACTCCTGCTGATGTTGTCCACCAACGTCTTCGCGCTCGATGCTTTCGATGCTCGCGTCGTGGCGGGTTACATCGTCAGTTGGGCCTTGTTTTTCGGAGCCTTCTGGTTGTACTGGAAGTACACCGGACGAGCCTATGGGCGCTCCCTTGGTCAGCGTGCCTTCCGCATCGCGCTGGTCCACGACGACGGCACCTTGCTTCCAGAGGACCACTGGGGGCCACGAGCCGCCGCCAAACTTCGCTACCTGATCCCCTTCATCGGTTGGTTTTGGTTCGGTGCACGTGACCTGTGGAAGGCCCGTTCGGTTGCAGCCGAGTACCGTACAGGCGTGGACCGCGCTCACCACACGGTGGCGGCGGTGGATTGGTCCCTGCCATCAGAAACGAGGCACGGCCTTCGGTGAGGTCTCATCAGCACCGCATTCAAGTACGGCGTGGCCCTCTCTCCACGCATGGCGGAAGAACACAGCGCGCGCGTGGCTTCCATCGAAGCCAAACTTCAGTCGGTCCGAATGGAGATTGACGACGACGACGAGGACGTCCTCGACATCGAGGTCGTGTTGGTCAACGAAGCCGCCGTCCCCCTCGGTGGCCTCGATGTTCGGGTGGTCACCTCCGAAGGAAAGGAAGTCGGGCCGCTGGTGCCGATCAGCTCCCTCGGCCCTGGTGCCCAGCGCAGCCTCCGTTTCCATCTTCATCTCGACCACGGCGAGTGGTCGTTCACCGCGAACACCATGTCTGGCGTCGTTGAGCTTGGACCCTTCGCCTGCGACATGGAATTCGAAGCCCAGAAAGGCCGTAAGTTGGCCAACGCCATGGGGTCAAGCCTGTTTTCTGGGGCGTTTGAAGGACAACTCGATGAATTCGGCCAAGTGGCAGAACGAGGTCTCATCGATGCATCGAGCGTGCAGATGACGCAGTTCAGCGCGGAAAATGCCCAAGGCGGCGCCACCACCATCCGTTCCGCAGGCACCTTTGGTCATGCGGAAGAGGAAGGCCCGAAGACCCCTCCTTGGGCGGGAGGGGGCACACCACCGGCTCCGGCCTCAGCACCGGCTGCATCGGCCGTCGATCCTCTGTTGGCCCCGGTCGTGGCCGCACCGGCTCCCCCCACTCCCGAGCCCGAGGCTCCTGCTGCAGACCCCTTGCTTTCCCCGATCACGCCGACGCCCAAGGCGACCGTGACCGCTGCCGAACCCCCGCCCACACCAGCCCCCGTCGACGTGGCTCCCACCCCGCCCACGCCACCGTCGACTCCTCCGGCCACTTCCTCTCCGGGGCCCTCCGGAGGTCCTCCTTCCGGCCCGCCCAGCGCCCCTCCTTCTGGACCACCCTCCGGCCCGCCCAGCGCCCCTCCTTCTGGACCACCCTCCGGTCCACCCAGCGGCCCTCCTTCTGGACCACCCTCCGGCCCGCCCAGCGCCCCTCCTTCTGGACCACCCTCCGGTCCACCCAGCGGCCCTCCTTCTGGACCACCCTCCGGCCCTCCGTCAGG
>CAXRAI010000045.1:0-59753 GCA_964228865.1 Salinimicrobium sp. | reverse complement strand
GTATTGGGTGCCCGCATGGCTTCGTTTCGTATCTGCTCAAATTGCTTCGGCGTTCAGGTCTATCCCTACATGGGTTTCATGACCGGGCAGCGCTACCAGTGCCAGGAATGCGAGGAGATTTTCGTCATGCCCATCGAGTTCGAAACGACGGAAGAATACCTTGCGTTCCTCAAGGTGCAAAGCCCGAAGAAATTCGCTGAGCTGAAGGCCGTTTTGGAAAAGAAGGATCCTGTCGAAGGAGACGAGGACGCAGGCGAGACGAATTGAGCCGTCAAGGCTGGAGTTCTGCCCCTTCGAGCGAACGATGCGTGCGTGATCCAAACCAGGTGAGCGCCTCGCCGTCGATGAGCCTGCACCACGGTCGCGCGGCGCCCAAAGCCTCGACGGCATCGGCGATGGCCTCGCCTTCCTCCAAGGCAAACTCATGGGGTTCGCTGGACAACAGCAGGCCTTCGATGCGGTGTTCCACAAGCAACTCCGGCGTGACCACGGGGTATCCGTTGCCTTCAGGATCGAGGTCCGGCACGGTCCACCCCATCGCCTCCAACAAGGCTCCAGCATAGCGTCGTGGTCCCACGGCCATGAGGGGCTCGTGCCAAATCATCGGGGCCACGCGGGGGCCGGGGTTCTCTGTTGAGGGCTGCCCGGCGAGTGCGGTTTCGGTGGCCTTGGCCAAGCGCTCGCCGTCCTCCGTGCGACCGACCGCTTCGCCGAGTTCCCGCAACAAGGCAGGGACCTCCGCAGGGTGTTCAACGGTGGAGACCACCACCCTCACGCCCTGTTCCACAAGCGCGTCGTGCACTGCTTTCGGGTTCTCCTCGCGGTCGAGGACCACCACGTCAGGACGGGCATCGAGGATTTTGTTCAGGTTCGGCGTTTTCGTGCCGCCCACCACGGGAACGTCGTTGGCTGCTTCGGGATGGATGCACCACGGGGTGCGCCCGGCCAATTGGTCCACGCCCAAGCCAAGGTCGAACAGGGTCTCGGTCAAACTGGGGACCAGGCTGACCACGCGCACGCTCAGGCCTCGACGACAAGCACGTGGACCGTGGCGCCGTCCACCTCGAAGCCTTCCGCTTCGGCGGGAGCGTCACCCACGTCGTGGAACACGGCTTCAGCGGCGCGCGTTTCGCTGGCGATGTACTGGCGGTCCTCCGAGGCGAGGTCGGGAGCATTGGTCGTCCAGACCTGCAGGGAAATCGTCGCTTCGATGGCCAAGTCCAGCGCTTTGCGGCGAGCCTGCACGCGTCGGGTGATGTCGCGGGCCAGGCCACGGCTGAGCAACGCGGGCGTTTCCGCCATGTCGAGCACGAGGCTGACCTGCGCTTCACCGTCCTGCGTGTTGAGCGTCATGGCCGCGAAACCTTCGCGTTCTGTGCGCCGAACTTCGACGTCTTCTGGGGTGATGGCCACGCCCTCGATGGTGCAGGAACCGGCGTTGATCTCGGTGAGCATCGCTTCTGGATCCTCGGCGTTCTTGATGGCGTTCGCGATGTCGTTCACCGCTTGGCGCGCCTTGGGTGCGAGGGCGCGGAAGTTCGGCGCGAGCACGAGGCGCTGGAAGCGGTCCAAATCCGCCTCGGCCTGAATGGCCTCGACGTTCAGTTCCTCTTCCAAGAGGTC
Organism: Salinimicrobium sp.; assembly: GCA_964228865.1. Lineage (GTDB taxonomy): Archaea > Thermoplasmatota > Poseidoniia > Poseidoniales > Poseidoniaceae > MGIIa-L3. Next base: position 58,130 of record CAXRAI010000045.1, on the reverse strand, counting down.
GTGGAAGGCGGAGAGGTCAGGACCGGCCACGATCCAGCCTTCGCGGCACGGCAAGCGTTGACGGCGGTTGGCGTCCACGCGGATGCGTCGGCCGGTTTCGGCCAGTTCCCGCACCAGCGCCATGGTCGCTTCGAGCGAGGCATCCTGCGGAGGCAGGTTGGCCGTCGCGGCTTCGGCGTCCGCATCCCACGCGTCGGCGGTTGCGCCTTCGAGGCCGCCGGGGACGCCCAGAGGCCAAGCGGCCTGATGCACCGCTTCGCCGGTCAGGTTGCGGTGGATGACGTCGACCATGAAGGGCGCCACAGGAGCGACGAGGCGGCATACGGTGGTCAACACCTCGTGGAGGGTGTGCTGGCACGCGAGCTTGTCGACGGTTTGGGCGCCGTCCCACAAACGACGGCGGCTGCGGCGGACGTACCAGTTGGACAGGTCGTTGACGACGAAATCCTCCAGTTCACGGCAGGCCTTGTGGTAATCCCAAGTGACGAAGCCCTCGTGATAGGCCTGAGCCACGGTGGCCAAACGCGAGAGGATCCATCGGTCCAGTGCGGGTCGGTCCGCGACGTCCATCGGCTCGGAGGTCTCGGCATCGTAGCCGTCCAGTGCGGCGTAATCGGCGTGGAATTTGTAGACGTTCCACAGGGTGAGGAACATCTTCGCGTAGGTCTCACGCACGCCGTTTGAATCGAACTTCAGCGGGTTCCACGGCGCTCCGGCGGTCACCATGTACCAGCGCGTGGCGTCGGCCCCTTCGCGGTTGAAGTGGTCCCAGGGGTCGACGATGTTGCCGCGGGATTTGGACATCTTCTTGCCCTCAGCGTCGAGGATGAGCCCAAGCGACAAGCAGCGCTTGTAGGCGGGCGAATCGAAGACGGTCGTGGAGACCGCGAGCAGCGTGTAGAACCAGCCGCGCGTTTGGTCCACGCCTTCGCAGATGTAGTCCACGGGGAAACTGGCGTCGAAACGCTCGCCACCGTCGAAGGGGTGGTGCCACTGCGCAAAGGGCGCGCAGCCCGAGTCGAACCAGCAGTCCATCACGAAGGGTTCGCGCTGCATCGGCAGGCCGGTCGGGCTGACGAGGGTGAACGCGTCCACCACGGGTCGGTGCAGGTCCACATCGTCGGGACAGGCCGGGTTCTCGAAACCGGCGGCGTTGGCCTTCTCGACCTCGGCCTGAAGTTCGGCAATGGAGCCGACGCACAGCATTTCGCCGGTTTCGCTGCGCCACACCGGCAGGGGCGTACCCCAGTAGCGCTCACGGGAAATGGCCCAGTCCTTGACGTTGCGAAGCCACTCGCCAAAGCGTCCTTCGCCGACCCAATCGGGGGCCCATTCGACTTGATCGTTGAAGGCAAGCAGGCGGTCCTTGACCGCGGTCATGCGCACGAACCAGCTGTCCATCGCGTAGTAGAGCAGCGGATGGTCGGTGCGCCAGCAGTGCGGGTAGTCGTGGAGGTAGGCCTTCTCACGGTAGAGCACGCCCGAGGCGGCGCCGTTGTTGCCCGGTCCACCGTCGGAAGCGAGCAGCCGGATGATGTCCTCGTCGCACGACTTGACGTAACGCCCGTCGAGTTCGGGATGGACGCCTTCGACGAAGGCGCCGTCCATGCCGACGGTGTGGTGCGCGGGCAAGCCGGCTTCCATCCCGAGGTGGTAGTCGTCTTCACCGTACATGACGGCGGTGTGGACCACACCCGTACCGTCTGTGGTCGTGACCCAATCGGCCGACAGCACCGTCCAGGCCGTGGTGGAATCGCCACGGGGCACGGCCTCGGGGAAGAGTGGATGGTAGGCGCGGCCGACGAGGTCGGCGCCTTGGATGCGCTCGACGACCTCGACGTGATGGCGCAACACCTCGCCCATGAGGTCCTCTGCGAGGATCAATTCCTCACCGACGGTGGCGCCACCGGCGCCTTCCCAGGCCTCGGGGTCCGCTGTGACGCGAACGCGGACGTAGGTGACCTCCGGCCCGACGGCCAAGCCGACGTTGCCGGGAAGCGTCCACGGCGTGGTCGTCCATGCGAGAACGGAAGCCTCGTCATCGACGAGTCGGAATTTGACGTAGACCGATGGTTCCTCGACTTCCTTGTAGCCGAGGGCGACCTCGTGGCTGGAGTAGGAGGTCCCGGTTTGCGGGCAGTACGGCAGCACCTTGTGCCCGCGGTAGAGCAAGCCTTGGTCGAACATGCGCTTCATGGCCCACCACGTTGACTCCACGTAGGTGTTGTCGAGGGTCACGTAAGGGTCGTCGAGGTCCACCCAATACGCCATGCGCTCCGTCATTTCACGCCAAGCCTGTTCGTAGGTCCACACGGACTCACGGCACGCGTCGTTGAAGGCCTGCATGCCGAAGGCTTCGATTTGCTCGTTGGACATCAGGTCGAGGCGCTTCTGCACCTCGATTTCCACCGGCAAGCCGTGGGTGTCCCAACCGCCCTTTCGCTCAACGACGAAACCCTGCATCGTTTTCCAGCGGCAGACGATGTCCTTGTAGGTCCGAGCCACGACGTGGTGGATGCCTGGTTTTCCATTCGCGGTCGGCGGTCCTTCGAGGAAAATGAAGGGCGCGCCGCCGCGCCGTGCCTCGATGGAGGCCTGAAAAGCACCCTCTTCGGCCCACTGCTTCAGCAGGTCCCCTTCGAGGGCCACCGGATCGAGGTCGCCCGCAGGCGAGGGACGAGGCATGCGCCGAGCACCAAGGGCCTCGTCTTCAACCTCTCCCCGCTCGTTTTCGAAACCGGTCCAACGGTGAAGGATTCAAGTCCCGAGAGGTGCAGGCTCGCCCTATGGATGACGCGCGCGGGAGGGGGTTGCCCTGCGCCCTGCTTTTGCTGTTCATCCTCGCCAGTTTTTCTCCGATGGTCCCTGCACCCGTTTTCGACGAGGCGCTGAGTCCGTCCTCTGCCTCTCGAGGTAACGGACCTGAAGTGACCCTTGGATCGACCGTTGACGTGGACGTCGGCCCCAACGCTGCCACCGACCCGGCGTGGGTCGACCTGCCCAACCAGAACCCGCTGACCTCCCTTGAAGTCGTCATGGAACCTTCCGTTGATGGCGCCCGAGACGGATTTTCCTGGACCGGCAGCGACGCTTGGAACAACCCCAACGCCATCGCCGACGGCGTCTCCACCGCCGGTGGAGCACTGGTCGGGTCGGGTGGTGCTCAATTCTGGGACTTCAACACCGGCGCGCCGGGGTGGTCCTTCTCGAACAGTTACGCCTCGCGGGTCACTTCACCAGCGTGTGGCCTCAACGGTTCCAGCGGAGGTGCCATCCGAACCTACGCAGGTTCGACGTACGCCACCTCCCCGAGCATCGACCTCTCTGGTGTTCCGTCCATGCCCCTGCACGTGATGATCCGTCAAGGCTCCTCGTCCTGCGGTGAAGAGCCGGACTCCAACGAGGACCTCCGCATCCAGTACCGCACCGCGTCCAACAGCTGGAACAACCTCCACACCGTGTCCGGTTCACCGGCGTCAAACAACACGTGGACCTTCTTCAGCTGGAACCTCCCAAGCGCTGCACTCCACGCCAACGCCCAGATCCGTTTCCACCAAACCTCCGGATCCAGCACCTGCTGCGATTACTGGTTCATCGATGACGTTCGTCTTGCTGCGCCGCTGGTTTCGGAGTGGACCTCCCCCACCATCGGTTGGGGCGGAGGCGTCAGCAACGTCGAGGAAGGACGCTGGTCGGACGTGAGCATCGAAGCCGAGCTCCCTGCCGGTTCCGAACTGCTCTGGACGGTCCTCGACGGCAACGCCATGCCCATCTCGACCCACCAGAACCGCACAGGCCCCCTCATCGACCTTGGCTTGCTGGACGCACACGTCCATGACGAAATTCGCATTCACCTGACCATGCTCCCGGGTGCTGGAGGCGCCATGCCAACCGTGCATGCGTTGCACCTCGACGGCCGTTGGGCGGACCACCTTTGGGCGGATCCGGAGACCACAGGTTGGGAGATGAACGCGTCCATCGGATGGACCGAATACGACATTGCGGAAGCACCAGGAAGCATCGCAGCGCCCACGGATTTCTCAGAAGGCATGCGCGTTGAGGGCGACGACGGCGGGTGGCTGACCACGCCTTGGATCCACAGCGATCTTGCCCCAGAAGCATGGCGCCTCAGCGCCGGTGCTGAGAACGTGACCGCGCAGATGCGTCTCCCTTCACAAACCACCTGGAGCAACGTCTCCTTGCCGCACACCTTTGCCGCCGACGAACACGCCGCGGCGGTGCAACTTCGCTTCCTCGGCATCGTGGATTCCGTCTACGTCAACGCCACCGGCAACAGCACGGGCAACAACACAGGCAACAGCACCGGGAACAGCACCGGCAACAGCACAGGCAACAGCACAGGCAACAGCACCGGCAACGCGACCAACGGCACCTGGGTGCAGGTGCCTCGGACGTGGTGGGTGGCTTGGGTTCGAGCCGACGCGCTGAGCGGAGAACGCCCAACGGCGCCCCGCCTTGATTTGGGCCTCGACGGACGCGATGAATGGGGCCCTGCCACGACCGTGCAGGGCATTGGCGCATGGGGGTGGCAAGACCGCTTCATCGATGGAAGCACGACGACATCCACCACGGTGAACCCTTCAGGACGGGCGAGTGTGGAGCTTTGGGCGCCGACGCAGCTCCTCGATTTCGGCATGACCGTCCGCTCTGCCAACGGGAACGTGAGCGGATGGACCATGCTCGTCAACGGCCTTCCGGTCCTGACCGATTCGGTCGATCCCGCCCCTGCACACCGCATCGAATTGGACCCGGATCAGGTCGACACCCTCCGACAGGCCCTGATCGGTGGTGCCTCTTTGCCTGAGCAGGGCATCAATTACCGGCAGATTGAGTTCGAAGTCAACGCCAGTGGAAACGTGACCTTTGGGGCGCTCTCTGCTCCAAGCACCGCGAGCGTCACCCTGACCTCAAGCGGCAGCGATGCACTCCTTCTCGCCGCCAATGCGGCCCGTCTCAGCACAGGCGACGGCACCCTTGACCTCGACCTGCTTGCGGACACCCCAGGGCGGGTGAGCCTGACCCTTCAAGACGCCACGACCGTCGCCACCATCGCCGTCCATGACGCGACCATGGTTGCCGGCGGTGCCTCTCCGGTGGTCCCCTCGTCGGCCTGGCGCAAGTTCAACGCGACCTTCCTCCACGAGTCCAGCGCCGTCGCGCTTCGTCTCGACGTCGCCTCCGTGGACCAGCAGGACGGTTGGTTCATCCCGCTCGGTGGCAGCCAACCCGTGACCCTCTCCGGTAACGCGGGCCTCGTGGAGCTTCATCCAGACGCACCGGTGACGGTGCAAAGCGGCCTCGGCGTGGGCGGCTTCAGCACGTCAACCGAGGTGCAGGTCGTCTTCCGTCTGACATCACTTTGGGACGATGCACCCGCCGTAGACCTCGACCTGCGCATGGTGGACGGTGACGGCGTGTATTCGATGCCGGCCACCTACCGATGGACGGACGGCGGCGCTGGCTTGGACGACGACCTGGTGCTTGACGGCGTGTCCTTCGCCACCTCCGCAGGAGGTATCTTGCCTGATGTGACCTATCTCATCGCCGGAACCCCGGTGAACGTGACCGTTGACTTGGGTTGGGAACAGGCACCCATCAACCACGAACCCTTCCTTGCTGGAGACGCGGAGGTTCAGGTTTGGCTCGGGCAAGATTTGGTCGCCGTCGAAGATGCACCGGCAAGCAGCAAACTCGTCTTCCCCACCGTCGCGCCCTACACTTTTGGTTCGGTAACGTGGGAGGTACGGATCGTGTCGACCTCTGGACTTGGTACCGGACCGATCTCGGTGATCAACCGCACCTTCACCATCGACCCAATGGCCCCACGTGTGCTCGGCGTGGACATCGAGGCTTACGACCACCGCATGCCCTCTGGTACGCAACGCTTCGAAATTGACGTGATGGACCACGTCCTCCTTCCAGACGACCTCGAGGCCATGGTTTGGTTCGAGTGGCGCGATGACGACAACGGCGACCGCTGGCCGAACGAAGGCGAGCACACCCGAGTCCAACTGTATCCGCCCAACGACCTCACGGCGTCCACAGGGACCTACACGCTCCTGCTCGACGACCGGTCAGGACTGAACGGTGAACGCGTCGCCGTGTACTTGACCGGCAGCGACGAAGCAGGGCACGTCCTCGAGGACGGTGGGTCGGCCGAGCGGAACAAGCACCTGTTCATCTACGAGATCGGTCCGGACACCGCCCCGTTCATCCCAGACGATGCCTTCCGTTTCGACGACGAGGCTCGCACGGTGCTGCATCCAAGCACGCCCTACAGCGTGAGCATCGACCTGCAAGAACAGAACGGGCTCAGCGACTTGGCCACGGTCGAATTCCACCTGGCTTACGACCGCCCCGCTTCGCCGATGGCGGTTGCGTATGACGTGGACACAGGGAACTGCACCTCGATGACCGACCTGGTCATCGTGGAGACCTGCCGCATTCGTGGTGCGGTGCTTGATGCGCACCCCTTCGAGAAGGACATGACCCTCGAGGTGACCTTCGAACTGGCGTGGAACACGCCGGACCTCGGTGATTTGACCCGCGTTCCTGGGCTTGTGCTGGTCGATCGTGCTGGGAATCAGGCCCAAACGGGCTTCGACGAGGCCGCGTGGTCCTTCTCTGCCGAGCTCGAAATGCCTTCCGAAGGTGTCAAACTGACTTTGTCCCAAGGCACGATGCTCGAGGACGGTGCCCGGCTGACGCCCGGCAGCCGCTTCGAGGTGTTCGGAGCCATCCAATTCGCCGCGACGGAGGAAGCCCCGGTCTTCGATTGCGAGGTCGAGGTTTCCCTCGCGGGGCGCTCGACCAAGGTGGTCGCGCGAAACGGCATTTGGAACGCTGAGATGTTTGCTCCAGGCTACGGTGGAACCCTGCCGTTGACGTGGGGCGTGGCATGCCTGCCTGAGGGCGGACGGGACGTGACCGACGAGGCCACGGCCGTTCGCTGGATGGTGGTGGATGGCCTCGGACCTGCCGTGGTTGAGGTCGTTTCACCGCTTCCCGGTCGAGCCCTTGAGCCCACCACGTACGACGTCACGTTGCTGGTGGAAGAGGAAGGCGGGCTGGATTACACCACCCTGGAGTTGACGTGGTGGGTCATCGATGACAGCACCGGCGACCAACTCAGGAACGGCCGTGTGCCCCTGAAACTCATGTCCACCGTCAACGTCGGGCTGCGCTTGGAGGTTCAGGGCACCATCGATCTTTCGGGCATTGATCCGAACATGCTTGAGGAGCGGTTGACGGTTGCTGTGGCGCTTGAAGCCCGCGACTTCGCCGGGAACGAGGCCGTTCATCTCCTCGACGCACGCGGGCAATCCGGGGCTGACGGCGCTTGGGCCATGGAATGGTACCGGCCGGAGTTTGACATTGCACCAACGGCGGTGACCTACGGCAGCCTCGGTTTGACCACCGGCGACCAAACGGTCGTGGAAGCAGCGGTGGAGAACGTTGGAAGCCTTGACGGGGAAGTGGAGGTCCGCTTCGAAGTCGTCCAACTCGACGGCACGCGAAGCCTGCTTCGCTCCCAACCTCTCTCGATTGCACAAGGCGCCATCGGTACGGTCGCCGTCGACTGGAAGCCGGACGCCCCGGGTGCTCAGTGGGTCGAAGTGGTGTTGCCAAACGGTGACGTCGCAAGCGGTCCTGTGGTGGACGTTCGCGTCCAAGAGGAAGCCGACCTGTCCGAGCGCATCTTTGGCAGCGTCAATCCCCTGCTCGGAAGCGCCGTCGGCGTGGTGGCCCTTCTGGTGATCAGCCTCTTCCTTCTGTTCATCGCCCGAGCCACGTCGCGCCAAGGCTCCCGAGACGCCTACGATTGGGACGACGATTTCGACGATGAGTACGAGGACGAACACGACGAGGTCTTCGACGAAGTGGACGCTTCAAGCGATGCCGCAGCACCGCCAACGGCAAACGCTGCAGCCGGTGCTGCCGTCGACGCTCAGCCGGCACAAGCCCAAGGCGCTTCGGACGGATGGACCCAGGGCGCCGACGGTGTCTGGTGGTACCATGACCCCAAGGACGGCTCGTGGTGGTACCGTGACGCCGACGGCGTGGACCGTCGACACGGCTGATGCCGCCATTAGCCCTATGAGGCAGGTGCAGGAGACAGGACTGAGCCTCATGCGCATCGCCCTGCTTCAAGCCGACCCCACGGTTGGGGACCTTGCGGGCAATGCGAAGCGATTGCTGGGGCTGGTCGACCAAGCCGCGAAAGGCGGAGCGCTTGTCGCCGTCTCCACCGAATTGGCCATCACAGGATACCCTCCACGCGACCTTCTGATGTCCCCAGAGTTTGTTCAGGCGGCTTTTGAGAAGGCCACGTCCTGCCACCCGGCGATACCCACCCTGATCGGGACACCCGTGCCGGGAAGCGACCGTGAGGTTGCACCCGCCAACGGCGTGTTGGCGGTGGGCGAGGGACTTCGAGGAAAGGTGGTCGCCCACAAGCAGCTTTTGCCCACCTACGACGTGTTTGACGAGGCACGCTACTTTCGACCAGGTTCCCGACCCGGCTTGGTGCGTGGAGCAGGAGGCGTGGACCTCGGCATCACCGTCTGTGAGGATGCGTGGCAGGCCGCAGGTTTGACGCCAGTGGATTACGGCGTGGACCCGGTGGCTCAATTGGCAGCCTTGGTCCGCCAAGACGCCACCCTGTCCGCCACGGTGAACCTCTCGGCGTCTCCTTTCCACCAAACCAAGGTCGCCGACCGTGTCACGGTCGCGCGAACGGCAGCCTCACGCCTGGGCATGCCTTTCCTGTTGGCCAACCAAGTCGGCGGGAACGACGATCTGGTGTTCGACGGGTCCTCCGTTGCAGCTTGGCCCGACGGGACCGTCGTGCTTGCTCCGGCATGGGCCGAAGGCGTGTTGATCGTCGATCTCGAGGACCCTTCCTCCTGCACGTGGACGCCTTCAGACGCTCACGATGCCTTGTCCATCGGTACGCACGACGTTGTGGTGCTCGAACCAAACGAACCGGCTCCCGTCGTCACCGGCGCAGAGGGACTTGTCGATGCGGTGGTCACAGGGCTTGCGGATTATTGCCGCAAGTCAGGTCTCCAACGCATCGTGCTTGGCCTGTCGGGTGGCATCGATTCTGCCGTCGCGGCCTGTGTTGCCGCGGAGGCCTTGGGTCCCGAAGCCGTCCATGGCCTCGCGCTGCCTTCGCGTCATTCCTCGCAGCACAGCCGTGACGATGCCCGGTGGACGGCCGAAGCCTTGGGCATGCGGTTTTCTGAACTGCATTTGGACACCATGCACGAGCCGGCCGAAGCCCTGCTTGGCGAGGTGCTCCGCACCGGACACGCCGTCGCCGGAGAGAACCTGCAAGCACGCCTGCGCGCCCTGCTGGTGATGGGTCATGCCAACGCCGAGGGCGCGATGGCCATCGCCACGGGCAACAAGTCGGAATTGGCCCAAGGTTACTGCACCTTGTACGGCGACATGGCCGGTGGCTATGCCCCGCTTGGTGACCTGTGGAAGATGGACGTCTATGCACTGGCTGAGGTCTTCAACGCCCGGGCCCGGGCCCGAGGCAAGGATGAGCCGGTCAACGCCTCGACGATGACCAAACCACCCTCTGCTGAACTGGCGCCCGACCAAGTGGACGAAGACACCCTGCCGCCCTATCCCGTGTTGGATCGCATCCTCAGGGCGCACATCGAGGAAGGACTCGACCATGCGGCCATCGTGGCTCGTGGCGAGGACGGTGCGGTGGTGGCTGATGTGCTCGCCCGCATGGGACGGAACGAGCACAAGCGCTGGCAAATGCCCCCTGCACCCCGCGTCAGTGTGCGCGCCTTCGGGCAGGGATGGCGGATGCCTCTTGCGGGGCGTCACGATTGGCGGGATTAGGGCCAGATCAGCCAGGATTGGGTCATCCCACCGTGGCACCATCCGTGCAATTCATGGCCTGAACTTCCGTCATGGGCCACGAACACGAAACGGTCCTCGTCGACCAACAACCCTCCGTACCGCCCAGCGTCGGCATCACCCGATGGATTGGGGTCGTGAAGCAGCTGGCTGCCGTTGAGGTCAAGCTGGTGCAGCGCTGAACCGGAACCGGACGCAGCCAAGACCGCGATGCCGTCCTGGAATGGAACGGCAGCGCGAGGCACTGAGCCGGTCCAACCCGGCACCATCTCGTGCATGTGGGTGCCGTTCACCGTCCCGTCCGTGCTGCACGGCTCCGATCCGTTGGCCACGATCACGCACGAGAACCACAAGCGTCCGTGGTGTTCGATGGGTCGCATGTCACCGCCGGGGTTCATCATCGTCGTTGAGAGCCGTTGCACTTCGTCTGAGGACGCGTTCCAGCCCCACAGGGACGCATCGGCTCCGTCGAGCACGGCATCAAACACCACATGGTCGTCAAGGGCCATCAGCCCGAAGGCGGTCCCCACAAAGGCAGGCGGTTGGCCGCTTCCAGACCGGACCAGGTGGGTGACCTGACGTGGAGGTTGGGCCGGGTCAAGGTGAACCAGTTGCCGGCCTTCTGGGGTCGTTCCCACGACGACGATTCCGGTGTGAACCGCCACGCCGGTGGCCGGGGAGGACGAGCCTGCTGGCCAGACGTCGAAGGCCTGCACCGTTCCGTTGGGGTGGATCAGGACCGGTTCAACGTCGCCTGAACCGTCTTCGACATCCATCCAGAGCCCGTTCTCGTCGCTGAGGCCGAGGTCGATGCCGATGCGGAGCATGCCTGCAGCCCACGCCTGCAATGCGGTCCCTTCTGACATGGCCGGATGAAGGTCGAGCGTCATCGTTCCTTCGACGGTGCCGTCGGTCCACCACGGCAGTCCAGCGCCACCGGGGCGGCTGAGCACGTGTCCGTCCAACCAGGGGATGAGCATGGAGGTGCCATCGACGGTGCCTCCAGCACCGTCCACGATCAGCGGTGTGGCGTCCATCGTGCTTGCGTTCAACGCCCAAAGGCCGCGGTGGCCGTTGGTGCCGGTCGCGTCAAAGAGCAGCACGTCGGCCGAAGCAGCCACCAAGCCGAGGTGAAGGCCTGGCTGGGCGTCGCCGCTCGGGTTCAAATCGGCGACCAAGGTGGGCGCGTTCCACCCGCCTGCGAAGCGGTGCAACTCACACCCGTAGGTGCCGTCGGTCATGGCGGCATAGAGGTCGTCCCCGATGTGCGCCATGGCATCACACCCATTCGTGAGAGAATTTGCAGAACCCGGGCTCAAATCAGAGAGCGGACCCGTCCGCAGGTCTGTGGCGCAGATGCGCACCGTTTCGTCGACTTCATCGGGTTGGAGCACCCCGTCTCCGGCCTCAAGGCCATCGTCCAAGCCGATGTGAAGCAGCAGGCCCACGGGACAGACGCCCGGGTCGGGGAGTTCGGAGGTGATGAGGGCGGTGGTCCCGTGCTGCCCGTCCTCACCGTCGCTGCCGTTTTGGCCGTCAAGGCCAGGCGAGCCGTTGGTGCCGGGGGTCCCTTCCGTGCCGTGGCAAAGGAAGGAGGTCTCGAGCACTTCGGCGTCTTCGAGTGTAGCGTTGTTGTCGAGGTCCAAGCCCCACGCATAGGCCAACCCCCCTTCAGCGCATGTGGATCCTGGGGGCACCGTGGAGCTCGTCATCAGCACCTGCAGGCCGTCAGTCCCAGGCGTTCCGCTTGGGCCACGTGCACCGTCACAGACGGTGGTCGAGCCGTCTCGCTCCGAGGCTGCAAGCGTTCCGTCTCCGTTTTCATCCGCGCCGTACAGGAGCAGGACGCCCGATCCGGGACAGCCCTCCGTTGCGTCCTCCGTGACGATGAGCATCGAGATCTGTCCAACATCAGCGGCATCGTTCAGAGGCAACACCATCCCGGCTCCACCGAGTCCGAGCGCCAAGAGGATCAGCACACCCTGAATCACGGCCGCCGTTCGGCCTCCGCGCTCGTCTTCTGTTCGCTGCTGTTGCTGCTGATGTGTGGCGGATTGGGCCGTCGACATGGTTCGACGTTCGTCATCAAACGTAACAAAACCTCTGCCGAAATCAACGTCTTCCTTCCGGCAGGCTTGAGGGCCTTCCTCCATGACCCGACCTCATGGACCTGCCACCGCGCTTGCAGGCTCAACTTGAGGGGGCGGAAGGACCTGCCCGGCAGAAAGGGGCTCGTTTGGTCGTCGACCTCGCGTTGACGGCAGGGGCATCCTCCTTTGTCGAAGTCAAAGATTCCCACGTGTCTGGTGTTTCGGTCATCACAGGCGGAGACGGCCTCGTCAGGTTTCTCGAGGACTTGACCCAAGACGGTGGTCTCGGGGTCACGATCCCAACCACGCTCAACTCCGCTGGATGCGATGCCGATCGGATGGACGAGATGGACCTCGGACGCGAGGGCTTTTTGGAAGCCCAATTGAACATCGTGGACGCCTACACCAAACTCGGCATTCGACCCACCCTGTCCTGCACCCCTTACGATCGAGGAGAGGAACTTGAGGAAGGCATCGCTTGTTGGGCCGAGTCCAACGCGGTCTGCTTCGCAAATTCGTGGACGAAAATGCGGACCAACCGCGAATCAGGACTTTCTGCCCTGGCGACGGCCTTGACCGGCTTTGCCCCGCGTTGGGGGCTTCACCTCGACGAACACCGCCGTCCAAACATCCGTGTTGAGGTGACCGCAGACCTTGCCACACTGGCCGATTATTCGATCCTTGGCGATTGGATTGGCGCACAGGCCCAACCCGGTTGGTCCATGCCGTGGGGTCCAATGCCCTTCATCCTCGGTCTTGAGTCGGGCATGACCTTTGCAGAGCGCAAGGCCCTCACCGCTGCAGCGGCCAACTACGGCACGCCGATGTTGTGGGTCAACGGCATTTCTGTCGACCCCCCACTGCAACGCGAGGGCGATGGTTGGGCGGCTCCAGAAGGCGGCTGGCAAGGAACGCTTGTGTTTGATGAAGCCGCCCTCGCGAAGCGAAAAGAAGAGCTCGCGCCGCAGGGCACCGTCGACTTGGTGGTCATCGGGTGCCCGCAAGCCTCGCTTGAGGAAATTCGGCTCACCGCCTCAGCGGTCAGGGCGCACGCCGAAATGGGTGCCATAATCCCCGACGGGCGCCTCTGGATGTTCACCAGCCGTGAAAACCATGCCCTGGCCGAGGCCGATGGCTCGCTGGCCATGCTCGAGGAAAGCGGAGCGGTGGTGCTGAAGGACACCTGTCCTGAGGTGACGCCCTACAACCGTGAGCGGTTCAACCACCTCTTGACGAATTCAATGAAGGCCGAGCATTACCTGACCAGTGGCCTGAACCGCATTCCAACCAGCGTCGCAGACATCGAAACCTGCGTTGCACACGCCTTTGACCCAACCCTCGCACAGGGACCTCGCCCAGACCTTGGAGATCGTTCCCACCATGTCCCACAAAGCAACGTGAACCACCACGACGGTGGATGCGCACTGAGCGGTGAAGGCTTGTCCTCCCAACCCGAATACCGCGTGGTTGGACGTGCAATGGTGACCGACGTGCCCATCACCTACCTCGGGTACGTCGACCGTGAGACGGGTGAAATCGACGAGCGCGGCCATCCGTTGGACGGTCGCTCAATCGAACAAAAGGTCCTGATTTACCCGAAGGGATCTGGATCGACCGTCGCCCCCTACGTCCTGATGGGGCTGATGTATCGAGGGCGTGGCCCAACGGCCATCGTCACCAGGGACGTTTGCCCCCTTTCCCTCCCTGCGGCTTCCCTGCTTGGCTTACCCTATGCGCACGGCTTCGACGAGGACCCGTGCCTCGAGGTGAACGACGGCGATCTTGTCGAGCTCGTCCGTGAGGCCGGAGGTGCAGTTCGCCTCAACGTGCTGGAGCGCGTCACGGCACAGGGGTGAGGTCATGGGGCCGGTCCTCGTCACGGGTGGGACCGGTTTCCTTGGGTCACATCTGGTCGACCTCTTGGTCGCCAAGGGTCACAAGGTGGCCATCTTGGACGACGGGTCACGTTCCTCGCTCGAGCAGTGCCCACCCGATGTCACGCTCATCGAGGGTGACGTACGCTCCAGTGCATCGTGGATGGCGGTGGAGGAAGCCGTGGGGCCGTGTGACCTCATCCACCACCTCGGAGCCATCAACGGCACTGCGCGCTTCGATCGCGAGGCCATCGAGGTGGTCGACGTCGCGGTCAATGGGGCGCTGCAGGCCATCGCTGCAGCAGAACGTTGGGGCGCGAGGCTGGTGATGGCTTCATCGCCTGAAGCCTACGGTGAGGCGCCCGACATGATGCACGTCGATGAACGCTCGACGTTCTCGCCACCGAGCGAACACCTGCGGCACAGCTACGGGGCTTCCAAGTACCTCGTGGAGGTTCTGGCCCAGGCCGCGGTGGCGCAAGGCCTCGATGTGCGCATCGCGAGACCATGCAACGCCTACGGCCCTCGCGCGAAAGGCGGGCAAAACGGGCAGGTGGTGGCGATGATGTTCGAACGGGCCGCCCACGGACGACCACTTGAGGTCCATGGAGACGGGCAGCAAAGCCGCTGCTTCACATGGGTGGGGGATGTCGTGGACGGTTTGGAGCGTCTGGGCCGTCTGGATGAAGGCGTGGACGGCTCGGGGCCTTTGGCCGGGTCGGCCTTCAATTTCGCTTCAACGGTGGAGACCAGCATCGCGGACCTTGCGGCCCACATCTGCAACCTGACTGGGGCATCGGTTCGCATGGGTACACCGGGCCATCCCGGGGATCCTCGTCACCGCCGCCCTGCCGTACAAGCGGCCAACCACCAGCTCGGTTGGCAAGCCACGACGTCACTTGAGGACGGGTTGAGGCGGACGTGGCGTACGCTTCAGGACGAGCGATGATCGACCACCTGCGACCAGCCGGTGGGGCTTGCCATCAAGCGGTCGAGGCCGTGCTGACACAGCACGTCGAGCGCTGTTGCGTCGGAGGTCGCTTCTGGAAGCAGGACTTCCTCCACCCGCAACACGACCAACCGTGCCACGGCTTCGGGCAACGGAAGTTCGTCCACCATGCGGACCTGCAGTGCTGCTGCCGCCCGGTCGAGAAAGGGTCGACCCCCGCTGTCGTTGACGTGAGGAACGGCGTTCCATTCTGAGGTGCCTCTGGGGACCGAAGGTGCGGTGTTGGCGACCAACTCTGCGTCATCGGGGCCGCTCAGCAACACGTACAGGGTCGCGTTGGGGCATTCTCGGAGGTTGAGGAGGGTGTCGCGCGCCCTGCCCTCCCGGTCGCTTGACAAGGACATCACGACCAAGGGTGGGCTGTTGGAGACCACGCTGAGGGAGGTCATGGGTGCGAGGTTGTGGCGTCCGTGCTGATCGGTGGTGGCGACCAACACCAATGGCCGAGGCGAGAGCGTCGCCGTCAGCAGGCGTGCTCGAGAGGGGTGATCGAGGTCATCCATCCGAAACGTGTTGTGTCCGTTCACCAAGCGCTGAGACGTTCGTGCAGGTTGGTCATCGCCCTGTCCGCTCAACCAAGCGTCGAGGCGGCCTGTACGGACTTCGTCAAGGGCAAACGTGGTGTGGTCCCTGTAGGCTTCCCAACCGCTCGTGTCTTCACCGCGTTGTGTTTTGCGCTCAATGGACGAGGACGCGTAGGCGACACAGCGTTCGAGGAACGCGGACACGGTTCGACGTGCTTCCTCGCTCAGACCTTCACGCTCCAAGTCCAAGTTCACGCATCAGCATGTCCACGTGTCCCTTGGCACGGACGTTGTATCGCGCCCAGGCGAAGGTCCCGTCTGGCGCGATGACAAAGGTGGAGCGGGAACAACCCATGTACTCCTTTCCGTAGTTCATCTTCATGCGCCATGTGCCAAAGGTCTCGTGCAGGCTTCCGTCCTCGTCGAGGAGGAGCGGGAAATTGAGTTCCTGCTTGGTGGAAAACTTGTCGTGCGATGCAGCACTGTCCTTTGAGACGCCCCAAACGACGTAGGATTCTGTGTTCAAGCGGGCCATGTTGTCACGGAAATCGCAGGCTTGCGTGGTGCATCCGGGCGTGCTGTCACGGGGGTAGAAGTACAGGATCACGTGTTTACCCTCGGCGAGTGTTGCACTGAGGTCATGCGTGTTTCCTGCTGCGTCGTTGGCCTGGAACGTCGGCGCACGTTGTCCGGCTTCGAAGGTGGGGGCCTCGCTCATGAAAACACGCTTGAGCGGGGCCTGTATCAACTGTTGGTCGTCTTCAAAGCAGACTCGGCGCCCACAGCATACTGTTTATGCGTGTTGAATGACATGAAAGTCACTTCGGGTAGCGAAAGGTGCCATTGGCGATTCTTTCAAGAACCGGCAGGGAAAGTTGGAACTATGGCAGCAGTGCGTATGTCGCGTCGCTGCCGCCGCTATCTGAAACGGATTCAGCGTGCTCCGACCCGGTACGCGCTTCAGGAAATCGCTTCGTCCATCCAGAACGACCTGGATCGCCGTCACCTTTCCTACGACGAAGCCCTCAACCTTGGCAACGTCATCCAACACCACGCTGACCGCCTCCCAGGCGATACCATCGTGTACGCCATCTCCGACCGAGATGCGTACCGCCGCACCCTTGAGCTCTACCTCAAGGACGCCGTGCTGTCCCGCACCGAGCAACTCCTTCTCTGGGAGGAGCGGCGTCGCTTGGGCATCAGTGACGCCGAACACGATCGACTGCTCCAACAACTGGTCGAGCAAATGAAGCGTCAGGGCAAGACCGTCGCCGTCCACGCGTTCAGGAGGGCGAGCGCATGACCATGGCTTCCCGTGCTTCGTCCATTGGCTTGGTCGCCTTGCTCCTCCTCACCCTCGTCCTGCCCATGGCCACCCCGGCCGCAGAAGCCACCTCAGGTCGGGCGGGCCCTGACTTCAGCGTCAGCAGCCTGACGCTGGACAACCACGGTTCCATTCAACTCAACGAAGGGGGCATCATCTCCGTCGTGGCTGCTCCCGGCGCCCACACGGTTCGAATCGAAGTCGCCAACGTGGGGACGCTCGCAGGCAGCGCCACCCTGTCCCTGTTCCACAAGGGATCTCCAACCGCGTTTGAGGTTCAAGTCGACCAAATGTCCACCGGTTCCCTTGCACCCGGGGGTGCGCCCTCGGTGTTCCTCATGTCTTGGACGGCCGCAACGGGAGAGGACCAGACCCTCTACGCCCGCGTTTCGTCCCAGCTGGACGGGAACACCATGAACGATGAACGGGTCCTTGCGTTGGACGTTGAACGCTACCTCGACGGCACCACCCTCGCCCCGACCCACCCCGAAGCGAGCCCAGGTCAGTCTGTGGCTCGTCTCTCGTTGGGCACGTACGAACTGTCGGTGCCCGTCAAGAACGACGGCGTCACCGACATGAGCGCCACCATGGACGTCGTGTTGACGCCCTTGAGCGGCGGGGCTGCAAACACCTACCCGTCCAACACCATCGCGGTTCTTGCACCCGGCTCGCTGCACAATCCTGCGAATTCCGAACTCCTCCTCGTCTCCTTGGACGCCACCAGCCTCGCAGGCGGGTACAACATCACCATGACCGTGACCTTCACGGGACCAGGTTCGTGGAGCGAAGTCATTCAAGTGGCGGCATTCGACGTCGTCTTTTCTGACTACGCGGCTGCGCTCCACGCTCCGCAAGACCGCACGCTTCAGCCCGGGACCAGCAAACTGCTGACCTTCCAACTCGACAACACAGGTCAGCAGCTGGACAACTGGAACGTGGCCACGCACAGCCTCCTCGGTTGGTCCGACACGTCCTCATGGCCGTTGAACACCGGGCCTATCTCAGCCGGGAGCAACCTCGAATTTGTCGCCAACGTCGACGTTCCGATCACGGCGTCCATCGGGCAAACCGAACTGTTGACGGTGACTTTCACCTCACAAGGAGCCAGCCCCCAATATTCGCTTCAGGCGGTGGTCAGCATCACGGCCGGTGAACTCTTCCTCTCCGAGGTCGACATCGACAACACCAGCATCAGTGTGGTGCCAGGCCTGCCCACCGGCATCACCGTGAACGTGACCAATCAAGGGAACGTGAACACCAATTTCCTGATGACCGCAGGCTTCTCACCGTCCCCACAAGGCTGGACGGTTGAGCTGCCCGTCCCTCCGCAGACCGGATACCTTGCCCCTGGAGAAACGGTGAGCCTTGATGTGACGGTCACCCCGGCCCACATCAGCGCCCCCCTTGACCCCGCCGAGCGGAACCAAGAGGGCGATTTGGTCGACCTTTGGGTGGGTGCTTCAGCGGTCAACGGCGTTCCTGTGAACGACGAACTCGAACTCTCCGTGGCTCCTGTTATCGTGGTCGATCCAGGGCTTGAATTGGACGCGTTGGAACTCTCCGAAGCCGACGTCCGTGCGGCCCGTTATGGCATTGGATACGACGCACTGGTGCCCATGGACCTCGAGGTTCGTCACAACCTCATCAACAACGTCAACGAGTTGGTCAACGCCACCGTGGCGGTTTCGGACGTCCGATTTACCTCTCACGGAGGCGCAGGCGGGTTCTCTGAAGCCTCCCGTTGGGCCTTCACGCCATCGCCGCCCAACGCAACGAACATGACCTTGGGCATGACCAGTCCTGCCGTTCTTTCGGTGCAAGGACCCGCAGATTCCCTCCCCTTGGCGGGCTTGCTTGAAGCCGATGTGACGGTCACCCCCAGCCTCTCCACCGTTCACTCATCCGGTGGCGTCAACACGGCTCCAGTGACCCGAACGGTCACGGTCAGCGTCCCCGGCATCAACGACGGTGAAATCATCGACGAGGGGGTCCGAACCGCGCAGGTTGGGGTTGCGACCACCTTCCCGATTGGACTGCGCAACGTGGGCAACGACGTCTCCAATTACACCATCAGCCTCCTGAACACCCTCCCCGTCGAGTGGTCAGCCACGCTTGGCACCGCTGGTGGCTTGATGACCACCGTGAGCAGTCTGCCGTCTCAGGTGGCCGCTTACCCCAACGTGATCAGCACGGCCCATGAAACGACCTTCGACCTCACCGTTACCTCAGATCCATTGGCCAAAGCAGGGTCAATCACCCACGTGGACCTTGAGATATCCAACACGGACACGGGCGAGGTCATCGGTCAAGCCCAGATTCCCATCACCGTCGAGGCCTTTGTGGATGCCACGCTGGACCCGCCCTACCGCTTGGTCAACTTGAGCATCTTCGAATCTCCTCTGACCAGCCTGACGATGATGAACACAGGAAACACTCCGGCCGAATTCACGGTGGAGATTGTTGATCCGGACGACGAAGTGGATTTCACCCTGACAAGCAGCACTTCGGTGCTGATCGGTGCAGGTTTCAGTGACGGCGTGAAAGTGCAATTGAACCCGAGCGAAGACGCTGCGGCGGACGTAAATTACTCGGCGACGGTGATCGTGACCGTGATCGGAGGTCCCGTGCTTGAGGCCATCATCCAAGCCAACGTCAGCGAGATGGACGACGTGGCTTTGGTCTTCGATGCCTCGCTTGACGACGATGCTGGAAGCAGCGGGGTCCAACACAACGCCATCCCCGGCACGACGGTGAATTTGCCGTTCACGCTCACCAACGATGGGAACTACCTCGAGGACCTGACCTTGGTCCCACAAATCGATGACGGTTGGGGAGCAAGCCTCGATTTCTACACGGTGCAGTTGCCCATTGACGAGAGTCAAGTCGGTACCTTGAGCATCACCGTGCCCGCGCTTGGCGGCACGGCTCAGCTCGACCGTGGTGACGTCCACGAGGTCCTCATCTACGTCAACGACACCGAAACGGGAGTGCTGCGGACCCTCGGCAGCGTGGACGTCGTGATCGCGCCTCTCTTCGACATCAGCAGCCCTGACTGGCCGAGCACTTTGCTCTTCCACCGCGGCTTGTCGCAAGGCATCAGCGCCTCGGTGAGGAACGTTGGCAACGCAGACATCGACGTCAACGTGGACGTGGCCTTGTACCGCCCGGGCACCGATCAACTCAGCGAGGATTGGGCCTTGTCCAGCGCCGCGTCTCAGGTGGTCAGCCTTCGTCGTGGCGTGGACACGACCCTCGACGTCGTGGTGGAACTTGTTGAACTGGAGCCCTTGCTCTCCCTTCAGGGTGAACTCCGGGTGACCCTTACCCCGGTGGACACCAGCGTCAGTGGCTCTGCCGTGCTCGAAACCAACCTGGCGGTTTCTCGGATGTTCCAAAACGAACCCGACGTCTTCATGCCAGGCCTCGATGACGGTGTGGAAAATCGCCCGTTCATGTGGACCCACATCCCAGTCAGTGCCTCCACGGCGGCCGTTTACGAATTGGAATTGTGCTCTGCAGAACGCTTGATTCAACCGGGCATCATCGCCCCAGACATCTCCGCTTCAGACCTGATTTGGGGCTTCGACCTCGTGACCGGGAGCGGTGCCGACCAAACGCATGCCCTCGACCTTACCGCGACCGGATGCGCCGGTGACGGCCTCATCACGCTCCCTCTGCGCCAAGCATGGGAAACGACGGGTGCTCCCACGATGGCCATCGATGCACCCGATCGACCAAACCTCCTTCCTGGCGACGGCTGGGACTTGACCTTCCGCCTTTACCACCCCAACGAGAACGCGGGGTACACCGAGTACACGGAGGCCACCTACCGTTACCGGTTGGACACCAAGGCAGATCCCGCCTTCGACCTCGAGGGCGTGGCCAAAGAGTGGACCATCACAGGAGACCGCCTCATGGAGGGTGTCGCCACCAACCTCAGCCTTGACATCGTGAACTACGGCACATCGTTGGCGGTCGAGGTTCTCCCCGAACTGATCTGCGATGGTGCTGAAGTCGTGAACAGCCCCGAGGCCATCCCGTTGTTGTTCCCCGGTGAGAGCGTGAACGTGCAGTTCGGCATCCAACCCAACAGCATGGACTGGTGGCTCAGCTCCTCGCAATTGCGCTGCACGGCGGACTGGTCTTCACCGGTCTCCGCCAGCTTCGGCGACGAGGTTGACAACAACCGCCTCGTCATCGAAGAAGAAGTGGTGGCGTGGTCCCCGCGTCCCATTGTGGTCCTTGCTGGAGCGGCCGCAGGTCTCCTGCTGGCGGCCCTCTTTGTGGCCTTGCGCAACCAGAACGACAACTTCCGCCTTGCTGCCGTCTACGCAGGCTTGCTTGGTCTTGGCTTCTCCTTCCACCTGCTCTCCATTGTTTGGTGGGGTCCGGTCGTGCTTACGGTCGCCGCGCTGTGGACGTGGCGCATGAGTTGGCGGGCGTCCGAAGAATTCCGCGTGCTCCACGAGGATTACCAGCGTCAACGCAAGGGCCTTTCGACCGTGTATGCGGATCACTTCGAGGCGCTGCGAGACACGCAACGCGCATTGAGCACCATCCTTGCGCTTCCCATCTTCGGGTTCGTGCTCATCGTCATGGGTGTGCCCGCACAAGTGCCAGGTGACAACCTCAACGGCGGCAGCCTGTTGGCTTACCTCATCGTGGTCTCCTTCGGCGTCATCTACCTGCTGCGCCGCAGCAATCGGACGTACGGCCGCATCTACGGGCGGCTCACCGACATCGAGACCTCTTCGGCGCGCATCGAGCGTGACTTGGCCGATCCGGCGCGACTCCTCGGTGACCTTGCTGAAGACGGACTCGGTTTGGCTGACCTTCTCGATGAAGCGAGTCAGGCCGCACGCGAGTTGAGCGAAACCGTGGACTGGGACGAACAGGGGGTGGTTGAGGATGTCTGAATTGGACGGCATCGAAACCGAGGAGGTCCCCTTCGAGGTCGAAGACAAGGAGGCGGTCGTTGACGACGTGCCGATGGAGCACGACGAGGTCGAGCACATGGACGACGACGTCGAAGACCTTGGACCCGATGACGAAGACCTCGACGACGTTGAGTTCGAAGAGCAGGACGACGGCCCCGCCGTCGCCACGGCCCGTCGCGACCTCAATTTGGCCGTGAACACGGTGCTGAACCAGCAGGTCAACTCGCTGGCCAGGACCGAACTCGATGTGGCCGAGGCCCGCGCTCACCTGAACCACCACCGCCTCCGGAAGGCCCTGAAAACGGTGCTCCGCGCTGAGAAGGCTTTGGAGGAGCTGAAGGAATCCGTGCTCCACCTGCGCCGCTCGATGGCCCTGCTTCACCGCCTGCTCAAGGAAAAGTCCCACGTCTCCCACGGTGAAGTGGAGCACATTCTGCTCCGTCTTCGCGACGCCACGAGCGCTGCGGAAGCCGGTGAAGTCGGTACGGCGGCCGCTGAGGTCGAAGGCTTGGTCGACGACCTGATCGGCGGCGATACGTCCACCTTGAACCCCTTCTTGTTCCGCCACTTCTGGCTCGGCATCGACACGCGGTGGCCCGCTGGCGGCGACATGGGCGTCATGATTGTCCGGATCATCAACGACGGCCCCATCACCCTCCCGATGATGCGCATGCATCCTCCCGTTCCCGAGGGCTGGACCTCCGACCCAGAACTCATCGACGTGCCCAGCATCGCTCCCGGCGGCAACCTTCCTGTTCGCTTCGAGATCACCGCAGACCGGCGCTATGGCGCCGATGAAATTCCGCTGGCCAGGAAATTGGCCCTCGCCGTCGGCTATGAGATGCGTTCTGGCGACATCGTGTGCACCGTGCGTGCGCAAAACCGTTCCATGGAGCCCTTGGTCGATGTCCTCATCGATCCGTGGTTCCCACCGGGCTACACGTCCGACGCCCTTCCCATGGTGCCGCGCTTGGAACCTGACGAGGTGGCGCACATCCGTATCCCACTCCGCATTGACATCGGCGGACCGCGTGACGGTCCGTCCTCCAACTCCACCCCCGGACGCCGGGGGGGAAAAACACACAACATGAGGTGAACAAGAAATGAACAACGAACGAAACGAAACGCGCGATAACGCCGCAGCGATCGGGATTGGTGCGATGATTGTCTTCATCGCCCTCATCCTGGTGGCGGCGGTGGCGGCGGCGGTCATCATTCAGACCGCTGAGAAGCTGCAACAGAACGCCCAGTCTGCGGGTGACGACACGCAAGAACAGATGTCCACGAAGGTGGTCCTGCTCTCGACCGTCATCTGGGACGACACAGCAGGAACGGAGACGCTCTTCAGCACCTTCGAATTGGCTGCCGGAAGCAACCCTGTGGTGCCTTCGGACGTGTCCTACACCGTCGTCTGTGACGACGGTGCGGGCGCCACGGCCTTCGCCGCGGGGAACTTCGGCGATGCCGAAACCCACGAGGGCGACGGCGACATCACCGGTGTGGAGGTCGCTCTGACCTCCTTGGACCCGGGTGTGACCTACGTCGTCCAGATGGACATCTCCGACTGCGCGCCAGCGGCCAACACGGCTCACATCCTTGTGCTGAGCGTTGTGGGCGGCGGTCAGACCTACGAAGAACTCCAGTACGGAAGCTCCCCAAGCGTTGGGGACGTCGTCGTTTGAGGTGAGATCATGAAGAACACGAACATGAACAAGAACAACACGCAAGAACAGGACACCATGGCCGCGATCGGCATCGGTGCGATGATCGTTTTCATCGCCCTGATCCTCGTCGCTGCCGTGGCCGCTGCGGTCATCATTCAGACCGCGGAGAAGCTCCAGCAGAACGCCCAGTCGACCGGTGAGGACACCACGGACGAAATGTCCGGCAAGGTGCAGGTCCTCAACGTCTTCGTCAACGACGGTGCTGAATCGTACGAAGTCTACTTCCGCCTCGCTGCGGGCAGTGACGACACGGCCGACACCGACGTTTTGTGGCAGGTCTCCTGCGACGACGGTGCGGGCAACTTCCAGTACATCGCCGGCGATTTCGGTGACAGCAACGTGGTTGACCTCGGTGACGACACCGCGACGGACGTCAACGACCTCGAGTCAGGTGTCGCCTACCGCTTCACCCTCGACGCCAACGACAACGTCGCGGCGCCCAACACCAACGACTGCAGCCCGGACGCGCTGTTCGCGAACAACGTCAAGGCCACGCTGTACATTCACGTCGTCGGCGGCGGAACGACCTATGACATCCTCAAGGTCAACGACGCCACCGAAGGCGCTGTGGTGGTCTGATCCGCTCTGCGCCCTGATGCCCCCCGGCAACGGGGTGCAGAGGAGGCATCACCATGGCATGGCCATTTGGTGGCGGTGCACGGACAGCGACGGACGATGACGCTCAGGCGACCGAAGGTCACCTGAAGGTCCTCTCGAACGTCCCGATCGAGCAGGTCCCCCACCCTGAGGAGGGGGAGTTGTCCGAGGAGGACGCTTGGACGATCCGTCCTGGCCCAGCACGCGCCAAACTCAACAGCATTGGCAGCGTTCCATCCACGACCCAAGCGCTGGCGCCCTCGGCACCAGCACAGGTCAACGCGACCGTGGACACGTCCGGCCTCGAGCGGCTCATCAGCAGCCGACTCGACATGGTCGAAGACGTGCTCCGCATGGTCGAGACCCGCGTGGACGAAGCGATGGTGTCCGGTCCAACCGCGACCTTCAGCGATGAAGGCGAGGAAGGAACGGACATGGAAGCCATGAGCGGCGACGTGATCATCACGGCGTCCGGGGAGCGCATCCCAGCCGGCGACGGGGCCTCACGCCTCAAGCCGGACGACGAGGCACCCCTCGTTGAGCTCTACGAAGCGCAAGCGCTGGCTGCAAACCCCTTCTTGCGTGCACCTGACGGCCTCGGAGGCGCGTCGGGTGACCGCATTGGGGCACCGACGGTCGCCGCCCTCCTGCTCGATCACATGACGGGCATGGCGGCGTCCAGCTTCACGCAGAAGGCGATGGACTCAGGCATGCTCAGTCCGGACGAAGGCCGTCAAGTGATGGCCATCGTGCAGTTGGCTGAACCCGGGGAAACCGAGGCCGCTTTGGCGGATCACCTCCCGAACCGGGCCCTGCTGTCCTTCTCCGCCTTGGTCAGCGCATGGCGCAACCAAGCGCAGCGCGCTGCAGCAGCAAGCAACAGCATGAGGTCGTGAAGGCATGAGCGCGTCGACGGGCATCGGTGGATTGGTGGTGGGGATGGCCATGCTGGCCGTCTTCGTCATCTTCGTCGGTACCCTCGACGCTCGACTTGCCACGCACCTTGATGTCACGGAACCGGGGGAACCACCTCCACAGATGTCCTTCGTGGACGCCAACGTGGACACCAACGGTTTGGTCGACATCAGCATCACCACAAACGGCAGCGGTTACGTGGCCGGGGATCAGATCCTCGACGGCACGACCGTGGTCGGAAGCGTGACCGAAGTGGACGCAAGCGGTGGCCTGGTGGCCGTCAGCGTAGCCATGGAAGGGAACAGGGATTTCACCTCATCCCCAACCCTGACCATCAGCTCCGTTGGCGGCTCCACCGGAGCCGTCTCAGCCGTCCTCGGCAGCGTGGTGCACGCGAACGTGACCAACCTCGGCAGCACCGTGGTCCCCTTGGACGAGGTCTGGGCCTTCCTCGACGGCGAGAACGTCGAGCGCGTGCCCGATCTCATGGTGGCTGAACCCATCGGCAACAACCTGTACTCGGGTGAAACGATGTGGATCATGTGGCTTGAAGGCTCGACGACGGCCTGGGAGCGCCTTGCGCTTTCGGTCGGCGAAACGACCGTCGTGACGGAACTGGTGTGAGGTGAGCACATGGCAGACGGTGGTGCAACCTCGTTCATCATGCTCGTTACCGCCTTGCTGGTGGCCGGCAGCGTCAGCACCTTCCTCATTGCAGAATGGGGCGACGTGGCGCGGTCCATGGAAATGGAACGCCGGGCACAAGCCATCGACGCAGAAACCGACGTCAGTTTGGCCGGAGATCCCGGTCATGTGCGCTACAGCCTCACCGGTCAAATCCAATTTTACCTGATGAACTCAGGCACCTCGGTCCTCGACGACAGCACCCTCGTGGTCCTGGTGGACGGCGTTCAACAAAGCGGTAACTTGACCACGACGGTCATGAACGGTGGCGATTGGTCCGCCGGTGAACTCCTTCAGGTCCAGGTCGTTGACAACACGCTGACCTACACCAACAACACCGAAGTGACGCTGACCGTGGTGGTCTCCTCCGAGTTCGTCAGCAACGTTCGGGGTACGGACACCTTGGATGCGGAGGTGAGGCTCGTTGTCTGAGCATGCTCCAAAGCCCGTCGAAGACGGCTTCCCCTTCGGTGTGGAAACCGATTCATTGGCGGATTCCATGGGACTCCACCTCCCGAACCGTTCGCTTTACCTCATCCAGGGCACGGTCGGTTCAGGGAAGTCCCTCGTCTCGCAACGCTTGGTTCACGGCATGCTGGAGAACGGCTGCAAGATCCTCGTGGTGACCACCGAGTTGACCACCCGCGGCTGGATTGAACAAATGGAATCCATCGGTTACGGCGTGACCGAACCGCTCACGGAAGGACGCCTTACGGTGTTCTCGCGCTACGGAACCATCGCTGAGCCAGTCCCCGACGTGTCGCTCTACGACGTGTTCACCTCACCGGCCATCGAAGAAGCGGACGTCATCGTCTTGGACACCGCGAGTTCGATCATGCCCGAGTTGCACAACGATGCCGAGCGTGTCGCCATGATGCAGCGCTTGCGTGAAGTCGTGTCCGACGGTCGCTCGATCCTGCTGACGGTCGACCCCGAGGAAACGGACGGAAAAGCGCTGCACATGCTGCGCAGCAGCGCGGAACTTGTGCTCGACATGAGCACCGCCCTCATCGGTGGGGACATCAAGCGAAGCCTGACCGTGACCCGCTTCCTGCGGGCGGCCGGTCCAGTGCAGACCAACATCGGTTGGCGTGTCGAACCCAGCATGGGCTTCATCGTCGACATCACCGCGGTGAGCTGAGGAGGAGATTTCGATGGCCGACGAAGAGCTGAAGTTCGCCCGTGGCGATCTCGCGAGCGTCATGGCGGCTCATCCGCACGTTGCGGAATGGGTGCGCGACTTCGAAGCCCGGTACGGCTCGAGGCCCACCTACTACGGTCCGTTGGACCGTGACGCCAAGAAGCAGCGTCCGCTGAACCTCATCTACATCACCAAGGAACCCATTTTCGTCCACATCTACGAGCCTGCGGAAGACGAGGAGGACGCGGGTCAAGTCCTCTGGATTGGCCTTGAGCCACAACTTACTGAAGAAGAGGAAAACATCCGACGTGAACTCGTGGAAGTCCTCCTGCAGGAAGCCCCTGCTGCGCCGAACTTCACCACCGACGATGAATTCGAAGGCATCCTTTCCCAGATGATCGACCGCTACACGGTGCTCCGTCAGGACCTACCTGTTGGCCCCCGCCGTCAGGGCCGCATGTGGGACATCCTCGGCCTTGAGGACAAGCGCCTCGCCGTTGACGAAGCACAGCGCCAGCGTCTCCGCTACATCATCATCCGCGACCTCATCCGCAACGGGCCCTTGGAGCCGCTGCTTTCCGACGAGATGCTGGAAGACATTCACTCGGTGGGTCTGAAGTACATCCACATGGACCACAAGGTGTTCGGGATGGTCACCTCGAACATCCGCTTCCGTGAGCGCGAGGTGCTTGCTCGCTACCTGAGGGCCATGTCCGAGCGCATCGGCCGTCCGGTGTCCGACAACAAGCCGATCATCGACGGAGCCCTGCTCGACGGCTCCCGTATCAACATCATTTTCTCTGACGACGTGTCCATGCTTGGCCCGTCGTTCACCATCCGCAAGTTCGCAGAGGAGACGATTTCCATCGTCCAGCTCATCAAGTGGGGCACAATGAGCGCGCAAGTGGCGGCGTACGTCTGGATTTGCCTCGAATACGGCATGTCCGTGCTGGTGTCCGGTGAGACCGCGTCCGGAAAGACGACGACGCTGAACGCCATCCTTCCCTTCATCGACCACAACGTGAAGATCTACTCAGCTGAAGACACGCCTGAAGTCAAGGTCAGCCACAAGATCTGGCAGCGCCTCGTGACCCGCGATTCGAAGAACGAGGACAGCCGTGTTGAGATGTTCGACCTGCTCAAAGCCGCCCTGCGAAGCCGGCCTCGCTACATCATCATCGGTGAGATCCGTGGTGTGGAAGGCGCCACCGCCTTCCAGGCCATGCAAACGGGTCACCCCGTCATCGCGACCTTCCACGCATCGTCCATCGTCAAGATGATTCAGCGTTTTACCGGTGACCCGATCAACGTCCCCATTCGTTTCTTCGACAACCTCAACTTCGCGCTCTTCCAAGAAGTGGTCGAAGCGCCCGGTGGCGGCATCGCCCGCCGCATCACGGGTGTGGACGAGGTCATCGGCTACAACAAGCACAGCGACGGTGTGCTGACGCGTGGCATGTTCGAGTGGGACCCCGTCAAGGACAAGCACTACTTCCGCGGTATGTTCCAATCGCACTTGCTTGAGAACAAGATCGCCGCCATGGCCGGATTCTCAAACAAGCGTGACATCTACGACGAGCTGGAGCGCCGTCGTCAGGCCATCCAAGACATGGCGGACCGGGACTTGACGCATTACGACGACGTCTTTGGCTTGTTGAACGTCTACTATCAGAGCGGTTGGGATGCGTTCCGATCGGCGGTCAACACGTGGGTCAGCGTGAACGACCGTTGAAGGGGGCATCACGATGGAGCGCATGCCGATTTGGCACATCGCCCTCCGCCGGCTCGAAATGCCGTTTCCCCGCTACCTGGTCTTCTTCGTCGGCGGTGCCGCCCTCACCGGACTGATCAGCGCCATTGTGCTTATTTTCTCGACGGGGGGCTTCACCGACGGCGCGCTCTTCTCAGGATTGGCCGGCATCACCTTGCTGATCACGCTGCCTCTCATTCTCGCGGTTTCCGCGGCCGTGTATCCGCTGCTCGAGGTCCAGCGTGCTGCGAACCGCATTGAGAAAGAGATGCACATGTTCATCACGCGCATGGGCATCCTCTCGCTGGGTGAAGTTGGCGCGCAATCGATGTTTGACATCCTGAAACAGATGCGCGACTACGGTGAACTGGCCAGCGAAGTCAAGCGTATCGAGACGTTGGTGGACAAGTGGCACACCGCCCTGCCAGAGGCGGCCCGCATCGTGGCGCAACAATCGCCTTCTCCGCTGTGGACGGACTTCCTTGACCGGATGGCCTTCTCCATCGAGGCAGGCCAACCCATTGACGAGTTCATGCGCTCCGAGCAGGAGACGGTGGCTGAGCAGTACACCACCCTCTACGACACGCGCCTCGAGAGCGTGGACACCATGCAGGAAATCTACGTCTCCATGGTCACGGCGGGTTTGTTCGGCCTGGTCATTGCCGGCATCCACCTCGTGCTCTTCGAGGTCGGCTCCGCCAGCGATACGCCGATTGAAGTGGCCAGCCGGCTTCGCTTCCTGATCTTGGCGTCTCTGTTGTTCATCTTGGTCAACATCGGTGCCGTGTTCGCCTTCAGGGCCACGATTCCCGACGACGCCACCTTCGCACGCGACGAGCTGGAGACGCCCTTCCGCATCAACGCGCGCCGAGCGCTGCTTGCATCGGGGGCGGTGACCCTCGGTTTGCTGTTCTTGACGAGCATCGTGGTCGTCATCTACTGGAGCGCCATCGGTGAGGGTTGGGACAAGTACGGTTTGCTTTTGCTCGCCATTCCCCTGACGCCGATGCTGATCCCTTCCTCGCTCATCATGCGCGAAGAGCGCCAAGTGTTGCGCAGGGACGAGACCTATCCTGATTTCATCCGCGCGCTGGGCGGCACGGCTCAAGCCCGTTCATCGGAACCGTCGGCGACCATCAAAGCCCTTCGAGGCATCGATTTTGGTCTGCTGGATTCCTCCATCGATCGCCTCGAGAAGCGGCTTTCCACGCGCATCAATTCCGACCGCGCTTGGGATTACTTCAACGCCGACACCAACTCTGCCGTCATTTCCAGGTACACGCGCATCTACATCGAAGGGTCGCAATCCTCCGGCCAACCGGCTCAAACCGCGGAAATGGTGTCTCGGTCGGTCGGTAACCTGCTGTCGTTGCGCAACCGCCGCTCCCTTTCGGCCAACACCATGTGGGGCGTAGCCATCGGTTTGCTGATCGCCAGCGTGACGTCGCTCAACGTCACCATCGCCATCGTGCTTCAGTTGGGTGAAGCGGTCGCTGGCGTGGCTTCGGGCATCACCGACAACGCCGACGTTTCTGCGCTCGCCGATTTCGGTGCTGGAATCGCGTTACCGATCATGGAAGATTCGTCTTCGGTTGAAACGAACATTCGCATGTTCAAGATCATCGTGTCCATCCTGATCCTTGGGCAAGTGACTGCCGTATCCCTCATCGCCACGCGCTTGCGGGGTGGTGGCCTGACCAGTGCCCTGGGCCAAGCCATCCAGTTGTTGTGGGTGGCGGGCATTGCTTCCTTCATCACGGCCGTGTTGCTTGAACGCGCCTCGTCGGTCTTCGGCATCGGCTGATCAGCGGCGCCGAGCCTTGGCGTTCATGCGCCGTTCTTCTTCGATGCGCTTCTTCGTGGCCGCCCAGCTGCAGATGGGGCACGTGGACAGGTCATGCCATCGCGCAGGGCAATGCTCCCGTCCGAAGAAGATGATTTGCAGGTGCAGATCGTTCCAGCTCTCCTTCGGGAAGACGGCTTTGAGATCCCGCTCCGTTCGCTCGACGTTGGTCCCGTTGGAAAGTCCCCAGCGAGCAGCAAGGCGGTGGATGTGGGTGTCCACGGGGAATGCGGGCACGCCGAAGGCCTGGGCCATGACCACACCGGCGGTCTTGTGCCCGACACCGGGTAGGTCTTCCAACGCCTCGAAGGAGGCAGGGACCTCACCACCATGATGCTCCAGCAGCATCTCGGAAAGCCGCTTGATGTTCTTGGCCTTCGTTGGGGCAAGTCCAACGTACCGGATGAGGGACTGGATGACGTCCACGTCCAAAGCGGCCATGGCCGCTGGTGTCGGTCCGGCATCGAACAACGCCGGCGTGACCTCGTTGACCTTCAGGTCCGTCGTTTGCGCGGACATCAGGACCGCGATGAGGAGTTCGAAGGGGTTTCTATGGTCCAACGGAACAGGGGTTTCCGGATACATTTCATCGAGCATGGTTTTGATGCGCTCTGCTTTCTCAATCCGCCGCATGGTACCCGCTCCAAGTCTTGTTTTTTTGATTCCGTGTGCGTCTCTACGTCGGCCCGTTCTTTAAATACGGGTGGTCATTCCTCACATCCATGACCACCGATGAAGAACGCCTGACTGTGGTGAACGTTGTTGCCAGCACCCGCGTGGCTGAGGAACTCGATCTCCCCGACATCGCCATCCAACTCAACTGTGAGTACGAGCCCGAGCAGTTTCCCGGCGTCGTGTACCGCGTCGTTGACCCCAAGCTCGCCATCCTCATGTTCCGTTCCGGCCGTGCCGTGTGCACCGGTGGAAAGGACGAGCAGAACATCCAGACCGGTATCGAGCGCATGATCGCCGACCTCCGCGCCGCGGGGATCACCACCTGGGAAGTTGAGGACGTCGAGATCGAGGTCCAGAACATGGTGGCGACCTACGCCCTCCACTACCCTGTGGACTACGACGGCAAGGACAAGTTCACCGGCGAGCCCCTCGCCGACGCACCACGCAAGTTGAACCTGAACCACCTCACCTTCCACCTGCCCTTCGACAAGGTCGAGTACGAGCCCGAGCAGTTCCCCGGTTTGATTTACCGTCTTGACTACCCCAAGGTCGTCTGCCTGATTTTCGGCAGCGGCAAGATGGTCATCACCGGTGCGCGCCACAAGGACGAGATCCTCGAGGCCGTCGAGATCATCAAGGACGAGCTTGCCGACCTGCTCTGAGCGTGACGCCGTGCGTCATGCAATGGCCACCTTGGTCTATGTCTTGCACGTGGTTGTCTTTGTGTACGGGGCGGCCGGTTGGATGGTCCCGATGCCGGGGCCCGTCGTCCACCTCGCGTTCTTGCTTGGCGTCAGGTACCATTGGCACGTGTCCGGTGGCTGCATCCTGACCGAATGGGAGAAGCGCTTTCTCGGGATGCCCTCGGAAGAGGAGCGTCACTTCACACGGAACCTGCTTCGGTCATTTGGGCTGCGGCACATCGATGATGAAGGGGCCTACAAGGTGCTGACTGCAGGACTTGGAGCGCTCGCCGCCATGGACACGGTGATCATCATGCGTGAACTCATCGAGGCGTTGAATTAAGGGCAGAAGCGCACCTCGCGGTGCATGAACGCCTCGCGCTCGGCCGTCTGCCTGCTGCTGCTCGGCATTTTCCTGTCGGCGTTGTTGTCTCCGATGGTCCAGCCGTCCGCGTCCAAACCTGCCCTGAACGAGGCGATTTCGCCTGCTCAGTCCTCTGGAACGGCCGTGGTGGACGAAGTACCCACGTGGCGCGTCGGTGACGAATGGGTCTACGCCACGGGGTTTGACGTGGCCACCCTCATCGCCAATTCCGGCGTCTCAGCAAGCGTCAGCACGCTTTCGGGTGACACGACGATGGTCATCGAAAGCATTGGACTTGAACCGATGAACGACGCTTCGGCCACGAACGTCGTGGCCTACACGATGAGCATCGATGGCGATTTCACGTCTGGAAACAGCGGAGCGAGCTTTAACGGCGTTTCTGGGAAACTCGACATCGAGTACCAGGGCATCGACGTTCTGAGGGCCTCGGACATGGCAACCATCGATTCGAGTTTTGATCTCAAAGTCGAATTCGCGCCGTTCAACCTTGGATTCCTCCGGTTCACCATCGCGGACTTGACCTTCGACACCGAATACTCACCGGCGAAGGAAAACCGTGACCACCCTGTCCGCTCCGGTGACAACTGGTCGCACGCTTACACGGCCACCACCACGGTGAGCGGTTCTTCGGATTACTTCGACCCGAGCGAATTCGACACGAGCACCCAAGAGAACACCACGTGGGAAGTGACCGACTCCGGTGTTCCAACCGCACAAGACGGCTACTCTGTGGCGTACACCGGTTGCGACGATTCCTACAAAATCAACCAATGGAACACCACGGGTTCCGCCACCGGATTCGAATGGTACTGCCCTGCTGTACGAGGGCCGTCATGGATCCGCATCCAACAATCAGCAGGGTTCCAAATCGATTGGACGTTGAAGGAATACATTCCAGAGGACTCGTACAATGTGGTCAACTCAGGCGATCCCGGTGCGCGTTGCACGACCTTGGAAATGTCAGCACAATACCCCGCATACCTGCCGTCGAGCACGGTCAACGTGGACGTGGAATACGTCATCACGCCTGCGGCCTACTCCGCGTGTTTCTCCGACCAAGTCAACCGGTACGATTCGGCGTACATGGAGTACAGCATCGCAGGAGCGACCGGTTCGGTGAATTTTGACACCTCGTCGAGCCCTTCGACCACCCAAGAGAGCCGTTGGAGCGGCATCGCATGCTGCACCTACACCGTGCCGACGGTCACCGACGGTTCGCCGTCCAACGACGACCATTCCAGCGACGGGATCGTGGCTTTCGACGCGCAAAATGGCGTGGTCGGGGTGTACACGGTGGTCGTTGATTTGAGCATCGTTGGTGTTGACCTCCTGCCGTTGGAGAACGGCATCGTGGTCGACCGCACGCGTGACGGCGTCACCACTCGGCTTGGCCCGGGCGACCCCTTGGCCGGCATCGACGGCGACGACATCGAAATGACGGTCCTCATCGCCAACCGTGGCATCCTTGACGTGGGTGGGAGCAACGCCATCGCCACCGCATGGTGGAACGGGACCAATCCTTCCATGAAGTTGCAGTCAGGTCCTGTCGGCGCCTACGGGCAAACCAGCCTGACGTTGAGTTTCCAAGTTGCCTCGGCCGACATTGGTCAGCCCACAGCGGTCGAAGTCCTCACCGATGCCTCAGCGATCGGCGCCACCGACGGGAACGCGTCGAACGATTTCCTGTCCATTCCCTTCTTCGTGGGCACCCTGCCCACAGCGAACCTGACCTGGGAGGAGGGGCGGTCCACCGGCGAAGAGGTGCTGATTGACGCCTCTGGAAGCTTTGACGAGGACGGCGGTGACGTGCGCTGCGTCTTTACCGTGGTCAACTCGCTTGGAACCCAGACAGGGCTCGAGGAAGACGACTGCACCCTCGCATGGACGTGGAACGACGGCGGCGCGTGGAGCGTCACGGTCGACGTCATCGACGAAGAGGGCGACGTCAGCGTCGCCACGGGTGAAGTGGTCGTGCTCAACCGCGCACCAGAAGTGGTCATTGAAGCCCCAGCCCAGGTGGCTGCACGGTCCTCGGCCACCGTTCGTGTCGTGGAAGCCTACGACAACGACACGGTTTCGCCGGCCGGGCTCGACGTGTTGTTCTCGTGGTCCGGCGTCGTGTGCGAAGAAGGAAGCGCTTCGGACCGCTGCACCTTCTCCCCATCCGATGAAGGCCTGACCGTGGTGACCCTCACCGCAACGGACGACGACGGTGCAAGCACCGTGGTGAACGCGACCGTGGAAGCCACGAACATCGCACCGTCGCTCGACACCATCGCGCTGTTCCGCAACGGCACTGAAGTCCCTGTCATCGAAGGCTGGATTGTCGATGAAGACGAACCCATTGGACTTCTGGTGCAAGCCGATGATACGCCCAACGACCTTTCATCTCTGGCCGTTCTTTGGGACTTGTCGGACCTCGTGGATGGACTCGAAGAAGGCACGGTTGGACCTGTCTCCTCCATTGAAGCCTCATGGCCGGTCTCCGGCACCCACCGCGTTTCCGTGCAGGCCATCGATGACGACGGCGTTGCTTCAGGGACGTTGGAAGCGGACGTCCTGGTCCGCAATGTTCCACCGACCATCGGAGGCCTCGACCCTACCGTGGCCATCTACGAGGACGAACTTCTCAAGATCAGCGTCGACGTTGACGACACGGCCTCGGACGTGCTGAACCTGACCACCTGTTGGGACCTTGATGCTCGTATCGACACCGACAACGATGGAGGCGAGACGAACGACTGCGACGTCGAAGGCGTGACCCTCGAACAAATCTGGTCTGAAGCAGGTACGCGCCTCATCACCGCCTTCGTCGTCGATGACGACGGCGCCATGGCCAGCATCAACACCACGTTGACCATCGTCAACCTCCGACCAACCGCGGTCATCTCGTCGACCAGCAACCTGTCCAACCTCATGGAAGGCGACTGGCTCAACCTGACGGCCGCTGATTCGTTGGACACGGCATCCGACTTGATCACCCTGACCTATGTGTGGGACACCGATGCACTGCCAGGCGCCATCGACAGCACCCTGCCCATCCTGCAACTTGAGGCGCTTGAGCCGGGCACCTATTCGGTCAACCTGACGGTCACCGATGACGACGGAGCCACACACACGATGAACGTACAATTCGTGGTGGTCGAGGCACCGACCAACAACCCAATCGCTTGGGCCGTGAAAGAATTCGGTATGACGACGACCATCATCATCGGCGTGCTCGGCGTGGTTATCCTCGGGTTGGGCAGCATGCTCGTCTTGGGACGTCGTGGCGGTGTGGAGGATCTGGTCGAAACCAAGTCATCGTCCATGTGGGACCAGGCTCCCGTCGCCGCCAGTTTCGATGCAGCACCGCTGCCCGCACCCACGCCTGCGCCCATGACGCCGATGCCGGACATGAGCGCACAACCTGTGGCCGCAGCTCCGGCTCCCGCACCCGTCCAAACAGGTCCACCGTTGCCCGCCTCTGGCTTGCCGCCGGGTTGGACCATGGAGCAGTGGGCCTTCTACGGCGAGAAGTGGCTTGAGGCCAACGCGCCGGCCGTGCAGGCGCCGGCCCAGCCTGCGCCTCAACCCGGCGCTCCATCCAACCTGTCCAGCCTCTTGGACGGCCTGGACCTCTGAGGGAACGCGGATGGGTGGTTTCTGGCAATTCTTTGGCTTGCCTGACCCTGCAGAGGGTCAGCGCAGCGAAGTGCTTGCGCCAGTTGTCCATCCGCAGCCAGAACCAAGGGTGGTTCCTGAGCCATCCCCAGTGCTCGAAACGTCGTCTTCACCGCACTTCATCGACCTTGGTTTGTGGCGACCGCGCGCACCGCATACGGCGCACAGGGCGGTCCGGTACTTGGCCCCCGATGCTTCATCGCGCTTGCCGGTCAACGGTATGCTGCTTCGCGTTCAAGAAGGGGATTCCCTGTTTGTTGATCTGCGCGGCATCGCTCACATGCATGCCCATCAGGATTCCCTTCGTGCTGAACTCCGACGGCTTGGTGAGGCCACCGGCGTCGGCGCATGGGCGCTCGATCTCGATGATCGTCTCTTCCTCATCCCAGGTGTGGATGTGGTGATGGACACTGCACGGCATGAGCTCGGGGGCACCGCACTTCTGCCGATGCCTTCCTCATAGGCCGCTCAAGGCCTCGAGGACCCGGCCGGGTATGCCCAGAACGGTTGCTTCATCGCCTTCGACCAACGAGGCGTGGGCCCCCATGGCTCCGGCGAGGTCGTAGGCCCCGGCCTTTCCTTTCCATGAGCCACTGTGGACGAGTTCCGCAAGCACATCGTCATCAAAGGGTGCGAACTCCACCACGGCCGAAGCCAAATCAAAGGTCCAGGTCCCGGCCATGCGGAGGCCTGAGGCGCTCCAGACACGATGACGGCGACCTCGAAGGCGCAACAACATCGAGAGAGCGCCTTGCGCGTCGGGGGGTTGGCCAAGCGCAAGGTGGGCGTCGTCAGGATCAGCCAGCATCGTGTCGGCCACGAGCACCATGCTTCCTGGGTGTTCGTCGCCGACCGCCTCCGCCTTTTGTTTCGCAATGTGGAGGACTTGCGCGTCCACCGTTCCCTGAATCCGATGCTCATTCACGTGGACCGGGGCCACGATTGGACGCAGTCCAATTGCTTCCAGCATCTGCCGTCGACGGTCTGAGCCTGAGGCCAGAACAAGGTGCAAGGGACCACCTCAAAGGCGGCTCACGATGGAAAAGCGCTGTTCGTCTTCCTTCCACCAGAAGGGCTGGTATCCAAGCAAATGGTGCGTATGTCGCATTTTGACGATGCCGAGTTTTCGCTTGACCTCGTCCGCATCACGGTCCATGACAAGGTGCATCACGGTGTCCGACAGGTAGTCTTCCACACCGTACTCTCCAAACTGCTTGTGATCCTCACCGGTCATTTCGCAGATGAAGAAGGAGGTCAAACCGAGGCGACGAACCGCTTCAAAGAGGCGGAAGATTTCGTCGCGAGGGTTCTCCATTTTGGTGAGCGTGAAAAAGGCACCAAGGGAGTCGAAGACCAAAATCTCGAAGCCGATCGAGTTGCGGTAACTGGTGAGTTGGGCGATCAATTGCCCCATCCAGTCGACGCGGTTGCCCATGCCTTGTTCATCAAGTTGGACGCGGAGGTCGGCGAGGTCGATGATCGCGATGCGGTTTCGAACGCGAGGGTCTTCGACGTTCATGCCCATGTTGGCCATGTGGGAGCGCAGGGAGTCCTTTCCTTGTTCGAGGGTCACGTAGATCCCGGACGTTTCTCCGTACAACACGGCGTTGTACAGCATCGAGAAGGTCAGGCTGGACTTCATCGCACCGCTTGCACCGGCCACGATGGCGATGTGGCCTTCGGGGATTCCACCTTGCATGTTCTCATCGAGTCCTTCGATGTGGGTGGGGATGCGCTCGATGCTCATGGGGTCACCGCACCTGCGTGAACGTGAGGCTTCATCAACCTCACTCAGCGGCCGTTCACTCGACGGTCACGGATTTGGCGAGGTTTCGTGGTCGATCCACGTCGAGTTCCAAGGCCAACGCCGTACGGTAAGCCAACAACTGCAACGGCAAGACGGTCAACAGCGGGGAACACAACGGATGCGTCTTCGGGACCTCGATGGCCACGTCCGCTTCTTCTGCAAGTTCGTCGCCTTCGGTGCAGACGAGGATGATCCGTGCGCCACGGGCTTTGCACTCATGGATGGCCGAGGCGACCTTCTCTTTCACCGCGTCGTCGGGCGCCACGACAATCACGGGCCGGCCTTCTTCCAGAAGCGCGATGGGCCCATGCTTCATCTCACCTGCAGGATAAGCCAAGCAGGGAATGTACGTGAGTTCCATCACCTTCAACGCACCTTCTTTCGCAACGTTCGCCGACAAGCCCCGGCCCAGGAAGAGCAACGATGGGGCTTCTACGACCATGGCCACCGCATCGTCAATGGGACCAGGGTCGGCCAAATAGCGCTCGATCAGGTCGGGGACCTCTTGCAAGCCTTTGGCCAGCACCCGCGCTTCGTTGGCGCTGAGTTGGCGTGCCCGACCAATTTGAAGGGCAAAAATGGTCAACGCAGCGACCATGTTGGAGAAGGCTTTGGTGGAAGCCACCGATTGTTCAGGTCCAGAGTGGATGTAAACGCCTTGACCACAAAGCCGAGCGATGGTGGAACCGACCACGTTGACCACCCCATGCACGTCCCCACCTTTGAGTTGGATTTCCTTGATGGCGGCGATGGTGTCCATGGTCTCTCCAGACTGTGACACGGCGAAGTGCAAGGCTTCGGGGTTGACCACAGGGTCCTGATAGCGAAATTCGCTGGAAACGTGAGCAACGGCGGGGATGCGGGCCAGGCGTTCGATGAGTTGTTGGCCGATCAGCGCCGCGTTGAGGGCCGTGCCACACCCAAGCAGCCTGACGTGTGGGACCGTTCGGAGTTGCTTCGCAGTGAGTTGCATGCCGCCGAGCCGGCCATTGCCGTTCCTTGCGTCAAGGCGGCCCGAAATGCAGTGGCGGAGCGCCTCTGGTTGCTCGTAAATTTCCTTGAGCATGTAGTGTGGATAGTCACCTAACTCGGCTTCACCCCAGCTCTCCTCAAGCGTGATGGCTGAGGTGTCGCTTTGCCCGCCATCGAGACGTTCGATGGTCAAACCGTTTGAGCCGTATGCAGCGATGTCGCCGTCTTCGAGGATGATGATGCGGTCGGTGTGTTCCACCAAGGGTTGTGGATCGGAGGTCACGATGAGGCCGTGGTCTGTCTCGCCGATCACCATCGGGCTGCCGTTTCGGGCACAGACGAGTTCGTCGTGGTCGAGGAACAAGGCACAGACGCCCCACGTGCCACGGAGCCCCTTGAGGGCGGTTCGCATCGCGCTGATGGGCGATTGACCCTTCTCTACGGCCCGTTCGAGCCGGTGCGCAATGACTTCCGAATCGGTTTCCGACCGGAACGATGCACCTGTCCGCTCGAGGTGCCTTCGAATCCGACTTGCGTTTTCGATGATGCCGTTGTGGACGATGACCACCCTTTGCTTCGGTCCAAGGTGAGGGTGAGCGTTCTCGTCGGTGACGCCCCCGTGCGTGGCCCATCGGGTGTGGGCGATTCCAATCGTGCCCGGCATTTTTGCCGGAAGTGAGGCTTCCAATTCGGCGACCTTTCCTGTTCGCTTTCGGACGTCAAAGGCCTCGCCTCGGATGGCGAGGCCTGCACTGTCGTACCCCCGGTATTCCAAGCGTCGGAGGCCGTTGACCAGGATCGGAGCCGCCTGCCGCTGACCGTGGTAGCCAATGATGCCACACATGGTCAAACCTCCACGGACTCGCCACAAATCGGGCACGGCATCTTGCGGAGCCGGAGGTCTCGAACGGTGAATGAAGCCTCGCACCTGCCACAGACGGCCTCACGGCTTGGCGGGGGCAAATCCGGCAACGTGGGGAGTTCGGGCAACGGGGCATTCGAAAGGTCAGGCAGGGGCAAATCGCCGAGATCTGGTAGGGGTGGGGTCGACAACGCCAGCGTTGCCTCCGGCTTCGGGAGTGTTCCCGCAAGGGCGCGTCGCCGTCGCCGCTCCTGCCGTGCGTTAACCGGGTCTGGACGGACGGTTTCCTCCTCTTCGGCCTCGTCTTCATCGTCGTCCATCACCGCAACAATGGTGTCTTCCTCTTCGACCACCGCATAGGGCGATTCATCGTTCTCAGGGGTGATCATCATCACGACTTCGTCGTCTTGGTCATCGCCTTCTTCGTCCCCTTCTCCTGGACGTCGTCGTAGGGCACGTCGAGCCGTCAGCACCATCGCCAACAAGAGCACAACGACCACCAAACCTGAGCCGCCGAGGATCAGCATCTGCATGTCCCGGTCGCCGGGGAGAGGGGCGAGCAAATCGTCGATCCACGTGGCGCTGTTTTCGCCCGAATCGCTTGGGTTGGCATCCGCCAAAATACGGAGGTCGAGTGCGCCCGTGGTGGACACAAAACCAACGACAACGTCAGCGGTCTTGCCGTCTGCGCCAAGCAACTGGCCGGCTTCGAGGATGTTGGCCAACGCATAGGCCTCTGCGCCCTCACCCACCGCGAGCAATCCAAAGCGGACCACAGGTCCACGGACTGAAATCTCGTCGTACATGACCATCACGCCATGTTCGCGTTGGATCGTGCTCATACGAAGGGCGCCCGGAGCCGACAGGCATGTCGAGTCCTCAACGCTCCAACTTTGGTCAGTAACGGCGGTGCAGACTTGAGCGTCTTGGCCCTGCCGCTCGATCCATGCGGCGATGAGTTGACCGCTTTCGTCGACCGCAAGGTGGTGGTCCGAGGCTTCATCGCCGACGGCGGCAATGAAGTTCCATCCTTCCTGGGCCCGTTCTCCATGGCTGTAGAGCAGCCCAAGGCGTTCAACGCCAGTCACGTCGTCGCGTGAAGTCTGGAAGAGGATGTGGAGCCTTTCGTCGCTGATGGCCACCGATACGGGGTCGCCTTGGGAAGCCAGCACGTCAACATCAGCATGCACGATGTACGGCCCCTCCCACGAACCGGAAAGGTCTGGGCGCTCTGAGATCATGGTGAAGATGCTGGTCACGTCCAGCCACGAGCCTCCGGTTGAGATGTCCCGGTGGTATCCAGCCACGACCACCTCACCGTTACGCTCGGCCACGTCCAGTCCCCAGTAGCTGCCTTCTGACAATTTCAGCGGGGTCAACTCGCGCTGAACGGGCGTCATTTGTCCTGAGGTGGTCAGGGCAGCGATGCCGAGATCCTGGAGGGTGTACCCGTCTTCGCTCATGGTGCGTCGCGTCCAGGCCAGCTGGATCATGGCGTCGCTGCGCACGGTGCTCGCGACCTCTCCGCCCCAATTGCGCTCGACGAGAACGTCGCTGATCACGACCATGGAACTCGACAGGATTCGAGCGTGAAGTTCACCGTCGCGTGTGGTCAGCAGAACGGCTCCATCGTCGCCGCCGATGAGTTGGATGGGCGTTTCTCCATCGTCCAGCGACAGGCGAACGGGGGAGCCGAGCGTGAACGTGTCTGCGACCACCGTGAACCGGTGCTCAGCATGCTCTGCCTCGACACCGTTTCCACTCAACAACACGCGGTATTGATGACCACCGATTGCGTCGACTTGGTCGAGGAAGCGAGCGGTTGCGTACCCCGACGAGGAACTGCCGCCGTTGACCCTGCCAATGCTGGCCGATTCCACAGACAGCCACCCGTCCTCCGTCCATCGCTCGAGGTTCATCGTCAGCGAGGTCGCCTCGTTCTGGCCAAGGTTGTCAAGCCGGACGGAGATTTCGAAGGGTTGGTTGGGCACAGGGACGAGGGGCATGGTCGTGACCGAACCCTGCAAGAAGCGCAAGCTAGGTTCGACCGGCCGGGGTTCGATGGTGAAGGAGAATCGCACTTCGTTGTCGGTTCGGTCAACGTCACTCAGGCGCTCCTCCGGGTCGATCGTGATCACGACTTCGTGGGTTCCGGGTTCGGTGGCCCACCACCACAAGCTGTAGGTGCGTCGCTCACCGGCTTCTACCGAAGCGATGAGGCCCTGACTTGGATAGACTTCAGAGACAGATCCAGGGGCATCCAACTGGAGTCCAACGTTTT
The DNA here is from genome assembly GCA_964228865.1 of Salinimicrobium sp. Taxonomy (GTDB): domain Archaea; phylum Thermoplasmatota; class Poseidoniia; order Poseidoniales; family Poseidoniaceae; genus MGIIa-L3. The sequence continues at coordinate 16,487 of CAXRAI010000045.1, read as the reverse complement.
CCGCTGCCGCATCCCCGTCGTTCAGGAATTCAAACCGAACTTCCAACACGGTGCCCGCGACGGCGCTCGTCGTCGTGAGGCCCTGATCGTACACGTTGGAGAGTCCGGTCAAGGCGAGTTCTGGGGCTGCGGGAAGGTTGTCCACTTCGTAGGTGCGGCGGAAAGGCTCACTGACGGCACCAGATTGATTGACGAAGCGTACGGCGACGTAGTGGTCGCCGTCCTCAACAGCGGTCGAATCCCACGTCCACGACCAGTCTTGGAGCGTGAAGTCATCGTCGTTCAGGGTGGCGACCTCAACCCATGGTCCGTTGCCGATGCGGCCTTCAACCGCACTTGGCTCAGGGCCCTGTGCGGTGCCGGTGAACGTGACGCTTCCTTCCAGGACCGTCTGTGTTGAGGGTGATGTGATGCTGGCGGACATGCGTCCCAGGTTCATCCACCGCACATCGGTGGCCGACACATCTCCGCTGTCGGTGCGGGCTCGGGCAAGGATGAGCGTGTAATCCTCGTCCTCGTCCACCCAGTCGTCGTCGAGGGTGACGTCAAGGTACCACGCCGCGGGATCTCCTCCTGCTTTGCGCCAATCAAGCAACTCCACGGGGTTGCTCGAACCGTCACGGTATTGCTCGAGCCGCACCTCCACTTCCGTGTAGGTGCGGTCGGTCGTGTCTTCGACGCTGCCTTGGAAGCGGACGCGGTCACCCGCCAGAAGCAGGCTTCCGTTTTGGTGGGAGGTGATGTCCACGTGATCTCCATCCCCGTCTCCAACGGGAGGTGGCGCGATGACCGTGCCGCCATCGAGCGATGTGCAGGTGCGTTCGAGCACCAAATCCACAGCGCACGAGGCGTCGATGAGGCCCCATCCCCATTTTTCGTTCCAGTGCGGGTCGATCGATGGTTCGCTCGCGCTCCCACGGCGTTCGGCAGAATCACGGAGGAATTGCTTGATTTCGTCCGGCTCGAGCGAAGGATCGGCTTCGAGCATGAGGGCCACCACGCCGGAGGCCAGCGGAGTGGCCATGCTGGTGCCGTCCTTTGAATCGTAACCGGTGTCCGCCTTCGGTCGGTCCGGCTGACCGGGGAAGGTCGTGCCGGTGGCCGCAGTGGCGCTGGTGATGCCCGTGCCGTAGGACGCCAGGTCGGGTTTCAATTCGTCCAGTTCATCGTCGTCGCCGTCGTCGTCCCGGGGCCCGTAGTTGGTGTAACTTGCCGTGGAGTCGTCGGTGCGGTTGATCGTGTTTCGGTCGTTGGCTGCAGAGATGGCGATGCCCTTGTCGGCGCTCGCCGGTGAAGGCACCCGCCGGGCACCGTCGTTGCCCATGGCGATCACGCAGACCACGCCAGCATCGACGGCGTTGTTCACCTGGCGTGCTTCAGCGCTTGAGCCGTTGTCGCCGGTGTCGTCGGGGTTCAGGGGGGAACTGAATGAACCAAAGGACATGGACGCCACTTGGATGCCTTTTGACGATCCGTTGTGACCCCAATCGGTGTTGGCGTTGTTGACCACCCATTGAATGCCGCTGATGGAATATTGCGAATTCGTGCCGCCGGCGTCGGTCAGGACCTTCACGTCCACCAAGTAGGCTCCCGGAGCCGTTCCTGTGTGCTGGCGGGAGGCATCGCCTGTGCCCAAAGCACTGCCCGCAACGTGTGTGCCGTGGCCTTGACCGTCGTCAGGATCCTGCGAGCCGTCGGGGTTTGAGGACGTCGAGGTGGCGTCAAATCCTGCAACCCACTTGTGGTCGTCGTAGGAGAGCGGGTCCAAATCAGGGGCGTCGCTTGCGTCATCAAAGTCGTTGAGGCTTCGGTGTTCGTTGTCCACGCCCGTGTCCAGCACCGCGATGACGACGCCGTCGCCGGTCAGCCCGGTCGGGTGCACTTCGCCTGCGTACACGTCGCTGTCCCGGGCTCGAATGGCCTTGGAAGCCACGTCGTTGGTGGGCACAAGCAGGTTCTGCATCTCCACCACGACCACGCCTTCAAGCCGCCAAATGTCGAGGAGCGCGGAGACGGGAACGCGGTCAAGGACGATGGCATCCAAACTCTCTGGGTCGTCAAACCACGCGCCCCCTTCCTCGCCAACCCAGCCATGCGCGTCGAGGATGGCGCGCAATGCATCGACATCGGCCTCTTCGGGGTGCCATGCAAAATCGACCACAATCGCGACGGTGAGCCGGCCATCCGCCCCTTCGATGGCCGTGGGCGATACGGAAGGTGCCCCGTCAAGGACACGCTGGAGGCGATCGTCCATGCCGTTTCCGTCCAGGTCTGGGCCGTAGCGCAGCCACCAGCCGTAGGCTTCCTCGGCGTGGCGCTCAGCGCGGTCCGGCCAGCGGTCAGGAGCAGGGCAGAGTTCGTCACCACACATCAGTGCAGGAACGCCGTCCACCACGTTGACGCGGGCTTCGGTGTCGGGAAGCAAGGCTTCACTGCCCGCCGCGGCCGGTCCTGTGACCATCAGCACGAGGAGGAAGAGGGCGACGCGCGTGCCGCGTGCGGTCCTGTCGGCGCTTCCGCTCATCAAGGAACGGTCCGTCTGGACACCTTTGAGCCTATCCCGTTGCCTCTTCATCAGGCGGCCAGTCGAGGTGCTGCGGGTCGGTGGCACACTGAAGCCTCGGTCCATTTTTCCGTTCGACGACACCCACCTCGCCATCGCAGTCCGGGCAACGGACCACGGCGGCCAGTTGTTCGAACCACGCAGCCCGTGTTTCTGGCTCGTCGGATGCCTCCAGCAAGGAGGTCAACACACCTCGGGCGTGCTTGGGCACCGGAACTCCCCGCGCCGTCCAAGGGTCATCGACGTCGGTCAGGTTGACCATGCTGCGCTTGATGGCGTCACGCCGCCCGCGCAGGGTGGACAAACCGCTGGGCCCTCCGTCCACCACACCCGTGGCCACGGGGCCTCCGCGAGCAACCAAAGGCAACGTGAGGTAGGTCGCAAGGAAACCTCCCAGGTGGGCCATGTGAGCGACGTTTCCTCCCGCGCCACCTTCTGCGGCCCACCATCGCGCGATTTCAAGCGCGAAATACAGGAGCGCGATCAGGCTGACCGGCCACGGCCGAATCAAAATCAGAGGAAAGGGAATCTCGTCTCGTGGCCACCCGGCCAAATACGCGCCAAGCAGCCCGAAGGCCGCTCCACTTGCTCCCCATGCCGGGGTAACGCTCTCCCAGTTGGCCAGCGTCCACGCCAAGGAACCTCCCAGAAGACCGATGGCGTACACGATGGCGTACCGCTTCGTGCCGAGGCGCTGTTCAAGGGGCACCCCCACCAAGGCGAGAATCACCACGTTGCCAAGGACGTGCATAAGGTCGAATTGTGCATGAAGAAACCCCGCCGTGACCGCGGTGTGCCACCAACGCGGGTCGTTCATCCGTCCGGGGATGAGCACCAAGTCAAACCAGAGCATGAAGTCCTGAATGAGGTCCATGCGGTAGGCTGCGCCGATGAGGGCTTGCATCACCGAACCAAAAAGCACCGCCAGCACGATGCCCAAGGACAAGGGTGCCCGCGAACGGATGGCGTATGCGATGGGCAAGACGACGGCCAACAGCCACCCCACGATGAAGGCCTGCTCCAAGAGCGTCAACATCGGCCACGCGAACGGTACGGTGGCCATGGCATGTCGAGCATGCCCTCTGCTTTGACGCTTCGCGGGTCGGCGGCTTCTTGGGTGCGGGTCCGTTGGCCTTGGCATGGGCACGGTGCTCGAAGCGCGCGGACTGGTGGTCCGCCGTGGGCAACACACCGTTCTTCGAGGCGCTGACCTTTCGCTTGAACCGGGAACGTGCACCCTCCTTTTGGGAGAAAACGGAACCGGGAAGTCCACCCTCATCGAGGCAATTCTGGGCCTGCATCCGCTCGAGGAAGGGGTCGTCCAGACGCAATCGAAGGTTGTCCGAGACGCAGAAGGGCGCCGCGCACGGCACCCTCATCTTCCCCTTGGCGTGTTGCTCCAAACCGATGGAAGCGTCCGCGACCAAAGCGTTCGGCACCATCTCGAGGTTTGCGCCATGGCCGCCGGAGTTCGTGTCGATGACGAGGAACTGGCCGAGTTGGCTCAGCGCATGGATCTCCGACATCGCCTCGATGACCGCATGCTCGCGCTCTCTGAGGGTCAACGTCGGAAAGTGAGCGTGCTCGGTGCACTGCTGCCAGGCTTGGTCGGTGACCGTGAGAGTTTGCTCGTCCTGGACGAACCGATGGCGGCCCTCGACGAACGAGGACGAACAACCACCGCCGCCTTGGTGGCTGAAGTGATGGCTCGAGGTGCAACGGTGTTGATTGGAACGCATCATCCTGAGCGGTTTGAATCGGTCAGCCAAGCCTACGTGCTAAGCGAAGGCCACTTGCGTTCGGTTGAACACAACGCTGCAGGAGCCGAACGTGAACAAGCGTGGCCCACGTTGACCGGGGACAACGCTCGCCCTTCGTCGTGGAGGCTTGGCCGAAGGTATGCATGGGCAGGAGGGACGCCACTCTCTGGTTCCGTGCTCGGCGTCTTGATGACCTGGGCGCTGGCCACGTTGTTCTTCGATGCATCCGCCGTGGCCAATTTCTCTCCAACTGCTCTGTTGGGCCTCCTTCTCTTGCCCTCTTTTGTGGGCGGTGCGGCCGGAGACGCGGCCTTGCTCACGTTGCGGCGAGATCGCGCCTTCCAACGCCTGGAGGCCCTCGGCCTTCGGCCACGGGACCCATTGACGCCGCTCGTGCTTGGGGGCCTTGGTCCGATGGTGATGGGACTTTTGCTCGACCTTTCCGTGGGCGTTGATGTGGTGCTATCTGGGGCTCTCTTGGGCCTCGTGCTCAGCCAGAGCGTTGCTGCTGCAGATGCGCTCGGTCTCCGATTGGCACGGCCGGAAGCCCTCCATCTTCGTCTGATGATGCCGCTGACCGTGCTTCCGTTTGGCGTGCTTTTGGACCTGCTCGCATGAACATGGTTCAAATCCCATCGGCTCAGCGAAGCCACATGGGCAAACGCACGGGCCGTGTTTGTTTGGCCCTGGGATACCTCGGAGCAAGCGCAGCCCTCGGTTTGGCCTTCCTCTGGGTTCCGAGCGTTCCGAACGATGCCTTCGAGTCCCCAGAAGCGCAACGCCTCTTCTATTGGCACGTGCCCAGCGCGTGGATGGCGATGATCGCCTTCGGGGTGCTCTTCGTGGGTTCCGCGCTCTGGTTCATGCGACGGTCTGCGCTCGGCTGGCGCCTGCATGTGGCTGGAAGCGAAGCAGGTCTCGCCACCGGCTTGATGGCCGTGTGGTCCGGTTGCCTTTGGGGCGCCGCGGAATGGGGCGTGCCATGGGACTGGACCGACGTTCGACTCAACAGCTTCGCGTTGTTGACGCTCCTCGCGCTGTTGCTGGTGCTTGGCCGTCGAGCACAGCCCGATGGCGTCGAGTCACGTGACACTTTTGCCACCGCTGGCTTGTTTGGATTCGTGTTGGTTCCACTGACCTACATCGCCACCCGAATTTGGCAGATCCGCCACCCTGGTCCGGTCATCGCATCGGGTGACGGCGGGGGCTCATTGGCGCCAGAAATGGGCGCTTTGCTTGGCTTCGCAGCGCTCTCCTTCACCGTCCTCATCGTCGGCCACCTCATGGAAAGCGTTCATCTGACGTCGCTCGAACAGCGGCTTGATCGCCTGCAGGGCAAACTCGACGCGGAGGTGGCGGAATGAACGGCATGACGGCGCTGGCTTTGGGCTACCTTGGCATGTTGACGGCCTTGGGCGTGTGGACGTGGACGGTCATGTCGCGAGCTCGAGACATTGAGCGTCGTTTGGCTTCCACCGAAGCGGCCCTTGGGTTGAACGACAGCAATGTGGACCCGGTGCTCGACGACGAGCGCTAGCCTGAAGGGAGACGTGCCGACCCCGGGGCATGGCGGTGGACCTCGGCGGGGCGTTTTGTCTCGTGTGTGGGGCGGAACCGCCCCTGTTCACCGACGGGATGTGCGAGTCCTGCTCCCGCGAACGTACGACCTTGATGCGCGCACCGGACAACATTCCGTGGACCCGGTGCGCAAGGTGCGGGGCGACTGAAGTCGAGGGCCGGTGGACCTTCATTGAGGACGAGACGCTGATGGACGATTTGGTGCAACGTCACGTCACGTTTCACGAAGACGCTGAGGACATTGCCATCGGGATGATGGCGCAACCGATCACCGACCGGCACACCTTGCTTCACGTTCAAGCCGAAGGGGTCATCGATGACCTGCTCTACACCGAGGAGCGGACCGTACGAGCGCGCATGAGCAACGGTGTTTGTTTGACGTGCACCCGGCGTGCGGGGAACTACTTCGAGGCCACCGTGCAGTTGCGTTCGAGCGGGAGGCGTCTTGAAGACAACGAGTTGACGACGCTCCGAGGAACCCTTGACGACGTCATCGGAAACATGCCCGAGGACCCGATGTTCTTCATCACCAAGGAAGGCCCTGTTCAGGGGGGATACGACGTGGTGCTTGGCTCGAAAGGCCTCGCTCGGGCGTGGGGCCGACATTTGGTGCAGAACCATGGCGGTCAAACCATCGAGACCAATTCGACCGTCGGCCGAAAAGACGGCGTCGATGTGACCCGTCTGACCTTGCTCTACCGCATGCCGGGCTATGCCTTGGGGGACGTCATTCGTTGGCGCGATGCGTTGTGGCGTCCAACTTCGTGGACCAAGGACGGCGTCATCCTTGAACACGCTCAACGCCATGAGCGGACGGGCGCGTCCTGGCGTGATTTGGAGCATGCCGTTGTGATGGCTCGGCATCACGATTTGATCGTGGTCGATGCCCTGTCCGAAGATTCCAGCGCCGCAGAAATCCTCGATCCAAGGTCTTGGAAGGTGGAGGCTGTGGCGCTGCCATGGGACCATGAAAGCGGCACGCGTCTGATCCTGGCTCGAATCGAAGGGGAATGGCTGGCCCTGCCCCGAGTGGCGCAGGACCGAGACCTTCTGACGAAGGGTCCTTGAGGTCCCGAGGGCACAGCCAAGGCATGGTGGAAGGCCCTCTCTCGCTCGTTGCCCGCATTCACGCACTGGACAGCGAGGACATGTTCGGACACGTGGGGCGCTTCGTGGACGACCTCCAATCCGCTTTCCTCGCCGTCAACGAGCAGACCTGCCCTTGGCTGCCGGACCTTCGGGCTCGCGCATGGGCGGGGGTGCTGTGCCTTGGGATGGGAGGGTCGGCTGCAGGCGGGTCTTTTCTCTCCAGTTTGGCAAACGACCACGGCCCACTCCCGGTCCTGTCTCATGCTGACGCTGCCCTGCCACGCTGGGTGACCTCTGATTGGTTGGTGCTCGCAACCTCCTATTCGGGGAACACCGCTGAGACCCTGAGCGCCACGCGTACGGCCATCGCCCACGGGTTCACCGTGGTGGTGGTGGCCACCGGAGGCGAGTTGGCTGGATTGGCGGAAACCCATGATCACGTCCACTTGGTGGGGGCGCCAGGAGGCCAACCTCCTCGTTCCGCGTTCGGCCACATCTTCGGTCGGCAGGTCTCGCTTCTCCGCTCGCTGAACCTCCTTCCGCAGGGGCAAGACGATGCAGGCATGTTTGACCGCCTTCGTGCTGCCTCCCGTCTTCACGATCCTCGTGACAACGACGTAGGGGGCGTGGAAGCACTGGCGGAGGCCTTGCTCGATCGGTCCGTGGCTTTGCTTGGTCCGACGGAACTCGCCCCGGTCTTGACGCGATTCAAGAATCAGCTGAACGAAAACTCCGGGCGCTTCGCCCGAATTGGGGTTGTGCCGGAAATGAACCACAACGAAGTCGTGGCATGGGGAGGCACCGGTGACGTCGCAGACCCAACGGTCGCGGACCAAGCCGTGCTGTTGTTGACGTGGCGCGGCATGCAAGCCGAGGTCCGCTCCCGCATCGCGTGGATGGTGCAGCACCTCGAAACCGAGGCGGCATGGCAACTCGTGGGTGAAGGTTCGAGCCTTCTTGAGGCGATGCTGTACCATTCCATCGTGATGGACTGGCTTTCCGTCACCTTGGCCGTTCTCGCAGGGAAGGATCCCACCAGCATCGGACCCATCTCATCGCTGAAGGCTCATTTGGCTCAACACCAGTGAACGGTCAGTACAGCGGGCCCACGACCAAACGGGGATCTGGATGTCGTTCCATGGCGGATTCACGGTCTTCAGGTGCCACCACGCCCTCCATGTCAAAGCCTTCCGGGGCGGTCAAGGCCAATTGGAGGTGGACGTGCGGCGCCCAACCGCCGTTCTCATGCGGGCCGCCCAAGTGACCGATGACCTGCCCACCTTCCACGGCATCGCCGACGTTCCAGCGGGTCAAATCGGCACGTGAGAGGTGGCCGTGCAGGGCCCACACTCGGTGTTTGCTTCCCGCCCAAGGGTGGGGTACGTGTGCTGGAAGGGCCACGTCGTGAACGGTCACCACCGTGGACCCGTACCCGCCATCGGCGTCCTCGAACCCGATGGCGTGGATGTGACCGTCTGCAAAGGCGTGCACGGGCGTCCCTTCAGGTCCTCCCAGATCCAAGCCAAGGTGCACATGGCGCCTGCCACCGAACAGAGGGGTGTTGTACATCCACGGACGTGCCTCATCGTACCGCCCAACCGTGAACGGGAAGGGGGCCTGCCAACCCTCGACGGGTTGGCGGGTCAAGTCAAGGACCCAGTAGCCGCCTGGCATGGCCATCACCTCGTGAAAGGGCCAGCCGTCCATGCAGGGTCGAGTCGGTCCAGCGTCATAGGTCTTCGTCGGCAAGGCTCAACCACCCTCCGCTCGAGCCACAACCATGCAGGCTCTGCTCGCGTTGAGCCTGTTGACGGTGCTGCCAGGGCTTGGCTTGGCCACAAAACTGCATGGGCAAGGCGACCGTTTGCAGCGGTGGTGTGCTGCTCCGGCCCTGGGTCTTGCAGCCCTCGCCTCGGCTTTTGGTGCCCTGGTTTTGGTCGGTGTCTGGTCCATCTGGGTGGCGATGTTTGTGACGTTGATGCTCCAAGTGTGGGGGCTGTTCACCGTGCGTCGCACACCAGTTCCTTTGCCTTCGGAACGAGACGCTTGGTTTCGCGCTCAGCGTGCCACGCGTCGAATTTGGCTTGGTGGATCGGTCACCGTGTTGGCCTTGCTCCCTGTGGTGACGGCTGACCTCCCACAAGGTGTCGATTGGGTCGGGTTCACCGCGTTGGCCCACCACCTCACGGAACGAGGCGCATTTGCGTCGGCCTCAGGGCACCAGTGGCTCTACCCTCCGGGATTTCCAGCGCTCTTGGCCTTCATCGCTCACGTGACCGGGCTCCCCTTGCCGAGCGTTGGTCTGGCCATTGGTCAATTCACCCTCGCTGCTCTGCTGCTTGGCATGTTCTCCGCCATGGACCGGCACGGCGCGGGAGGCGAGGGCATCCTTGCAATGATGCTCGCCGTGGGGGTCTTTTCGAAAGTTTTGGACAGCGGATGGCCCACGGTCCTCTCCCTCGTGTTGATTCCAGCCAACCTCGGAAGGATGTTGGAGGTGGACGGACCACGTTCTGAAAAGCGGCTGGTGCTCTTTTTGAGCGCCATCGCGAGTGCGTTCCTTCATCCAGCCGGGGCCTTTCTGCTGATGCTTTTGCTCATGGCTGACGTGGCCTCACAGGGCCTCGCCAAGGGGCCGCTTGACCGCCTTCGTCTCGACCTCGGTGTGCTGTTCGGCTTGGTGGTGTTGCTGTCTGGCGTGGCCCTGCTCAGCCAAGACGTACGCTTGGATGCTCCATTTGCCGAGGACGGATGGCAGGGTGGCTGGCCGATGTTGGCCTACGGCAGCCCTCTCGTTGGGTTTGCCGCTTGGGCCGGCTGGCGTCTGCGGGGCTTCCGTGAATCCCGCCTTCTGGTGCTTTGGTTGGTGTTGACGTGGGGGCTAAGTCTGGTTCAACTTCTTCCAGACGGTGCACGTGGGGCCGCCTTGACCAACCTTGGATCTGGGCTGTATGCGATGGGGATGTACGCCTTTCATCTCCCCGCAGCCGCTTTGGTCGCGTTGTGGTGGTCGAATTCCACGTCCCTGCGTGGAGCTGAGGCCTCACCGAGTTTCTTCGTGGTCGAAGGCGATCCATGTCCACCTCGACCCTTGGCCGTCGCCTTGGTGGTCTTGGTCATGCTCGCGAGCGTGGCGGCCACGGGCGCCATGGCCCGTTTATGGGTTCATGATGAGACCTTGGCCTTGGCCCCCGGAGATGTTGAGGTGGCCGAACGGCTTCATGCTTGGTCAGGGGAAGCGTTGGTCTACGCCGAACAAGCACCATGGGGTGAAGCCATGGTGGTTTCAGGCCTCAACCTGACGGTGGGCGTTGACCTCGGGGCCCACGACGGACCGACGGCGCTTCACCTGCGCGCCACGCAAGCCGTGCTCACCGATGACGTGGCCACGCTCATCGACCTCGATGTCAAGTGGGCCATCTCAAGCCCTCTCGGGGCCCTTGGTTGGGTGTTGGAGCGCTCGCCGTGGTGGGAGGAGGTGATCGAACTGTCCGGAAGCCGAGCATGGGCGCTTCGTGAGGTTCCCGAAGATGACTTCCTCGGAGTTGCGGCATTTGTTGAAACGTCATGTGCAAGCAATGGTTGCACCATGCGTCCCGATCCTTGGATTGAGCAACGGTGGAACGATGCTCACGGCCTTGGACCACACCGTCCAGTCATCGATGCTCCCGCGACGTTGTCGCTCTCCTTCACGTTGCCCGATGCCTTGCCTGACCGCCCCGTCACGATGTGCCTCCATGTGGAGCGCATCGGGCCTTTGGACGCTGGCACCTTTGTGTTGGGCACATGGTCGGAGGACCTTTCTGGCCCCGCGGGGCACGATCGACTGTGCGGCGAGGGCCTTCCGGACGGGGACCTCGACCTCTCGTTGGACGACGGGTCAAGCCTCTGGTTGGACCCCGCAGGTGCCTCCGGTCGAACCGACCGATTGGTCAGTTTTGACGGTCTGCGGTTGCATGCGCTGACCTTCCACCTTCCCTCGGCCAAAGCATCAACATGAAGGCCGCCCACGGGTTTTCATGCGGGCGCTGCTCGTGCTGCCAACCCTCAACGAGGAGGCAGGGGTGAAATCCGTCCTCAAGGACGCTTTGGACCAAAGCGACCGGTTCGATGTGCTCGTGGTGGACGGGCGCAGCGAAGACGCGACCGTCGCCCTTGCTCAGGCTGCAGGCGTTCACGTGGTCCAGCAACACGGCCGCGGCAAAGGTGCAGCCATCCGATCCGCAATCGACGTGTTCCTCGCCGGCCCGTGGGACGCTCTTGCGATGATCGACGCGGACGGCACCTATCCTGTGGAGGCCTTGGTGGACCTGATACCAATGCTCGCACAGCATCCTGTTCTTGTGGGTGACCGCCTTCAAGGACCGCTGGAGCCTTCCTCGATGAGCCCCCTGAATTTTCTCGGGAACCGATTTCTAAGTGCGGTGGCTTCCGTCGTGCACAGAACCGATGCTGCAGATGTATGCTCTGGGTGTTGGGTCATGCGCAGGGGTGTGGTGGAGCGGTTGCGTCTGAACAGCTTGGGTTTCGAACTTGAAGCCGAATTGTTCGCATCTTTGGCCGCGATGGGACATCCGCCCACATGGGTCCGCATCCCTTACCGTGCACGAAAGGGCGAGGCCAAATTGACGTCCATCCTCGATGGCGTCCGCATCCTTCGGAAACTCATCGTACGGCGGGTGATGGAAGCGAGGAAAACGCACCTTTGATGCGCCTTGGCGTGACCCGCACCTCAGGAGAGCGTTCAGGATGCATGGGGCGGTGGTTCTCGGTGCGTCCGGCCTCGTTGGTCAGCGTCTGCAACAACGCCTGGCCAACCACCCGATGTTCGACCTCCGTGCGTTGGCCGGATCTCAACGTACAGCTGGAAAGGACCCTGCAGAACTGCTGTGGGGGCTTGAAGGCCATGCGCCTTCGTTGACCCTTCCACCTGTGCTCGATGTGCACGACCCCGGCCTTGTGGAGCGCTTGCATGCCCTCGGTGTGTCGTGGGCCTTCTCCGCAGTGCCCTCCGATGTCGCCTTGGAGCTTGAACCACGCTTGGTGGAAGGGGGCATTCGGGTCTGTTCGAACGCCAGCGCCTATCGGCGACGTCCGGAGGTTCCACTGGTCGTGGCCGACGTCAATCCGCATCACCTCAGGACCCGCCCCGCGCATGACGTGATGCATGCATGCGCCACCAATTGCACGCTGATTCCGCTCTTGATGCCTTACCTCGCCCTCCACCGTGCCTTCGGTGTGCGCGCGTACAAGGCCACCAGTGAACAGGCGCGCTCGGGCGCAGGTTATGCGTTGATGCGTGGCGAGGTGCCTCTGACGCCTGACATCCCTGGCGAAGCCGAGAAGACGATGGGGGAGATGAGGTGGGTTGCGGGCGACCTCAACGACGGGGTCGTCCACCCCTCGAGGATCAACGGACAGATGCGATGCCAACGCGTCGATGAGACCGAAGGTCACATCGTCGAAGCCGTGTTTGAGTTGTCGAGCAGCGTGGAGCTTTCTGACGTGCAGGCTGCGTTGGATGCTTTTTCGACCCATCCCGAGGCGGCGGGTCTGCCCTCTGCCCCTCACAAGCCAATCATGCGTGTCGATGGACCGGTCGACCGGAACGTGCACCTTTGGGCCGACGGTCAGTCCTTCCCGACAAACGTCGATCCGGCCACCTACTTGCAGGCAGGTATGGCCACGGTGGTGGGTGATCTCCGCCTGGAGGGTCCCCGACATGTCCGTCTGCGTTCACTGTCCCACAACACCATCCGCGGAGCTGCAGGCGGCGTGGTCCTCTTGGCCGAATTGGCCTCAACACGGTGGTCTTGACCGTCGGAAGCCCTTCAAACCCCAAGGTCTGTTCCCCATCTGGGTGAACGCATGGGCGTAACGGCGATGATTCCAGATGCGACCATCGGACAGCTTCTTGCCGAGGCGTCCTCGCGTTGGGGCGTCATTTGGGATCCAGCAGCAAGCCGAACCCGCGTGCTCATGATGATGCCCCGCAAAGAGCGCAAGCTGTACGAGATGCACGGCGACATGGTGGAACACGGCCAGCCGGTCATCTCCATGTTCCATCGGCCTCGAGCCGAGGCTCCACTGCTGGAAGACCAGGGGTTGGACCCACGTCTTGCTTCCTTTCTCTTTGTGGACCTTGCCTCCTCCGATCTCGGCTCATGGTTGCAACACTTGGTCACGCGTGAGGGCTGGATGCGCAGCACCGTGGAGGTCCATCCGGTTCCGTTTTCGATGGGCTTGCCCAACCAGCGCCGTTTCGAAATCGAGCGGTTGCTCCTGTTCAGGCATCCTGACGTTCCCGCCATCGAGCGATATCACCTCCCCTTCTCGGTGGCGTCCCTCGCGGGCAAGTGCTTCGTGAGTCTGCCCGCCCGTCAAGCGGCAGAGCATGCACGTCAACAAGCGGAAGTGCTCGGTGTGGGCCGGCTTGAGCGTCCCGAGCCTGAACCGGTGGTCGCAGAGCCCGAGCCTGCACCGGTGACCGAACCGGAACCAGGCGCTGAGGAGGCTCCAACCGCCGAGGTCGAGCACCTTGCTGATGCCTCGAGCGACGAGGCGGTTCCTTTGCCTCAGGTCGCTCAACCCGACCGTCCGGAGACCTTGCTCGAAAACGTCAGCCGGCGCGTGGACGAGGCCATGGAAGACATGGTCGCCGCAGAGTCAGAAACGGTGGCCTTGCCCGTCGTCGATGTTCCGTCCTCTGAAGCGCCACCGATTCCAACTGAAGCCGCACCAGAGGCATCCATCGCTCCTGAAGAGGTGCCCGTGCCTCCTGTCCCGGATGCACCGCCGGAGGTTGAGATGTCCCCGATTGAAGCGGAATTCCGTGCGCTCATTCAGGAATTGATGGATGCGGGCGTAGAACCGGGTGACATGATGGACGATCCTCGATGGGAGGACATCAACGAGCGAGCCGTGGCCACCGATCTGAACGCTTGGGCCTTGTTCGTCGAGATGACAGGGCAGCAAGGTTGAAGCCGAACACGCCCACGTCTCAACCATGGGATTCTGCATCAACTGCGGTCAGCAGCATCCCGACAACATTCGGTTTTGCCGCTTCTGTGGAGCCCAACAACCGGGTGAACAACTGGTGGCCCGTCTCCGTGCTGAAGCGGAGCAAATTCGCATCATCATGCAGCAAATTCAGGCGCAGCAAGGCTACGGTCAGGGCCAACCACCACGCTGGTGAACAACGTGCGCCTTCGGCATCTGGCGATGGCGCTCTCCTCACTGGAGCCCCATCCGATGCAACGCTCAGACCTCGAGCAATACGCCACCGAGGGCAACCTTGCGGCGGAGTGGCTCGCTGCCATGGCCGCTTTTGGGGACCTTGAGGGCCGTGAGATCATCGACGTCGGCGCGGGCAACGGCATCCTCGGTTTGGGTGCGGTCATGCTCGGTGCGACCTCCGTGCGCCTCATCGAGGCCGACCCTTCCGTGGCCGAGGTGGCCGAACGAAACGCGGCTGATCACAAAGCGAACGTGACCGTGGTCGTGGAGGCTGTTCAGTCGGTGGACGACCTCGCCTCCGTTCATGGAGCGGTCCTCATCAGCAATCCGCCATGGGGCGTGCAAACCACGGGAGCCGACCGGCCGATCCTCGAAGCGATGTTCACCAGCGAAGCGGAGGTGATTCACCTCATGCATCATGCCGAGGCAAGTCATGTGGAAGCCTTGGCGGCGGGTCATGGATGGCAATCGGAGGACGTCCTTCGTGCCCCGTTTCGTTTGCCGCTCGTCCATGCCCATCAGCGCAGCGGACGGCGAGACACCGAGGTGCTTTGCCGGCGCTTCACCCGCGCTTGAGGGAGGAACGCATTGAAAAGGAGGGTCCGTGAGGCCCCGACGCGCCACCTCGGTGTCGCACGACGTGATTTCATGACGACGAGCCTCGTCACGCCCGGCACCAAGGTCGGGACCCATCCTGCCCAAACCGCTGGACCCGGCACGGCCGTGCACGGATCCGACCTGATTGCAACCGTGCTCGGGCACGTCCACGAAGCCGACGGTTCGGTCAGCGTGGAAGCCCTGAACCACGTGATGGACATCAAGGTCGGAGACGTGGTCATCGGCGTCGTTGACAAGGTCAACGAGAAGAACGCCGAATTGGTCATCGTCAGCGTCGAAGGGCAAGACGTTCCTCCTGTGGCCGATCAACTCCGTGCTCAACTTCGCGTGACGGACATCGTTGACCGCTACCTCCACCAAGTCAGTGACGGCCTCCGTCGTCGTGACGTGTGCCGAGCGGTGGTCACCGCCGCCTCTCCTGTGCTCCGCATCGACATGCGCAACGACGCCGCATCTGGCGTCCTTCATGCGCTGTGCCACCACTGCGGCACCACCATGGTTCCGGACCAGGAAGGCGACTGGAACATGCACTGCCCGAATTGCGGTGAGCGCACCTTCCGCGCGCTTGCTGATGGATACGGTATGGGTGAAGGTCATGCCGCGCTGAACGGCGCAGGCAAGCGCTGGACCGGCGCCACAGAAGCGCACTTCTCCAAGGGTCCGGCCGCTCGCGCCAGCTTCCTTGCTGAGGACGTTCGTGAAGACGGCCGGCCTCGCGAGTACCCCCGCTTTGACACCGGTGGCGGTGGTGGCGGACAACGCCGTCAGCGCAGCGCGCCCGGATGCCGTCTCTTCATTGGCGGCCTGGACCGGGGCGTGGACACCGACAAACTTCGCGAACTCTTCTCTGCGCACGGTGACATGACCGATTGCGTCGTGATGACCGACGACTCTGGGACCTCCCGTGGCTTCGGTTTCGTGACCTACGGCGAGAAGGCCCATGCCGATGCCGCCATCGCCGCGCTGGACGGCAAGCGCATCAACGGCCGCCGCATTGGTGTTCGCGATGCGGACCAGAAGCGGGAGCGCGGCGAGCGCAAGCCGCAGCCCAAGGGCACGAAGCTCTACGTCGGCAACCTCTCCTTCGACACGGACGTTGACGCGCTCAAAGCCCTCGTGGCCGAACACGCCAACGTCGTCGGCGCCGACCTGGTGATGGACAACGGCCGCTCGAAGGGCTTCGGCTTCGTCTTCATCGCCGAAGACGCCGACGCTGCGAAGGTGGTCGAGGCGATCAACGGCAAGGAGGTCGACGGACGCAAGATTCGCGCAGACATCGCCAAGCAAGGCGGTGGAGGCAAGCGCGGTGGGGGCGGCGGGGGCAATCGCCGCTCGTCCCGTGAAGAGCGCGCCAAGCGCGAGGAAGCCGAAGATGGCGGAGGCAAGCGTCGCCGCCGTGGCCCCAAGCGTTCTTGATCGACATTGACGGTCAGGCGGTGTTCATCCGCCACGATTCTCGATCACCCCAAACCGATGACTGAAGGTCAGTCGCAAGGGTACCATTCCAACAGCTGGGTATTGCAAGGGGAGCCCATGCAATGAAAAGCGGAATCTGATTTCTATGAATTGGATATTTTACGCTAAGTTGGTTAACAGAATGAAGCAGGAGTCTGTTCGCTTACTCTTGCATCCCATTCATCTTC
>CAXRAI010000044.1:0-5821 GCA_964228865.1 Salinimicrobium sp. | reverse complement strand
AGCGTGGTTTTTCCTGAACCGGGACGGCCAGAGATGAAGACGCCGCGGTGATGGTCCGACAGGCGGTCGATGAGACGCTGGTCAAGGTCGTAGGCCTCGATTTCCAAGCGGGCCACAGGCCTGACGATGGTGATCTCGTGGGCGTCCGCGAAGGGCGGCCACGCCATGGTGATGCGCAAATCGCCCAGCTGGATGACCTGGCAGCCCTTGCGATCGATCTCGAGGAAGCAGTCGCTGCGGTCGTCGTTCGCGTCCACCAAATCACGGAAGGCGTCCATCAATTCGGACATCTGCGGGGTCTCCCACGCCTCGTCGATGCCCTCGACTTCGCTCAAGCGAAGCTCGGAGATGTGCCCTGCCTTGGTGCGCGGCAGGCAGCCGGCCTTCAGGAACAAAGTGGACACCTGTTCGGTCAACAAGGCGTCCACGGAGGCGGGGAGGTCAGGATGGTCCCCATGGGTGGCCATGCCTCGAGGGGGGCGCCGAAGCCCTTCACCCTTCGCCGTCTTCAGGACTTGACGTTGGGCTCCATCCACAGGTAGGTGGCGTAGCCGGTGCCCACCGTGGCGAGCATCGTGAGGGCGGATTCCACCAGTGGGTATCCGAGGCTGTTGACCATCCACAAGGTCGAGACCATGCCAACGAGGAAGGCACCAAGATGGCCGAGCAGCGTACCAGCCCTCAGATCGATGGCGCCCTCAAGTGGAGAAGACTCGGCGAGGGCCCAAATGATCGCGGTGACCGCGCAAGCGGCGATGAGGACGAGCATGCCCATCATGACGGTCCCGTCGAGCAACCACGCCGCGACGCCAAGGATTCCCGAGAGCCCGAACATGCGGCTGACGGTGCGCATCGAGAGGGACATGGTTCAGCGCACTCGACCTCGATTCTTGAATTCTCGCGCGACGAGGCGCCGGACGGCTTGATGAGGTGGGGCGCGCTCGGAGGCTCATGGAGGGACCACGGCTTGAGCGCCCGCTGACCTCCGTGCCTCCTTTGCCCCCTGCCGCGATGAAGGGCGCAGCCGCTGTGCTGGACAGCGCCCGGCTGTTCCGCTACGGGGAGCACGTCCCCGAAGGCACGTGGGTGGCTCGCCTTGAGCGGGCCTTCGCCGAGCACTTTGGCACCCGCTTTGCCGTCGCGGTCAACTCGGGCGGCTCGGCGATGTTCCTCGCCTTGCGCTCAGCCGGCGTCGAGGCGGGTGACGTCGTGCTGCTGAACGCGTTCACCCTCGCGCCCGGTCCCGGCGCCATCGAGCATCTCGGCGCGAAGGTCGTGCTGGTGGACGTCGACGCCGATCTGCGCGTCGACCTCGACGACCTTGAGCAGGCCATCCTCGAGCATCGACCCAAGGCCTTCCTGCTGTCCCACATGCGCGGGCACGTCGCCGACATGGCGGGCGTGGTCGCCTTGTGCGAGGCCCATGGCGTCATCCTCATCGAAGACTGCGCGCACACGCTGGGCGCCAGTTACGACGGTACACCCACCGGGCTGTTCGGTGCTGCCGGCTGCTTCAGCCTGCAAACCTGGAAGCAAATCAACGCCGGCGAGGGCGGCATCATCGTCACCGACGACGAAGACCTCGCGGCCCGAGCCATTCTGGCTTCAGGTGCGTACATGCTCCACGCTCAGCACGGTACGCCACCTTCGGAAGACGTGATTCAGCGCTGGGCGCCCCACACGCCAAACTGCTCCATGCGGCTCAACGAATTGGCTGCCGCCATCGCGCTGCCGCAATTGGCAAGCCTCGAGGAGCGAAACGACGCATGGCGGACCATCTACAGCCGGCTCGAAACAGGTGTTCGCGGCCTGCCCAACCTCCGCGTTCCGCGCACCTTGGACGAGGTCGTGCACGCTCCGACCTCTTTCCAATTCATGGCAGACCTGCCGGCTGACGTCATTGAACAACGTCTGGCGGTCTGCGCCGAACGAGGCGTGCCGATCAAGTGGTTTGGCAGACCGCAAGCGACCGGGTTCACCAGCGTCCATCGGCACTGGGGCTACGTCGAAGCACGAGACCTGCCAAAGGGTGACGCCGTGCTGGCGGGATTGTGCGACATCCGCCTTCCGAGCGATTTGACCGAGGACGAAGTGGACACCATTGTGGCCGTTCTTCGCCTGGCCTTCGATCACTGACGGTCCGAATCCGGTGCCGCGCCCGCGTCATCGTCGGGTCGGTCGCTGCCCTCACCGTCCGAGGCATCGTCGTCCGGCCGATCGGATTCGTCCGAGGTGGATTTGCCGTCGTCGCCCTTGGCTTCGCGATCGTCCTCCTTCCCTTCGCTGCCGTCCGACTTGGCCTCCTCTTCCTCGACCTCCTCGGACCAGATGTCGTAGTATTCCGGCCATTGACGGTCGAGTTCCACCGAAGCGGACTGGTTCAGCGTGCTCAGGTTCGTGGCGGTCACGCCACCTGCGGAAAGGGCGACGACGAAGTCGCCCATGAAGATGGAGCGGCGGATTTGCGTTTCACCGCCCCACCAGCGGCCGTCCTCGGCATCGAAGAAGAGCGAGTGGTCCACTTCGCCGTACACGGAGAGTTCACCGGAGGTCGCGTTGACCTCGACGAGCATCAACTTCGAGACGTACTCGTAGGACCAATGGTGGCCTCCGGACGCATCGGTCCAGCTGTTGTAGCGGTAGGTGGACAGCGGCACGGCAAGAAGGCCCTTCGGCGCCCAGTACTGGAAGGCCTTGTGCTCGTAGGTCGCCTCCGACCAGCCCCAGCTCCAACCGCCCTCGCCGGGGTTTTCGACGGGCGCCAGATCGAGGTGATCGTTTTGGGTTGGCGTGGTCGGATCGCTGACGTCGAAGGTCTGGATGCGCGTGGTTGACCAGTCCAGTCCGGTGCCGTCCGCGTTGGCCGGCGCCAGCCCGATGGTCAGCAGCATGCCCTCAGACATCGGGTGAATGTAGGTCGAGACGCCTGGCACCTCCAACTCGCCAAGGACGGTGGGGTTGGTTGGATCGCTCAGGTCGATGGTCCACAGCGGGTCGATTTGTTCGAAGGTCACCACGTAGGCCATGTCGTCGGTGAAGCGGGCCGACCAAATGCGCTCGCCTTCCGCAAGGCCACCGACGTGGCCGATTTGCCGCAGGATCTGCTCGCCGGTCTCGAGGTTGGCCGCGCGTTCCATGGTCACCACGTGGCTGACCATGGGCTCGGGGTCCTCCATCCACCAGCGGCCCCACTGGCCGGTGGTGGTGGCCACGCGCACGATGCCTTCGTGCTCGGAGAGCGAGAACTGGTCAATGACGGTTCCGTTCACGCGGCCCGAACCGGTGTAGAGAGTGGTGCCGGGGTTGCTGATGTCGAAGGTGTGCAGGTTGGTCGATTCGTCCAGGTCGTCGTTGCCCCAGAACCACCATCCGGCGAAGGAGGGTTCGGCCACGATGAGCACGTCTTCTGAGGCGTAGACCAGGGGCGAATTGCCGACGATGTGATCGGCCTCAAAATCGAGGGTTGGCGTGGCCAAATCAAGCGTGAAGATGCTGGTGAAGCCCCGGTTCATGCCTTCTTCGGGTGCGGAGAAATCGGCGCACTCGCCGTCCGACATGTGATGGGTGGTGATCGTGGTCCCGGCACGCTCGTGCACCTGAGGCAACAGGTCCTCAAGCGCCAAGCCGTCGATGATTTCGCGGTTTCGCTCGATGGCCTCCCACGCGGCCTGCTCACGCAGTTGGCGGCGCAGCGGATCGTCGTAGTCCAGACGGTAGTAGCCGTCGGGCAGGTCAAGCCAGGTGTCCAACCCGGGGATGTCCATCCACGCGTGCGTGACGGCACGGATGCTGCCGTTCACTTCTCGCGCGGTGGAATACCAGCCCTCGATGTACAGTTCACGTTCAACCTCAGGCGCGGAGCGGTCGTCCATGTCGAGCACGGTGAACTTGGTCAGGGTGGAGGTGCGCCACGAGCCGTAATCACCGCCCCATCCCATGGCTTGAGACAGCGGATCTGCGCTGCGGAGGTTCCACGCGGAGACGGAAGAGATGATCACGAGCCGGTCGCCGTTGAGGAGCATCGCCTGCGGCGAGCCTTCGACGGTCATGTTGGCCACCAGGTCGAGCTCGCCGAACTCGGGCACAGCAATGACGTGCAGCGCTTGCCCATTGAGGTAGTAGATGTGGTGACCGTCGGTCTTCACGAAATCTGCTTCGTCCACGCCTTGCTCCTGATTGTTGGTCCCGGAGAAATCCTTGCCGGCAGTTCGGGTTTGTGGCGTGGCCGAGTTGGATCCCCCGTCGGCGGACATTTCGGCATCCATGGCGATGTCGTCTTCCATCCAGCCCCAGCCGTAGAAGTACTGCTCCTCGACCGCTTGCAAGAGTTGGACGCGCATCTCCTGTTCAAGGGATTGCTTGAGGGCGTCTTCGAGTTCAGCGCAGGTGGCGTAGCCGGTCAAGTGAGGGCTGCCGATCGACCGCTGGGTCAGGTCACCCCAACCGTCTGGAAGTTCAATGAGATCGAAGTCGTCATCGGACACGTTGTCGATGGCGCCAAGGCATCCTGAAAGGAAAAACATGGCCAAGACCAAGACGGCAAACACGCGCTTCATGGCAGTTGCTCGTTTCTTTATCGTATCAATGCCGTGGTTTCATGCTCGGAACCTCTCCGCAACCGTTCACCGGAGGCTTCACACCACCCGCCCGTCACCTCCGGACATGGGGGCCGACGAAGTCGAAATCGAGCGCCGCTTCCTCATCGACGGCCGTGGTCCCCGTCCTTGGGTGGACGAGAACGAGGGCACCATCAGCATGGCTCAGGTTTACCTTGGACGTGATGGGTTGAGCATCGACATGGCGGGGGGGTCCGTGTTGCACAACGGCACGGTCTTGGTCGAGGGCGTTTCACCGGACCGCTTGGAACGCATTGCTGCATTTGATCGGTGGGCGGTTCGGCTCCGCATGGAAAACGAAGGTGCCGTGTTGACGCTCAAAGGTCCACGTACAGGGGCCACAGCCGCTGAACATGAGTTCCCTGTTGATGTGGGCTTGGCGCGTGAGGCCTTGAGTCGCCCCGATCTTCCTGTGGTCGAGAAAACCCGCCACCTGTGGCGTGGTGACGACGGCCACCTCTGGGAAATCGACGAATTCGAAGGGCCGCTCGCCGGCCTCATCATCGCTGAGGTTGAATTGGCGGCCGAAGACGAACACGTGACCTTGCCGGCCTTTTTGGGCCTCGAAGTCACCACCGCATCGTCGTGGTCAAGCCATTCCTTGGCGAAGCTCGTTCTTGAGGCTCGGCGCAACGAATGAGGGCCTCAGCCGAAGGCAGTCGGCCCCCGGGCTGACGTTGCCTTGAAGTGGGCGACCTTCGCTGTTCGCTCATGGCGTCGGGTCCGGAACACGACGATGAGGCGCCATCCTTGGCCTCTCGCGTCCTCGACCTGCTCGACGACGACCTGCTCGGTCTTGACGCCGTCCCAGCAGAGGCGGCGCCCGAACCACCGCTCGATGCACCGGCTTTGGACGACGCTCAAGCGCCTGAGGCGTCGCATCCTCCCCCATCAGACACGTCAGAACCCGAGCCATCGCCACCAGAACCCGTTGAGGGTGAACCGAACGACCAACCCGTTGCCCCACCCCCCAGCGAAACGCGGCGCGGTCGGAAGTTCAAGCCGAAGGGCATGTACCTCGGACGCCGCCGCGACAACGACGAGCCCGTCGACATCAAAGCCACCGTCTTGGCCCGCCACGCCGCCATGCTCGGCAGCACGGGCTCAGGAAAGACGGTGATGGCCAAAGCCCTCATCGAGGAGGCGGCGCTTGCGGGCATTCCTGCCCTGATCATTGACCCGCAAGGCGACCTGGCGCGCCTTGC
>CAXRAI010000043.1:0-19480 GCA_964228865.1 Salinimicrobium sp. | reverse complement strand
CGGCAGTTCTGCTCATCCCAGACCTTTCGAGTAGCGATGTAGAACGCGCCGTTCTCGGCCACGCGGTCAGGTATGTCTTGCCGGCGAGGGCGGTGTTGAGGGTCGTAATTCAGCGGCGTGGCCGTTCCGTCTTGTCCGAGGGACCATTGGAAGACGTGGTGCTCAACCACCGACAGCAGGCTGTCGAAGCCGTGAACCTCCACGTCCCGCACAGCGGCATCGAGGTCTTCGGGTCCTGTCAGAGGGGAGGTTGCCTGCATCAGCACCACCGTTGTGGCCTGCTTGGCGATTGGGTGGTGGTGGAGGACGTCGAGAACAACCGGTTCGGTCGCCGCTTCATCCGTCGCCAATGCATCTGGGCGGCGGTGCGTGAGTGCGCCGCAAGCCTCTGCCACGGCAAGGATCTCGTCGTCTTCGCTGGAAAGCACGACGTGATCGATGCGTTCTGCTGCCAAGGCTGCTCGGATGGTCCACGCGATCAGAGGATGGCCGGCAAAGGGCCGGATGTTCTTGCGCGGGATGCCCTTTGAGCCGCCGCGCGCACAAATGACGGCCACGACGGACACGGTGAACCCTCACTGGACGCGGCGGAGTTTTGCGCGCATGGGCACTTCTTCGTCGTAGACGCGCTTGACGCCGTCGCCAAGCGCCACTTCGAACGCCCGAACGTCGCGCACCAACTTCTGGAGGCCGGGCACTTCGAGGCTGGCTGCATGGTCGCTGCCACGCATGGCCCGGTCAAGCGTGAAGTGACGTTCGATCACCTTCGCACCCATCGCGACGGCCGCGATGTCGATGGCGATGCCTTGGTGGTGGCCTGAAAATCCGAGGATGAAGTCGGGATAGCGCTCCTGGAGCGTGGCCATGTAGGCGAGGTTGAGTTGTTCGAATTTCGCGGGGTAGGTCGAAGTGCAGTGGAACATCACCTTCGGTTGAGACGAGGTGCGAAGCCATTCAGCGCAGGTATGGATCTCCTCTTCGGTGCTCATGCCGGTGGACATCATCATGGGGACATCGGCCGCAAGCATGGCCCGCACCGTTTCTTCGTCGGTGATGCTGGCGCTGGCGATTTTGAACATTGGAATCCCCGCTTCGGCCATTTGCGCGGCGCTGACCGGGTCCCATGCGGAAACAAAGTACGCCACACCACGGCTGGCAGCGTGGGCTTGCAGCTCCATATGCTGCTCAACCGAGAGTTCGAGCGCGTCGCGGTGGGCCCCGTAGGTCGTACCAAAGGCGTTCGGGGAATCGTATGGACGGTCGTATTGTTCAGGGGTCAGGAGCGTGCGCGTGTGCCGCTTCTGGCTCTTGATGGCGTTGGCACCGGCCGCAGCCGCCTCGTCGATGAGGCGCTTGGCGATGCTCATGTCGCCTTGGTGGTTCTGGCCGATTTCGGCGATGATGTAGGTCTCGCCAGCGGCCACCGCTGCATCGAGGTCCATGTGGGCCATGCTACAGTCCACGGGCGACCTCATGATGAAGGTAGGGGCTCGGCGTCGGAATCGGACCAAGTGGCGGGGTCCCCTCCCGTGGCGAGCCAACGAGCGAGCGACGCCACACGTGCGCCGTTGCCTCCG
Source organism: Salinimicrobium sp. (assembly GCA_964228865.1). Taxonomy (GTDB): domain Archaea; phylum Thermoplasmatota; class Poseidoniia; order Poseidoniales; family Poseidoniaceae; genus MGIIa-L3. Next base: position 17,903 of record CAXRAI010000043.1, on the reverse strand, counting down.
TCGGACCGATGGCCAAAGCGCTCGAAGACGCGGGCGCAGGCTGCAGGGTCGGGCACCAGCCCTTCGTCGAGGATTTTCTGCAGGTCCTGAACACCGAAGACGGCCCCTTCGATGTCCTGCAGCAACCGACCCAATTCCTCCTCGTCCACTGCACCGCATCCGGGCACGAGGGTGTTGATGAAAGGGCGCTGAGCGGCCATGGCGGGCACCAGCACCGACGTTGCTGGCGATACGATGGCGGTAGCGCTCTGAACAAGGGGAAGGTAGAGGGCCTGGTCATCGACCCGCCGCACCCGAGGCCCTCCATCGAACTCCGTGCCTTGGCGCACCTCCACAGGGTGCGGCTTGTGCACGACGACGACGTCGTCCCTCCCTTCGAGGAGATCCATGACCGCGGCGAAGGTTGCATCGGTCGGCGCCTTCACGCTCGGACGGTGGGTGCCAAGCATCAGGACAATCTTGGCTCCAGCGGGAAGGTCGAGCGCCGCATGCACATTGACGCGCTCGGTGTGCTGAAGGCCGTCGATGGAAGGGGAACCGGTGATGACCTGACGTTCCGCGGGCGCACCCGCCCGTGCATTGATCTCAGCACACACCGTGGACCACACCGCGTTGGCCGTGCATCCCATCATGCTGCCGCGGTAGGTCAGCCAAGGCCACAGAACGGTTGGAGAGCCGTGATCGATGGAGAGCACGGGGATGCCAAGCGCGTTGGCCCAGGGCACGAGGTGGTGTTTGGCGTGGCCTTGGTGGGGGCTTACCACCACCACCACGTCCGGGCGCCATGGCAGGTGCGTCCGGAAGGGTGGGCAGGGGAATCCGTCTGGGTCTTTCACCGGGCCCACACGCTCGCCGTGTTCGTCGTACCATGCTGCGCGTTCGTGCCGGTAGCGGTTTGGCGCCCACCGGGCACGACGCCACAGCACGCCACGGAGGTGGCGCCCGAACCACGTCGAGGCTTCGATGTCCCCCTGACGCGGGGGGGCCGTCGCAACGACGAGTCGGGCCTCGTCCCCCGCGTCGCAGAATGCCTGCACGACGGAGTCCAGATGGTGCCTGTCGTGGGGCATCTCCCCGGCGTACAGGAGCGCACGCATGTCAAGCGCAGGGCCCTGCCCCTTTTAGGGACGCGAGCGCTGGGTGAGGCGAGGGCTCGGCGTACCTGCCGAACGCCGGATACGGTGAGGGAATGCGTCGGCTGCTCGTTGCTGTTCGGGACCTCGACCCCCCAGGGGGTGGGGCAGAACGCTCCCTTGCTGCGCTGATCAACGGGCTTGCTCGCCCCGGCCCCGTCGCCTCAACGGCCCCAGAGTTCCTGCCTGCAGTACCGGCTGAGACGGTGGAGAGCCACGGTGCGTGGGAGGTCCATACGCTTTCCAGCAACAGCCGAGGCGTGACCACCGACCTGCTTGATAAAGGGGTGAAGGCGGAGCGCCTTGCGCTGCCCATCGAAGGTCCATGGTCGCGTGTTGCCTGGGCTTTGCGTGAGCGGAGGGGGTCTCGCCGGCCGCGGCACTGGGCGCACCGCCGCCACCTTGCACGGCGAAACAAGCAATTCGAAGCCGAGGTGGGTCAATGGCTGTCCACCACAGGCCCAGGCATTGGATTGACGCAACTTGACTGGGCGCCAGGTGCGGCATCTGCTTTCCAAGCCGCCGGACTGCCGTGGATGGTTTTTGTTCGTGATGAAATCGTCTTCCGATTTCCCTCCCTGTACCGCCCGGCCATCGAGGGCGCTGCCCTCGTTTGTGCGGCCGGGGAAGGGTTGCTCTCTCAGATCGAAGGGGCCTTCTCCCTCCGGGCCAAGGTCAACGTGCCTTTGCCCATCGATTTTGGTGGGCGATTTGGCCCCTTGGAGGAGGTGAGGGCTCGTGTCGCCACGGCACGCCGGGACAAGCCAGATGAGGCAAGGCCGCGTATCTCCGTGGTCGGCGTGACGCCAGAAAAGGGGCTGGCCACCTACCATCGCTTGCTCCCTCGAATGGCCGAAGTGTGGCCAGAGGCTGAGGTTGAACTGGTCGGAGGAGGGAAGTACATCGAGGAATTGGGCCGATACTCGAACGTCTTGCTTCGAGGTCCAATGCCCGTCGAGGACGTGTTTCCGCACACGGACGTCCACCTCTTGCTCGTCGAAACGACCGGGTCGTGGGGCCGCGTGATCAACGAGGCGGGGCTCCACGGCGTTCCGACCGTCACCTGCAGCATTGGCTCTCAACCGGAAGCGGTGGGCCCTGGCGGGATGGCCGTCAAGGACCACCACGACATCGACGGGCTCATCGCTGCCTTGCGTCAAACCATGGCTGAGCGCGACATGTACGGCCAACGTGCGCTGGCCCATGCGGGAGTGGTGGACCACCGCCGGTCCGTCGCCATCTTCCGCGAGGCTGTCGAAGGGCTTCTCGACCCATGATGGCAACGTCGACGGGTGCTAAGTAGCAGAAGGTAAGGCCGGCCCATGGATGGCCGCCCCAAGGTCCCCCTTGGCCGCATGCACATCGACGATGAGATGCGCGAGGTGACCCTTCGCATCCTCAACTCAGGCCAGTGGATCAAAGGGCCAGAGTCCAAGGCTTTCGGCCAGGAGTGGGCGGAGTACTGTGGCGCGCTTGGGGGGGTCCCATGCAGCAACGGCTCCGTGGCCCTCATCGCCGCGCTGAAGGTACTCGGCGTGGGCGCGGGTGACGAGGTCATCGTCCCCAGCCACACCTACATCGCAAGCGCGACCTGCATCGAACTGATCGGGGCGCACCCGGTTTTTGTCGAGGTCGAACCCGGGTACCACACCGTCGCGCTTGACGCCATCAAAGCAGCATACACCCCGAACACCAAGGCGGTGATCGCCGTCCATTTGTACGGTCAGCCGGTGGCCCGCGAGGTCTTCGAATGGTGCGGGTCACAAGGCCTGCCTGTGATCGAAGACGCGGCGCAAGGCCACGGTGCAACCCTTGATGGTGACCGTGTGGGCTCGTTTGGCGACATCGCCACCTTCTCGTTCTTCCCGAGCAAAAACATGGCCGTGGGTGGTGACGGCGGGGCCATCGTCGTCAACAAGGCGGACCTGTTGCACCCTGTTTCGGTGTTCATTGACCACGGCCGTTCAAGCAAGTACCAAAACGACTCACTGGGAACGAATTTCCGTTTGTCTGAACTTCAATGCGGCATTGGGCGCGTCCAGCTTCGTCACCTCGACGGTTGGGTGCAGCGCCGAAACGACATCGCTGAGCGCTACCTCGACGCGTTCAGGGACCATCCACACGTGGAGTCACCGATGGTCCGGGAAGGTGCCGTTCATGCCTGGCATCAATTCGTGGTCCAAGTGAAAGACCGGGATGGATTCATGGCCCACATGGCTGAACACGCGGTCTCCACCGGCATCCACTACCCCATCCCGTGCCACCTCCAACCTGTTTTCGCGGCACATCCGCAGGCCGACGACCCCGGGCTACGAGGGACGGCCACGCTTTGCGACCGGATCGTGTCCTTGCCGGTGTTCCCCCTTCTCGAAGATGAAGAGGTGGACCGCGTTATCGATGCCGTGCTGGCCTACAGCGGTGCTGCTTGAGGAGGGGATGCCATCAGCCACGAACCTCGTCGTCTGAAGACCGGCATCGTCGACGTGACGTGCGGAGAAGGCGTGAGCATCGTCGAGCCATCGAACGTTTACGGTTGCACGCTTGGGGATGGCGTTTTTGTTGGTCCCTTCGTCGAAATCCAGCGCGGGGTGACCATTGGGGCACGCACCAGGGTGCAATCCCACGCTTTCATTTGCGAACTGGTTGAGATCGGCGCGGACTGCTTCATCAGCCACGGTGCGATGTTCATCAATGACCCATTTCGAATCGGAGGCCCCGCCCGAGGCGACCGGACCCAATGGGCGAGGACCCGATTGGGTGACCGCGTCAGCGTCGGCACCAACGCCACCGTCATGCCCGTCACGGTGTGCGACGATGTCGTGATCGGGGCCGGGGCGGTCGTCACGAAGGACATCACGGAGCCCGGAACCTATGTGGGCAACCCTGCCCGCCGCCTGCGCTGATCACGCCATTTGATGGGCAAAGCCGGTCGCGCGAAGCGCGTCTTCCACCCGCTGAAGGCCCCGTAGACCGACCTTTCCGTCGTTGAGGGCCGGCCCCTCAATCTGGCCCGTCGAGCGGAGGATGAAATCCCGCAGTTCCGCGGTCAGCGCCGGCTCACCAAGCGGGATTTCCACCCGTTCACGCGGGGCAGCATCGAAGCCGCCCCATTCCGGTCCGTGGGCTTCACCAGGGTGGCGGTGCAGCCACAACCCGCCATGGTCGAGGTAGTCGATGGAGAGGCTACCGTCCCGACCGATGATGTGGAGGTCGCGAACTTTTCCACGGATTCGACTGCGCCATGAGAGGGTGATGTAGGCGACGGCGCCCGGCTCACCGTCGAGCGATGGAAAGCGCATCTGGAGTGCGGCGTGGTCTTCGATGCCGTCCACCACGGAAGGCGAGGCCATGCCGGTGATGGTCTCGGGTTCGACGTCTCCCAGAAGATCGCAACAAATGTCGAGGTCGTGGATGCCCAATGCTGCAATCACGCCGTTGTCGTCCCGCGGCGCACGCGAGGACATGCGTTCGGTGATGATTTGACGCACGGGCCCGATAACGCCGCCCTCGATCATCGTGCGGGCGTGCCGTACCGCGGCATGATGCCGGAAGACGTGCCCCACCAAGAGCAGTTGGCCGGTGGCCTGAGCTTCGTGCAGCATCACCTCGGCTTGAGCCGCGTCCATCGCGATGGGTTTCTCCACCAGCACGTCGATGCCCATGTGCATGAGGTGCACGGCCAGATCCAGGTGGGTCCCCGTCGGTGTGGCCACGGTCGCCATGGTCACCCCATGCGCGGGCAGGTCGGAGAAGGGAATCGCTTCCACGCCGAATTCCTCGACCATCGCGGCCGCTTGCGTTGGGTTTGGCTCAACGATGACGAGTCGGTCAAACAAGCCCTCGTTGCGCAACGCCAGCAGGGTACGCACGTGATTGCGTCCCCAATACCCGGTTCCCACAACAGCGGCGGTGGTCATGGTGGGCCCAACAGACCTGCCTTCATCAGCCTACGGGCCTGCGGAAGGCTTGTGGACAGGGTGTTGAAAGGCGGGCCATGGAGCCCGAAGCGGCATGGGGCGAGCGATGGGCTCGAATGGAGGCCCCGATCGCTCGAAGGTACATGTCGACCGCGGCCCGCTCACGGAGCCTCGTTTGCTTGGCGGCCGATCGGTCAACGGTGTCCGGCATCCTTGAGCTCGTGGTCGAGGTCGGTCCACATCTGGCGGCCCTGAAGACGCACGTTGACCTCGTGACCGACTGGACGGAGGCCGGCTGGGAAAAGGTGCGAGCAGCGGCCGATGAAGCAGATCTGTTGCTCTTTGAAGATCGCAAGTTTGCGGACATTGGTGGCATCACCCAGAAACAAATGCACGGATTGTACGGCATCGCGGGTTGGGCTGACCTTGTCACCGCCCACCTCATCTCTGGACCGGACATCGTGGACGGATGCATGGCCGCGTGGGCGGACGTCGGTCGTAACGGCGGAGTGCTCCTCCTGGCCCAAATGTCCAGCCGTGGCAACCTGCTTGCAGGTGCCTATTCCGATGCGGTCGTTGCGCACGGGAACGGCCACGACGGGGTCATGGGATTCATTGGAAACGGCAGCCGGCCGGAAGAACTGCGTGATTTGCGTTCCCGGGTCGGCGAGGGACGGATGATTTGGACGCCGGGCGTGAACCTCGCGGTGGGGGATGGCGCGATGGGGCAGCGCTACGGTCATCCTCGTGATGCGGTCTTGGCTGGATCTGATGCCATCATCGTCGGCTCCGGGATTCATCGGGCCGCTGATCCGGTTGCGGCCGCCAAAGCCTACGCTGAAGCCTCATGGCAGGCCTTGCTTGAGCGGAGCGGAGCCTGATGGACGCCGTGGACCTCGCCGGCTGGATGTTGGCCGCCCTTTCCATCGCGGCACTTGCGTGGATGGTTCGCGCCGCCGCACGGCGTGACCGTGTGCTCGATGCGCGTCTGGCGGCGGGCGACATGTCGTTGTTTGACGACGTCAATCTGGACATTGAGGAAGTGGTTCGCGCACCCGCAGGATCCACCATCCAGCCTGGACGTCTGATGGAAGTCGGGCCCCAACCGCCGTTCAGATGACGATCATGCCGGTCTGGTAGGCGTAGCCCGCGCCGCCAAGCGCGCCGAGCACGACAAGCAGGAACAGCCTGCGCCCCCAACGACGTCGCTTCTTTGGTGGCGTGACCTCCCCGTTCACGATTATCTTGAACTCATCAAATGACACCCGAGCATCTCCATCGGTGTCGCCAAGGTTGAGCATCTTCTTGACCTCCGCATCCGTCAACTTTGATCCGACCGCGCTCATGCCGTTGAGAGCCACCTTCAGTTCCTCGAAGTCAATGTCGCCCGAGTTGTCCGTGTCAATCTCCGTAAAGACCACGCGCAGTTCATCCTCGGTGTACACCTGCGGCTTTGCCTCCGCAACGGCAGGGAGCGGTGGCAATTCCCCGTCCACGACCACGGCGGGCAAAGGTGGCAGCGGAAGGTTGGGAAGCGGAAGGTCGAGGGGAGGAGGGGTGCGGTCCGGGTAGAGCTCTTCGAGATCGTCGAGACCTGGGGCAGCCGGGACCGGTCCCTCAACGGCCGCCCAAACCTCGTCGAGGGCGCTGCGTGTCACGGGCTTCTCCAGCACCGCCACGGCTCCGGCACTGAACCCTGCGTCCTTCGCAAGGGCGAGCATGCGCCGAGGTGCAACGAACATGATGCGTTCGTCGCCGCCATGCTCGCGCATTTCGAGGGCGGCAAGATGTCCGTCCAACGAGGGCAAGTCAAGAGCGAGCACGACCAATTCGGGATCCAACCGAATGTATTCGTCAACGGCAAGGTCCCCGTCTTCACAAACGCTGACCTCGAAACCGCGCCCCTGCAGGAGTTCGGTCAGTCGAAGCACGTTCATCGGATTGGAGTCCACCAACAGGACGGTCGGGGCGACGTCCGGGGCGGTCATGATTCCAAGCCACCGCACAGCCGGACATGAAGGATGCGCCGGTTCGTCCTCAAAGCGACTCGGACGGGCCGTCCCTTGGCGAAGCGAACGTTTGCTTCACGGTTTCAGCGTCCTGCTCTTCTTCCTCGAGCTGACGTTTGCGCCCGGGTGCTTTGACGAACTGCAAACGCAATTCGGACAACAATCCGTCAAGCAAGGCTTGGGATTTTGCGTCCAAGTTTCCTCGTGTGGTGGTTTGCAGTGCACCGATGAGGTCGATGGCCTCCTTGGCCTCGGCCAAATTGAACTGGAAGCCGCCCTCGGGGTGGGGCAAGTGGCCGAGGTTCAACAGCGCCGTGCGCTGAAGCATGTGGATCAACTGGAAGAGGCGTTCCGTGGATTCGTCTGGGAAAACGGCCTCCATCGTCCTCGCCTCACTCGAAAATTTCCTCGATCAACCAATCCGGGTCGAAGGGGGTGAGGTCGTCGTAGCCTTGCCCCATGCCGGCAAAGACGATCGGGCGCCCGGTGGCAAAGGCGATGGAAAGACCGGCCCCGCCTTTGGCGTCGGTGTCAAGTTTGGTCAGCACGGCCCCATCGAATTGGAGCATGGACTGGAACATGCGGGCCTGTTCGACCGCATCGTTGCCCGCCAAACTATCGCCCACGAAGAGGGTGAGGTGCGGGTCGGCCACACGCCGAACCTTGGCCAGTTCGTTCATCAGGTTGGTTTTGTTCTGCATCCTGCCCGCTGTATCGACAAGGACGACGTCGATGTTCTTGGCTTTCGCAGACGCAATCGCGTCTCGCGCAATGGCGGCACTGTCGCCGCCGCGCTGGCTTGAGATGCACCGGATGCCGAGGTTTTCGCAGTGTTGTTCCAACTGTTGGATGGCGCCGGCGCGGAAGGTGTCGCCGGCAGCAGCAATGACGGAGTGACCTTGGGCCAAAAGGCGGTGTGCCAACTTCGCAGTCGTCGTTGTTTTGCCGGTTCCGTTCACGCCGACGAGCATGATCACCACCGGTGCATCTCCGGCTTCCAAGGCCTTCGCCACCGTCGCGTCGAAGTCCCAATACCCTGCTTCCAAGAGCGATCGAAGGGCACGCTTGAGGCTGGCTTCGAGGACTTTCGACAGGTCCGCTCCACGGCGCAGGCGGGCGCCAATCAACTGGTCGCGCAAAGCGTCGACGACGCCACTCACGGCGTCTGAAGACACGTCGGATTCCAACAAAGCCCACTCGAGTTCTTCGAGAAGGTCGTCAAGCGCCTTGCTGGATTTGATGATGCGCCCGCCTTCATTGACCACACCCCCGCCGAGGTCGATGCGAATGTCGCTGCCGGATTCGGTGGTGATGTTTGCCTCAACGCTGGAGCCTCGGGGCGCTTGGGCGACCTCCACCAGTTGCCTTCCGGTGGTCGAGCGCATCATGCGTAGTTCAACCTTCGAGGCCACCGGTGCTTTGCGACGAGGTTTCGGTGCTGGCGCGGGCGCCGCCTCCTCCTCGGGCAGTTCCCAGTCGTCCTCGGGTTCGTCCCAACCGTCGTCAGCCGCCGGCTCCTCGTCGTCTTCAGGATCCTCCCAATCGTCCTCACTTGGCGGTGGGGCTTCAGCCGGAGGGGTAGGCGTGGGTTGCGTGTGGACGGCTTCACGCTCCCGGAGGGCCGCTTCGGCTTCCTCAGAGCCTTCGTCAGCCAGCATGCCTTCAGCATCGGAAGCGTCAACCGTCTCCTTCACGCGGCGGCGAAAGCGGTTGAACAGGCCCATCGTCTCACCTCAGTCGTCCAACGTCAGTTCAGACCCAAAGCGGCGCCTGCGGGGCGCGGGCGCTCGCGTGGCGGTGGGTTCCGGTGTCGGCGGCGTCTCCTCTGATGCCGGGCCTGCTGACGGTTCGGCCTTGGTGTCGGCCTCGATTTGTTCGGCCATCGTGTTGAAGGCCACGGCATTCTGGGCGATTTCCTCTTCCAACTCGCTCATGCGGGCCTCAAGTTCAGCGACGATGCTTTCCAAATCCGTCTGGCGTTGAACCGTGACGTCGAGGGCCCCGCTCCAGGTGCGCTCCCCGTACACGCCGCTGCCGAGGTCCACGATGGAGCGGCCCTCGGCGTCTGAAGAGGCAAGCGGGAGGCTGACGCCGGCTCCGATGCCGACATGACCGCTGGCCGTACCGGCTTCGGCCGACTCGATGAGGGAGGCCAACACCGCGGCGGTGCGACGGTGGTCTTCCACGACCTCAAGGACGCTTTGTTTGCGGCGGTCAAGCTCTTCCAAACGCTGGCGGCTGCGCTCCACGATGCGGGCCAGCCGCTGCAACTCTGCACGTGGTTCAGACGACACCGACCAAGCGGGGTCGGCCGCCCTTGATGAATGCCGCGACGGTCATTCTTCTTCCGTAGGAGCGAGAGGGCCGCCTGCTGCGGCGATGTCCTCGCGGAAGTGGTGGAGCACGGCGGGCTCTTGCGAAGTGCGGGGGTCAATCTCCGTCACGGACTGGAGGTCGATGGAGCGACGGGTGGCGTTGTGGCGCGAACCCATGATCGAGTAGACGCGGTGTTCTGCGTCGGCCGCATCAGTGGCGGGGAGGTCCATCGAAAACGCTTGGCGTTGCTGGCCGAAGGGCGCGATGCCGGTGACACGGAAGGCCTTCATGGGGGCGGCGACCGGCCGTTCCGTCTTAAACGCGGCGGCGCGGGTCCGCCGGGGGTTGATAGGGGCCATGCTCCTGCTGAACGTGTGCGCGCCACCCTGATGCTTGTGTTGCTCCTTGGAGCAGGGCTTGGTCCAATGGCGGTGCCCGAAGGCGAACCTGGCTTGGCCGTGCTGGAGATCGAGGAGGGGGTGTGGACCCAAGCCGCATGGACGGAACTCTCAGCGGACGGGTGGGACCTTCTCCGGCTGGCCTCGTGGTCTCAAGCCGTGGTGTGGCACGACGGGTGGACAGAAGCCCCTTCGGGTTTCCAACTCATGCCCGCAGAAACGCCGGATGTCTCTGGACTCGCTCTGGGTCAAGGCGTCCGGCTCGTCTTTGAGCCGCGGCTTCCGTTGGACGCCATCTCTCGCCTAATCGACGCGGGTGGGCCGGCCGAGGTGGAGCCGCATCTGCGCTCCACGCAAACGATCACCACGACGTTCCATCCTGCCCAACAACACTGGCCAGGGGTGCAACGCATTGAGCACGTGCTGCCTACAGAAGCGCGGAACGACCGGGGGGCTGGCCTGCTTCAATCCGGCGATCAAGGCATGGTGCCGCTGTGGTCGCTCGGGCTCAACGGAAGCGGTGTCGTGTTGGCCACCGCCGACAGCGGTTTGGACCTCGATCATACGTGCTTCCGCAACGGCACCACGGAGGTTGGAGTCCCGGGCCCTGATCATCGGAAAATCCTCGTCCTGAACACCACGGTTCACGACACGGACGCGCCCGGGCATGACGATTACCGGCACGGCACCCACACCGCTGGCACGCTTGGATGCGAACCGGTGGATTGGAACCGTTCGCAAGCCCCCGGACAGGGCGTTTCTCTGGCGCACGGTTCAACCTTGGTGGTGGCCGATATCGTGGACGCGTCGGGGTGGGCCCCTCCGTCCTTTGACGCGCTTCTCTCTGAGGCCGCCCTGCACGGTGCTGTTGTCCACGCGCATTCGTGGGGCGACGCCACCACGGAGTACACGTCGCGCAGCGAAACCCTCGACCGTTGGTCCCTCGAGCACCCGTGGACGCTGGCGTTCATCGCCCCGGGCAACGGAGGGCAAGTGCTCGAGCCCGCCAACGCACTCAACGCCGTTGCGGTCGGTGCCACGACCGTCGGAACACCCGACGAACGGTGGGTCGGCTCGCCCGATGGCCCCACGGTGCTGGACACCGATGGCATCGGCCTGTTGGCGCCGGGTTCCCACATCGTTTCCGCCAAAGCCGACGGCGACCCGGAAAGCCTGAACGGTGAGTGGCGGGGCTCAAGCGGGACGAGCATGGCCACGCCCATGGCTGCAGCGGCCGCGGGCGTGGTGCAGCAGATGATCCAAGACGGGTGGATTCACGGCGGTTCCTCAAGCGAGCCCCGCCTCAACCTCACTGCAACGGCACCCGGATGGGCCAGTCCCGAAATGACGGGGTTGGCATGGGTCGCCGATGGATGGACGCCCTCGGGCCCGATGCTTCGAGCAACCTTGGCCCTCAGCGCTGAGCCCCTCCCTGCTGAACACGCCAACGACGGCGCAGGTCCTGCTGAACTAAGCAATCCGCACGACGGTTGGGGGCAGCCACGGCTGGAACGCTTGTTGGCGCCGAGCCTTGTCGATGGTGCGTGGGACCCCGCTCCGCACGTGGTCCTTCATGACGCGTACAGGCTGCTGAACACAACGCCACAGCAAATGCTCCAAGACCGGTTGAGCGGGGTCAACAGCACGGCACACCTCGGCGAAGCACCATGGGACGGTGCCGGTGCCGTAGGACCCTTCCTCGCGGAGGGGGACCGCTACGTGCGGACCTTTGACCTTCGACCAGGAAGCGACCTCGACGTCCGATTGGCCTACCCTTCGTTGGGTGGGCAAGCGGTGGACGACCTCGTGCTGCGCGTGCATCTTGATGACGGTCGCTCCGCCACTTCTGGCGTGGATTTCGCAGGGTTTTCGGTGATCAGCGATAACGTGACCTCGCCGCAACGCTCGAACGAAACCTTGCGTGGAATTCGAATCGCTGGCGAGGACTTGCACAACGTCACCTCCGTCACCGTCGAGGTGGTTGCACGGCACGTTGTGCCCGGCAACCTCCTAGGACACCTCGGGACGGACGGCGATCGCCTTGGGTTCGCCTTGGCCGTCATGGGTGTCGAGCGTGCCCCTCCCGGCCCACAAGACCAGGATGCGGACGGGGTTCTGGACGACGTGGACGTGTGCCTGAACGTGCCCGGAGGCCCCGTGGATGCCGACGCCGACGGGTGTCCGGATGACCGCGATGAGGACGGTGTCAACGACGCGGATGACGCGTGTCCCGACGAAGACGCTCGTCCGGCAGACGCTGACCTGGACGGATGTTTGGACGACGGTGACGGCGATGGGGTGCCCAATCACATCGACGCGTGCCCCAACACAGAGCCCGATCTTGCTTGGCCGACCAAGGCCGACGGGTGTCGCCCGGTGGACGTTGTGCCCGTGCTGGAGGCCACGTTGCTGCGCCCAGAACTGCGTCCGGATGAAGAGATCGAAGTGGTGGTGAGCGTTGTGGACGATGACGGCGATGGGGGGAGGTTGACCGCATCCTTGGTCATCGATGGGATTCCTTTGGCTGCCAGCCTTCGCCAAGTGAACGGAACGGGGTCGCACCGCATGGTGTGGAACGCTTCGTTGTGGGCAACGCCGTGGGTGTCCAACGGTTCGATGATCGAGGTTGTGTTGACCTTTGAAACCTGGAACGCTTCGCCAGAAGCCGCCGTTGGGGTCGTGATGCCAGAGGTGCCGGTACGGGCCGTGGTCTTCGACCCCCCTCCTGTGGAGGCAACGGCCGAAACAAACCCCTCGTTCAGGCCCGTGGCCAACGCCGTGCTCCTGATGCTGCTCATCGTGGCGCTCATCCGGATACGCGGTGCGCCTGAACGTAAGACTGCGGAGGTGCGGGATCCATTTGTTGACACCTCGCGACGGGATTTTGAGGCCGAATAAGCCGGTTTTCGTCAGGGTCAACCTTGAAGGTCGGACGCGCAGTCGAGGGGTCATAGGACGTTGGACCCAATGAGCGGACGACTGTACATCGGCATTGACCTCGGCACGTATCAATCGACCATCGCGGCGAGCTCCGGCACCATCCACACCGTGGAAACCGTTGTCGGACGCCCCAAGGACCCCGTGGCACGGAACATGCTCAAGCGCGACGTGTTGTTCGGCGCTGAGGCCCTGAAGCACAAGATGTCCTGCGACCTCTACCGCCCCATGGCGAAGGGCGTCACCCAAGACGACGAAGCCAACCTCGCAGCGGCCAAGGCCTTCATGGGACACCTTATCGAGACCATGGATCCCGAGGACTACGACGAGGTCATCGGCGTCGTCTGTTCCCCGTCTCACGTGTCGTTCACGGACAAGTCCAACCTCGTGGCGACCCTCCGCGGTCAAGTCAACGCCATCATGGTCGTGAGCGAACCCTTCGCGACCGCGTACGGCATCGGTGAATTCCACGGCACGATCGTCGTGGACATCGGCGCAGGAACCACCGACATTGCACGCCTTTACGGGACCATCCCAAGCGATGACGACCAGATCAGCATCGCCGAGGCCGGCGACTGGCTCGACCTCCACCTGATGGACCTCATCCGCAAGAAGTACACCGGCGCTCAAGTGACCAAGGACATGGTTCGCCGCTGGAAGGAAGCATCCTCCTACGTCGGTGGCGACGTCCGTGAAGTCCTCGTCGATCTTTCCGTCGAAGGAAAGCAGCAGCGTGTGGACATCGGTGACCTGATCGGTGAGGCCTGTGACGCACTCGTGCCCCTCCTCGGCAACGGCATCAAGAAGACCGTGGCCGGAGCAGACCCCGAGTACCAGGAAACCTTCCGTCAGAACATCATCCTCTCAGGCGGCGGTTCCCTCATCGAGGGCATCGCCGAGCGCTTGGCCTCGGAAATCGCTGACATCGGAAACGTGGCCGTGCGCTGCGTCGAAGACCCCATCGACAAGGTGGCCGTGGGTGCCGTTGCACTTGCCCAAGACATGCCTGAAGACATGTTCACCTCCATCGATTGACGGCGCGGCCGTTTTGCTTGGACAACGCAGGCCCTCAGGGGCTCGATTGAAGGAAGGTTCAAGTGCAGTTCGACGGGCTTCACGCTCACATGTCGTCCAGCGAAGCCGCTTCGACTCGTGGGACCTCCAATGCTCGTGAGGAGCGGGCCGCGCTCGAAGGCATGCTCCGTGGGTACCCCGTGGAGCAGTTGGTCGAGGAAGTGATGACCGCTTGGGAAGAGCTTGCGGAGCGCAACGACCAGGTCGTGGAGGCCAAGCAAAGGCTCCGCGTGATGGAGTTGGATCTCGCAGAGCGTGCCGATGAGGTCGCTCCTGAAGTCAAGCGGCTCAAGGAAGTTGAACAGGAGGCAAGTGAGGCCCAAGCCCGCATCGTCCACCTTGAGCGCTTGCTCGAAGACGCTCGTGAAGAGGCGGCCATGCATGCGGCTTCGGCTTCTGCCGAAGAGCGGTCCCGTCTCTCCACCGAAGTGGAACGCCTTGGCGCACTTTGTGAAGAACAGGACGAGGTCATCGGTGAGATGGAGGGGCGGGTGGAGCGCATGGTCGTGGCCCTTGAACGGGCTGCAGATGCCGGCCTGACCTCCGTCACCGCGGATGAAGTGCGGCGACTCAAGCAACTGAACGACGAAGCGCAAAGCGCCTTGGCCAGCGAACAGGCCAGCGTCAAGAGCCTGGAAGAAGAACGGCAGCGTTTGCGCGACATTGCGGACCGTTTGCGAGGACTCATCGACGTCCGAGATCAGCGTCTTGCGGAGCTTGAAGACCAAGTTGAGCGTGTGATGAGCGGCCCCAAATCCATCTCTGCCGAGCACGACTACTTGGTCGAACAGATCGAAGACCTGAAGCGCCGCTTGTTGGAACGAAACCGCGAATATGAATCCCTACGAAGGCGGGAGCGCCGCTTGCACAACGACGTGTTTGAGCGCGACGAGCGCCTCGCTCAGATGACGCTGACCATGACCGACCTCGAGGCCGCCCTCCAAGACCGCACCGCCGAATTGCGTGACCTCGAGGCGCGCGCTGCCGATGCAGAGGGTGAGGTTGAGCGCCAGCGTCGAGGCGAGCGCACCCGCGAAGTGGTGGGCAAAGCCTTCTCGGACACGCTTGGCTTGGTCCGCGGCCACGACCAGCGTGAAGCCGCACGCGCAGCCTATGCTGACGCTCCTGATGTCGAACGCCGCATCGCCGCCCCGACCGTGGAGGACATGGAACGCTTGGCCGAGGGTGGAGAAATCGACCTCAACGTGGACGTGGAAGCGGTGCCCGTGGGCGAGGCGGTTGACGAAGACCGGCCTCCTGCGCCGGGCGGCAAGGGCGACCCGGTCATCTATGACGAGGACTGAGTGGACAATCCGCTCAGCACGTCGTCCAAGGCTTGCATCAAGGCCGAGCTGTCTTCCGTTTCTTCGATCAACGTCCCGGTCACGACCCAGTCTGCTCCCGCCTCGACCGCGCGGCGCACGGCAGCGCCGTCACGAAGGCCTCCTCCGACCATCACGGTCAGACCTTCCACGCTTCGTGCGGCTTGAATCAACGCGGGACTCACCGGCATTTCGGCACCTGAACCCGCCTCAAGATAGAGGAGATGAAATCCATACATCGAGGCCGTCAAGGCATTCGCCCTGACGCGCTCTGGCTCGTCTGCTCGCACCAAATCGGCCTTGCCGACCCGGCCGACCTCTCCGCCGGGCGCCATGACCAGGTAACCGGTGGGCACCGTATCGATGCCAAATTGATCGATGAATGGGGCGCCACGAACCTGTTCTGAAATGAGGAAGCGTGGATCGGTGCTGTTCATGAGCATCATGAACAAGATGCCGTCCGCGGCGGGCGAAAGCGCGTGCGCCCCACCCGGAAAGAGGACGACAGGGACGTGCCACTGGTCTTCGTCCCCTTCGGGGTTCTGAGATGCGGCCATGGCAGCAAGGTCCAACGCATCCTGAATGCCTGTGCACGTGGCGTGGACCACGTCATCGGGGGTGTCGGTGGATCCACCAACAAGGATGAGTCGGGTCCCACGCTCAACGGCCACCAAAGCCCGGCGTGCTGCCAAATCCACGTCCTGCTTTCCTGGATCGATCAGCAAGGCATGGCGTGGCCCAACCTTTGCCGTCACGTGAGCCAACACATCGCCGTGCTCTGAACGCATCTCGACCGGTTGAACCACGGGACAGAGGACGATAGCCGTTGCCGAGCCAACCACCACCATGAAACCCGATGGCGCAAGGGATGGCCATGGACGAACAGGGGCCGCTGCGGCGCCTCATGGGTCACGTGGCCCACCGGGCCGCAACGATCCGTTTGGCGGTGCTGTGCTCCATCCTCAACAAAATCTGGGACTTGGCTCCGCCGTTGTTGATCGGCGTGGCCGTGGACGTCGTGGTGACGAAGGAGGACTCCTTGCTCGCCTCATTAGGCGTCGTTGACCCTTGGCATCAATTGCTGGTGCTCGCGGCGGTGACCGTCGCCATCTGGGCGCTCGAGTCCTTGTTCGAGTACTGGTACGGCGTCTTGTGGCGAAACCTCGCCCAGAGCGTCCAGCACGACGTGCGCATGGCGACGTTTGAACGCGTGCTGGGTCACGCCCCATCGTGGTTTGACGAGCGACGCAAGGGCGACCTGTTGGCGGTGCTCAACGACGACGTCAATCAGCTCGAACGCTTCCTTGACAAGGGTGCAAACGACCTGTTGCAGGTCGGCACCACCGTCATTGTCGTGGGAGCGATTTTCTTTGCCATCGCCTGGGAGGTGGCCTTGCTGGCCTTCATGCCGGTCCCGCTCATCCTGTGGGGGTCCTTCCGGTACCAGCGCGCTTTGGAGCCAAAGTACCTGAGCGTCCGTGACGCAGCAGGCGACCTGAACGCCTTGCTCGAGAACGACATCGGCGGCATGACCACCATCCAATCCTTCACCGCGGAACGCATCGAAGCCGGACGGTTGACCGAGCTCAGCGAAGCCTATCGGGCACGGAACCGTGAGGCCATCCGCTTGTCGGCCGGCTTCGTCCCGCTGATCCGCATGGCCATCCTTGTCGGGTTCACCGGCACCTTGCTGCTGGGCGGGTGGTTCACCCTCGAAGGGGCGCTCGAGGTGGGTGCGTATTCGGTGCTGGTCTTCATGACCCAGCGCCTGCTTTGGCCGCTGACTCGGCTCGGGGAAACCTTCGACCTCTATCAGCGGGCCATGGCCTCAACCGCTCGCATCCTCGACCTCATCGAAGCACCGGACAGCTTGGTGGACGGTGAGGTGGCTCCGACCAGGGAAGAGGCGGTTGCGTCCTCGTTGCGGCTGGAAAACGTGACCTTTGCTCATCCAGGGCGAGAAACCGTCCTCGACGGCGTCGATGTCGAGATCGGTGCGCAAACCACCGTGGGGATCGTCGGCTCGACCGGGTCCGGAAAGACGACGCTCATTCGCTTGCTCATGCGGTTCATCGACCCGAGTGAGGGTGCCGTGACCTGGTGTGGGCACGACCTGCGGTCGTGGTCCACCGCCTCCCTTCGGTCAAAAATGGCCTTGGTGGATCAGCACGTGACGCTGTTTCCAACCAGCGTGCTGGAAAACATCCGCTACGGTCGGCCCGAAGCCAGCGACGAGGAGGTGGAAGCGGCGGCAAAGGCGGCAGAAGCGGACGCGTTCATCCGGTCCTTCCCTGACGGTTACGCGACGCTGGTGGGCGAGGGCGGTCACCGCCTGTCTGGAGGCCAGCGGCAACGACTGGCCTTGGCCCGAGCGGTGTTGAAGGACGCGCCCGTGCTCATCCTCGACGAGGCGACCTCCGCGGTGGACAACGAAACCGAGGCGGCGATTCAGCGCTCCTTGCACCGCATTGCCGAAGGGCGAACCACGGTGATCATCGCCCACCGCTTGTCGACCGTGCGCCACGCTGATCGAATCCTCGTGCTCGAAGGTGGCGCTGTGGCTGAAGCGGGTTCACACGAGGAACTGCTGGCTGAGGAAGGCCTGTACCATCGGCTTTGGTCGGTTCAAACCGGCTCGCGTTGAGGTGGGTCAGGCCTTAGAGAGGCCCGCTTCGAAGGTCCACCTGTACCATCTTTCAGGCCAAAAGGCAGCGACGGGCCACCAGACCAAGGTCAGCACCATCACAAGCGTGGCGGAAAGGGCGGCGCTTGGGGCCACCACCGTGTGGTGGAGGAG
>CAXRAI010000042.1:0-3142 GCA_964228865.1 Salinimicrobium sp. | reverse complement strand
CGTTTGGCGCGTCACGAGGCTGCCCTGCTTGCGCAGCCGGACCTTGCCCCGAACCACGTGCCCTTGTTCGGGACACAAGCCAACAGCGGACCGGCAGGCCACGCCATGCAGTGGATGGCCCTGCAGGACGAAGCCACCGCTGAGGCGTGGTTGACCAACTTGTCCGATGCCGTTCTCGTGGTGGAGACCAGCGACGATGCGAACCTCTCCGCCGCCCTTGGTGGCCTGATGACGGCGGCGGCGAGCGTGCCGAGCGTCGAAGCCGTCACGTCAGACCGGCTGCTCAACTGGAGCTCGGCCGACCCCGCTGCGTGGCTGACCCGCATGGACTCGGGCGCCAACCTGACCGACGAGGTCAACGGGCTGATGGGGCGTGTGGCTGCTCTCCCAGGCTTCCATCCAACACGCGCATCAGAGGTGGGCCCAGCCGTGGGCATGACCAGCGGCGCACTCGGCCCAGTCTTGGGCCTGCAGAGCATCGATTTCCGTGACCTGATCCTGTCATGCTTGCCGAGCGAGGACCGTGAGGTGCCTTGGGAGAGCGATGGACCGGTGCTCATCACCTTGGTCGTCGACGGCGAGCCCGCCGCGTGGGGCGTGGAAACCTCCGACGAGGTCAACGCCATCATCGTGGAGCACGTCACCGCGCTCGAGGCCGACCTCATCGCGCAAGATGGCGACGTCGTGCGGACCTTCTCCTTCGCGCAATTTACCGAAGGGGCCAACGCCAGCCTTGGAGCAGAGATTGGCATCCTGACCTCCTCGGCCTTCGTCCTGCTCTGTATCATCCTCTGGTTCAATTTCCGGAGCGTGCGGGACACGGCCTACGTGATGGTGCTGGCCGTGTTGGCCATCGGTGCCACGTACGGCCTCTCCGGTTGGCTCCAATTCGCAGGCGTCGAGATGACCTTCAACGCGGCCATGAATTCCATCCCAGTGCTGTTGTTGGCCATTGGTGTGGACTACGGGTTGCACGTCGTGGCCCGCATCCGAGAAGAATACCGGGACGGCGCTCCACCGGACGCGGAAACGGTGCGCGATCTTGACCTCGAGTTGCGACGGCGTGCCGTGCGACACGGCGCCATCATGACCTCGGTGGCCTTGGCCATCGCCATCTTCACCGACGTGATCGGTTTCCTCTCGTTCCGACTCTCGTCCCTTGTGTTCTTGCAGGTCTTCGGAACGGTCATCGCCATCGGCCTGCTGATGATCTACCTGCTGAGCATCTCCGCCCTTCCGGCCCTGATGTTGACCCTTCCACCCAAGCGCATGGCGCTCGAAAAGGCGGTCAAGACCGAGCCTGGCCGCTGGTCAAAGGCGCTGGCTCGCTTGTCCGACGACCCGCTGAAGGTGGCGGGCATCGCGGTGCTGCTGCTCTTGCCCATGGGCGTCGGATTCATGCAACTCGAAGTCGCGTTCGATGAACGCGAACAACTCAACCCTGAGGTCCCCGTCGTCGCCGATTTTATCCTGCTCTCCGACGAGTTCGCGCAGAGCCCTGCCCCAATCTACGTCGTGGTTGAAGGCACCGTGTTCAGCGATGATGGTCGGGCTGCGTGGAACGCGGCGCTCGCCGTGGTGGAAGCCACGGACGGCACGTCGTCCATCTCCGGCCTATGGTCAACCTTGGACGCACAGCGTGCCCAAGATCTGGATCTTGACGCATTGCTCAACGACGTGGACGCTGGTACTGACGGTGCATGGGAGGCCCTGTCCACCTGGGCCCTGAACAATCAGACCGGCCGAGAGGTCACCGCAGCCACCCTTGCAGCAGATGGCCTGCAGACGGTCATCTCCTTCCAAGCCGAAACCGCAGCATGGGACGAAGTGGTCGCCTTCGCCGAGAACACCGCCGAGGCGTTGGACGACGCCGAGGAAGACCTCGAGGGATCACAGGAACTGGCGCTGGCCGGCCGAAGCCTCGTCAACGCACAAACCACGGCCGACGTGGCTTCAGCCTCCATCCTCTCCACCGGAATTGTCGCTGGCGTCATTCTGGTGATGCTCATCGGCATCCACACCACACGCCAGCGGAATTTCGTGCGCGGCCTTTCACGTGGCGTGGTCTCATGGGTCCCGCTGATGATGGTCGTCGCATGGGTGTACGGCATCATGGGCTTCACGGGCTACGACATCAACCCACAAACGGTCACCATCGGCGCTTTGGCCCTCGGTCTTGGCGTGGACTATGCGGTGCACATCTCCATCCGCATGGAGGAAGAGGCCGAACACGATCCCTTTGCCACCGAGCAGATGTGGGTGGAACGCTCCATCTCAACGACCGGGCGGGCGATGTTTGGTGCTGCGCTGACCACTGCTGGTGGGTTCAGCGTGCTCAACCTCTCAAGCCTGCTTCCGCTACGCTTGTTCGGACAGGCCTTCGTGGTCGCCATCACCCTCGCGTTGCGTGCACGTCTGGTCATCCTGCCCGCCTTCTACCGCCGTTTCCTGCACGTCGAGGCGGCGATGGCGAAGGCCAAATTGGGTGAAGCCGAAGAGGCCTGAGCCTTGAACACCGGTTCAAAACCACCGCTCAGGATTTGTCGACATGCGTGCGCTCGGGCTTGCCGTGCTGTTGCTGACCGTCTCTCTTGCTGGCTGTGTGGCCCCCGAACCGATGCTCGGGGAAATGTCTGAGCCTACGACGCCAAACGAGACGACCCCTGAACGGATGACCATCGTGGCCCCCACCGCTGGACGAAGCGTGGACGAGGCGCCCACGTTGGACGTCGTGGCCAGCGCGGACGGAAACGCGACGCTGCTCATCTGGGTGGCTGCCGGATGCAGCGGATGCCACGATTGGACGGAGATGATTGCGACCGCCCGAGAGGAGGGGAACTACACCGACCTGCGCGTCGTCAGCGTTCACCGCTATCCTTCGTTCGAAGACGCCGACCAGGTCATGGACCGGTACGGCACGGCCAACACCAGCACTGAGGCCACGTGGCCCTTGTTGCTGCCCAGCGACGGCGACACCGTGGTCAACGCGGACACCGGTGAGGCAACCTCTGTCGATCTTGTGGACGCCTTCCAAGGCCCAGTGACGCCAACCCTGCAGGTGCTGGACGGTGAAGGACACCTCGTGTGGACCTCCAAGACCTACTGGTCGAATGCCTCCGTGCTTGAGGACGCCGCCACCCTC
>CAXRAI010000041.1:0-13742 GCA_964228865.1 Salinimicrobium sp. | reverse complement strand
CCGACGGGCAACGGGACCGTCTTGGTGGAGGGTGTTCCCACCGGAAACCATCAGACCAACGCCGTGAATGTGCTTCCTAACGGCACCCTCGTCTGGCACTCGGGTTCCACCTGCAACGTGTGTGAGGAGGCCGATGAGCGCAATGCGGCCTTGTTGTGGGTCAACGCCAGCACGGGTGAGCACGGCGTGTTGGCCAGCGGTGTGCGCAACTCGTTCGACGGGACCTGGGTCGAAGGCCTCGGCTACCTCTTCAGCGACAACGGCCGAGACTGGGAAGGCGATCATCCGCCTGAAGAGGTGAACCTGCTCATCGAGGGGGCGGATTACGGCTGGCCAAACGACGCTCCCGAAACCCCGGTCCCTGAGGGGACCGAAGCCCCCGTGGCGACGTGGACCCCGCACAGCAGCCTGAACGGGCTTGCACACCGTCCGGTCAATTCCAGCTTGCCCGGCGGCAACCACACGGTCTACGCCACGGTGTATGGGTCATGGAACAGCGTCGTTCCGGTGGGTCACGAAATCGTTCGCATCGACTTCACGCAAGCGGAAGACGGCACCTGGTCCGGCGCCACCTCGGTCTTCGCCTCAGACCTTGGCACGCCGCTGCCGATCGTCTTCCATCCAAACGGCGACCTCTTCTACGCCACCTTTGGCGGCAACGGCCGCATCCACGTCATCACGGCCCAGTGAATGTCCTCATTCGAGCGATGTCTCGCTGAAGAGTCGGAGCACGACCACACCAGCGACGATCAGGCCCATGCCAATCAACGCCGCAGCGTCCAACTTTTGATCGTACACGACCACCGTTACCACCGCCAAAGCGGCGATGCCAACACCCGACCAGACCGCATAAGCCACACCAAGCGGAATGGTGTCCAAGGTCTGTGAGACGCACCAAAAAGAGCCGACGTAACCGACCATCACCACAATCGACGGCCCGAGCCGGGTGAATCCCTCGGTGGCCTTGAGGCTCGAGGTGGCGATGACCTCGGAGACGATGGCGATGAGCAGCCAAATCCACGCGTTCACGGCCTCACCTCAGTCCAACAGGTGGAGGATGTCTTCGGGCGGTCGACCGATCACCGCACGCCCCTCGTGCACAAGCACGGGCCGCTGCATCGGTTTCGGGTTTGAGGCCAGCAGGGCACGAACGGCGTCCATGTCGGAAAGGTCGATGTCCTCATCGAGGTCGTTTTTTCGCACGATGCCGCCAAGTCCAGCGAGCAAAGCCAGGTCTTCAGGGTGCACGCCTTCCGTCAGGTAGCGGCGCTCCTCAAAGGCCACACCACGTTCCTTCAGCAGGGCCACGGCTTGCCGCGATTTCGAACACCGCGGATTGTGGTACAGGCGCATGGGCAGCCATCAAGGGCCGAGGCATGAAGCCTCCCTCCATATGATGGAGAACTTCACGGAGCCTGAATTGGGATGACCATCGTTTTGGGGCGGTCTCGAAAGGCTCGAATGCCGACGACCAAAAACAGCACAGCGGGAACGAGGTGGATTGCCAGAAGCCACAGAAGATCGAGGCGCGTGGGGATCACCGCGAAGGCAGCTTGAGCGGAACCTAGTACGCCCATGATGCCAAAAATCACCACCCAAGGTCGTGTGTTGGCAAAAGCCAGCATGATGATTCCCATGATGTACAACGGCATGCAGAGGATGGAGAGCATGCTCGCGGTGAGGATTCGGCAGGACGCTGCGTCGGCGCACAAGGCACTTGCCGGCATGGGAAGGACGAGGACGACAACGCTGAGTGCCAACAACGCTCGTAGGCCCTTCATGGGGTGGCCCTCTGCGCACGCACGGAAAACACCTCTTGTCAATCGGCGAGATCAAGGATGCACGGCGCATGGTCGCTGACCTCGAGCCCGGCTTGGCGGACGATGTCCACGGCGACGATCCGCTTGGCAGCAGCCGGGTTGCACAGGAGGTAATCGATGCGCCATCCCTTGTCGTCAGCTCTGGCGTTGCCTCGGTTGGACCACCAGGAGTAGATCTTCTCGCCTTCGCCCTTCACGTGCCGGAAGCTGTCGACCCATCCATCGGCCAACAGTTCGCTGAACCAGGCCCGTTCTTGCGGAAGGAAGCCGCTTGTCTTGGCGTTGCCCTTGGGGTTCCAGATGTCGTCTTCGGTGTGGGCGATGTTGAGGTCTCCGACCACGACCACAGGGTGGTCTGCGTCGAGCCAAGGCGCAAGCCATGCTCGCCAAGCGTCCATCCAGCGCTCCTTGTATGCTTGGCGCTCCGGCCCGCCGCCGCCGTTGGGCAGGTAGGTGTTGACGCAGACCAGATCGCCGTGGCGGGTCACGAGGACGCGGCCCTCGATGTCGGTGGCGTCTTCGCCCCAGGCGACTCCAGGCAGCACGTCTTGCTCGAGCGTGCTGAGCGTGGCGACGCCAGAATAGCCCTTCTTTTCTGCAGGATGAAGGTGAACCGCGTGGCCTTCAGGCCACGACCAGTCCTTGGGCAACTGCTCCTCGAGCACGCGGGTCTCTTGCAGCATCAGCACGTCGGCACCAAGGGTGTCGATCCATCCGTCGATGCCCTTGCGGATGGCGGCACGCAGGCCATTGACGTTCCACGACACGAGGCGCATGTTTCCTTGGCGTATGCGGCAGGCCTTAGGCATCGTCACCGGACAAGGCCGCCCGCACGCTTGCGCGTGTGGCGTCAATCAGCGCGTCAGACAGCCCCAAATGAGGCTCGACGAGGACCACACCGCTCGCGCTTGCCGGGCTTTGCTGGGTCATGGCCAGGTCCAAGCCGGCCTGGCGACGGTCCTCGGCGACGGCGCTCTGCCAGCCGGCCAGGTGGCGATCCAGCCATCCTTCGAGGCGAGCCATGCGAGCCTCGTCGTCTTCGTCCATTCGGGGTACGGCGATGGCGCTGAGGTGGGTGAAGGCCGGTTCGGAATGAGGCAAGCGAAGCGCGACCATCCCCTCTTCGATGTCGATCAGGCCCTGGTGCTCGCCAAAGGGTGCCGCATCCAGCAAGGCTTCGACGGTGCTGACCCGATGAGCAGGTCCCGCTTGTTGCTCCAGCAGAGCGGCCCCTCGACGTGGCCCTGCGGCCACCACCACGAGGTCTGCTTCCACGTCACGTCCGTCCTCAAGATGGACGCAGCCGTCCTCGACAGCGATGACCTTCGCGTTGGTTTCGATGGGCACACCCACCTCGTCGAGGGCGGCGAGGATGCGTCCGATCAAGTCCGCCCAGCCGGCCTGAAGCAGCAGCCCGTGGCCCATGTAGAGGGCTTCAGCCCGCTCTGCAAGGGGTCCATGAAGGGCAGGAAGCCCCCACCCCGCGAGAAGCCGTGCGGCCTTGGCCGCCGGCTCTTCGGAGGGCGATGAGGAGCGTAGCGTGCGGCGGGTGCTCGCGGTTGCTCGCACGCTGCGCAATGAGCGTAGTGGACCGTGCCCAATGACGTTGAGTCGATGAGGGGCCAGTGCGACGGTGGCCGGCCGGGTTCTGGAAAGCCTGCGGACCAGACGATGCATCGTCCCTCCACGAAGCAGCACATGCGGTCCGTGGCCGAGGTCAGCGTAGCGACCGGGCGTCGTGGTGGCCCGTCCGCCGAGGCGATCGCGTGCCTCAAGCACCACAACCTTGTGGCCGGAGGAGGCCGCTTCGAGCGCGGCGGCCAATCCGGCCAGGCCACCGCCCACCACGACCACCCGCTGCATGCCCCGCCCGCACCATGGAATGGCATGGGCCTTGCGGAAGAGCAGGGGTGCTTTCTTGAGGTCCAGCACGCATCGTGGACCATGGGAAAGGGCGGCAAGGTGCCCCACGACCGGGGCCACCTGTTGTGGACCTCAGCCGAAGGCCCATCCAACCGTTTGTTGGCCAGCATTGACCGTTGGGTGGGCGCCGTGCTGGCTGACGACGGCATCGACATGCCGCTCATGGGCCGGGGTGACGTGGTCACCGCGACGGTTCTTGCACGCTCTGAAGGCTTGATGGCCGGAACGGCGGCGGTGGATCACCTCCTTCAGATTTGGGCGCCAGAAGTGCGCGTGTCGTGGAGCGCCAGCGACGGTCGGCAGGTCGGCAACGGCGACGAAGTCGGCCGTTTCACCGGTCCTGCAGACGTTGTCTTGGCCATCGAACGTTCCGTGTTGAACCTCCTCGGCCATTTGTCCGGCATCGCCACGTCGGCCCGTTCTTGGGCCACGGTCGCCCCAGGGCAGGTGGCGTGCACCAGGAAAACCGTGTATGGCCTGATGGACAAGTGGGCCGTGCACCTTGGCGGATGCCTGACGCACCGTCTGAGTCGGCAGGACGCCCTGATGCTCAAGGAGAACGACCTCGTGGCCTACGGGGACGATGAAATCAGCCGGGTTCAGGCCGCCGTTGCTTCGCTGGAACCCGATGAGGCCCATGCTTTCATCGAAATCGAAACCACCAGCGTAAAGCAGGCCTTGACCGCTGCGTTGGCGTGGAGCCAACACCGCAGCACCATGGGCGACATGCCCTTGGTCATCATGCTCGACAACCTCGGTCCGGAAACATGCAAGGAGGTGGCCTCGGAAATGGAAGAACTCGGTGTCCGCGAGCACGTGGTCTTGGAAGCCAGCGGAGGCATCACCATCGAGGGATTGGGCGATTGGAAAGAAAGTGGCATGGACGTCGTGAGCACAAGTGCGGTCAACCGCGGGGTTGCTCCTCTGGACCTCACCATGCTCATGGACGGCGTGTGACGGGGGCCTTCACGTGAACCCCATCGCTGCCGACCCGAGTCATCCAAGGTACGCTTCGTTGCTCCAGCGCCACCTCATTGAGGAGGCGGCGGCTGAAGGGCTGTTGGCGGGAAGCGCCATGATCGCTCACGGCCGTGGAGAGGCCTACGATTACCTCCTTGGCGAGCGTACGACAGCCTCCGCAGCCCGCGCCACCCGTGAAGCCTACGCTCGCCTTTGTGCTGCAGAACACCCCGTCATTTCCGTCAACGGGAACACGGTCGCGTTGGCAGGACGAGATTTGCTCCACGTGGCCGCTTCCCTGTCCTGTCCGTTGGAGGTGAACATCTTCTATCGGACACAGGAAAGGATGGACGGACTGATTTCCAAGCTCGAGGGGTGGTGCGCGCAAGACGGCCTCGACGTGGAGGTGCTTGGCCGCCGTACGGACGGGCGCATCGACGGACTTGAGGGCCCGCGCGCGCAATGCGAAGCGGCAGGAATCGCTTCTGCCGACGTCATCTTGGTGCCTCTGGAAGACGGGGATCGATGCGAAGCGCTGGTGGCGATGGGCAAAACCGTGCTCGTGGTCGACCTGAATCCGCTCTCCAGGACCGCACGCACCGCGACGGTCACCATCGTCGATGAAGTAGGACGGGTGGCGAGGGCTCTGCGAGAGCATGCGGCCGCTTCAGCGCACGTCACTGTGAACGAGGGTTGGGACAACGAGGCTTGCTTGCAGGCGTCGTTGGACGAGATTGCCGCCCATTTGCACGGGCGCTTCGCTTAGGGCTTCACCGCTCGCGAAGGGCAGCACCGAGCCGAGTGGCGATGCTTGAGCCAACCTCTGTGGTGGAGGCTGAACCACCGAGGTCGTAGGTGAGTTGCTTGCCCTCACGAACGTGATCGGCAATGGCTGTACCGACAAGTTCGGACACCTCAACGAGGTCGTCGTTGGCGGTCCGTCGACCCAGCCAATCGAGCATCATTTGCACCGAAGAGATGGACGCGATGGGATTCACAATCCCCTTCCCAGCATGCTTGGGGGCAGAGCCGTGGACGGGTTCGAACATCGCGTGGTGGTCGCCAATGTTGGCAGAACCTGCCATGCCCATGCCTCCTTGGAGCACGGCCCCCAAATCGGTAGAGATGTCGCCGAACATGTTGCTTGAGACGACCACGTCGTAGTGTTCTGGGTTTCGCGTGATCCATTGCATGAACGCGTCGATGTACCCGTAGTCACGCTCGATGCCCGCGTACCCTTCACCGACTTCATCGAAGGTACGACGGAACAGTTGGCAGCCGCGGGTGACGTTGGATTTGTCCACGCAGGTGACGCGACGGACGCCATCGCCCGGAGCACCGTTTCGACGGGAGGCGATCTCGAAGCCCATGCGGGAAATCCGTTCCGAGCCGAACTTTGAGATGGGGCGCGGGTCATAAGCGACCTCTCCGTCGAGGCCAGGGAAAGTCATCTCGGGAGGCTCGTACGGGTCCCGTCCAGCCGCCCTGTCGGCGCATCGGCGCAGAAGGCTGTGGTAGAGGCCTTCGGTGTTCTCGCGAAGCACGACCATGTCGACCATGTCGTGGTCCCACACTTGGCGGAAGGTCCCGTGCACCTTGTGCTTGACACCCTCGTAAAGTCGGATGGGACGAACATTCGCGTACAAGTCGAGCCCGGAACGCATGCCAAGGATCACACCACCGCCGGCAAGGTCACCGTTCTCAAGGCGGGCTCCAGGAAGGCCAATGGCGCCAAGGAAGATGGCATCCGCCTCGTCCTTGACGCGGTCCCAAGCGCCCTCTTCCCACTCGAGTCCGGTTTCTTTCCAGACTTGCCCGCCACACGGAATTTCGTCGAACACAAACCCGTGCGGCGTGTGCTCCATCACCGTTTCCAGGATGCGCATGGCTTCTGGCGCGACCTCACGACCGACGCCATCTCCGGGGAGCACGGCAATGCGGTGGTCGCCCATGCCCGCGCCACGGAGACCTCCCTCTTGAACGGAACCCCTGTCGAGAATGGGGCACAAGACGCCGATTCAAAACGATGGTCAGCACCATACTTCATAGTCCGTCACGAAGACTTGTCTTGACCATGACGACGGAGCGTGAAGGACCCAACCCTCTTCCCGCCGACGCCATGTCCGGCGCCGTCGCTCGACTCATCGACACCATGGCCGGTGTCGATCCAGAATGGAGGTTCCAAGATTGGCTGCAGGAAGCGGCGGAGCAACACCTCGATCTTGTGGAGGCGGACTTGACCCGTGAGCGGCTTCGCCTAGAACAGCGCCTGCATCGCCTCGAGGCGGTCCAGCGACGCATGTCTGACGACAGCGAGTCTTCTTCGGGCGTTCAGCGCAACCTCTTCGATTGCTTTGAACCGGTGGACGACGCCGCGTTCAGCGCGATTGGGCGTCGTTCTTCCGAGGCCAGGGTTCAGGCCGAACAAGAGGAAGAAATCCCTCACCCAGCTCGCCTGTACATCGATTTGC
Source organism: Salinimicrobium sp. (assembly GCA_964228865.1). GTDB lineage: Archaea > Thermoplasmatota > Poseidoniia > Poseidoniales > Poseidoniaceae > MGIIa-L3. Next base: position 6,568 of record CAXRAI010000041.1, on the reverse strand, counting down.
TTCCGGGAGAGGCAACCGATGATCCCCTGCTGGCCGTGTGCGCGAGCGCGATGCTCGGGGTTGTGGATGACGCATGCCGTGACAACGAAGGCGTGGCCACCCTCAGCCAGATTTTCGAAGGGATGCTCAATTTGGGGGTCTCGCCCGACGAAGTGGACGAAGCCCTCGACCACTTGCTCACCACCGAACTTCTGTTGGAGATCGACGATGACGTCTTCGTGCCTTGTGTCGGGTGAGTGGGCCGCGTGTCCATGACCCGCCGGGAGGCCGCTGAGCGTTGGAAGGCGGCGGTCGAGGGTGAGGCCAAATTGCGCAGCAGAACCTCCCTCGGCATCGCGGTCATCGTCATCATTTCAGGGCTGATCGGCAGCATCGAACTTCGCTACGGCATCGGAGCCGTCCTTCTCTTGGGGGTGTTGTTCCAATTTTCTCTGGAACGCATGCGCGAGGCTTTCCGTGTGGCCGCCGAATCCAGCCGACAACGCCTCGGGTGGGAGGAAGAGGCCATCTCCACAGAAGAATTGCTGGCCCGCCTCAACAAATTCCTCGAACAGCGGTGAAGGCATGGCGGAACGCACCCGTCGTCCCCCAGCGTTGGCCGTCTTTGCCTCGTTCTGTTTGGTGGTTGCCGGAGCGATGGTCTGGGACGTGCAAAGCACGGAAAGCGAAGCCGTTGGGCATTGGCTGGGCGTCACGCTCGTGATGGCTGGGCTGTTGGTCCTGTACGTGGCGTCCAGCATGGTCAGGGGCGAATTCGAGGAAGATTGGACCGAATTCCAACCCTCGGACGGACGCCGTGGATCGGATCCTTCTGGATGGACGGCAGGTCAGACGGATTCCGATCTCGGCCGGGGCCAGCGCCGTGACGCCATGGCATCATCTGAGACGTATGAGGGACTTGAAGGCCCACTCCGCCCTTCGGAACGCTTGCGTGCCGAGGCCAACGAGCGTTACGACGAGGTCGCTGCCGCGCGTTGGGCGGCCAGCGAAGCCAACGATCCTGACCTCAAAGAGGCCGGCTTTGAGCGCCTTGGCGACCTTGTCGCCGCGAACAGTTTGACGGGGCCAGGGCCGGAGGACACCTTCCGCCACCTCAGTCAGGCGTCTGAACCGGAGGAGCCTTGAACACCGTCAGGTTGCGAGGTACGTGAACGTCAAGGCCATCCTCGTTGCAGGCGGCCATGGCAGCCGTTTAGCCCCGTTCACCCGCTACACGCAGAAGACCCTGCTCCCCATTCACGAGCGCCCCGTCATCGATTATGCCCTGGGCACCATCCGTCGGGCAGGCATTCAGGACATCACGATCATCGCCAACCGCTTCATTGGCCAAATTGCTCAACATGTGGGCACCGGGCTGCCCGGTGAACGCATCCACTACGTGATGGAAGAGGAGCCCCTCGGAGTGGCTCACGCCCTTGATTTGGCCCGCCCCCACAACGAAAACACACGGCTTCTCATCTATTTCTCCGACAACATCACCACCGTCGAACTCGCCGACCACGTCTCCAAGTTCCGCGAAGCGGTTGATCCACCAGGTGCGGTGCTTCTGGCCCGCGAGGAAAAGGACCCACGCGCCTTTGGCGTGGCGGTTCTCGACAAAGACGGGCACGTCGTGGACATCGTGGAAAAGCCAGAAGATCCGCCGTCCAACTTGGCCATTGGAGGCATTTACCTCTACGATGAGCGGTTTTGGGCCTTCGTTGACGAAGCGGTGTCTGAAAAGGGCCAGACCTTCTCCATCTCTGACATCAATCGATCCTACGTGAAACACCGTGCTGCTTCCTTGTTGAACGTTGGGGAGGAAACGTGGATTGATTGCGGGACGCCCGCAACGCTCCTTCAAGCCAGCATCATGGCCAAGGAGGGGAAACTCAACCCTCGGCCTCATCGAGATGAATCTCAGAGGGATTGAACATGAAAGTCGGAATCATTGGTGCAGGCATGGTCGGTGGTGCCATCGAGCATTGCTTTGCTGAGGCGCATGACCTGTACGTCCACGACCCTGCGCGTGGAACCAGCCTTTCGGACGTCATCGACCATGTCGACATGGCCTACATCGCCGTTCCGACACCCCCTCATCCGGAAACGGGAGCATGCGACACCAGCATCGTTGAGGGCATCCTTGACGCCCTTCCTGAGGGCTTCACGGCGGTGATCAAGTCCACCGTCGTTCCTGGCACGACACAAGCATGGCATGAGCGCTATGGGCACCTCAAACTCGCCTACTCACCAGAATTCTTGGTCGAACGCCAACGCCTCCACGATTTCGCCAACCAAGACATCCTCGTCTGCGGTACGCACCACGCAGACGTCGCAAATCTGGTTTTCCAGCAACATCGCGAGGCAGGGGTGTTGAGGACCGACCAGACCTTCCAGGTCACCCCGACCCAAGCTGAACTGGTGAAGTACACCAAGAACACCTTTTACGCACTCAAGGTGACCTTCGCCAACCAACTGTACGACATTTGCCAAGGGCTTGGGGAGGATTGGTACGCCATCCGAGACATCATCACTGCACCGCAAGCCCAACCCATTGGCCCATCTCACCTTGACCCGATTTTCGGCCTTTACCGAGGTTTTGGTGGCAAGTGCCTGCCCAAAGACAGCCTCGCCCTCGGCGTCTTGGCTGAATCCCTCGGTGTGAAGTACAGCATCATGGACGCCATGCAGCAGGACAACGACCGGTTGCGCGCGGTGTTGACGGGAAAGCCGTCCGACGTGGTGACCAACGACGACTGATCATACGGCGTGGAGTTCGAGCAACTCCAGCGGGACGACGACAAGTGTTCGCTGGTGCGTGGCTTCCAAGTCCACAGGGCATGCCGCCCCAGCTTCAGCCGCTGCCCTCCACGTCGCGGCGCAGACGCACCACTGATCGCCGGGTTTCAGACCGGGGAAGTTGAATTGCGGGGCAGGGGTCATCAGGTCGTTGCCCGAATCTTTGGCGAAATGGAGGAAGTCTTCGTTCACGATGCAACACACCGTGTGCATGCCACGGTCGTGTTCATCGGTGTTGCAACATCCGTCACGGTACCATCCCGTCAACGGGTCGACGGAACACGGCTCCAGCGGGTGGCCGTGAACGTTCAATGAGGGCTCCATGCCGCGCACCAACACCGCGCCCTTCTTTGATGCTCGTGCACCTTCCACGGCGGATGCTCGTACCTCTCGTTGTTGCTCGTGCCGGCATCTGCTTCGCCGTTGGGTTCTTGAGGGGCGTTGCAGCATCCGGCCTCATGCTGCCCGACACCCTGCACAAGCTCCCTCAGGAAGAGCGGTTTGCCTACGCCAAGGTTTTGGCCTTCATGACGCGGGTTGACGACGAGTTGACCGTCGACGAAATGGCCATGTTTGAGCAACGTCTTGGGACGGCCCTGTTGTCACCTAATCAACGGAAGTCCATTCGTTCAGCCCTGAAAGTGCCCCCTCCTCTCGAGGAGTGCCTGCAAGAGCTCGGTCCGGAAGCAGGTCGCCTTGCTTTGCGCGACTCTGTGCTGATGGCGGCTGCGGACGGCAACGTCGACGAAGACGAACTTGAGGCGCTGAGGGACATTGCCAATCATTTGGGTCTGGCCGAAGACGCCGTGGATCGTTTGCTGAAGTGGACCGAGGAAGGCTACGCGTGGATGAACGAAGGGTATGCCCTCCTGAACGACTTGGCGTGATCACGTGTTGCTGGCGACCGCCCTCGACCTCCCCGTCGAGCAACGTCATGCGCTTTTGGAAGTCCTCGTCGCCGTAGCGGCTGCAGACGGGGCCATCGTTGCCGAAGAAGCCGCCTGCGTCGAGTCCATCATGGGTGCCGTGATGCTCCACCCCGAGGCCAGGGCGGGACTGCGCAATCAGTTGACGGACCCCCCTCTTTGGTCGGCTTCCTTGGCCGAAATCGACCGCAAACATGCCCGAACTGTGGTGTATCTGGCTGCCTACGTGGCTGCCGTGGACGGTGAGTATGACGAAGCCGAGGTCCGTCTTTTGCAGCAGATGTGTGAAGCGCTTGAAGTCAAGACAAAGGTGCTGAAAGATGCCTTCGCGTGGGTCGAATCTGGGTTGAATTGGATGGCATCGCTGCACGAGGAAACCGGCTGAATGCCGGATTCCGGACATTTCGACCGTGTAAGGAGCAGGCTTTATATCGCCTTCCGGGTTGTTCGGAATGCTCGAATTGGGAGGACGTCATCATGGGACTTCACCCGAAAATCGGCATCACCGGCTTGCCTCGCTCTGGCAAGTCAGCGGTCATGAGCAAAGTCCTCGACATGATCGTGGACGAGCGTGTGCGTGAACTGCGCATGCGCGGCGGTGATCCAAACACCCTCATCATCGCCGGCCTCCGCATGGAGCCGATCCTCGAAGGAAGCGAACGCCAAGGCTACAAGATCATCGACATTGTCAGCGGCGAGGAGGGCATCATCGCTCACCGAAGCAACGATGACCGGCTCAGGGTGCTCGGTCTTGGCCTCGACCTTGCGGAATTGGAGCGCATCGCCATCCCTGCCCTTCGACGAGCCAGGGAAGAATCTGAGGTCATCGTTATCGATGAAATTGGCAAATTCACCGTTGAGTCCGAGGCCTATGTCGCGGCCGTACGTGAGGTGTTGGAAGTGGACAAGCCAACCTTGTTGACCCTCCACAAGAAAAGCCGCCATCCACTCTTGCAAGACATCCGTCGACGTGATGACGGCCGCATCTTGGAAGTAACGCCCGTGAACCGCGCGCTCTTGCCGTACAAGATTCACAAGTTGATGCGTGAGACCTACTGAGCGCACCACGTTCAAGACGGTGAGGCCCGTCATCGGCTCATGCTCCCTCCTGCGTTGATGGCTCAACGCTTGTTCACGGGGGGCGGCCTGACCGTGCTTCTGGCTTGGGCCTTTGGCCTCCAATCTGGACGAACCACCCTCGACATTTCCTCCTCAGGGAGCCTGATGTTCTTGCTGGGTGCCGTCATGATCGCGGTTGGTGTGGCCCTTGCCCAGGGCTCACCTCAACTGAATTCCTTGTTCCCGCCAGACGGCGAGGAAGCGATGGCCGGCCGACTGAAGCAGGAGATGGCGGAACTGGAAAAGCACGAACAGAGCAGCCGCGCATGGGCCCGTCTGGAAGCCGATGCCTTGCGTCAAGCCCTCGATGAAGAGGCGTGAACGCGACGGTGCGTTCTTGAACCGCGGTGACTGACGGTCGTCCATGAGCGAGATTCCTGAAGGCCTGCGCTACACCGCAGAACACGAATGGCTTCGCGTGGAAGGCGATTTGGTCGCCATCGGCATCACCGACCACGCCCAAGACGCCTTGACCGACATCGTCTACATCGAACTGCCAGCAGAAGGCGACACGATGGGCGACATGGGCGAGTTTGCTGTGGTCGAGTCGGTGAAATCAGCCTCCCCAATTTTTGCTCCTCTGGCGGGCGAAATCGTTGCGGTCAACGACGCCCTCGAGGACGAACCGGAACTGATGAACAGCGACCCTTACGGGGACGGCTGGATCGTGAGGATGCGTTTGGACGACATGTCTGCCTTGGACGGTTTGATGGACGCCGCGGCCTATGCTGCGATGCTCGGTGAGTGAGTGAGGGGCGTCGATGGACGCCCAACCCACGTGGACGATTTACGTCGACGGCTCCTGCCCGGCCAACCGGGACGTTGACGCCTCGACCACCGCGTCGTGGGCATTCGTGGTCGTTGAGGGTGATTTGCCGCACGGCCGGGGCTCCGGTGAGGTCCTGCATGAAGAGGCAGGGCCGGTCCTTACCGATGCAGATGCGGCGGGTTACCTCGGTGCAGAGGTTGGTTCGAACAACACCGCAGAATTGTCCGCCTTCGCACACGCGCTTCGGTGGCTTTTGCTCCAGCCATCGGACGAAAGCGCCTTGATTCGGGCCGACTCGATGTACGCAGGAAACTTGGCCGACGGAACATGGAAACCCAAGGCCAACCGGGCTTTGGTGGCACGTGTACGAACACTCTGGCAGGAGGTGAAGGATCAGCGTGAGGTTGCGTGGGATCACGTCCGTGCTCATCGAGGGCACCGGTGGAACGAGCGCGCCGATCATCTCGCAGGCCGGCATGCCCTCGGCGAGGCGCCAGACCCGCTTTCCTTCTGGCGCCCAGGTCGACGGTGAGGCCGCTCATTGGAGGCGAGAGACCAACCACGCTTCAAGGTCCGAGCCAAGGTCTTCGCGACGCAGGGCGTGATCGATTTGCGCTTTGAGCCAAGGCAGTGGCCGCCCCGCATCGTACCACACCGCACCTTCGTGCACCACACCCATCATTCCACCGTCGTTCATCCAGTGCTCTTGCACACGGATGCTTTGCAATTCGCCATGGGTTTCAACGTCGTACCGCTCAAGCAGGGATGCGGCATCTTCCGTCCACAGGTACCGGCCGCACAAAGCAAGGTCGGAAGGAGCCTCCCCCAGAGCGGGTTTTTCGATGACTTCGGTGATGCGGTCTTCGTCCATGGCCACCATGCCGAAGGAGGTTGCTTCCTCACGGCTGACCCGCATCAATCCGGCCACCGGTCGACCGGTTCGAGCGTAAACCTCGACGAGGTCCCGTGAGGCCGT
>CAXRAI010000040.1:0-3794 GCA_964228865.1 Salinimicrobium sp. | reverse complement strand
CCTCGGACAAGACGGAACGGCCACGCCGCTGAATTACGACCCTCAACACCGCCCTCGCCGGCAAGACATACCTGACCGCGTGGCCGAGAACGGCGCGTTCTACATCGCTACTCGAAAGGTCTGGGATGAGCAGAACTGCCGCCTCGGTGGCCGAACGGGGGCCTTTCTCATGCAGTCTTGGCAGGCGTGGGAGATCGACACCGAAGACGATTGGGCTCGCCTTGAACACGTCGTGGAAGAGCGCGGATTGACCCCAGCGTGATCAGGACAACAGGTCAGCCATTGGCCCAAGGCCCTTGGCTGCGCGGATGATTTCGGCCAATTCTCGTACGGCTTCATGCCCTCCGCGACGGCACAGCACCAAGTCTGCGGCCGCCATCACGGCAGGATGAGCGTTGGCGGGAGCGATGCAGAAATCCGCCTCCCCAAAGGCCGCGAGGTCAGGAAGGTCATCGCCGATGAAGGCAATGGCCCCTTCGCCCAGTCCATGCCGGGAACGGATGTCGGCGACGACGGCGGCCTTGTTCTTGGCTCCGACGTGAATTTCGGGCATGTGCAGTTTTTCCATGCGCGCCCGGGTGATGTCCGAGTCTTCTCGGCTGACCACCCCGACGATCATGCCGTCCTCGCGAAGCATGCCAATCCCGTGGCCGTCGATGACCGAGAAGCGGCGTGCTTCCGTGCCGTCAGCACCGCGCAGCACCGTTCCGTCGGTGAGCACACCGTCCACGTCGAGCAGCAGCATGTCCAAGCGGGACAGGCGAGCGACAATCTCGGGCGACGGACGGACCCAGTCGCTCGGCCACTCCATCTCAGGCACCTTCTTCGCCCTTGCTTCGGGATGCCGCAGATTGACGTGCGGCCTCCACCGCCCCGTCAGGGAGGAAGGTGAATTCGGGCACGGGAACGCCCAACCGCTCGTCGAGTTCGGTCACCATTCGCTCGAAGACCTCAAGCTCGGGCATGGACGCCAACCAGCGCTCCATCCATTCGCTCTGCGCCCTGATGCGCTCGTCGTCCGGATTCATGTCACGCATCATGCTGGACAAGTGTCCGATGATGATGGCGTCTCGGGGCGTGAGGAGGTAGGTGGCGAAGGGGTTTCGCTCAATGATGACGTTCTGGTGCTCCTTCCAGAGGGAGAGGAATTGATCGTAGATGTAGCCGATGAGCAAGACGGTGACCAGCACCATCAGGGCGATGGACGCCAGCCCAACGTAGGTGGCGGGGATGCCGAGCCACTCCGTGTTCGCGTCAAAACGCCAGGCGACGTAGGGCCAAATGAGCAACGTCAAGGTGACGCACCAAAAGCCCATGGAAATGAGGCTCTGAGACTGTTGCAAACGCCAATACTGGCGCATGAACCACTTCTTTCCGGCCTCGGCAGGACCAGCGCCCATGCCGCGTGGTCGAGCGGGTCAGGCTTGACGTTTCCCGTCTTGCGCGTGGCCTTGCCACCGTTCAGGCGAGGGCGTCAGCGTGATGAAGGGCAACGTGGAGGCCCCGCCATGCGAGGGCGTGCCGCGGTGTTGGCGCTGCTCATGCTCTGCATGCCGCTGTCTGGGTGCCTGAGCGACAACGCTGGCCTTGAACCGGGCAAGACCGACGACCGCCTCCGCCTGGAGGATCGCCACCTCGTCGAATGGAATTGGACGGGCTCCTACAGCCGGGTCCTCGAGGACGGCCCGTACGCGGCACTTCCCGTTCAGGAAGCACTCATCGAAGTGGACACGTCGGACATCTGGGAGACCGGGCCGCCCACCTCCGAGGTGCACCTTTCCTACTGGCTCCCTTCCAACACCGAAGCCGGCGAGCAAGTGCCCGTCATCGCCGTGATTTCCCCCTACTATTCCTACGGCCCACAGGGCTCGGAATCCTCACCGACCAACGTGGTGAGCCCAGGCCGTGGTGAATTCATCTTCGACAATTACGTGCCCCACGGCTATGCCCTCGCGCAGGTCGCCGTGTTCGGTACCGAGGAAAGCAGCGGCTGTTTCGATTACCGAGGAGCAGGCGAGGGCCTCGGGATCCATGCGGCCGTGGAGTGGCTGGGTCAGCAGGAGTGGTCCAACGGCCACGTCGGCCTGTACGGGAAGTCCTACGAAGGCGCCACGCAGTGGGAAGCAGCCGCCATGGGCAGCGAGTACCTGAAGACCATCGTACCGATTTCGGGAACGACGGCCCTCCATCCGCTGTTGTACAAGAACGGAAGCGCGGAGGCGCGCTCACAAGTCATGCACATGAATTACTTCTCCAGCACCGTTGACTACAACGGTGACGACCTCGACAACATCTGTCCAGACATCGTCGAGGGCCTGTTTGCCGGACCTGTGACCTACGTCGGTGGCGAGATGGACCCTTACATGGCGAATTACTACGACGAACGCAGCCACATCGACAAAGCCTTCCAGAATTGGAACGGAAGCGTGTATTGGATCCAAGGGATGCAAGATTGGAACGTCGATCCCCATCAGGTGTTCGGCGGACCGTCGGGCACCGTGTGGTACCACGCCTACGAGGACGCCGGTTACGACGTGCGGGGCATGCTTGGTCAGTGGGAACACAATTACCCGGACCAGTGGAGCAAGCACAACGCTCAGGACTCAGGATATGGCGGGGAGGCCATCGCTGAAATGACCCGGTGGGATTGGGCAGAAGACCTGCTGGAATGGTTCGATTACTACCTGAAGGGCGAGGGAGAGAAGCCGGACCTCCACGCCCAAATTCAGCGCAACGACGGGCAGTGGCGCGTTGAATCGACCTGGCCTCCACGCGACGCGACGCCCACCGCGATCGACCTGGCCACCTGCTCCGCCGATGGAAGTTGGGTGGGCGGGGCTTCGGTGGCCGGAGGTGGCCTGCAATCCGTGACCGTCGAATGCCCTTCGTTCAGCGACGAAGACGTCCACATCGCAGGCCTGCCGACCCTTCACCTGCAGGCGAGCCCCACCTACGACGGTGGCCAGATTTTCGCAGAACTCCAAGATGCTGAGACCGGCCTCCGCCTTGGACACGCCACGATGGACGTGCGGTACCATGCAGGCGGCTATGAGCCACAAACGGTGGCGCCCGGGACCGTGGTGACGATGCTGATGGAATTCCAAGGGATGGACGTCATCCTGCCTGCAGGGCACGGCATCCGGGTCGTGATGACCGAAACCGGCGAGGACTACCTCGCCCCGGCGTGTGGCCTGGCCTGCCCCGTTCATGTGTTGATGGAGGGATCCACCCTCACGCTGCCCGTCATCGACCGTGACGGGTCCTCGGCGTTCCTCACGCCACAGTCTGAAGACGCCGCAAACAACGCGTGATGTGGTGTTCACTCGCGCATGACTCCCGATTCACGGGGGCAAAATCAGTCGGCATGTGTGAACAAAAGCGAATCATTAATGCTCATTCGAGCAGATTTCCGCCAAATGGTTGCTTTTTTTGACCAAGAATGAGCACGGAAATTGTTCATATACCGCCTCGCGAGGCATAGGGCCGATTCTTATGGACAACAAAGCGAAGTTGGAATACATCTGGCTGGACGGATACGAACCCACTCAAAACATGCGAAGCAAGACGATGGTGCGCAGCGATTTCGAAGGCACCTTGGAGGAATGCCCCATCTGGATGTTTGACGGCTCCTCGACGCGTCAAGCCGAAGGCGGTGCCTCGGACTGCTTGCTGAAGCCCGTGGCGATCTTCCCAGACCCTGCACGCATCAACGGTTACCTGGTGATGTGCGAGGTCATGAACCCCGACGGAACGCCGCATCCAAGCAACGGACGCGCCACCATCGACGACGACGA
>CAXRAI010000039.1:0-3311 GCA_964228865.1 Salinimicrobium sp. | reverse complement strand
CCTAGTGATTGCTTTTTTTTAACAAGAATAAGCACGGAAATTGTTCATATACCGTCTCGCGAGGCATAGGGCCGATTCTTATGGACAACAAAGCGAAGTTGGAATACATCTGGCTGGACGGATACGAACCCACTCAAAACATGCGAAGCAAGACGATGGTGCGCAGCGATTTCGAAGGCACCTTGGAAGAATGCCCCATCTGGATGTTTGACGGCTCCTCAACGCGTCAAGCCGAAGGCGGCGCCTCGGACTGCTTGCTGAAGCCCGTGGCGATCTTCCCAGACCCTGCACGCATCAACGGTTACCTGGTGATGTGCGAGGTCATGAACCCCGACGGAACGCCGCATCCAAGCAACGGACGCGCCACCATCGACGACGACGATGACGACTTTTGGTTCGGATTCGAGCAGGAGTACTTCATCATGGACGTGGCCACGCAGCAGCCGCTTGGCTTCCCGGTTGGCGGTTACCCAGGTCCTCAGGGCCTGTACTACTGTTCGGTGGGTGGCAAGAACACCCACGGGCGCGCCATGGTCGAAGAGCATGCTGACATGTGCCTTGAGGCCGGCATCAACTTCGAAGGTATCAACCAAGAAGTCGCTTGCGGCCAGTGGGAATTCCAGATTTTCGCCAAGGGCGCCAAGCGCGCTGGCGATGAGTTGTGGGTGGCCCGCTACCTCCTCGACCGCTTGACGGAGAGCTACGGTTACTACATCGAGTACCACCCCAAGCCCATCAAGGGCGACTGGAACGGATCCGGCATGCACGCCAACTTCTCGAACGGCGCCATGCGCGACGTCGGGGGCAAGGAGTTGTTCGACAACATCTGCGAGGCCTTCGGCCGCAACATTGAGCGCCACATGTCCGTGTACGGCGCCCACAACGAAGAGCGCTTGACCGGCCTTCACGAGACCCAAGCCATCGACCAGTTCTCCTACGGCGTCTCTGACCGTGGAGCTTCGATTCGCGTTCCGGCTTCCGTGCCGACCGACGGTTGGGTGGGCCGCCTCGAAGACCGCCGCCCGGCGTCCAACGGTGACCCGTACAAGATCGGGGCCGTCATCATCGAGACGACCAAGTCCGCGATGTGATTCAGGCCTTCTTGCCTGAGCCCCTGGTCGTTCCGACCCGCATCTTGATGGCGAAGCGTCTCGACGACGGGCTGTGACCTTCGACGTCGAGGCCTCGCGAACCGTGCCCTACACGGTTGAGCAGGTGTGGGCGGTGCTCGACGGGTTCAGCGACGTGGGCGAGTGGAGCAACAGCATCCATCGTTCTTGGTCTGAAGGCGACGGACCCAGCACCGGGATGGGAGCGGAGCGCGGGTGTGAATTGCTCCCTGGACGAATCGTTCACGAACGCATCGTTGCCTACGAACCCGAGGCACTGATGCGCGTTGAAGTGACCCGAAGCGAAGGCTTGCCCATCGTGTCCATGATCAGCGAGTACATGGTCGAAGCCGACGGCCCAGACTCAACGCGTGTTTCCGGTCAGGCCAGCCTTGAACTCAAGTTGCCACCCGTGCTGCTGAAGGCACTGCAAGCGAGGTTGGACGCCAAACTCGCTGAACGCATCCAGCAAGCCTTTGCAGACCTTGAGGTGGAAATTGAACGCCGAATGAGCGAGCCATCATCGTTCGCGCCGTAGGCGCATCACGCCAATCACCACGGCGAGGATGACGGCCAGCGTGGCGATGTTGGCGATGATCATGGCGGGGCTTTCCACGATCAGGCCGTACACCAACCACAGCAGCAGGGCCACAGAAACCAGCCCGAAGGTGGGCAATGAGATGCCTTCGTGACGCTGGTGGACCCAAACTTCACGAATTTGGGGCACCCACGCGACGATGCCCAAACCCCCAGCGACCAAGCCGATGGCCTCCACCCACCATATCGCCATGTTTCGGGCCCCCTCGTCGACCTTCATCAAGCCCTCTGTTCCGCCTTTTCGGGGGCACGTTCATGTGGTCGAGGAGTGAGGTGGAACCGTGGGTTCCGCGGACGACGATGCCATGACGGTGGCCGAACTCAAGGACGCCCTTCGTTCCAAAGGGCTCCCTGTGTCCGGCCGAAAGGCCGAGTTGCTCGAGCGTTTGCGGGCGTCCAAGTTGGCAACGGCCGAAGAGGTCGCAACCACCTCGCCCCCGTTGTCTGACCCCTCCCCCGCGCCTCCTGCGGAACCAACTCCGATCATGATGGGCACGTTCGAAGTGGACTGCGGCTCATGCGGCCAGCGCCTCTCGCTGCCGGCCTCTCACGAGGGTCGGTTCCAATGCCCGTCGTGTGGCACCGAGCAGGACTTGGCCACGCCTTTGCCGACCAGGGATCCGATGGAGGCGCTTTCCGACCAATACGCCTCAGCCCGTACCTCGGCCATGCGCCTCAACGTCGCCGGCATTGCCGTCGGGGTGTTGGCCATCTTGGTGTTCATGGGTGGATTAGGGCAACTCGGGCCCGACCCGGAAAACTGCACGGAGATTGAAATGGATGGCGAGATGGTGATGTCCTGCACTGGTGGCGGTTTCATGGAAAATCCCGAGGCGCTGAATTACGTCGGCGTTGCATGCTGTCTTCTGGTTCCTATCGCCGTCATCTTGCCTGTCGTTGCCCAAGCAGTACGCCCCCCACCTCTGGTAACACATCAACCGACCCATGCGCAACACGGCGCTGCTGGCCCGAGCGATACGGAAGCCGTGGTGGAATGGGACACCCCACTCCAACGTCTGGTCGGGGCCGTGTCACTGCTCTTCGGCGGTAGCCTGGTGCTGGCCACGGTCGTGCTTGCCATTGGCGTGGTGGTGCTGTTCGTCTTGGCCCTGATGGCGCTCGGTTCCATGGGTTGATTCGGTCAAGCCGGAGTTTCGTAAACGACGAGCAGGGTGTGACGAACGTCAATTTCATCTTGGCCGCTGTCGTACGCAACGTCCAATTCGTGGGTCTCGTAGGTGTTGAAGTAAATCGAATTCCATGCCGCGGATTCGCCCTCATGCACGACGTCTGAGTGTTGCTGGCACGTGCCTCCGAGGGGGTCCACAATGCGCCAGGTCACGTCCACCTCGCGCCCGCCACCAAGGTTCTCGAAGAGGTCAGGGTTGGTGACGACGGATTCGATGGTGATGTAGTCGGCCATTGCGCCACCGTGCCGTGGCAACGGATCAAAAGCGAGTGCCGTTGGGTCTTGGGTGCCCTCTTCTTCCCACTCAATCCGCAGGTTCACGCGAACGGCGATGTCTTGGCTGGTTTGCCTCCCCTTTGCATCGATCGCGGTTGCGGTGACGTTGTACACGCCATGAGCCTCGAAGGTGAGGTTGA
>CAXRAI010000038.1:0-29497 GCA_964228865.1 Salinimicrobium sp. | reverse complement strand
CGTCGGTTAGCGCTAAATACGGGTGGACGTTCGGCGAAAATGCCTGCTTGCGTGGTGTAGTGGCCCATCATAAAGGATTCTCATTCCTTTGACCCGGGTTCAAATCCCGGCGCGAGCACTTAGCGTCTTTCTGCAGTCAGCGTGCTCGTGCTTCGCCACGAGGTGCAGCGATTCCTAACGGTCACCTCGTTGGCCCGGCGTGAGCGATTCACGTGGCCAAGGACAGTGACGAGGTTCAGATTCAGGCGAGGAGGAGCCAGGCCGAGCGGACGTAGAAGGCCGAGAAGCCGAGCATCACCACGCCGCAGCCGGCAAGCAGGCGCTTGTAGACGGTCGCGGAGATGCCGTTGCTCGCCTTGTGCACCGCGTAGGCGACGACGGCCTTGGTCAGCATCAGCGTCAGCAGGAAGGACAGGGCGTAGGCGACCGGCGCAAGCCATTCTTCCTGCACCACGGAAGCCATCAGGGGTCCACCGATGAGGAACCAAAACACGTAGGCGTTCGGATTCAGCAGGTTGGTGATGACACCACGAAGAAGCGAGCCAGAAGGCGCGCCGGGTTCCGCGTTGAAATCCGGCGGATCGAGGCTGAAGCAATCGACGCCCATCTTGGCAAGGAAAAGCGCCCCAGCCACCGTGATGGCGAGCAGCAGGTACGGGCTGTTGGCCACCGAGGCAGCGACCAGGACGCTGAGGAGGATGAGCGGACCGTCGGTAAAAATCGGGGCTGCGGCCGTCCAGATGCCCGCCTTCAGCCCGCCAGACAGCGTTTCGCGGACGACCATGGTCATGAGAGGGCCGGGCTTCAGACCCTCCACGACGCCCAGCATCGTGCCGGCCGCAGCCAAGGCGAGGACGAGCTCCACCTCCATACCCGCGGGTTCAAGACGCGAGGTTTAGCCTTCGCCACCCAAGCAGGGTGATGAACACCGACTCAGTCGGCGTCTTGCTCGTTTCAGTCGATGTGGAAACCCATGGCCTCGCAGTCCACGCACTTCTCGATGTGTTCGTGGCCGATGTCTTCCACGCGGCCACAGCGCAAGCAGCAGCGAGGTACGATGTAGATTTGACCAAGGTACGGGGTTTGCACAGGCCTTGGATTGCCTTCTCGGATAAGAAGGCTTGTTCTTCCGTGCATGCTCGCAGTGTCACGTTTTCGTAAGAAAACATACGCCAAATCTTCACCGTTACCAATCGGTTTGGTGTGCATTCTTTGAGGTGATCAAACCTTGTCCTCGGGGGCTTCTGCAAGGGTGTCCATCAACCAATACAGGCCACCCCAAACGGTGCTGACTGATTCGGGCTCTTGCATCATGGCTTGCGCATGAACCTCCACAGCGCGGCGCCAACGCGGTCCGAAGATGCGCACGTAATACCCACAGAAAGCCTCCACGAGGTCAAGGGAAAGGTGGCCGTGCTTCGCCAAGAGACCAATGTTGTTCATGCCGATCATGGTGGCGTTCATGGCGTCCTTTTCTTCGCGGGTGAGCCCGACCAACTCTTGGAGGGTCAACTCCTCGTGGAGTTTGTTGGTGGTCACGGCGAAGCCGCGATGAATCATTGGGTTGTTGAGGTGGGCTGCGAGGTCGCGGCCGATTTCATATCGGCGGTTCTCGTTCCAGAATTTGACCTGGCGCAGGCTGAACAGCAGCGTGAACAAAATGGCGATGCCGCTCACGGCTTCGCCAATGTTTGCCGCCGTCTCGATGTCCATGGGTCGACCTCTGTTGTGTCCTGAGGGTCCCGCTCATCAAGGTCGTTGCGGTGAACTCGCGGACCCATCGGTGCATCGCGCAAGGGCCCGTGGCTCAGGCCAAGTCGTTGCCTTCGAGTTGATGCCCCATGCGTGTCGCCTTGGTCTTCAGGTACTCCCTGTTGTCGTCGCCAACGCCAGCCACGAGAGGGATGCGCTCAACCACATCGATGCCATAGGACCGCAATTGCGCGACCTTGTCTGGATTGTTCGTCAGCAGGGAGACCTGCCCTGCGCCAAGGGAATTGAGCATCGTTGCGGCCACGGTGTAGTCCCGCCCGTCCGCGGGATGTCCCAGCATGAGGTTCGCATCCAAGGTATCCGCACCTTGATCTTGGAGATGGTAGGCCTGAATCTTGGCGTGCAGGCCAATGCCGCGTCCCTCCTGGCGCAAGTACAGCACACACCCCCATCCGCGCTCTGCCACCGCTGCCAACGCAGCGTTCAGCTGCGGACCGCAATCGCAACGCAGCGAGCCAAAGGCATCGCCGGTCAGGCATTCCGAATGCACGCGGACCAGCACGGGGTCTGGGCCACTGAGATCCCCCATCGAAAGCGCGACGTGTTCTTGCCCACCTTCGTCCATCACCACTTCAATTCTGAAGGACCCGTATGGCGTCGGCAAGGTGGCCACGCTTGGCACATCGTCAACGCTCACATCATCACCTCAATGCACATGCGCCAATCTCCAGCAATCTCCTCTATAGAGACCATCTTGTGGCCATGACGTGCAAGCATCGGTGGCAAATCTTCCAGCGCTTCAGGATCGTCGAAGCGAACCTCGAGGACATGCCCACGTTCGAGACCGTCCAAGGCTTGCCGGGTTTCTCCCACAGGGATGGGGCAGCGGAATCCACGCACGTCAAGACGGTGGGTGGGCGCGTTCGCCTGACCACCGCCTTGCATGGTGCGCCGTGGAGCCAGCGTGACTTGAAGGATTGCAACCGACGCCCCTATGAGGCACCACCCTGAGTACGTGCTGTGGGAGCAACGGCGAAGGCCGAGGACGACATGTCCTGGTCCGAAGTGGCGGCGCTCGGTTTGAGGTATGGGAAGTACCCGCTGGCCCTCCTGCTGGTGGAGGCCTTCTACTGGTTCCTGACTGAACCTTCAGACACCTTGGCACCCTTGCAGGTCATCGAAGCATGGTTGTGGCACGGCATCACAGAGATGATTTGGGGAGCGGATGCGGTCAGCCTCAGTCAACACAACGGATGGATGACACGTATCGATTTCCACCACACCAGTTTTCCTGGCACCTTTGATTCCGTTGGCCTCTATGTCTCGGACGAATGCGCAGGCGTCCATGAGATGATTTTCCTCTCGACGCTCATCCTCATCACGGACGACGTGCCCCAGAAAGATCGCCTGCGCGCAGTCGTCGTGGGATGCGGCATCGTGTTCGTGCTCAACCTCGCACGGTTGGTGGCCTTCTATCCCATCGCGCTCGGAGGCTGCCTCGAAGCACCCAACGACCCTGCGTGCCTGAACGACATGTGGGCTTTCCACCGCAACGTGTACGAATGGGGTTTCCTCGTTGTCCTGATCGGGCTTTGGCTGGCATGGTTCACGTGGGTGGGCGGGCCCCGCCGGGTGAAGGACCGAAGCATGGCAGGGCGCGACACGTGGCGCATCACCCCACGCAAAGCATGGCAGTGGTCCGAGCACCGACCCGTCTGGAAGCAACCTGTCATGGGCGTCGCTTTGGCCCTCATCCTCATCCTCACCGCCGTGTACATGGTTCGAAACGACCCGGCGGCCCTGGACGCGAGGGCGACCGCGGAGATGTGCGCCTTCAACGAACTGGTCAGTCAGCGGTGCGCAGACGCCCAAAACGCCTGGGACGACGCCATCGACGGCGCGTGGTCGGTGGCCAGTCTCGGGCTGCTCAGTCTGGTCACCAGCGCGTTCATCCTCGAGCGACCGCTTTCGGACGGAAGGTGGCCGTCGACGTTGAGCGAGGACGAACGAAGAGCCCTCAGAACGGCTGAAAAAGAAGAGGAGTGACCCTCAGAGCACCAATTCAGCGGTACGGGCAGCACCCGCCACGCCTTCCTTGGCGAGGGCCTTCATCGCCTTCGCCGCAACGCTGCTGTGCATGCCCAACTCGAGGTGTGCGTCGGACTGCACGATGCGTCCAACCGCAAGCGGATCGCACGCCAGGGTGGCGATGAGCCAATCCGTCAGGTCCGCCTTCGAGAGGCCTTCTGACGAGGAAATGTCCACCCGCAGGGTCACGAAGCCGAAGGGGTCGGCAGCGTCGGAGAGGTCCTCGCGGAACTGGACCGGATCCCGCTCCACACCTTCTGGCAGGGCAGGGGCTTCAGCCTCCTCGACCGGGAGGTCGTAGGTCGCGACGATGTTCTGCATTTGTTGGCCAGAGGTGCGGTCCACCAAGGTCCACGCCTCGCCGGTGCGGCCAATACGGCCGGTGCGGCCGATGCGGTGGATGAAGGCGTCCATGTCGTTGGGCACGTCGTAGTTGATGACTTGAGTCACGGTGTCCACGTCGATGCCGCGGGCGGCCACGTCGGTGGCGACGATGATGCGCACTTCACCCTCGCGGAAGCGGCCAAGGATGCGCTCACGCTGGTTCTGTGACAGGTCGCCATGCAGGCCGTCCACGTCGAACTTTGCCTTCTCAAGGCGTGTCACGAGAAGGTCGACCATGCGTTTGGTGTTCGCGAAGATGATCGCTTGCCCGTCCTCCTCAAGGTGCATAAGGACGCGGGCGGTGGCCCAGAGCTTGTTGGAACGACCCACGTGAACGAGCATCATGCGCACATCTGGCAGATCGATTTCGTCTTCGTTGGTCTGCACGAACTCGGGGTCGCGCATGAATTCAGAAGCGGCGTTGACGATCTCCTGAGGGAAGGTCGCAGAGAACAGCAAGGTTTGCTCGCGGGCGGTCATCCGCTCAAGGACCCACAAAATGTCGGGGAAGAAGCCCATGTCAAGCATGCGGTCAGCTTCGTCGAGGATGAACATCGTGGGCTTGGTCAGGTCGATGTGGCCACGTTCGGACATGTCCATCACGCGACCAGGGGTGCCGACGATGACGTCGACGCCAGCATCGAGTTGCTTGGCCTGCTTTTCGATGTCCGTACCACCGTACACCGTTTGCATGCGCAGCCCGGTTTCACCTTGGAGGGTTCCGAGTTCTTCCGCGACTTGAACGGCGAGTTCGCGGGTCGGCGCAAGCACCAGCGCCTGCAAACCATCACCGGGCGTTGCACGCTCGATCATGGGGAGCCCAAACGCGGCGGTCTTTCCAGAACCGGTGCGGGCTTGGCCAATGACGTCACGGCCACGACGGGCGAGGGGGACCGTGTCGCGCTGAACTTCGGTCGCGAATTCCCAACCAAGGCCATCGATGGCGGATTGAATGTGGGCCGGGAGGTCCCACGTGCTGAATTTGGTCTTCGTGAACATCCTGTTCGCCTCCGTTCCTCGGTTCTGCGGGCCGCCGGAACGGTGGCGACCCTCGCGCGTCTCAGAAGGACTCTGCGTCCTTGATCTCCTGCTGGAGCTGGCCCATCCAGTACTTCCGGGCGTTCTCACGGGTGAGGGGGCGCTTGGTCTGGCGGACGTGCTCGAGGATGTACTGACGGAACTTCAGGGCCTTGGTTCGGTTGATGCCTTTGGGGGTCATACCGTCCCACAGGCGCTCGAACTGCTCGGCCTTGTCATCGTACGTGACGTCATCCATGACTACACCTGAACGACTTGGCGACCGATGGGCCTCCTTTAACGCTGTTGGCCGTCGTCGTCGGACGCATCGCTGGCACCCTCTGGTTCAACCTGGGGTGCCTCCATCCGTTCGGGCTCCAACATGCCAATGGCTTGCTCCATGGCTTGGGCCACTTCGCGGTCCAGCAAAGGGACCGGTTCGGCAGGGGAAAGGAACCGATTTTTTTGCTCCTCGCTCCCGTCGATTTCCGGATCGAAAATCATCTCCATCAGGAGGTTGCGGATGCCTGGGTCTTGTTCGACCTGCAAGCGCTCTTGCGCGAAGGAACGTTGCTCGTCCTCGCCCATGAAGCGATGCAACATCTCAACGCAGGCGCGACGGATGTCCACGACGTCATGGCGGGTGCCGGCGAGCACAATTGAGCGTGCTCTGCTGCCGCCCAAATCGACGCGTTCGAGGACTTTCAGGGCTCGGTTCCGAACTGCGGCGTCGGTGTCGTAGAGCACCTTTTCGGCCAAGATCACCGCCATCTTCGGGGCGGGATTCACCAGTTTCGGCAAACACTTGGCCGCCTCACGACGCACCAGCACCTCCTCATCGGCCAAGGCCCACGTGACCAGGTCCCATCCTTGGTGCCCGGCACGTGCCACCACGCGCTGCAGGAGGCGTGCGGCTTCCTTCCGCAAGTGCACAGCATCCTCCAGCAGCAGGCTGTCCACGTGAACACAAACCACAGAAGGCCATGATTCACCCATGACGCGAAGGCCTTCCCAGGCGGCCTTCGCCAGCCGTGCATCGGTGGAGCGCAAAGCGTTGACCAAGCTGTCCTCAACCCCAGAAGGAAACACAGGCGTCATTCGCCTCAAGGCGTCACAAGCCGCGGCTCGGACCGAATCCACCGGGTCGTCGATCAACACGCTGAGGTGATCGAACAATTCGTCGGAGCGTTGCTGGGCCACTTCCGGCATCGCCATCAAAGCAGCACGGCGGATGTCCGCGTCATCGTCCATGCAGGCCTCGATGAGGGCATCGTAGGCCGCGTTGGCGTGGACGCCCTTGGCGAGCACCAATCCTTCCACCCCATCGATGCGCGAGAAGGAGCGACGCCTCCCGTCGAGCATGAGGTTCAGAACCTCGGTGCGACCGGTGGCCAAATCAAGGACTTGGGCCGGTGTCAACCGGGACCATGCACCTCGATGCCCTTCCTCGACCTGCGCACGCTGCACAACGGAGGCCACCTCGATGGGTTTGCCCGTGCGCGGGTCGCGTGCGATGTACTCGGTCATGTGCTCCGGCCCCGCACCTCCGCCACCCCTCATCAACATGCGCGTCCAATCACCGCGAAGGGCTAAGTGGCCTCCCCAGCAAGCACGTTCAATGACGAAGGCGGCCGCTCAAGCGCTGCTCGTGCTGGCGTTGTTCCTGACGATGCCGTGGGCCACAGCACCTTGGTTCACAGAAGTGGACGAAACCTTGGTTGAGGATGCATCTCCCTTCGTCATGCCGGCCATGGCGATGCAAGCAGATTTCAACGGCACAGGGTGGAACCTCAGCGGAACCAGTTGGGACATGAACGAGAACGAGGTCGTCATCGATCGCCCGTCCGTGGCCTGGTCCTCGCCGCCCGGAGCGCCCCAATTCCCTCGCATGGCCGCGTGCCTCTTTCCAATCCCTGAACGCAACGAGATGTGGCTGGTGGGCGGCGTGGTCGACCCCAGCAGCCAATGGAACGACGAAGAGGAAAGCAACCTCATGGAAATCTACGACGTGACCAACGGCACGTGGTCGGTGTCCCCCAATCCAATTCCAAACACCCAATCCTTCGCTGGATGCGCACGTTGGGGGGACACCCTGGTCATGGCCGGCGACCTGCCCCTTCCCGATTCGCAATCTTCGGTCCCGTCCTTCACCACTGGCTTGGTTCAACGGTACAATTTGACCACCGATGCATGGTCCGAAGGGACCGCGATGCCGCCTGCTCAGGCGGTTGGGAAGGCGGGTTATGCCCACCATGACGGCGTGCTCTACGTGGCAGGGGGCGTGAACCAAAGCGGCAGCGTCATGGCGGTCAACACGACGATGAGCTACGACATCGATGCGGACACGTGGACCAGCCTCCAAAACCTGACCACGCCGAGGGTCCAGCCGGCGGCTGCGTACTACCGCGGCCAACTCTATGTGATGGGTGGCTTCGAAACCACGCTGACCTCCACGGGAGGAGGAGGGCCGCCTTCCGCCTCATGGGACGTCACCAACACCACCGAAGTCATGGCATCCAACGGCAGTTGGTCCAACCACACCGATCTCGGGGTCGCGCTTGCGGGTGCGGCAGCGACGGTCATCCATGATGAAGTGGTGCTGTTTGGTGGCGCCTCGAGCACAGGTGCGCAACGGCGCACCTACGGGTGGCTTCCTGATACCGATGCATGGCGAAACATGGGGAACCTGATTCACCCGGTGCACAGCACCTCATGGACGCACTACAACAACGCAACCTACGTCCTCGGAGGTGATTCAGGCAACCCCTCGTGGAACTGGATGCAAATTCGTTCCACGAACAACCGTTACATCAGCCCAGCAGAGCATACGGGGACGCTCACCTCGCCACCCATCGACCTGCGCTCCACGACCGATGGAGATGCGCTCCTGAAGTGGATTCGCCTCGACGGCAGCGCACCTTCTGGCACATCGCTTGGGCTCCAATACAGAACCGCCCCCGACGCGCTTTTGCTCAACGGCATGGACTGGCTGCCGATGATTGGGAACTTCAGTTACAACCATCCGATCGGGAACCACACCGTGCCCGAACCCAGCACGGTTGGGACCGAACGCTCCGTTCAGGAATTCCTCGACCTCGACCCATGGTTGCAATGCCGTGTCGTGATGAGCACCAGCGAGGGCGAGGCGTGGACCTTGCCTGACATGGACGCCGTGGCATGGGGCATGGAGGAAACGGTGTTCACCGACATCGAGCGGACGGAGTTGCAAAGTTACGGTCAACCGCTCAACCTCACCACGCTCGTTGACGTGGACGGGGCGTGGAGTCAAGCCGTGTTGGTGCTCGATGCCGGCTTTGGGAGGGTGCAGCGCATCGTCGCCGAAGAACAGGGTGGGGCATGGACCCTGACCAATGCCGTGAACGGCGTGCGTGTCGTCCAGACCAGCCAAAGCCAAGTGAGCGCCGTTCAACAAGACCCCGTGGAACTCGCCTGGAGCCTCCACCTCGACCAGGGTGTGGTCAACCTTGACCACATGCAGGTGCACCTCGAGCTTCGGGCCGCAGACGGCGGACTTGTGTTCGCCGCTGCTCCAGATGACCCGATGTGGACGTGGGACGATGCGATCGACGTCCACCTCGATGCGATCACGGCCGACGGAAAGGACCTCATGGCATCGTCGAACGTGGTGGTGGCCGGGGACAAACTCCTCACCGTGGACCTCTCGACGGGCTTCCCCGGCCGCAACGATGCACCGGACAACGGCTCCTTCCAAGCACGGATGCACTTGGCCGTGGAGGGCTTGGCGGCGGGTCAACTCGTCCCTGCCGTGACGTGGTTCAACACCTCCACGCCCTGGGTCGACCTCGACATGGACAGCCCGAACCCCTTGACCATGCTGTTGCCCACCGATTCCTCTGGTCAAGCCGACCTCCGCATCGAATTGCGGACCGAAGCCAACGTTTCACTGGTCTTTGAACAGGACGGGACCGCTTTCCTGCTTGACG
This sequence comes from Salinimicrobium sp., assembly GCA_964228865.1. GTDB lineage: Archaea > Thermoplasmatota > Poseidoniia > Poseidoniales > Poseidoniaceae > MGIIa-L3. The sequence continues at coordinate 20,330 of CAXRAI010000038.1, read as the reverse complement.
CACAAGCACCATCGCTCCTCGGCAGCAGTCCAAATCAAGCGGCCTATGCCGACCAAGACAGTGCCCGAAACGTCATCCTCAGTTTCGCAGAAGTCGGTGGTTTCCACCCGGATGAAGTGGAGTTCCGCGTGTGGGTCCAAGGACGGGACGACGGGCAAAACGGCGGCCTCGTCGACGGCATGGCCAGCCTTGCGGAGTACGTCGAATCCCCTGCTGAGTGGACCTACACCGGGACGGTTTGGACGGCCAATTTCACGGTTGATGACTCGGCCAACGGTGATCATGACGCCGTCCGTGTGTTGGTTCTTGGTGCCGACCGTGCCGGAAACAGCGTCCCCACGGCGCTTGCCGAAGCAGGTCACCTGAATTGGACCACACGGATTCCACGCACCGTGGACATCCTTTCCGTCACGCCCGAAGGAGGAGCGCCACGCGACCTTGAACCAGGCCGAGCCATGGATTGGCAGGTGAGCGTGCGCGATGGCAATGGGTTGGAGGACCTCAGAGAAGTCAGGATTGAACTCGGAGGCGACGCAAACCTTGGCATCCGTTGGGACGTCATCACTCAGCAATGCCAGAACTTGGACGGAAGGACCGCCGTGGTGGCGTGCTCTGCCACAGTCAACGACGGCACCATGGCCTTGGATCTCCGCCTTGCGCCCGAATGGTCGCTTGTCCCGGGTTCGTTGGTTGAAGGGGCCGTCCGAATCGTTGCCAGGGACATTGATGGCACCAACACCACCACCATGGCTGGGGCATGGGCCTTTGCTCGGGAGTTGACCTTTGACGGTGTTCTCTTCGCTGATTTGGAAGGCACCACACAAGGTCCCATCACCACCGACAGCATCCTTGCCGTCGGTGAACACCTCAACTTGAGTGCGACCATCAACCATACCGCCAGCGGCGTCCCCTACGACGGCGGCGTCCGGATTCGGTGGTTCGGCAACGTTGGCCCCGAACGGTGGGACGGTGGAAGCACGGTTCTGGTGCACGACGGTGTGCTGGCCACCGACATTCCCACACCGATGAGCGGAGGACGCTTGATGATCGCCCGCGTCGAGGTGTGGGACCCGCAGGACACCGCCCTGTTGCACAGCATCCAACTCGACCCGATGGACGTGGACGAAACCCCTCCCTTCTTGGTGGCCAAACGCGATGACGTCTCGTGGTCCCGCTACCACCTGAGCGACGTCGTCGTGGGCGTCAACATCGAGGAAGACACGGCCTGGACAGGCCCGCTTAACGTCACATGCCAAGTGACCTCCACCGAACGGACGTGGCCAGAAGTGACCCAAACCGTCCTTCCAAGCGGCCTGTTTGAGGACCTGACCTTGTTCACAGCCACCTTCAATTTCTCCAACATCGGAGACCCCGCTGACCTCGATCCTCAGGCCAGTTTGGCATGTTGGGCCAGCGGCCGTGACGATGCGGGAAGGACCCTCCAAGCAGCGACCGATTTGACGGCCGCAGACCCGTGGTTCAAGGCGACATTGACCAACGAAGGTCCCGACTTGGAATTGGGTGAGGTGACGCTGAACGGAGCGGTGGACACCGAAGGCGCAAACGTCCTTGTCGCTGCCCCTGTCATCGCACGCTCACAGGCCATCGACCGTTCCTTCGTGGTTGAAATCACCTTGGAAACCGAGGGGAAGGAATCGATCGTCGTTCGAAGGGCCGTCGATGGACTCGGTGCGGATGAGTCTGAACTCATTCGGGGAAGTTTCAACGTACCAAAGGGCGACTGGACGCTTCACGTTCGTGTCGATGCACTCGGTGAGATCAGTGAATTGGACGAAGACGACAACGAGTGGACCTACCAAGCACAATCCAGCGGAGGGGCCTCGGCCGCGGCCCTCGTGGCCGGTGGAGGCCTTGCTTTGCTCGCCCTTGCCACCGTGCTGCTCCGACGACGTGGCGCTGGAAAAGAGGACGTCAAGGCTGCACTGCCTGCGCCGGGTCCGACGTCGAAACCCAAACCGAAAGGGCCTCCCGGTGCGGACCGTCGTGTGGCCGGTGGCCCTCGGGCGCCGCCGGCATCACCCACTCAGAAGGGGGTGGATTTGGCGCGAGCAGAAGCGGCTCTGGCTGCCTTGAGCCCTGCCTCAACGCCCTCGCCTGATGGCGAAGGTCTTCCAGAGGTCGGTACGGTCGCAAAGGACCACACGGAACTTCCCGGAGGAGGCGATTACGACTACGCCACCGAAGGTACACATTACGAAGGCGAAGGAATTGGACGCTGGAAACTCCGCGAGGACGGCTCGTTTGAGCGCATTGAATGATGCGTCGGGTTCTTGGACGTCCCCCCGAGTCGGGCTCCGATGGAGGCTTTGGACGTCGAGCGGACCCTGTTGGTCCTCTTTCGTTCTGGGTTGCCGATGACGTCATCCGACATGGCCCGTACGATGGCCTTCGGACAAGGATGGCTTGGAATTGACGAAGCGGATGCTGTGGTTGCACACCTCATCGATGCCGGTTGGTTGGTCGCCGAAGGCGAGGGATACCTGCCCAGTCGGGATCTTTCCCACGTTCACGTCCCGCTGTCGTGGATGCCTCGACCATCCCGCTTGATGGAGGCCGCACCACCGGGCAAGCCAACCGCAGCCCCTCCCACGCCAGTCGCTCCGGCAGAGGAGGCGACCAAGCCAGAAGCCGTCGTCCGAACCGGCACAGACACCAGCGACGATCCACGTGTCCGCCTCGAAGGGCGCCTTGTCGGGTTCATCGCGCGGGCCTCAGGCCTGGACCGTGCGGAGGTCAAGCGACGTGCAGAACGCAAGCAACATGCCCTTCGGCCCTGCACCTCGTGGCTCGGCCTCGCGCTGGTGGCGCACGACCAAGGCTTGGACATGAACGCCATTGTGGACGCCTTGGCGCCAAATGCTCAGGCTTGATCCTGACGTGAGGTGGCCGCATCGGCCACGTCCATCAGCACCGGCAGGAGCACCAGCGAAAGCAGCAGGGAGAAGCCGACGGTCACGGCGGTGATCAAACCAAAATCCCGAATCAATGGCATCGGGGAGGCGAGCAGCACCATGAATCCGAGCGCGGTGGTGGCTGCCGACAAGAGGAGGGCCACGCCGGTGGTCGACATGGAAGCGACCATCGCTTCCTGGCGTGAGGATCGGCGCGAGCGTTCCAGTTCCATGCGTTGCCACATGTGGATGGCGAAATCGATGCCGATGCCCAAGGTCAAGGCGGTTACCATGACCGTCATCACGTTCCACTTGAGGCCGAGGAGGACCATCGAACCGACGACCCACAAGGTGGAAAACACCACTGGGGAAAGGACCACAAGAGCAGGGATGAGCCTTCGCGTCAGCAACAAGAGCACCACAAAGGAGACCGCCAACGAAATGGCCGTGGATTCCAACTGCGACACGCTGAGTCCGGTCAGCACGGTTTCAAGCACCACGAGATCTCCAGTGACGTGGACTTGAGCAAAACCATCGAGGTCTGCATCGAGACCATTCTCGCCTTCCACACCGTCGACCATGGCGATGAAGGTGGCCACGACGCGGCTTGAATCGGCAGAGGTGCTCGCTTCCACGCGAATTTCATTCCGAAGGTGGGTCACACCCTCGTCGTCCATCGCCACCGTCGCTTCCACGCGGTCGGCCCACGTCAGACCGGTCAATGGATCAGCGACGCTGTTGTTGTATTCCAGGATACGGAAGGCTCCCAGAAGGTCAACAGGTTCGCTCGAAAGCACGGGATAGAGATCGCCGGTGGTCAGGACCACCAGGTTGTGGTCTTCACCAAAACTCGCGTTGTGAAGCACCGCATCTCGCAGCAGCACATAGGGGCCATCGTAGGAGGGCGAGGGTTTCGTACCGTCTGTTCCCACCACGTCGTGGTTGGCCTTCAAATCGCCATGCAGCAAGCGCAACTGATCCAACATCATGGCGTCCATCGTGATGGTTGACTGGTCCTCCTCTGGCTCCATCAACAGGTACACCACCTTCCATCCCGCTGCATCGTAGGATGATTCGAGGTCGGCTCGGACCTCCATGACCTCAAGGTCCTCGTCGAGGAAATCGGTCAGGTCGAACTCGGTTTCAAGCGAAAGTGCACCGACCAACGACGCAAGGCTGACCAGAACCGCCACCAAGAGGATGCTGAGCTGTTGGCTGCGCTGCACGGCCACGAGGCGTTCACTGAAGCGTGGCATGCGAAGGACGACCGCGTCACGCTTGCTGCGGCGGGCGTCCACCACGACATGCAGTGCGCCGACGACAACGGTCGACGCCACGAAGGCGCACACCACGCCCAGTGCAAGCGCCACACCAAAGGTCGCGATCGGCGGAAGCGGGGAAACGGCATTGGCGAGGAAGGCCGCCACGGTCGTGACGACCGCCAGCACGAGCGGCATCGCCAAGCCTGCACAGGCCCGGAGCCAAGCATTGGCCGGGTCGTCGTTGTCTTCACGGATGGAAAGGTACGCACGCTGCAGATGGATGGAATAATCGATGCCAAGCCCCAGCACCAAGGGGGCGACGGCGACCTCGAGCGCGGTAAAACGAGCGCCGAACAAATTGAGCAAACCGTAGGTCCAGATCAACGCCACCGACAATCCTGCAAGCGGGAAGGCCACGCCTCTGGCCGTTCGGAAAGCGAAGGCCAGAACCACCACCACGACAATGAGCGCCAAGGCGATGAGCATGGCCAGGCCGTCGAAGGTGGAATCATCGATGTCGTAGGAGATCAAATCCAAGGACACTGCACCATAGGTGAGCGGCGAATCTGCGGAGATGTTGGCCAACACCACGCGCAACTGGTCCTGCAAGATTTCCCGCTGGGTGGTGTCCAACGAAGGATCGATGTCGAGCACCCAAAGGGTGGAGGAAGCCACGGGTTCGCCCCCTCCAGTACCGTCGGAGAGGTACGTGCAGACGGGATCGATGTCAAGGTCCTCGGACAACATCGCGTTCGCCGCAAAGGTGGCGGAGGCCAAGAGCGTGTCATCGTCGGTCAAGGTGCAGGTGGTGCCCTCGTCCAACACCATGGAAAGCAAGGCGGGCCAATCTTCAACGCTGGACAGCAAGGTCCCGTTCGCTTCCTCGTCCAAGGCGACCTGAAGGGCCGTAGGGGCCGTCGCCCACGACACCACCGCGTCGTTTCGCACCGATGACGCTTCGCGGAGGCGGTCTTCGTCGACCTCCATGGCCTTGAGGTGGTCAAGGCTCAGGACGTTGCCTCCATCGTCCGCGACGACGTGAACGAACATTGGGCGGCGCTCATCCGGGAAGTGCTCGTGGATGCGCTCGTGGGCTTCAAGCGCTTCGCTGTTCGGTGCAAAGCGATCGAGGTCCGTGTCAAAGTCGGGCGGGCTGGTCACCAGCGCCAGCATCAGGCTGGCCGTGATCAACCCCGCCAGCACAAGGATTGGAAGAGCCGCTTTGGCAAAGCCGGGAGCGGCACGGTCGGCGAGGGCCTCTAGGCGCTCCACCTCCATCGTCGCCCCACCGGGCGCTTCGGTTCATAAGCGAAGAGGCAGACGGTGCGTCAAGGCATGCAATCCAACCCGAAGGGTTGAAAGCGAGCCGTCAGGTCGTCCGGCCGTTCCCATGCCGATCAAGGTGCTCTTCCGCGAAGGACAAGAACTTCGGATGCGTGTTGTGGGCGAGGGTCACACCTCACTCCAAATGCTCCGTGAGCGACTGAACAACCACGACAAGATCGAGTACGCCAACTACTTCCCCGGCCATCCCGATCTGGACGACCCCGAGTTCTACATCCGGACCAAGGGCAAGGCCGATCCCGCGAAGGTCGTGAACGACCTCGTCGCCTCCATCGCCGCTGAATTCTCCGGCGCCACCCTCTGAGGAGGACGCCCTTCGTGTCCGCTTCAGGACAAACCCATGCAGAAGCCATCGGCTTGACCGGGTATGCCACGGGCGCCGACGGCATCGGCGGTTTGGTCAAGACGAGGGTCGAGGATTTTCGCGTCGAGGAACTTTCCACCAAACTCAGCATGGACCAGCGCGGTCGCTTCACCGTGGCCCGCATCACCCTTCGAAACTGGGAGACCAACCGTTTCATTGCCCGCTTGGCCAAGGCCCTTGGCATCCCGAAGGAACGTATTTTCTTCGCAGGCACCAAAGACAAGCGTGCCATCACGCGCCAGCTTTTCGTCATCGACGCTCCCGCCAACAAGGTCAGTGGCGTTGAACTGGCGGACGTGGACATCGAAGTGTTGGGACGAACACATCAGAAGATCGGTTTCGGGAACCACCGAGGAAACCGCTTCACCATCACCGTACGGGGGTGCGCCCATCCTGACGGCCGGCCGATGAGCGACGACGAGGCCATGGCAGAAATCGAGCGCATCCACGCCGAGCTCGAAAAGACCCTCGGGGCAGAACGGTTTCCAAATTGGATTGGGCCGCAGCGTTTCGGTTCTGGCCGCCCAGTGACCGCTGAAGTCGGTCGGCACATCATCGCCGGGCGATTTGAGGAGGCCGTCATGGCTTACTTGTCCATGCCCGGGGCAGGTGAAGCCCCTGACGTGGCAGCGTTCAGGTCGCGTGTGCGCGAGGAAGGCATCTCACAAGAGGTCATTGACGCATGCCCCGATTGGATGGATTTTGAACGCCGCATGGCCATGCATCTCCTGGAAAAGCCCGACGATCACGTCGGTGCCTTCCGACGTTTGCCGAACAACCTCCAACTGATGACGGTGCATGCCCTTCAATCGGTGGTCTTCAACCGCTCACTCCACGCTCGCCTGCAAGATGGGCTTCCCCTCGCCACGCCCGTTGAAGGCGACTTGGTGGGTCGTGTCGATGAACGAGGCCAACTCGAGGCCAAGGGTTGCGTGACCGTCCAAGGACGAACCGCCGATCGAATTGCGAGAAATTGCACCCTTGGGCGCTTGACCGTGACCGGCCCGCTGCCCGGTTCGGACGTTGGAACCTGCGATGGCCGACCTGGAGCCATCGAGGCCGGTGTGATGGACGCCATGGGCCTCAAGGAAGCCACGTGGAACGTCCCCGCGATACCGCGCCTGTCCACCAAAGGAACGCGTCGGGCCCTGGTGACCGGTTTCAAGGAATTCACCTGGGAAACGGTCCCCAAGGCCAGTGAAGACACCTTGGAAGGTCGATGGTCCAACGGCCCAAGCGACGGTGACCGATGGCATCCTGACGGTGCATGCATCAAATTCCGTTTCACCCTGTCAAGCGGCGCTTATGCCACGACCCTGCTTCGTGAATTCATGATGGCCCCGCTGGACCACCTGGGTTGATTGGCGTCGTTGCTGCACCACACAAGGGTGCGTTTTCTGAGCGAGTTGACGCTCAAATGAGGCCCATGGAGATGACTTCGATCTCGCCCACGCCGTGGATGCCGGCCATGCGCGCCTCGAACACGTCGGGGAGACCCGGGCCGTCGTTCATCTTGACGTGCACTTGCACGAACCGAAGACCGAAGGCAAGGGGCTTGATTTCAACGGCTTGCACGTCATACACGTCGTCGGCAAAACCACGGATGGTTTCGGCGATGGCGTCGGGGTCGACGTCCTCGATTTCGGTGTGCGGGTTGACCTTGTACGTCATCACAACTTCGCCCATGATTTCACCTCAGGGTCCTTGGAAACCGCACGATGCGCAGACGTAGATGACGCCTTGGTTGCGTGCGCGGGGGCTGCGACCGATGGGTTCCCCGCATCCGGGACACGGGAAGCTGGTTGAGCCCTCTTGAGTCAGGGGGATACCAGACGTGGTGCAGGTCGTTGCCCTCTCGCTCATCATGCCACCTCGGATGCTCCGGCCACGGCTCACCCCTCTTTATGCTTCCTCAGCGGGATGGAGCAGGCTCCATGAGTCGCAATCGGCCGTGCCGACCCGTGCTGACCACCAAAGCACCGTCCACATCGCGGCACCAGCCGCGCTCCAGACGAACAGCATGTCCAGGTCGAATCCGTTCAACGTCGTCCCCCCAGAGCAGCAAGCCCACCACGCCGGAACGGTCACGAGCACAGGCCGCTGCCATCGGCCCGGTGTATTTCCGACCCACCACGTACCGCGAAGGATAGCGGCGAAGCACGATCAGGTCCAATTCGTGAACGGGGCGATCGGGTTCAAGTTCAGCCGTGGTCATTTTTCGTCGAGCCATGGCGCGCATGGTTCGCGTTTACCGATATCAAGGTCATTCCTTACGGTGAACCTTGAATCGCGTGGCGGTGGGTTCAACCTCGATGGATTCTCCGTTGAGGCGCTTGCCGAGGGACGCCTCGTAGCGGGCGGAAAGGGCTTCTTTTGGTGCACCCCATGGCGTGTGGTTTCGACAGACCAGGTACACTTCAGAGGAGGAGTTCCTGCTGGCCTCAGGAGAAAAACGTCGGACTTTGGAAAAGTGAGGGCGAACCTCGGCGATCAATTCCTCCACACCGATGCCCTGAAACATCTTGGTCACGAAACTTCCACCTGCAGCAAGCCTTGGCAAGCCAAAATCAAACACCATGGCCACAAGGGACATGGCCACGCTCTGGTCGATGTCCCAATTTCCGGTGATGTCCGGTGAGATGTCGGACACAATGGCGTTGATTTCGCGCCCGTCGAGCACGTCGAGGAGACGGGATTGGATGAGAGGATCGGTGACGTCGCCCGTCAACAAGGTGGCCCCGTCGACAGGCTGACTGGCCATCAAGTCGATGCCAATGACGGTCCCTGTTTCCCCGACCTGCTCGACCGCAACCTGCGTCCATCCACCGGGATGGCAGCCCACATCCAGCACCACGTCCCCTTCCCGAAGCAGTTCGAACCTTTGCTGAATCTGCTTGAGTTTGAAGGCCGACCGGGCGCGGTATCCGCCCGCTTTGGCCTGCCGCCGCCAACTGTCTCGGCGGTGGTTCTCAACCCAATGTTCGGCCATGGACCTCGGTTTGTTCTGCACGAGGGGGCGTCAAGAAGGCTCCCCTTCCTCACGCGCTCAACGAGGCTTCTTCACCACCGGCATCTTCCACCGACCATGGGCAGACCATGGACGGGGCAACCTTTGGCCCTCGCTCTCCTTGCGATGCTCCTCCTGGCCAGCGCACCGAACGCCTTGGCGTTGCGAACCGACGGCCTCGAAGAGGCTACGACGGTCACGGTGCAAGCACGCAACACCGTGTTGGTGGAGGAAATGACGGCCACATGGTGCGCCACCTGTGCCGACATCGACCCGTATCTGGCCGAAGTTGCAGACCGGCACGGTTCCCGGTTGGCCTTGGTCGGCTTGCATCCGATGGACGGCCTCGACGGCGTGGCCACCGAAGCCTCCGAAGCACGCCTTGAGCGATGGAGGGCCGTGCACAACAACCTGAATCAAACGCCGGCTTTCCTTGTTGAAGGAGAGACCCCTCTGGTGGGCCCCGAAATTTGGCCTGAAGTCACGAGACGAATGCTTGAACTCGAATCGAGCCGGCCCGCCCGAGCAAACATGAGCCTGTCCGCCACACGTCATGCTGACGGGATCCTCTTGGACATCGGCGCTGCTCAACCTCTTGAGGGACGGCAGGTGACGTTGATGCTCCTCCAGCACGGCCGATCGTCCGCTTCCTATGGCGTGGAGGCGGAACCTGGCAGCACCTACGACCGGGTCCTTGTCGAGCTCCATACCATGACCACCAACGGTTCGTGGAACAGCGTATGCGACGGAGCATGCAGCCTGACCTTCACCACGGCCAACACCGCCACCTTGGCCAATGCCGAAGGAGAACCCTTCAGCCTCATCCTCGTCGACGAGACGGCGGATGCGAACCTTTCCGCCTCGAACACACACAGTGCTGGTGTTCTGGAATTGGCCGTCCGACCTTCATCGGTCGCCTCGGGCGCGGACCACAGGTGGTGGTTGGCCACGGGCATGTTGGCTTGTGGTGTGGCCATCGCAGCTTGGCCCAGGCCATCGTCGGATTCCGGAAGAAAGATTTCAGAAGAAGAATGATTCCTTCCGGAATCGCATTTCTTCTTCCAGATTATGTCAAACTTCGACGCTTTTGGTCCAAACCTCTATATCTTGCCGTGCTGATGTAGTACCATGGAACAAAACGGCTGGGACGTGGTCTGGGAAGAAGGGTCATCCAGCGAATGGATCGTGGAATACGTGGTGGAGCACGCTTCGCAGCGTTCCCGACACCTGAGTTTGTTGCTCGCTGAGGACGCAGACGGTGTCAGGGAAGCACTGATTGAGGAAATTCGGAAAGAGTATCCTGACGCGGGCCACCTTGAGATCACGGTGGTTCGTTTGGAAGCGGTCGAGGACCTTGGCGAACTCACCCACGCCGGCGACGCTGTGCCCTGATCAGGCCTCTTCTGTGGACCCTTGCTGGACTGGAGCGAGGTCATCGCGGGACATCTCAAGCCAAGCGTTGGACAGCGTGGCGCGGTGCATGCGCACCGAAGTCACCAGCACCAACACGTTGGCCAGATGGGCCATGCTGCAATACTGGCACAGTTTTTCGATCTGCACCTCGTACGAGATGAGCAACAGAATGACTGGAACGCCACCTCCGCTAAGGAGCATCAGCATCTGGAGCATGCGGGTTCGCCCCGGTGCATCAGGCTCTTTTTGAACCATCATGGACGCGTACAGAAGGGCTGCAAAAACGCCCATGCCGATAAGACCCCATGGCAAACCGATGACCGGTGCGTACCCGTAGGTCTCGTGACCGATCACGTCGTCGCAGGAGAAGAGGGAATCACTTGCGCAAAATGACGTCGTGGTGCCCGTGATCTTCTCATGAATCCAATACGTGTGCGTGGAGATGACGAGGCCTGAAAGGCAGATCAGGACCAGCCCAGCGGTCATCCGTCCGCGTGGGGAAGCGAGGGAAGGCCATACCTTGAGCACGGGTTGAGCAATTTTCCCCCCCACCGGAAGGGTCAGGAGAAATCCAAGCAGAAGGGGAAGGGATTCGACGGCGAGAATGACGTTTGCATTCACGCGTCCACCACCGCGAGGGCGGCGACCGCCTCACCGGCGTCGGCGTAGCGCGCCGTGTTGTCGCTGGTCCATGCGATGATCCCGTCAGGCTGGATGACGAAGTACGTCGGCGTCCCACGCACCTTCCAGGTGTCCATGGCGTCGAGCGCGAGGTCGTCCACGTAAGGGAAGGTGTGGGCTGAACCATCACGCGTGCTGCAATCCTGCTTGGCGCAAGTGTGACCCCCTGTCTTGTCCCGGAAGGCCTCGATTTCCTCTCGTGAAGAATCGTGTCCCTGAATGTTCAACTCTGCCGCGACCGCGATGACCTGCACGTCTTCGTTGGCCCATTGAGGGTTCTCAGCATCAAAAACAGCATCCCAATCGCCAAGTTCACCTGCTCGTTGCACGCAGTACGGGCAATCGGTGTCCATGAATTCAAGGATGATCCATGAGCCAGGCTGCCCTTCAACCCAGGTCTCGTCAAAGTAGGACGACAGGTCGAAATTGGCCCATCCAGCGCCGTCGTAGGCCATCGAGGTCAGTTCTGGTGCGCGGTCGCCGATGTCCGTGCCGGTGGCGACGGGGTCGGACGTGACCGCGACGATCATCAGGCCGGCAATGACCAGTGCAACCACCATCAAGAGTGGATTGTCTGTGATGCCAGCGGCTTCGTCTTCATGCAGGCGCATGTGTGTGGGGTGCATGGGGTGGGATATCAATCCTGAGTCCCAACCCGAGGACCAACAATCTCCCCAAGCAACAAGGTCGCGGTGGTGCGCACCGCCTCTTCGCTCTGGCATGTCGGAGCAAATCCTGTGGAACGGAGGCGCTCAATCGCCAAGCGAGCCTTCGGGATGTCACCTGCCCAGCCGCGGTCACCACCGGTGTAGTCCATCCGGGCCTCGAGTCCCATGACCTCAATGACGATCTCTCCAATGCGGCGCACGGAGCAGGTGTCCTCCGTTCCAAGGTTCATCAAAGTCAACGGCTCAGTGGTGTGGGCCATGACGTGGAGCATCGCATCAGCGCAATCCTCGACCAGCATGTACGACTTTTCCTGGCGACCATCGCCAAGCACCTCCAACCGTTCCGGCGTGGCCACCAGCTTGTGGATGAAATCGAAAATCACGCCATGTGTGCCGCGTCCACCAATGATGTTGGCAAATCGGAAAATCCAGGCTCGGAAACCGAAGGTCCCCACGTACGCCCCAATGAGGCCTTCTCCTGCAGCCTTGCTGGCTCCGTACAGGGAGATGGGGATGCACGGGCCGTGGTCTTCAGGGGTCGGCAAAGGCGCGCCTTCGCCGTACACCACCGACGAGGACGCGAAGGCGATGTCGTTGACGCCATGCTGGCGCATGGCCTCGAGAACGTTGTAGGTCGCAATGGTGCCGTGACGCAGGTCCGTGTCGGTCACCCTCGTCCCGAGCCGAATGTCTGGGTTGGCCGCGAGATGAATCACGCGATCGATGCCGGCGAAGTGGGGCAAGGTGGCGTCAAAGTCGGTGAGGTCAACGATTTCGAGGGCGATGCGGCCCTCATCGAGGTGGTGGGCCAAGAAATCACGTCGACCGCTGGACAAGTCGTCGAGGACCACGACCTCGTCGCCGCCCTCAACCAACCGGTCCACCACGTGTGAACCGATGAAACCCGCTCCACCCGTGACCAGCCAGCGCATGGTGCCGCCTGAAGTGGGTCTGCATTCATCCTTTCGTCGACCCCAAGGGCTTGAAGAGCCTAGAGGTGGAGCCCCAAGGTTGCCGAACGGCGGAGGGAACATCATGCCCAAGAACACAGAAACCACGAACGAAACGAACGAACAGGACGCCACCAGCATGCTGGTGGGCTACGTCCGCAGGAGCGGCGCCGGTGGAGCGCTCAAGGTGTCCATCGACACCGAGGCCATCCAGGCCTGTTCCACCTACACCACCAGCGACGGAAGGGCCTACGCGCCCCTCGTCATCTCGCTGCGGGCCTTGCAGCGGGTGCTCGACGGTGAGCGTGCGGTGACGACCATCAGTCAGTTGGTCGATTGAAACCGCATCGTGCCTGCACATGACGCCCATAGGCGCGGCCGACGCCCCCTTGCTGCGGCAAAGGTGAGCGTCCACCTCAACCGGCCTAAAGAACACCAATATGGACTAAATAGGACCTTGAAGGCCGTTCCTCCGTGGCCAAGCCCACCTCAGAAGGGGCCCGCGTCATTGCGGGCATGCCGGTCTTCAACGAAGAGGAGACCATCGGCACCGTTGTCATGCGCGCTTTGGAGCACGTTGACGAGGTCATTTGCATCGACGATGGATCGTCCGACGCCAGCGCCCGAATCGCCGAAGCCTGCGGCGCGACCGTCATCCGGCACCGCGTGAACCGAGGCTACGGCGGGGCCCTCAAGACGCTGTTCAAGCACGCCCGGCAGATGGACGTCGACGCCTTGGTGGTGCTGGACAGCGACGGCCAGCACGACACCAACGACATCCCACGCCTGCTTGAGCCAATCATGGACGGCTCCGCGGACTTCACCATCGGATCTCGGTTCGTTGAAGGAGGCGGGGGCACACACATGCCGGCCTACCGTCGGCTCGGCATCCGCGTCATTACGGCCACCTCAAACCTGAGCAACGAACTCGGCATTCGTGACACGCAGTCAGGATTCCGCGCCTTCTCCGCCCGGGCCCTTGACCGGCTTCGCTTCGATGCAGAAGGCATGGAGCTCTCCCTGGAGATGCTCGAAGACGCCCAAGAAAAGCAACTCCACGTCCGTGAAGTGCCCACCGTCATCCGCTATGACGTGCCCAAAGGCTCCAACTACACCGCGGTCTCGCACGGCTTCACCGTGCTTTCATGGGCGTTGATTTCCCTGTCGCAAAAGAAACCCCTCCTCGTGCTTGGGCTTCCAGGGATGGGCCTGTTCGCCACCGGGGCAGCCATGGGCCTGAACGTGGCCCAGAACGTCACCAGCACCCTCGACACCTTCCTTGGTGACGGATTGACCGCGATTTGGGTCGGCGTGCTTGGCCTCAGCCTCATGGCCACTGGCTTGGTGCTCCAAGGCGTTCGAAGCCTTCTGCGCCACCTCATCGTCGAGCACTTTGGCATTGATTGAACCCACCGAGGGCGTAGGTCCAAAACCCGGACCACGCTCCCCAACACATGGTGGATGAGGCCCTCCGCACGGAGACACTCGCCGCCCTGAAGAGCATCCGCCACATGGGCGACCGTGTTGCGAACCTCGCAAAGGATCGAATGGAGCAAGGCTTCGAAGGCATGTACACGGCCGCCTTGACCTCGCCCCGAATGGTGCTGGTCGTTTGCCTCATCATCGCTGGCATGCTTGGACAGGTCGGTCTTTCCTTCCAAGACCAAATCGATGACGACGTCGAAATCTTCCTTCCTGACGACGCGGAATCAACGGACTTGTTGTTGGAAGTCCGTGAGGAATGGTCGACCGACATCGCGATCGTCTACATCCAAACCGACAACGCAAGGCTCGGACAAGGCTTGGGCGACAACATCTCTGACGAAGCCATCCTTCGCGAAATTTCGTGGGTTGAAGGTGACGACGAGAACAAGAATTCGGGGGCGACCAGTCGAGGCATCGACTGGAACAAGAACGACCGTGGGCGAGAAGACGGCATCCTCTGGATCCTCTCTCCCGCCCAATTGATCAAAGAGGCCAATTCCGCCGACGGTCGATTCAACAATTCAATGTGCGAACACGGTGTTCAGTCCCGGATTCCAGTCAGCTTTGACTGTGACCTTCCAGGGGGCGGGGCATACGCAATTCCTGACCAAGACCGCATCGACGCCTTGGTGGAAAACCTTGGGGGCGCCTTCACCGGCATGGTGCGTGACACCAACGACCTTGACCCAACCTTCGACAGCGACATGGACGGTGACCCCACCAACGATTTGGACGGTGACGGGATCTGGGACACGGCCGCCATCGTCATTGGGCTGAACCATGATTTGAACAGGACCGATTTCAACGATTTCGCGGAATTGCTGCAGCACGTCCAGAACGTGATCGACGACCGACCGGCAGATCTTGACAGCACGGACATGACGGTCACTGGACTGACCAAGGTGCTCGAGGACGTGAGCAACGAGATTTACGACGACTTGCTCAACATGCTCCCGTTTTCGCTGTTGTTCACCATCGGTATCATCACCGCCCTGCACCGTTCTGCAAAAGTGGTCATCATCACCGGATTGCCCATTGTCATGGCCCTCTCGGTGACCTTCGGCACCACGGTGCTGCTGAACCTGACCCTGACACCGATGATCGTCGCGACCTTTCCCATTCTCATTGGATTGGGCGTGGACTATGCCCTGCACATGGTGAACCGCGTCGAGGAACGCCGTCGCCATCACATCGACAGCGCACACAGCGAGAACATGCTCCGACGCCGACGCGGTGAGGATGAACATCCTGTCCCTGACCTCTGGGACATGGCCCTGTACCGCACCTGCGTGCTCGAAATGACGCGCTCGACGGGCCTTGCCGTCCTGCTTTCCGCCGTGACCACGGTGATCGGCTTCTCGGTCCTGATGGTGCCCCAAATCGTTGCGGTGACCCCCATCCGTTCGGTGGGCGTGACCCTGGTGCTCGGCATCCTCTCCACCCTTGTGTTCAGCCTCCTTCTGGTGCCCACCTTGGCGTGGCTGTTGCGTTACAGCAGGAAATCGACCCCGGCGGCTTGGGGGAAAGTGGGCCGTGCACCGGTCAAACACTGGTACGCCGTGGTCGGTGTGGCCTTCCTGATCACCGCCGTTGGTGTGGCCAACCTCGACGCGCTTTCCGAACCGATCACAGGATCGAGCGAAGCTCCTGATGACATCGCGTCACTCGACGCCTTGGCCACCTATTCCCAACAATTCGATTCAGGCCAGACCTCGCTGTTCGTGTTCGACGCCACCATGCGCAACAACGACAACGGGACGGACCACATCAGGGACATCCCTGTGCTTGACGAAATCGACCGCGTTGAAGCGTTGGTCTCGCAGGTTGAATACACCAACACCACGAGCATCGTGCTTTTCCTCAAGTCGATCCCCGTCACCATCGAACTGACCGACGGAGTGACCCTGTACGAGGGCAGCCTCTGGGACTTGCTTCACGAGCCGTGTTGGGAGTCGAACGACCCCCTCGAGTGCCACCTGTGGCTGACCCTTGATGCGACCGGGCCTGACGGACGTGAAGGCCTCCGTCGTGACATGGTGAGCGTGGTCTTTGACACGTTAAGCCCAGAGGTGCGCTCCATGCTGCTGAACGAAGCGGGGACGAAGGCGCTCGTGTACGTCGACCAACCGTACATGAACCTGAATTACGCCGAAACCCTTCGGGATGAAATCGACGTGATCCTTTCTGAGGACGCGCTCCTGCAGGACACGCGCACTTCACGCTTGACCGGAGGACTGCCGGTCTCGTTGGACATCAACGAAGGCATCCACGACACGCAATCGCGGACGACCATCATCACGATGGTGGTTCTCACTTTGGTCCTCATGCTGATGTTCCGCAGCCCGAGGATTGGCATCTACACCATGATTCCCGTGGCCGTGGTCATCCTCTGGCAACCGCTGATGATGCGAAGTGGGGACGTCAACGTCAACATCTTCACGGCGATGATCGGCACGATCGTGTTTGGCATTGGCGTGGACGATGCCATTCACATGATGCACAGGATTCAGGAGGAGGGCGAGACGCCGACCGGCCTTGCCCATTCCGTGGAAAGCACCGGACAAACCATCTTTGAGACCTCCATCACCACGATTGCCGGGATTTCGGCGGGCTTCTTGGCGGCCTTCCCTGGCCTGGAGAACTTCTTCGGCATCATGGCTGCACTGATTGCAGCGGCCTTCCTGACCAGCTGTTTCCTGCTCCCAGCCCTGTTGGCAGGAGAACGCGACATCCTCTCGCTCATCCGTCACAAGAAGCGGGGGGTGGACTTTGGTGACGGCGTGGTCACGGCCGAACGCATGACGGCGGTCGATGCGGTGTTGGAATGAGGCGGAGGGAGTGGGGAGTAAGCCCCTTTCTGTTCCCGAAAAACGGTGACCGCATTCAACTGTGCACCCTACCCGCCCCTCGGCGTGCCGCGTCGTCAGGGCTGTCTGGGCTTGCTCCCATGGGGTTGCTCGTCTCATCGACCACGTGGAAACCTCCGTCTTTCGACATCATCGTTCACTCCACGCATCGTTCGTTTCTGCTGCATTGACCTGATCGTCTCCGACCTGCCGCTTGTGCGGCCCATGTGCACCGTGGAGAGGGGACTTTCCTCAGAGTCTGGCTCTGTCAGCGGTCCTCCCACTCCCTCCGGGCGGTGGTGGCGACGCCTTCCACTTGAACGCATCCCTTCAGGACCGCTCGCGTGAAAGGCGGAAGGCGACAACGCCGATGAGGGCGAGGACGACCAGAACGAGCAAGCCGCCTACGCCTCCCGCAGGTCCTGCGAACAGGCCTTGACCGGACCCTGCATCGATCAGGTGCGTGTCACCGACGTGCGTTGTGCCGTCCACGATGATGTATTCGAAGCGAACTGGCCCCTCCTCAAGCGGCACCCACGTGCCGTTTTGTACCGCCGTAGCGCCAGCAGCGATGCTGATGGAGCGGGCATCAAGCCGGGTGCGTGAACCGTCTGCTTCCACCACCTCGACGATGATCTGAACGTTGCCTGGCCCACGGCCGTCGTTAACGACGGTGTACGACCAAAGGAGTTCCCCTCCCTTGACCGGATTGATGAGGTCCTCGGTGGGCGCGCGCTCAAAGCCGACGTCAGCCACGCGCTGCTCGAGCAACCACACGGCAAGCGGATCGGCCAACGAGTTGCCAAAGGTGTCGACGGCTTGACCGGAGAGGTCCTCGCCTTCCACCCAGACACGAAGTTCCAACCGTTGCGTCCGGACGTCGTCAGGCAAGGTGCTGTCAAGGTCGAGCACGGCGCGCAACGGAAGATCAGCGCCGCTTTGGCGAGCGCCACGGAGGGTCATCGGTTCGAGGCCTTCACCGAGCACTTCGCCGGCGAGCCCGAATCCACTGACCATCACGCGCCATCCAAGCTGGACCTCGCCAAGGCCGATGTCTTCGTCCATCCGAACGTCAATCGCCAAGGCGCTCCAGTCGGATTCGGGCAACGGAGCACCGAGTGCAGGCAACGTGAGGGCGCTGACGCGAGGTGGTTCGGTGTCCACCATGAAGCGCCTGACGACGTCATCGGCGCCGCGAAGCACCGCGCCGTCGGGTGCATCCATGATTCGGATGAGAAGGCCCTGGCTGCCGGCCTCGTCGGGAACTTGCATCTCCAGGCTGAAGACACCCTCCACCGTGGTGCCGTTGACCTGTTCTGAACCAAGCGAAGCCTCGACCTGCAAGGGAGTCATGACCGTTCGTTGCGATCGTGCCCACGCAAAGGAGGACGAGACCTGCACATCAGCCTCAGGGCGCAGTTGGGCCTGACTTTCACCGATCTCGGCCCCATCAAGTTCGACCACGAGGGACGCAAGATCCAGTTGCAGTTCACTCGAGGCGCGCCAGCGCAGGCCGTCGAGCCGATCGGTTGAGAATTGGCCACCTCGGTCTTCCACGGTCACAGAGGGCGTACGTGCCGTGGTGCTTGGGTCAAAACCCCAGTCAAGGTGCATGTCAATACGAAGATAACCCGTCTCGCTGAACGGCGTGGAGGCTGTTGCAAGCCCCTCCATCCTGCAATCAAGCACGGTCAGGAAGGGATGTGCCTCAGCGCATCCCGCTTCCGCGGTCCATTCCACCACGAGGTCATCGTTTCGTTCAAGATCGAGATCCACCGTCACCCTCGCAAGGTCCTGGAGGCCATTTCCATCGCCAAGCGGAACCGAAAGGGTGACCACTTCGCTGGGATGCAACCACGCCGGGGAAGCCACGGACCACGATGCGGAGGCATCGTTGCCCACCGAGGGCGCCGCGTCTTGATTCACCTGAACCATCGACATCGGTGCGGAAAGGTTACCCGCGTCGAGCAGGACGTTTCCGGCTTGGTCCGCAATGTCGTACCAGAAGGCGTACCAGCCACCAAATGGAGCACGTGATGCATCAAGCGCGAAGCCGTAGGACCCTTGCAAATCGGTCAGGTTTTCCGGAACGCTCAGACCACGGGCGATGGGTTCCCCGGCTTCGATGAGGCCGTTGCCGTTCGTGTCGTCCACCCATGAACGCCAGAGGTGGACTTCACCGCTGGACGGCAACCGAGGCCGGTCACCGATCATGAGGCTATGTTCATGCGGCTCGTCCCCAGAAAGATGGGCGGTCGGCTCAGTCGAGGTCGAAAGAAGAAGCGGAGCAATGCCGTCCAGCCCGAAGGTCGTGGATGAATCAACCGCATCCGCACGGTCTTGACCCTTCAGCGGTTCAACGTCAATACGAACCTCAACTTCAGGCACGAAACTCGGGGCGGTGAACGGGAAGGAGGCATGGCCTGCGATCAACGAAGAGGTCGTACCAATGTCCACGCCGTTCAGTCGGGCGCGGACCAAAACGTCGCCCATGCGTGGACGTGCCGCATTGGGCAGGTCCTCGAAGCCGACTTGGATGTGGATGGTGCCCACGTCGCCAGGGGCGATCCATGGCTCGCTGGGATGTGCTCTATAGCCGCTTGAGGTCTCAATCCACCAATCTTCCAACCCCACGTCGGGTTCAATTCCCATCGAGGAGCCAGCCCCGAACGTTCTGGAGGCGGGGAGCATCGGACCAGCAGGCGACACGAGGGAGATGGAAAACACGGCGCTGGTCTCGTCCGCCCAGGCGACAGGAATCTGGAAGGCAGCATCCACCCACGCCAGAGCGCCGTTGCCTCCGAGGGTGAGGTGGCCGTCACCGTCTGGGCTGCTCCACAGCAGCGATTGACCGCTGCTGCTGCAGGCGTTCATTTCCTCGCCAACAAGGGGCAAGGACGCGACAGAGCACGTGATCTCGGCTTTGGCTTGTGGAGCGTGGAGCACCATCCGAACGTCCCACCCTTGGGTGAGCATGTCGTTGGCAAAGGTGGTTGTGCCCAGCCGTGTGGCGTCGAACGTCGCGTTGAACCTGTAGACCTCATCGCCCGGCACCAAGGTCTCAACGTCCGGCACCATGGTCAAGCCAAGCACCTCCACCGAGGACGTGGTTCGAAGGTCATCGACCGTGAACTCCACCGCGCCGGGTGCCGTAAGGGCAACAGGAAGGGACACGGTTCGGACACCGTTGTTTGGAATCGCCTCACCGAGGGCGCCGTTCAACGCCACCACCAAGGGATGTCCGGGCAGCAATGAGGTCGTCAGCACCGCATCGTATGGCGCGAAGAGACCTCCCACCACGACGGCCGCGTTGGCGCTGGTTGGGCCGCTCAGGACCGCTTCGATTTGGACGAAATCGAGTCCACTTGGGCCTTCATCGCGCTGACAGCTCATCGCGT
>CAXRAI010000037.1:0-34048 GCA_964228865.1 Salinimicrobium sp. | reverse complement strand
CTCCATGGAGGGCCCTGCGCTGAACCCCGCAGACCTCCTCGGGCCCGACGGTGAGGATTGGCGTGTGCCGGTCTCCGAACTCGAAACGCGGCAACGCGAACTGGCCCGACGCTTGCGTGAGGCAGGCCTCCCAGGCCTCCTCATCCAGCACCCCATCGACCTGTACTACTACGCAGGAGGACGTCAGAATGGGGCCCTCTTCGTACCGGCAGAAGGTGCGGGTGGGGCCAAGGATGCCGGCGGCGACGGACCGGTTGGATTCGTTCGCCGAAGCCTGCGACGCGCCGTGCACGAAGCAGGAGGCGATGACGCTCCACACGAGATCAGGGCTTTCCCAAGCCTGCGCAGCTTCGCTGACACGCTCCGTGAGCGCGGAGTGAGCGAAGCCCCCGCCCTCCAACTCGGGGAGATCCCCGCTTCATTCGCCGCTCGCTTTTCCGAGGCGCTCTCTGGTTTGGGGGCCGCAGGTGACGGCACAGGTGTCGTGCATGCGCAGCGTGAATCGAAATCCGCTTGGGAATTGGCCTGCATGGAAGAGGCGGCGGGTGTCCAAGTCCGCATGTTTGAGGCCGTCGAAGCCGTCGGCGGAGAAGGCGTGTCAGAACTCGATCTGGTGGCTGCAGCCGAAGCCGTCAGCCGTTGCGAAGGCTTTGCCGGGCAAGTCGAGATGAGGCGCTATCCGCTGCAGTGCGACCGTGCAGTGGTCGTCGCTGGCCGCTCTGGCGGCGTTTCTTCCTTCTTTGACTCCGCCGTGGGCGGCGTTGGCCCACACCCCCTGTCCGGGATGGGAGCAGGATTTGCGAAGGTCAAGGCCAACGAACCTGTGCTGGTGGATTTGGTTCACCTGCACCGGGGGTATGTGGTCGACATGACACGGATGTTCGTCGCAGGACGAATGCCTGAGGTGTGGGAAGAACGGCTCGAGGACATGATCGCCGTCAAGGACACCGTTGTCGACGTGCTTGACCGCGGTGAAGATTGCAGCCAAGCATGGGAGGAAGGCTTCACGCTCGCCAAGGAGTTAGGTCACGCCGACCACCTGATGGGCATGGCTCCCGACCAGTCCCGTTTCCTCGGCCATTCGGTTGGCCTCCAACTTGACGAGGCTCCCGTGGTTGCCCAAGGTTTCGACCGGCCCATGCCCCTTGGCGGGACGATGGCCATTGAACCCAAGGTGGTGCACCCTGAGGGGTGCATCGGCTCCGAAGACACGTGGGCCCGTGACGAGGACGGGCTTCGCCCTCTCACGGCCGGCGGCGCTTGGCCCTGGATCACAACGTGGTGATGTGCATGAACACAGCAACAGATTCCGACACCATCTGCACCAAACAAGAAGGCTGGACCTTGGAGGACGTGGGCAAAATCATCCCCGTGCGCGTCACGCCAAACGGTTCCTACCGCAACGAGCCTGTGGTGCACGTGCACTGCCAAATGTGCACGGCGGAGTTCATCGGGCCCGCACGTGAAGCGGGTGGTTTCCTCGGCGGACACGAGTGCCTGCACGCGTGGGAATTGGCCCAGATGATGGGCCGCTCTGACGGTTTGGTCGAGTGAGGCTCAACGGTGCGTTCATGTTCCTCCGGGCGCAGCGAGGACCATGCCTGCCAAGCCCTACTCTCCTTCGCACATCGCGGCGGTCGCCGGCGGGTTCACCGAACTGCGCCTTTCCGGCTCGGTCAAGACGATGCTCGTCGAGGCCCTCTGCGAGGAGCTCGACCGTCTCGTGCCACAAATGGAAGCGGCCACGCTGGCCGTGGACGAGGAGCGCAAAACCCTCGATGACGCAGCCCGTACGCGGTTGAATTACAACCGCACCCGTGAATTGATGATCGACCGGCTCGACGCTCTGGAATCGGTCGGTTCCGCAGCCGTCCAAGGTGCCATCGAGCACCTTGAGTCCTACCTCGCGACGGTCCTCCGGCAAGCCGGTGATGCCGCCGGTCGAGACCGCGTGGCCACCATCAAGGACCGGCACCTGACCTCCGCGCTCAACCACCTTGCACCGAGCGAAAACGACGATGACGCACCACCGCCCGTGGTCGGTGCAGAAGCGACCATTGCGGCTGAACCCGTCGTGGTTGGATCGGGTGGAGGGGTGCTTACCGAGGGTGCTTTGGTGTCCATCGCGAAGAGCCACGCGGGCATGCCTGTGACCCTTGAGGCGGCTCGTGAACTCCTCGATTTGTACTACATGTACGTGGACCAAGTGGAGGCTGAAATCATGGATGAGGCGCGGTTCGGACGGGACCCTTCGCACTTGCTCGAGCACATCAACCGCATGCGGACGCTGATGGGCCTTGGTTGGATGAGGAGGATGCTGCGGGCGGCCGCCGATGAAGCCCGGGAGCGTGGCTACCGCCGCATCGACATCGAGCAGATCGTCAACATCGATCCCTTCGCCGAGGGGTGATGTCGTGCTGGTGCCCATGCCGGGCGAGGTCGTTGCCGCCTTGGATGCCGACCACCTCTTGCTGTTGGTCGGTCAAAGCGGATGCGTGCAATGCTCTGATTTGGCCATGGCCGCCGACACATGGTCAGGGGACGGCCGTCGATGCGTGCTCGTCCACCTCGACGATGAAGCCGGCCGTGAAGCGGCCAGCCTTCATCCCTTCCTCATGCACCTTGACATGCTTCCTGCTGTGGTGCCAATAAGCCACGGCGTGCCATTGGACGTGCTTCATGGACACGATGCCGACCTGTTGGATCGAGCCTGGGCCATGCTGGGGGCATGACATGTTAGCGACCGCTGTGGTGCTTTCCGCGGTGCTCTCGGCGGTGGTCGCCATTGCCGTGACCCTTGTGATTGAGCGTTGGGGCGGACGCATCGGTGGTGTGCTGGGCACCATACCGACGACCATCGTTCCCGCCGGCATCGGATTGGCGCTGGCTTCCGATGCCGAGGCTTTGGCGGCCAGTTTGGCCGTGGTGCCCTATGGCATGCTGATCAACGGCTGCTTCTTGCTGGTCTACGTGCTGGTTCCACCCCGACTGTCAAGCACCGGGGGCGGGGCGCTGATGCTCACCACCACCACCGCGCTCCTCGTGTGGGGTGCTTTTGGCGCGGTGGTTTTGCTCACGTTGGAGCCGCTCTTGCTGCAAATGGAAGCCATGACGTTGGCGCTTGTTGGCACCGTGGGTCTTGCTGCCATGGGCATCACCGTAGCGCGGGGACCGCGTCCAGCCCCCGCGGGTCATCGAAGCCCAGGGTCGGCTGAGATCATGGCACGCGGCCTTGCGGCCGCCACAGCGATCGGTTTGGCCGTGTACCTCTCTGGCCTTGGTTTGCCGTTGTTGGCGGGTTTGTCCTCGGTGTTTCCCGCCATTTTTCTGACCACGATGGTCGGGCTGTGGTTGTCGCAAGGACCGGACGTGCCGCTTGGAGCAGCGGGCCCAATGCTGCTGGGTTCGACCAGCGTGGCCGTCTATGCGTGCTTGGCGATGTGGTCCCTTCCCGTGCTTGGCGTTTGGTGGGGTTCCGCCGTGGCGTGGGGCTTGTCCATTGCCGTGTGGACGCTGCCCTGTTCGTGGTGGGTCATGCGCTCGGATTCAGCGCCCGCTCCCACAACGCCGGCTCAGGCACCCCAATGACGCGGAGTTCCACGGCGTGAACCCCCCGGATGGCCAACAACGCCTCTCGGAGCGCTTCGAGATCGTACAAGCAGCACGGGCAATGTGGACGGGAGGGCCGGACGGTCAGCCGGCACTGCCCTCCCTCACCGAGGTCAATGTGTTCCACACGTTCGACAAAAGGTGCGCCACCGTGCGGGTCCTGCCAGGTGCGCAGGCGTTTCGCAAGCCGCTGTTGGAGGGCGCGCTGTCGAGCACTCATGCTTCTGGCTCCTCAAGTTCCGCTTCCGCCTCGACCAAACGCAGCCGCTTGAGCTGGCCCTCGGCCTCGTCGAGATGCGACTGGCATGTGCGAAGGAGTTCGGTGCCTTCCTCAAACATCTTCACCGTGGCCTCGAGGTCGGTGCCGCCTCGTTCCAGTTCGGCGACGATGGCTTCCAAACGCTGCAAGGCCTCGCTGTAAGTTGGGTTTTCCGTCATGGTGTTCACGTCCTGTTCACGTCCTCGACCGCCGTGGTTACCGTTCCGTCGGCGAGGTGGACCAAGAGGGCATCGCCCACCGCCACGTCCGCAACCGAACCGATCACGCCACCGTCGGGTTGTTGGAGCATGCCGTACCCTCGCTCCAACACCTTGCGCGGGTCCGTGGTTCGAAGCGCGGCTTCGAGGCCGGCCAACCGTTCGCGATGTTGGGCGAGGTGCAGGTCTGCAGCCCGTTGGAGCGCATGCTGATGTTCGGTGAGGCTGCGCATGGCTGCACCCACCCGTGCGTCCACGGTGTGGTCGAGGCGTGACTGAAGTTCGGTCAGTTGTGTTCGGGCCCGAGCAAGTCCAGAGACGGGCGCGCCTGCCAACCGATGACGCAACAGGCGGTGGTGCTGGCGCACCTCAGCGAAACGGCGAGCAGCAGCCCCTTCGAGGCGTAGGGCCAAGCCGTCCTGATGCTGGTCCAAATCCAGCCGTACCGGGACCACCCGTTCGGCTGCATCCGAAGGCGTGGAGGCCCTGACGTCCGCAACAAGGTCGCTGACCAACACATCCGATTCGTGTCCAACGGCCGAAACCACGGGCACGGGCATGCTCACCATGGCCCGAACCACCCGTTCGAGGTTGAAGGCCCAGAGGTCTTCTGCAGAACCGCCGCCACGACCCACGATGATCACGTCGACGGGCGGTACACCACGCGTGCGCGCGTGGTCAGGGTCGGCGAGACGCGCCGCCACACGGAGCCCCCGGGCAATTTCCTCCGCGGCCTTTTCGCCTTGAACGAGCACACCGATGACGGTTCGCCGCAGCCCTGGCCACCGGTTTTCGGTCAGACGAAGCACGTCGGCTTCGGCCGCGGATTCTGCGCCGATGACGATGGCGACGTGGCGTGGAACGGTTGGCAGCGTACGGCGTGGCCGGTCAAGCACGCCTTCGGTTTTCAGTGAGGCGATGAGTTTCCTCCGTTCAGCCTCCAAGTCGCCAATGGTGTCCACCGCATGGATGGAGGTGACCTGAAGTTGCAGTTGACCGCGTGGAGGGTACAGGTCCACGCTCCCAACGACGACCACTTCAGCCCCCTCCTGAACGTCCTGGTCCGGTGCTCGGCTCGACCACATCACCGCATCGATCGACCCCTCATCATCGCGCAACGTCAAGTACACGTGTCCGGAACGGGCGCGGCTCCAACGGGCGATTTCCCCCCGAAGCATCTGGTGCTGGAGGGTCGGCTCTTCGTTCAGAAGGCGCCGAAGGCCGATGACAAAGCGACCCACGGGAAGGGCGCTTCCGAGCACCTCCGGCGTGAGCATGGTGGACGTTGTTCGTCGGGCGTTCATCAACGCATGGGCTCGTCATTTTCAACCGGAGCACGGTGTTCTGCCTTCCGTTGGTGCCGTTCTTCGACCTCGGCCAATTTCAATTGCACTTTTCTTCGAAGGGCCCAAACGATCAGGGCCACGATTGCAATGTTCAGGCCCAAGAGGAGGGTCTCTTCGATGCCCCACGCCACAACCTCACCTCAGATGGGTGGACGAATTTCGATGTCCACGTTGCCACTTGGCCGCTGAATGCAACCAAGCCGGGCTCCCTCGTCCACCAAGAATTCATCCAAACCGGGTGGCAACGGGTCTGGCAGGGCGACATGCCCGTCCAACAGGGTCACCATGCACGAACCACACGTGCCGGACGTGCAGTTCGTCGGCAAGGCAAAACCGGCCTCAAGCGCATGTTCCACCAAGGTTTGGTCCTCGTTGGTTGGCGTTTGCCCGAGCAGGGTGGCACCGCGAAAAAAGCGGACCAAGGGACCCATGTGGGCACCTCAACGGTCCTTGAACCGCGTCCAGCGGCCGGTTTGCTTGTTGAAGTACAAGCCCGCCTTTTTCATCCACTTGTTGAACTTCGTCGCACCTGCACCCGTTCTCAAGATGAAGTCCTCGCGGTCTTCTTGCGCTTGGATGTAGCCCTTGGCCGCAATGGTTTGGTCGATCCAGTCGTTGATGTCCATCAGGCCACCAACCAAGGCGCTGGATTCGACCTGCGCGGTCATGGCGTCGGCGTCAGCGTTGGTGGATTCAAGGTCCGCCTCAATCAGGCGGTTCACGCTCTCAAGGTCCATACGAGCGGGCTTGGGCGGGACAGGGTTGCGAGGGCGGCGGCCTTCTTCGACCGTGATGCGGCTTTCTCCGTCCAAGCGAGCCATGACGTTGATGATGAGCTCGGGTTGGAAACTGGTCTCACAATCCCAGCACATCAGGGCATACTCGTCGGGGCGGTCCTCGTCACGGGACTGACGCGGGTCCATTTCCTCGTTGCACATGGGGCACGCATGCATCACCAAGGCAGGCACGTGCTTGCGCCGGTAATCGACGATGTCCTGTGGCGTACCGTCGAGTTCCAACATCTCGTGGTCACGGGCCGCTTCGAGCCCACGGGTTTCGAGTTGGTCGCGGATCTTGACCTTCAAGTCGTCCTTGGTTTCGTCCTCGAGGTTGTCCTCGAGTTTGACGATGAGCTCCACGGTCTTGCCGAGCCGGTTCATGACCAGCTTCTGCGCACGGAAGGATTCGACCTTGGCGATCTTGAGGCGTTCCTTCTGTTCGGCCAGTTCCGCGAGCACGTCCCTGCGCTCGCGCTGGAACCGGATTTCCTCGATCTTGCTTTCCTGCTTGCGTTCAGGAGCCAAGACCTTGGAGAGGAAGCGCTCTTTGCCGTGGGATTGGGGCCCGGCCTTGATGATTTCAAGAACGCCATCCGCGATGTCGGGTTTGAGGCCGTAGTTTTCGACGAGCATGGTCTGGTCGATCTTCTTGAGGTCACCAATTTTGAGGCCAGCATCGGCCAACTGCATGGCTGTGGTCTCGTCAATACCGCGTCGAAGCAGAGCCAGGTAGGTGTCCTTCTTCGCCATAAAAACCCCTCCGCGCAGGCGATGCGTGAAGGCCCTCCCATGAAAAGGTGCCTTCTCAACGGCAAACCTTCGTTCAGAGGTTTTCAACCTCAGCCGAGGCAAGCCGCTGGCAGAACGCGCACCACGCCTCCACGCTCAGGTCCTCAGGACGCAGATCGAGCACGGGCTCGTCCTCCATCGAAGCAAGCGCCGCCTTCCATCGAGCGGTGTGCCACCCGGACAAGCGCGACAACCGACGTGGCGGCCGCCGCAGCGAGGTGCGCAGTTTGCGGCGACGGTGGTGGAAGGCGGCATGCACCGTGTGCCGGACCAAACGATGATCCACGAGTGAAGGGAGTTCGATGGGCCGCAACACGCACACCCGTGACATGACGGCGGGTGGGGGACGGAAGGCACCGGGAGGGACGCGCCGCTCCATCGTGCTGGACCAGCCAAGGGCCGTGCAGATGCCGAGGCTCCCCCGGTCCGCGGGCGTGGCGAGGGTCAGCCGTTCCGCGAATTCTTCCTGAACGAGCAGCACCACAACCTCGGGTGCGCCGTGGTGCTGACGATGCTTTTCGAGCGCATCGATGAGGGGAGAGGAGATCTGGTAGGGGATGTTGGAGACGATCGCATCGATCTTGTCTGGCCAAGCCGCCGTCAGTGCATCACCCTCCACGAGGGACAGGCGCCCTGCTTGAATCTCCTCGTCAAATGTCGATTGCAGGTGGTCCACTGCGGCAGCATCAATCTCGATGGCGTGGACCACGGCACCGGCGCGCAGGAGGTGTTCTGTGAGGGTGCCTGGCCCTGGGCCAATTTCCAACACAGCACGGCCGGCAAGGTCCCCCGCCATGGTGGCGATGGCGTTGAGGTGGGTCTCGTCAACCAGAAAGTGCTGCCCAAGGCTTCGGTCGTTTGGTTGACGGGCCTGAAGGCGGGCGACGAGGTCAGCAGCGCGTCTCATGCCTTCACCGGCAGGAGCATCTCGACGAGACGTGGTTGGAGGTTCCGGTCCAGAATCTCCTCTGCGAATCGATGTGCAAGGGCACCGGCGCCGTCGAGGCCACAGGCCTCGTCAAGCGCTTCGAAGGTCGCAAATCCACCGCTCGAGCGGCGAGCATCGACCATCTCTTCGGCCTTTTTCGGGCCCACCCCGGTGAGCAACTGGAAGGCGTGCGTCTTGCGGTTGATCGGTCCAGCGACGTTGTAGAACCCCTTCAGGAAGTGTGCAGCGTTGGCCTTCACCAATTCCGCCATCGCGAGGGGGAGCTGCTCTTGCGCGGCCGGGGACAAACGCTCGAGTTTGGCCACGCCAAGCAAACGCTCGACGACCGTGCGCTTGCTGCGGTCGTCGCCAATGTACACGCGCTCACCCACCGCTTGGAATTCAGCGCCTTCCACGGTGGCCACGCGACCGAGGGTTCCGTCGTGTTCGGTCACGACGACAAGCACGTTCTCCCCAAGGTCATGTTCGACCACCCGGGCCCATGCGGAGGCTCGGAGTGGGTGATCTTTGGGCAGGCCTTGGGGGGCTCGTGAACGCTGTTGACGTCCTCGTCCACCGTCCTTTCGAGGCTGACGGGATTGGCGAGGAGCCTGCGGTTGACGTGGCTCCTGCTTCGGTGCAGGTTGGGGTCGGCCGTAGGCGGGCGCCTTCCAGGACGTTGGAGAAGAGGATTCTTTCTCCCGACGGTTCGGGATGTTGACGCGACGGTCTCGTCCGGGTGAGGACATGGGTTCACCTCACGGGCGGACTCACTCAAACCCAACGTGCTGGGCCACGAGTTCCAGCACTTGCTGGACGTCACCGTCCGAGACGGAGATGCGGCGGCTCGCGGTCACGGCGCGCACGGCATCTTCGGTGTCGGGGAGGAGTTCAGCGATCTTGGCCGCGAGGTCGTCGTGGCCTTGGAAGACGTCGATTTCGAGCACGGCACTCAGCAGGTCTTGGTACACCTTGGGATTGGTCTTGTAGCCCATGCGCTGGTCGCTAGCGGCCCACTCGGCGTGCTGAAGGGCAGCGGTCTGCTCGTAGGTGAGTTGCTTTCGACGGCTTTCAGCGTCGAGCAAAAGGTCGCGCACGGTGGCAAAATCGGCGTAGGTTTCCTCGTCGCTCATGGTCTCACCTCACTCAAGCGGGCGCAGGTGCTCTGGGCGCGCGATGACGGTCTTCTGCATGTTGCCGTCCTTGACCGCGACGATCCATGCAGCGCCTTGGCGGCGCTGGATGAAGCCGGTGCGGCCTTGGAAGCGGCGGTGGGGCATGCCACGCTGTTGACCACCGTCGAGGACGATGGCCACACGGTCGCCTTCGGCGTAGTCGTGCATGACGCGGGAGATGTTGATGCGAGATCGCTCGCTGCGGCGGCGGCGAAGGATGCTGCGGGTACCGACACGGAGCCCATGTGAGCGCTTCATGATCCTCAATTCCTGCCCGTGGTGAAGAGCGTCATCGCCTTCTGGGCATCCTGCCGACCATCGTGCCTCATTTAAGCGCAACGGATGAAGGAACGTCCTCAATCGGCGTGGATGTCCGCCACGTCAAGCCACAGCACATCGCAGCGTGCGCGGATGAGCGCAGCCACCGATGGTTGGGTGCGGCCACCGTCGCCGTGCACGGTTTCTTTGACGTAGGTCCCCGATTCACACCGAAGGGTAAACTCGACTTCCGTGTGTCCTTCCTCCATGATTTCAACGACGGGTTCGCTGGTTTCCAGTACCTTTCTGCGACGAACAAGATCAGCCCGGCGGTGAGCCACACGTTCCGGCGTGCGCTGAGCCAGCATGGCGCCACGCAGGCCTTCGATGATCTGCTCGATTTCCTCGGCATTGGCCATCTGCATCGGGGCTGCTTCGGCAGGTGCAGCCTGAAGGAGGCGGTCAACAAGGTCGGCTTTGGTGCCGGAGATGGCCAAGTTCTGGGCTTTGGCCAGGTCGACCAACTCGGCCTTCTTCATCGCTTGAAGTGCAGACTCATCCACGGCCGGGACCTCAGGTTCCGGTTCAGGAATTGGCTTCGTGGCCGGAGCGCCGCGGTCCCCACGTCGCTTTCGTCGGCCTTTCTGCTTGCGTCCACCGCGCTCCTGCACGTCCTCTTTGGTCAGGTCCATTGGCGCGACGAGCTTGGCGTGCTCCTTCTCGGACAGCGGGCTCAGGCGGAAACGGATGGCGTAGGATTTCTCTGCGGCCGTGTCCTTGACGCGGACCACTTCTTTGCGGCTCGAAGGGCGAAGTGAGGTCACTTCGATGGCGCCATCCGCGGCCTCGTTGATGGCGTCCATGGCCGATGCCGCATCGACCGTGCGGCGCATTGGAGCCTTGAGCTCGACCACGAAGGGTCGGCCACGGCCGAGGCAGCGGACATCGATGTCTTCACGGCCCATGCCGTGGAACGCGTCGTCCTCGGCCCCCAAAATGTCCCGCAAGGGGTTCGCGACCAGTTGTTGCACGCTGGTGGCGTACTGCAACCCCGTTCCCTCACACCGGTCACATCCGCGACCCTTGCACGCACGGCACGGCCACCGCGTTTGTGGCACGCCGCGTTCGAGTTTACGGTAGCGCCCGTACAGGTAGACGGAACGCACGTCAAGGTCCACGGTCAAGGTGGTGACGTCGATGATGGCAAGAACCTCGGGGTTCTCCGTGACGATCCGTACATCGTCCATGCGCGCCTTCACCGCTTCCGCCACGAAGGCGACCAAGGACGACTTGAGGGGGTCTGAGCCACCGGCTCCGTACCGCTTGCGCATGACGTCCTCTTCTTCGGTCTGATCTTTGGGGAAACGCGCTCCGACCTGCAGCCGGCCGATTTCACGTCCTTCCAAGGCCTCGGTGATGAGATCCGCCAACAGGTCGACCTCGTCGAAGAGGTCCTCACAGAAGGGACACAGCCCAACGTCCTCTTTGGCCCCGTCAAGGTGGGGGTCGCGGTCGACCACAGCCGCTCGGATCTCAAGGCCAGATTCAACCATGCTCTGGTCGTAGCGTTGCTTGCCGCCAAGCCGTCCCAAACAGGTGTCGCAACAACCGATGCGCACCATGTGCTTGTGACCCGCAGGGTTGGGTGCGCGAGGGACTTCCTCGGTGTGGGTGCCCAACTGCTCTGGCTCCTCCCACATTTCGTCGTCAAGGTCGTCGCCTTCGTCGAAATCCGCGTCTGCCTCTGTGGATTCTGCCTCTTCGACGTTGACGTCGTCCCACAAGGAGTAGTCCGTTTGTCCGAATCCCGCGCTGGCATAGGCCGTCCAGTCGTCCTCATCCTTGGGTTCCTCGGGCATTGTCGTCACCGCCTGACCGGGGGTCTCCCCCTGCGCCTGACGGTTTGTGGTCAGAGGCCCTCTTCTTCAATCGCTCGGCGCAGAGGCCTCTTTCTCAGGCCCATGCAACAGGCCAAGGCCGGCGGTTGTCAGGACCAGGCTGGCGATGAGGGACAAGGCAATCATCGTGGCAGAGAAGGTGCCGAAACTCGAAAACAGGCCCATTGGGGAGGTGGCGATGACCGCAAAGCCGGCGATGTCAGAGGCGGCGGATCCAACCAGTGCAGCGCCACAGGCTCCACCTACCGCATGCAGGGCCGCGTCGTGCGAAGCCCCTTCGTTTCGTGATTCACGGTAGCGCTCCGTGACGTGAATGCAGTAGTCAATGCCGACGCCAAGGGAGATGGTGGCGATGGTGACCGTGACGATGTTGAGGCTGGCTCCTGCCAGGTGCATCAGGCCGTACAGCCACACCACCACCACGAGGATCGGTCCAAGCGACATCGCGGCCTGTGCGGGCGAGCGCAGGCCGATGGTCAGCGTGACGAACACGAAGAGCGTGCCCAAGAGCAAGGAGGATTGCATTTCGTCCTGCATGGCGGTGCTTGCAGAATAACGGATGATCGGCCGACCGGTCAACATCACCCACGTGAGTGGCTCCTCTTCGGTGGCCTCCCCTGGCGCTTCGTAGGTCCCAGATGAGAGGTTCGTGAACACGGACAAGTCCCGCCAAATCTCTTCCAGACCTTCCTTGAGGCTCGGGAAATGTTCAGGGCGCGTGATGCCGAAGCGGATGAGCATGACGTCGTATTCCGCCGGTGCGCCGTTTTCATCCAACCACGGAGCGCTGGCGTTCAGGGGCACTTCCGGCGTGATGTACAAGGCAACGATGCTGGTGGGAATGGCGGGAATGGACGAAGTCCCAGGGACGCCGTTCAGCGACAGGAAGCCGTAGAAGAAGGCCAAACAGTCCCTGTCTTCGAGGTCGGGAAGTTGCGCTGCACCGACCCGGTTGCATCCGATGCCGTAGTCGTCCGCGTCGAGGTTCAACCCTGCGGCTTCAAACGGTGCCGGGTCTTCCAGCATTGAGAAGATGGCCAAGTTGACCATCTCGTCCAAAGCGAGGATGTCGATCGACCCGTCCGGCGTCCGAGTCACCTTGTCCGCGACGTCGTCTGGCGTCTCATCAAGGGCCTGACGGAAGGCTTCGATGCCCGCGAAGACCGCAGGGTCGAGGACGTCGCCTTCGAGCAGAAGCATGGCAGGTTCGCCCTCGTCCGAGAAGCGTTCGTTGACGAGGTTCACGCCGGACGCGAAGTCAGATTCGGCATCGAGGAAGTCCTCCACGGCGAAATCACCCTCAAGCCGGGCCATGCCGACCGCGGCGGGCACGGTGAGCAACAAGGCGAGTACGGCGATGACCAGCGCATGCTTCCACTGTCCGCTCTTGACCGGCACCACGGTGAGGCGCGGCGTCCGCTCCTCTTTGTGGAGCGGGGCGGTCGGGCGACCCCGCCCCTCAAGCCATTGGTCCACGCTCATCCTCAGCACAGGAGCCCAAATGCCGGTCAGCAGGAAGGCAGCGAAGATGCCGCAAGCCGCCTCCACGCCGAAGGAACGCAAAGCGGCGATGTCGGAGAAAAGGTTCGCCGCAAAGGCCGCGGTGGTGGTCAGCGAGGTCAGCAAGATGGCTCGACCAACCCGCCGTACCGTGATTTGGGTCGCTTCTTCCGGGTTTCGACCAAGTCCGCGCTCTTCCTTGTACCGATGCAGCGCGTGGAGGCTGTCGTCGATGCCCAGCGCCATCACGAGGATCGGAAGCAGGTTCGAGAATTGTGAACGGGCGATGAAGGAAAACCCAAGCCATTCCGTGACCGAGACCAGGTGTCCAATGAGGCCCTGCATCCACAACAAGGCTCCACCAAGAGCGACCATCACGATGGCCACGTCGGACGGTCGACGCAAGGAGACGAAGAGCAGCACCGCGATGGCGAGGCCCATCAGTGCAATCAGGCCTGCACTGGCCTGGAGCTCGCGGTTGACCTCGACGTTGACGCCCTGCCCAACCTGCAGGCTGATGCTGTGCTGGTCATGCTGGCGCAGCATGCCTTCGAGTTCCATGACGCTCCATTCAATGGAACACGGCCCTCGCCCCTCCTCCACCATGGCGGTGCAAGTGGCCTCGTCGTAGGTTGGCGGGTGCAGCACCAACTCGCCTTCGGCCAGACGGAATCCACCGATGACCAACCCTTCGTCGGTCATGCGAAGCGAGGTCTCCTGAGCGGCGTCTTTCCACGACATGGTCCAACCCGCTTCGGTCATCTCACCCCGGTCGAGTTGAATGAGCAGCCACGAAGCGCTTGCTGACCAACGCCCTTGACCGATGAGGTCGCTGGACCACGTTCCGTCGCTGAGCAGTGTACCGCCGATTGGTCCGCTGCTGACCGCGTTCATGTCGGCCCGGAAACCGCGGTCCAAGGACAGCCATCGCAGGAAGGTGTTGTCGCTGGCCTCCACAAGCCGCTGGCTTGCAAGGTCGATGTGGTCTTGGGTCAGGTTGGCGTCGTCGAACATGAGGCACTCCAGTTCGCCACAATCGCTCCAGTCGGTGGCTGGAGGCACGTCGTTCCCAAACGTGTCCTTCGAGGGTCGGGTGAGGATGGACTCGTTGGCCATGAAGGCGCGGAAGATGTCGGGCAGGGTCATCACGCCGTCCGTCTGCGCTCCCGTAACGTCGTTGACCAATGGCTTGAGTGTGGTGTTGATGGGATGGTTTCGAATGAGGTCAGCCTTGGCATCGATTTCACGCAGCAAGGTGATGTTCAGAATGCCCCCGGACGGAGCGTCAATTCCAGCCCACGGCTCGCCGCTTTCGATGATCTCCGTCACCGGTGGAAAGGTGGTGCTGTCGGGTTGTCCGTCCGATGTGCTTACTCGCGGCACGTTTTCTTCGAGGTCGATGTGAACCGGATCCCGTACCGTGACAAGGAAGGCGACGATGACTTCGGAGGAGGCGAAGGTCTCGTCGATGGTGGTCTGGGCGTTCAACTCGGGTGATTCCATGTCGTAGGCTTCCATGTCGATGGGTTCCAACGCCCGCAAGGCGCCCGGCACCATCAGCAAGGTCAGCACCAGCATCACGAGGTGGAGTCGGTTTGCCTGACCCACGATTTGAGCCGGCAGACGATGCAGCCCCGCTTCATCCACGTTATGTTCTCCTTGGGTCGGCATATCAAGGCCTGTCTTTGGCGCGTACGTGGCTTCACTGTCCGAAGCTCTTCGAACGCTCGACCAAATCCATGTGGCGGAGTCGCCTCAATCCGACCAACGTCATCGCTTGGGCTGCGAGGAAGAGGAGCAACGCGTACTGCACCACCACCGTGAGGTCAAGGTCGAGTGCGAAGTAAAACGACCATGTGGAAAAGGAGACCATCATGGCGTTTGCCGCCCAAATTGAAAACAGGCTGCCTGACAAGGCTGCCAAGGCACCAATGATGACGTGTTCCGCAGTGAGGATGGCCCCCATCCTTGGCGTCGATGCCCCGAGGATCCGAAGCGTGGCATACTCAGCGTCGTGTTCGGTCAGGTTGATGATGAGCGTGTTCAGCAGGATGACGCCAGCGATGAGCAGGCCCACCCCAATGAAGACACCAAGGATTTGTGATTGCTGTTCCCAACCTTCAGCGAAGCCGTCACGGATGGCTTCCTGGTCCAACACCGCGGCCCCAGCGATGCCGGACGGGACAGCAAGGCTTGCATCGTCAGAGCGCAGCATCACCATGTTGTAGAGCCCGAGCATGCCGATGGTCTCGGCCACGTCCTCGTGATGCGTCCACAGGCTTCGCTCGAATTCATCGGCGATGCCGACGATCTCCACCTCGAGAACGGTCACGCCCACCAGCACTTCGACCCGGTCGCCCACGGACCACTCAAGCAGCGTGGCCGCTCCGACGTCCACCATTGCTTCGGGAACCGCTGCACCGGCGACCGGCAAGCGCCCCTCGACGAGCCGCGTAAGGTGCATCGCATCGGCCTCGTCGGTGCCGAACGCCGTCCGAGCGTGCAAGGTCATGGCGCGCGTGTCGCCCGTGGCGTTGACCTCAGGAACGGTGAGGGCGCGCTCGGTGTCCCAGCCCGCCCCCTCGCCCTCGAGCCACGTCTCGACCGGCTCGGCGTCGAACGGGTTGTAGGCGATGGCGTATTGCCATGTGTCGGCTTCCTGCGCTTCGAGGAACGCGTCTTCCATGGAGGCGACGAGCAGTGCGAACCCGCTTGAGAGGATCATCGCCATGCCGAGTCCGACCACGGTCACGGTCAAGCGGAGCGGATGACGGAACATTGCCCTTGCACCGAGGGCAAGCGAGGAGGGCAAGGAGGAACTGAGCCAGTGCACGAGCACGCCAGGGCGCTCCCCTGCATCGCGCCGGTCGATTTCCAACGGCGACATGCGGACGGCGGACCAGGCCGGCCAGAGGGTGAAGATGACGACGATGGACATGACGCTCACGATCGTGGTCAACCACACCGCCGGGTCGTGGATGACGTCGATGACAGGGACGCTGCCGACGATGGAGAAGTAGTAGGGCGTGAAGGCTTCCGTCATCTGGATGCCGAGGGCCACGCCCGCGATGCTGGCCAGCAACCCCATGACCACGGGTGGAAGCAGGTACGCCACAAGCAGCGTGCGGCTCGGTGTTCCGAGGGAACGAAGCACGGCGATTTCACGGCGCTGACGGCGAACCAAGCGCTCCAGTGAGACCGCGAGGACGAGGGCAGACACGCTGACCAGCATACCGAGCATCACCGGTTGCATCGTCCGGTTGCCCTCGAGGTCAATTCGGAGGAATTCCACACCAAACAAGGACGTTCGATCACCGACGCGCATGGTGGTCAAGCCCTCAGATTCGAGGGAGGTCGCCAAGGCTTCGGCCAAATCAGCCAGCGCCTCACCCTCGCGCTCGGGCGTCTCCGGGAAATCGTAGGTCGGGGTTCCTTCGACGTCCACCAGCAGTCGGTTTCGAACTTCAGGGCGCTCGCCGAGGTGCTCGAGGAGCGCGGTCCGGTTCATGTAGGCGGCCACGAGGCTGCCAGGAACCGGAACGAGCACGTCGGCTGAAGGGACGTAATACGCATGGTCAGGCTGGCTGGCAAAGCCGACGACATCGAAGCTGACCGTGGTGCCGTTGAGCACGAAGGTCACGCTGTCCCCGAGGTCCACGCCCGTTTCTTCCTTGACGACGTGATCCAGCACCACCTCGTTCGGCCCCTCAGCGTGCCTTCCCCAACCTTCGGCAACGTAGGGTCGGTTGATGCGACCAAGGCCGTCTTCGGTCACCTCCATGCCGTGCACGACCAGCGTGCCTGTGGTGAGGACCTCATCGTCGCAAGCGGCCAACGAACTGCACCCCTTTGCATCCGCAAGGAAGGTGCGTTGCGCTTCGGAATGGGCGTATTCACCACGGATCACCATGCGTGATTCGCAGGCAGCAATCGCGAGCCCAGCCGTGTCGGGCGTCGAAGCGCACGCGCGCTCCAGGGCCACTGCATCGTAGGTGAAACCGTCCGGGCCCGTCGCGAAAAGGTCCCCAAGGTTGGTCTCACCGTAGTATTCAGCGTAGACCTCGTCCGCGTTGCGGATGTGCTCCGCAAACATCACCGAGACCGAACTCGCCAGAATGAGCAGCAACAGGAAAACGCCGGTCACCACGCGGTTCCGCACCCAGTGACGGGCAAGTCGGCGAAGCTGCAAACGCATGTCGTTCACTCCTTGCGTTTTGGTCGTGCAGCGTCAGCGATGTCTTTGGCCACACCCGTCAGGGCTTTCGCGGTCGCAAGGCTGCCCTGAATGGCGGCCTCAACCGGGCGGCGTACGGTGTCGACCACCTCTTCTGCGGTTTCGATGGCGTCTTTCATCGCTGCCTTCCCCTTGCCGACGATCGTTCCAGCAGCTCCTCGCTCGTCGCTTTGCAAGCGCCCGGAGTCAAGGCGGAGCACACGTGTTGCGTGTTGCGTCAGGCTCTCATCGTGCGTGACGATGACCGCCGTGACCTGCTGCTTTCTGCAAATGCTCAGAAGGACTTCCATGACCTGCTGCGTGGTCTCGCTGTCGAGGTTTCCCGTGGGCTCGTCACCCAGGAGAAGTTGTGCTTTTTTGGCCAAACTTCGGGCGATGGCCACACGTTGTTGTTGACCGCCGGACAACTCGGACGGAAAACGGTCGTGCAAGCCTTCGAGCCCGACCCTTTGGATCATGTCCATGGCATGGGTCCGGTCTCGCGCCCCTGCAATCTCCTGAGCGAGCATCACGTTCTCAAGCACGGTCAGGTCACCAAGGAGGTTGTATTGCTGGAAGACGTACCCGATGTTGCGTCGCCGGAAGGAGGCCTGGGCTTCGAGGGCCTTGGCGCGCCGACGCGACGCCATGGCTCGCCCCGGCGCCCGGACCGTGCCTTGCACCAAACGGACCACGACCTCCACCGGCCACACCAGAGGCTGAAGCAAGGGATGGGGCATGCCGATGCCAAAACGCGTGGTTTCAACGGCGTCCGGTGCGGTGGGGACTTCTTCTCCAAGGAAGCGGTAAGTCCCTTCTGTTGGGCTGTCCATGGCCGAGAGCACGTTCAGTAGGGTGGTTTTTCCGGACCCTGAGGGGCCGAGGAGCATCACCACCACTTCGCCCTGTTTGAGGTCCAAATCGATGCCGTCGAGGGCCGCGACGGTCTCGCCGGCGGAGGTGTAAACACGACGAACGCCACGGAGTTCAATGAGCGGAGACGTGAAGTTCCCAGCCATGTATCGAGGAATGAAGTTCCGTGTATCAGGGCTTCGATGAGGCGGGCAGCAGGGGGTTCGGCGGACCATTCAAAGGTCGGGCCGAGAAGGGACGAACGTGATGCCCTCGGATTCGTCCACGCCTTTCTGGGAGTCCGTTGATGCGCCTGAACAGGTGGCCACCACGGACTCCGCTCCCGCCGAGCCGGTCCAAACTGCGCCGGAAGCGGTGTCCTTGGGCATCCTCCCCGCCGCGCCTGTGGCAGCGAACACCGAGACCGATGCCGGACGGGCACCGTCCGTTGAGCTGACTGAGGAAGCGTTCGACCAGGAGGAAGATGAGGCCGGAGCGACGATGATCGGCGTGTTCTTTCTCTTGTTCTTCTCCGTGTTTTGGATTGGGGGCACCGCGGTGGCCACGGTGGTCATCACGGGCGATCTGATTGAACAGCATAGGACCAGGCATTGGGAGGAAACCCTGGGCACAATGGACCGCAGCTGGGTGAGTGAAGAGGTCAGTTGTGACGAGGAAGGGTGCAGCACAAATTACTGCGTCGAGGTGCGCTACAGTTACGGCTACGGCAACCTCCTGTCCGGTGAAGACCTTTCCAAAATGGAGGACTGCTACGCCTCATCGCGCTTGGCATCGAAGATGGTCGATCGCTACCCTGCCGGTTCAGAGGTGACCGTGTACCACCACCCCGACGACATCAACGAGACCGTGCTCGAGACGGGTTTGGCGCTTCGCTACATGTGGCTCCTGGCGTTCATGCTGCCCTTCCAAGGGGTCTCGTTGGTCCTGCTCTACCTCCTCCAATCGTCCGCCCGCTCGGCCATGTTCGGCTCCGGCGGTGGCGGGGGCTCATCTTGATGAGGGAGGCGCACGCGCAGTCAACCACGCAGGGGTCGCCCAGCTTGGTCAACGGCGGTGGGTTTAGGTCCCATTCCTCAACGGTTCGCAGGTTCGAATCCTGCCCCCTGCACTTTCCTTTCGATTCCATGGTTAGGTGACAGAACCTGAGGCATCGCCCATGACGTTGG
This sequence comes from Salinimicrobium sp., assembly GCA_964228865.1. GTDB lineage: Archaea > Thermoplasmatota > Poseidoniia > Poseidoniales > Poseidoniaceae > MGIIa-L3. The sequence continues at coordinate 15,037 of CAXRAI010000037.1, read as the reverse complement.
TCAAGGGCTCAACCTTCGAATCCTGCCCCCTGCACCATGCTTCGCAGCACACGATTTTCAAGCGCAAGCAGGGCAAAGACCGCGGAAGGTGAGGTCAACGTCCTCGACCGTGGCGAGGGGCTGGGTTTCAGGTTCTGGGCCCTCCATCTCTGGCAACGGGACGTCCCAAATCTGCTCACATGCGGTGCACACGGCGTGGGCGTGCGGCTGCAAATTGGTGTCATAGAGGGTCTCACCAAGATGTTCGACGCTGTTGAGCACACCGTCTTCCACCATCCGCGCGAGTTGCCTGTAGACCGTGGCCATGGCCACGCCCTCTTCGCTCAGGCTGGCGTGGACCGCCTTTGCGCTGGGGTGATGGTGGAGGTCCATCACGGCCTGTTCAATCAGCACGCCCTGCCGGGTTTGGCGGCGTTGTGGCGTGGGTTTGTCCCCAGCCATCTCATCACCCGCTGAATTCCTGCTCAGGTCTGTTGATGTGTCTCGTTCAGAACCGATCTGCGTTCATGACCTTGTTCCACGCAGCAATGAAGTCTGCGACGAACTTGCCGTTGTTGTCGTCCTGCGCGTACACCTCGGCGATCGCGCGGAGTTGGGAGTTGCTTCCAAAGACCAGGTCGTAGCGCGTGGCCGTGCGAACATCGGCGCCCGTGGCGCGATCCTTCGCCTGGTAGGAGTTGCTGCCGGTTGGGGTCCACGCGACGCTCATGTCGAGCAAGGTGGTGAAGAACGAGTTGTCCAGTGCATCGCCGCTGCCCCACAGGCCGCGCTCATCGGAGCTGACGCCAAGCGAGCGGAGGCCGCCAACAAGGACCGTCATCTCCGGCGCAGAGAGACCGAGCAGTTGTGCCTTGTCAAGCATCATTTCTTCGGGCATGACCGCGTAGTTCTGCTTCAGGAAGTTTCGGAATCCACAGGACACGGGCTCAAGCACCGCGAAGGAGTCGACATCGGTCTGTTCCTGCGTGGCGTCTCCACGGCCGGGCGTGAACGGAACGGTCACGCCGGAGGCCGTCTCGATGCCGACGTTTCCGGCCAACACGATGGTGTCCGCCACGCTCGCACCGTGGGAAGCAGCAAGCGGCTCAAGGACGGAGAGCACCTTCGAGAGTTGCTCAGGCTTGTTGCCTGCCCAATCCTTCTGCGGAGCCAAGCGAATGCGAGCGCCGTTGGCGCCACCGCGCTTGTCCGAGCCACGGAAGGTGGATGCACTGGCCCAAGCCGTCTCGACCATCTCGGAGATGGAAAGACCGCTGCCCTTGATGGCTTCCTTGAGGGCATTCACGTCGTAGGACGTGGAGCCTGCGGAAACGGGGTCCTGCCAGATGAAGTCCTCGTCCGGCACGTCGGGGCCGAGGTAGCGTGCCTTGGGCCCCATGTCGCGGTGAAGGAGCTTGAACCACGCACGCTGGAAGGCATCAGCAAAGGCTTCCGGGTTCTCATGGAAGTGCTTCGAAATCTTTCGGTACTCCGGGTCGCGGATCATGGCCATGTCGGCCGTGGTCATCATGGTGGGGACCTTGATGGAAGCGTCTTCAGCATCGGGAGCCATGTCGGCTTCTTCCTGGTTGGAAGGCGTCCATTGGTGCGCTCCGGCAGGGCTCTTGGTCAAGGTCCACGTCTCGTCGTACTTGAACAGCATGTCGAAGTAGCCGTTGTCCCACTGGGTGGGGTTGGCCGTCCATGCACCTTCGATGCCGCTGGTGATGGTGTCACGGCCAACACCAGAGCCGAAGTCGCTGGCCCAACCGAAGCCTTGCTCTTCGAGCGCTGCACCCTCAGGCTCGGGGCCCTTGTGGTCTTCTGGTCCAGCGCCGTGCGCCTTTCCGAAGGTGTGGCCACCAGCCGTCAAGGCCACGGTTTCCTCGTCGTTCATGGCCATGCGGCTGAACGTTTCTCGGATGTCCTGAGCGCTGAGGAGGGGGTCTGGGTTCGCGTTGGGTCCTTGTGGGTTCACGTAGATGAGCCCCATTTGGACCGCTGCAAGCGGGTTCTCGAGGTCTTGGCGGGTGTCACCGTAGCGGTTGTCGCCGAGCCACTCGTCTTCGCTTCCCCAGTAAATGTCGTCCTCTGGGTGCCAGATGTCGGGTCGTCCACCGCCAAAGCCGAGGACGGGTCCGCCCATGGACTCGATGGCAATCTGTCCGGTGAGGATCAGCAGGTCAGCCCAACTGATCGCGTTGCCGTACTTCTGCTTGATGGGCCACAGCAAGCGGCGGGCCTTGTCGAGGTTGCCGTTGTCGGGCCAGCTGTTGAGGGGAGCGAAGCGTTGTGCGCCGGTTCCACCGCCGCCACGACCGTCGCCGGTGCGGTAGGTGCCCGCGGCGTGCCAGGTCATGCGGATGAAGAAGGGCCCATAGTGGCCGTAATCGGCAGGCCACCAATCTTGACTGTCGGTCATCAGTTCGTGGAGGTCGGCCTTGAGCGCTTCGTAATCGAGCGACTTGAAAGCCTCCGCGTAGTCGAAATCCGCGCCCATTGGATTGGACTTGACGTCGTGCTGGTGGAGGATCTTGAGGTTGAGGTTTTTTGGCCACCAATCTTCGTTGGTGCGCATGTCTTTCGTGGAGTGGGTCATTCCGCCGCCATGCATGACGGGGCACTTTGCATCGCTGTCGTGGGTACGCATGGTCTTGGCACCGTACCTCAACTTATAGAACTGATTCTCATTCCGAATAAGCCTTGAATCCGCACCCGTCGTCTTTGCCAAGCAAGATTAATTCCGGCGTGCCCGTGGGGGCACCATGGTTTCCATTGGCGATGCTGCACCAGACTTCACCCTCACCGCGACCGACAAGAGCAAGGTGACCTTGTCCGACCATCACGGCCAGCGCGTCGTGCTGGCCTTCTATCCCGCAGCCTTCACGGGGGTCTGCACGACCGAGATGTGCGCGTTCCGCGACTCCATGGCAGCCCTGAACGATGCAGGTGCAACCGTCTTTGGCGTGTCGGTGGACTCTCCCTTTGCCAACGGTGCGTTCGCCAAGGAGAATGGATTGGAATTCACCCTTTTGTCCGACGTGCACCGCACGATGATCGGTGAATACGGCTTGACGCACCAAAACTTCGTCATCGACGGATACACCGTGGCCACCCGAGCCGTGGTCATCGTGGAGGCCGACGGAACCGTCGGCTATGTCTGGACGTGCGAAAGCCTCGGCCAGGAGCCGAATTACGACGAGATCATCGCGCATTGTGCCCAGTGAAGGCGTCGTGCTTCGCGGCCTTAGACCGTGCACGAGAAGCCGGTGGCGTTGACGGCCTGAACGATGGCGTTGGTGTCGCCACCGTCCACCACGTCGACAAGGCCGCGTCCCAAATCGTGATCGATGTGGGCCGAACGCACGTCGGGGCGCGCTTCGAGCACCCGCTTGACGCGGCCAGAGCAGCATCCACAGGTCATGCCCCCGATCGTCAACCCAAGCATAGGCATGAGGGAACGTGGATGGCGCTGGATTTCAATGCTCCTAACGGCGCGGCGACCACCATCGCAAGGTCAGGCTGTTGGCCACCACGCTGAGGCTTGAGAGGCTCATGGCCGCGGCGGCGAATGCTGGTGGAAGGAGCCAACCCGTCCAAGGAAACAACAGTCCCATGGCCAGTGGGATGCCAACGACGTTGTATCCAAAGGCCCATCCGAGGTTGGTGCGGATTTTCCCAACCGTGTGACGGCCCAAGTCCAGTGCACCTTGAACGTCCATCAGATCGTCACGCAACAGCACGAGTTGTGCAGCATCGACCGCAATTCCTGCGCCACCTCCCATGGCAATGCCGAGGTGGGCCGTGGCGAGTGCGGCGGCGTCGTTGATGCCGTCTCCGACCATGGCCACGGTACGCCCCTTCTCGCGCAGCGTTCGCACCGCCTCACCCTTGGCATCGGGAAGGACGTCGGCCAGCACGGTGTTGATGCCCACCTCATCTGCGAGGTGTTCGGCCGTGGCCTGTTGGTCGCCCGTGAGCATGATGACCTCCAATCCACTGCGTTGCATGCCAGCGATGGCGTCCTTTGAGGACGGGCGAAGCTGATCGCGAAGTTCCAACCAACCCAGCACGCGCTGCGCGTGCCCAACCAACACCACGCCCACACCGGTTCGAGCACGCTCGACGATGCGCTGACGGCGTTCATGTTCAATCTCGAAGCCGATGTCGTCCATCAAATCGAGGTTTCCGATGGCCACAGGGCCGTCGTGTGCATCGCCACGGATGCCTTGGCCGGGCTTGACGGTGATGCCGTTCACGTCGGGAAGTGGGCGGTCAAAGTTGGACCATGACCACCGCACGGCTTCCGCAATGGGATGCAGGCTGTCGTGCTCAAGCGCTGCGGCGATGCCAAGCATCTGTGGGATCTCTCCATGCAGGAGTTCGATGTGAGCGACACGGGGCTTTCCTTCGGTGATGGTTCCGGTTTTGTCGAGGACCACGGTGTCGATTTTCGTCGATTGTTCGAGGGCTTCGATGCCCTTGATCAGCATGCCATGGCGCGCGCCAATGCCCGTCCCTACCACAAGCGCGGTCGGGGTCGCCAGACCAAGGGCGCACGGGCAGGCGATGACAAGGGTGGACACCAACACGAGCATGCTCTGTTCCAGGGGGGCTCCGGAAAGGTACCACCCGATGGCGGCCACCACGGCGAGCCCGATGACCACAGGGACAAAAATACGCGAAATCCGATCGACCAGACGCTGGATTGGAGCCTTTCCGCTTTGTGCGGCCTCGACCAAGCCAATCACCCGGTCCAGCAAAGTTGCACCGGCAGCCTCGGTCACGCGCATGGTGACGGTGGCGTCAACAGGACTGGCACCGCCATGAACGTCTTCACCACGCTTCACGTTAATCGGGTAGGCCTCGCCCGTAAGCGATGACGTGTCCATCAACACGCGGTCAGACACCAGCACGCCGTCAACAGGAACGACTTCTCCGGGTCGAACACGGATCATGTCACCGGGGGCGAGCGCTTCAACTGGGACGGCCGTTGAAGCCGCGTCCTCCTCCTCGCCGTCCACCTTCCACGCCTCCTCGGGACGGAGCCGCATCAGTCCATGCAAGGCGTCTGTGGCCTGGAATCGAGCACGGGCCTCGAGCCAATCCCCCAGCAACAAGAAGGCCACGATGAAGGCTGCTCCATCGATGAAGACCATGCCCCCGCCAAGGGTGTGGCCGGCAAAGGCCGCCACGATGACCGCCATGCTCCAAAGGTACGCCGTGCTGGAGCCGAGCGAAACAAGCACGTCCATGTTGGCAGAGCCACGGCGCAGAGCGGCGTATGCCCCTCGATGAAAACGCGCACCGGCCCATGCCCAGACGATGCCTCCAAGCATCAATGCAATGAGGTGATTCACGCGGATTCCCTCTGCCGCGAGCGCACCGTGGCCGTCCATGCTGACCAAGCCGCTTGGGCCAAGATGCCCAAGATCGGGCAACCACATCGTCAGCAGCATGCACATGGCCGCGGCCACGAGCGCCCATCCCACGCCTTGGCCGCGTCGGCGAAGGGCAGCCTGACCTTGCCTCCGCCGCTCGAGTGGGTCCACAGGGCGCGACGCACCGAAGCCACCACGGTCGATGGCTTGGATGACTTCGTCGAGCGCGCCGACGTGCTGAAGCGTGACCACCGCGCGCTCGAGCGCTAAGTTGACGCTGACGGATTCGACCCCTTCCACGGTCATGGCCAAGCGTTCCACGCTCGCCACGCAGGCGCCGCAGGACATTCCGTTGACGTCAAGCCGGTGCATGGTGGTCATGCTCATGCCTCCATCGCGGTGCAGCACGCGTTCATTCGACCGGGCCCAGCATCAAGGGTGACGCAACCACAACCGCAGGTGCACATCCAACCGACGCTGTCCCAGCCCTTGCCGCCCTCGGCACGGGTGTAGAGGCGCTTCATCCTGCATCCGCAGCCGCATTTCTCAGCGGTCACTCGTGCCATGTCTACGCGACGATTGTAGTCAATATAAACCGTCTCTTTTGACTACATTAGGTGTTCAGACTGGCGCGAGGTCGAGTTTTCCTGTCCACAGGTCGAGCCCTCGCAACCGACAGGGGTAGCGCTCACCGAGACGCAGCAACGGTTCCTGATGTTCTTCGCTTTCCACCACAAGGCCATGGTCATCGACATGAAGTCGGCTTTTCTTGCTGAGCGCACTCAAATGAAGACGCCCATGAAGGGCCCCGTCATCGTTGAGGTCGAGGTGCACGAAGGGCGTCCGAAGGGACACCACGCGCGCGGGCCACGTGGCGGTTTCGGTGGTGGTGAGGTGAAGCGCGAAGGCTTGGTCCACGGCTTCCCACTCAAGCCGCTTTGCAGCCCATGCCCGATCCCCACAATGCCCGGCCAGCTCTTCCATGTCTTCGGCAGCATGCGGCCATGGTTCGTTCCGCATCAACGCCTTCAGTTGCCGATGGGCGACCAGGTCCGGGTAGCGTCGAATCGGACTGGTGAAGTGCGCGTAGGCGTCCAGATCAAGTCCGAAATGACCGGTGTTGGTCGCGGTGTAACTGGCCCGCTGCATCAATTGGAAGAGGCTCTGGTCCACCACGCGGCGCGTGGCTCCTGTGAGTTCACTGGCCGCGTGTTGGGCCTGACGTAACGCGTCGAGCATGGCCCGGCGTGCCTCAGGGTCAATCACTTCCGAACGGTGCGTTTCCTCTGTGGGTTGCGCATCGGTGTCGATGCTGATGCCGCCCGCCCAACCCGCCAAGAGGTCGGACAATTCCTCCGTCGAGGACTGGCCCGAGGTTCTGTGCGAGGGCATGGGGAGTTCGATGTTCACGTTCAAGGCGTGCAGTCGGGCGTTGAGCGCCTCCACTTCGACGCGGTCGGGGGGCAAGTGGCAGCGCCATGGGAGGGGTGCACCAGCAGCACCCAGCAGATCACCTACGGCTGCATTGGCCGCGACCATGAAGGTCTCAATCATCGCCGTAGCGTCGTTTGGACGCTTGATCTCCACGTCGATGTGGCCTCCTTCCCTCAACCGGGGTCGAAGTTCTGCCTGATGCAATTCCAGCCGGAGGTCACCCTCGCGCATGGCCGCTGCAAGCGCCAGGAGATTGTCCACTTCACCTCGCTCCAAGACCTCGTCGTAGGACCGGTTGGCCCTGACGCGGACGATGGCCTCGTGAGGGACGCACTCCACCACGCGTTCCTCGTCGAGTCGGAGTTCGAGGACCATGGCCCTTCGGTCAACGTTTGCCCGGAGGCTGCACAAGTCGTCGGCCAACCTTGGCGGCAGCATGGGAAGCACCGCATGAGGGAGGTAGACCGAGGTCGCCCTGGACCGGGCAGCCCGGTCCAAGGGCGTGTCTTGCCGAACGTATGACGCCACGTCTGCAATGGCGACCCAGAGGGTGCACTTGTCGTCTGAGAGGCAGACCGCATCGTCGAAATCCTTCGCGTCGTGCGGGTCGATGGTCACGAAGGGAAGGTGGCGAAGGTCGGTACGTCCGGCGGCCACCTCAGCCTCGCCATTGACGGTTTCGAGCGCATTTGTGACCTCAACCAGGTGCGGTTGCCAGGTTGCTGGGAAGGGATTGTCGCGCTCACGGGCACGCTGGCGGAGCCGTGCTTCGATGAGCGACAAGGGGTCCATCGCGCCCGCTGCGTGCAGCAGGTGAGCCACGTGGGGGGCGTCTTCGCGGAAGCGCAGTCCGCTCACACGGCGGGCCCATGCCAGCAAAGCGTCGTTGAGGTCGAAGGTGTCCCAGGTCAGGAGACGCTCGCCGTCCAGCAGGGTCCATGCTTCCGGCCACGCTTCCATTGGGGTCTCAAGCAACCAGCATCGGAGCACCTTAACGAGCGCCTCGTCGGGTCCTTCCGTGCCGTCCAAGCGGGCCTGCCATCGTTGCCGTGCAAGGGCAGCGGCTTCAACGGAGTCACGTGAGCGCAGCCGCACCGCACCGTCGGCTCGAACCAGACGCTGCCCCCGTTTTGCGGCGTCGCTCAGGGCCGCGTCAAAGGTCGAGCGTGCACGTCGCGCGTCGGGTCCCTCAAGGGCCTGTCCTTCACGGGCGCACACCGCTGCCCAAAGCTCGTTCGCCGTGTGTGGTTCCTCGGCGTTTGGCCCGAGCGCATCGTGAAGGCGACGCCAGAGCCGATCGTCGTCGGGTGCTTTCGGGCCGCGCGGACGGCGTTGTCGATGGGCAGAGCCACCGCGTCGCCGTCGGTCCATGAGGCCCCCACATGGGCCTCCGCCAAGAAGATGGCCTCACAGGCCGAGGTCCCGAAGGCGCGTCAGCGCCTCAGCTTGCGCTTCATCAAGAGGTCCGACTTCAGCCAATTCGAACTCAAGGTCGAGGTCACCGTTCGCATACCCCTGCCCGGGCATTCGTCTTCGATCACCGACCATGGAACCCTCTGGGACGGTCAAGCGACCGGCACGCCCGTCGGGCAAGGTGACCTCGACTTTCCCGCCCAGCACAAGGGTGCTGTAGGGCACCTGAACCGACTGCACCAAGCGGCCTTCTTCCCATCTCCTGTCCTCGCCGGGATCAATGCGCAAGGTCACGATGGCGTCGCCGGTTGCTCCTTCAGGATGTTCGTGACCTTGGCCGCGGAGGCGTTTGGCCGTGCCATGGGCACGTCCGGGTTCGATCGTCATTCGAAGGGACGCTGCCTTGGTTTCTACTCCGCCGCTCGGGGTCAAGCGCAGCCGTCGCACGGTGAACGGGAAGTTCCCTCCTTCCGTGGCTTGGGACAAGGACAGGTCCAGATGAACGGTCACGTCTCCACCTTTCGGTGCAGGCCGGGCACGTTGTTGGCGGGGAGGGACACGTCCCGGTCCGGCCCGCTGCCCGAACATCTGCCCGATGAGGTCCTCGAACTGCCCCATGCCACCTGGCATGCCCCCGAACCCCCCGGGTCCACCAAATCCTGCGAAGGCTTGACGGCGTTGGGCTTCGCGTGCCTCCGCGGTCCCGATGGCGTCGTAGGCGGCTTGGACTTCCTTGAAACGAGCCTCGGCGGCGGCGTCGCCCTTGTTTCGGTCCGGGTGGAATTGCCGGGCCAGCCGTCGATAGGCGCGACGGATTTCGGCGTCTCCGGCGTCTCGGCCGACGCCGAGAACCTCGTAGGGGTCACGACCGCTGGCCACGACACCGCTGGCCTGCTGCCCCTCAAGAAGCCTCCCGATGGCAGCCGATTTCCGGCCGATGCGTTCTTAATGAGGGGGCAGGTCGCTCGGCAGGCTGAGGTTGCACCATGTCCACGGACGCCAATCCTTCGTTTGAGCAACGTGTTCAGGACCGCCAAGACGCCGTCGAGGCGTGGGTCCGTCGGAACATCACCAAGGGTTCGTGGGCCCGCATCATCCGCATGGCCCGCAAGCCAAGCCCCGAGGAATTCCGCCGCACGTCCATCGTCTGCGGCATTGGCCTGCTGGTGCTCGGTGCCATCGGCTTCCTCATCTTGCTCCTGATGGACCACACCTTCCCGTGGCTGATCCATGACGTGTTCAACATCCCCCTCCCCTGAGGTGCTCAACGTGCAGACTGATTTCATCGCTTACGTTCGTTACGAGGAAAAACTCCTCCTGCTCCGCCGCCACAGCTCCGACGCCAGCTTCCCAGGCCTTTGGGACGGCGTGTACGGCAGCGGCTCAACCCCAGAAGAGGTGCTGGCTCGCGTGGCCGAAGTTACGGGCCTTTCCGTCGACCAACTCGTCCTGCACAAGGAAGGTCCAGACCGCGGCATCGACATGGGCCGCACCCTCGTTGACGTCATCCCCTACCTCGTGATTTCCTCCAGCGACGAGGTCACCCCCGCCGGCGTCTACGACGCCGCGGAGTGGATTGACCCCGGCAACCTGCAGGATTACAACTGCATCTTTTCCGACCTTGAGATGGAAGGCGCTGACACCTTGTTCAAGGAAATGTACGGCTCTGTGGGCTCCTTCCTCTACATCGTCAAGTCCGCCATCGGCTCCGAGCAGCGCTTGGCCTCTGAGATGCACGCTCGCATCCACGGCAGCGGTAGCCTCCGTACCCTCAAGGACGAGATCATGTCCATCGTTCACCCGCACAGCATGCGCGGCTACGTCTTCGTCGAAGCCAGCGCCAAGCACCACGTGGAGAAGCTCATCGGTCGTGCCGGTGGCCGTGACCCCAAGGCCCGCCGTGGCCTCAACCTGACGCCGCTCAAGAACGCGAAGTCCGTGCTTCCAGGCGAGGCACCGCTGGAGAACATCCTGCCCTACCTCGAGCCCAAGGCCGTCACCAGCGGCATTGACGTGGGCTGCATCGTTGAGATCGTGACGGGTGCGTTCAAGGGCGAGAAGGCCCGCATCACCGCCGTGGCCGACACCAAGGAAGAGGTCACCATGGAACTGTACGAGCAGGTCATCCCAATGACCCTCAGCATGCGTGGTGACCACGTCCGCGTCATCGAGCGCGTCAACGAGTGAGCCCAATCGGCTTGTTTGCGTGACTGCGAGGCCGCGAGGCCGCCGTTTTTCCGCGGATTACGCCTCCATTGCGATTATATACACGAGTCAAGTCGGCCACCTGCACGCAATGTGCAGGATGCTTCGTCATGGCCAAGCCTTGGACCGCTGAGCTCGTCAAGAAGGCGCTCGGTGTCAAGAAGTGCAATGGGTCCATGGAAGCGGCCACCGAGGACCTTCCTCTCGAGAAGGCCATCGGTGTGGCCAAGGACAAGGCCGGTGATCTCACCGGTGCTGACCTGAAGGCGATGACCCGCGAGGTCATCGGCACCTGCGTTGCCATGCGCGTCAAGATCGACGGCCACTGGCCCAAGGACGCGCTGAAAATCATTGAGAATGGAGAGTGGGACGACCGATTCAACTGAACAGATTCACGAAATGCGGGAGAGGTGCTCTGCGCCTCGCAGACCGCAGAGGTGAGGCATCATGGAAAACAACATCACCGCCGCCATCAACGAAGCCCTGGACAAGGCGCCTGAGCGCGCCTTTGTCGAATCGATTGAGTTCGCGTTCACCATCAAGGACGTTGACCTCAAGAATCCAAACAACCGTATCAAGGAAGAAATCCGTCTTCCCTCCGGTCGTGGCAAGGAGATCAAGGTCGCCATGTTCGCCTCCGGCGAAGCCGCCGAGAAGGCCAAGGCCGGTGGCATTGACGTGTTCGCTCCCGAGCAAATTGAGGAGATGGGCAGCAACAAGGGCATGGGCAAGAAGGTGGCCAACCGCTACGACTTCTTCCTCTCTGAAGTGCCTCACATGGGCTTGGTCGGTCGCTGGCTTGGTGTCATCCTCGGTCCCCGTGGAAAGATGCCCCGCCCCGTTCCCCCCGTGCTCGACCCCGCCGTCGTGGCGACGGGTCTTCGCAGCACCGTGGTCGTGAAGTCCGGTGACAAGATGACCTTCCACGCCACGTTTGGGACCGCCAACCAATCCTTGGACGAGTTGACCGCCAACGCCATGGAGGTCTACAAGCGTGTGATGACCCGTCTCGAGCGTGGTCCCAACAACATCCGCTCGCTCTACATCAAGACCACCATGGGCCCCTCGGTGAAGGTGGAGGTGACGGCGTGATCCCCAAGGTCATGTCCTGGAAGCGCGACACCGTCGCCGACCTCGAGTCCCTCATCACCTCCGGTGACACCATCGCGGTCATCGATATTCACGGCGTTCCTGCCGATTCGATGATCGAGATGCGCAAGACGCTTCGCAACGACATGGACATCCGCGTGGCCAAGAAGCGCTTGATGCACCTCGCCTGGGCCAACGCCGGACAAGACCCTGAGACCCTGGAGTCCCTGTTCGACGGTGCCGTTCAGCCGGCCATCGTGTCCACCAGCGCCAAGAATTCCTTCGAGCTCTTCACCGACCTCAAGGCCACCGAGGCCGGCCGCGCGGCCAAGCCCGGTGACGTTGCGCCCCACGACATCGTCGTCGAAAAGATGGACACCGGCATGGGGCCGGGCCCCATCGTGGGTGAGCTGAACTCCGTCGGTATTCCTGCGAAGATCATGGGCGGCAGCGTCCACATCCAGAAGCAGACCGTCGTCCTGAAGGAAGGCGAAGTCTTCGAAGGCGACCTCGGTATGATGCTCGGCAAGATTGGCATCAACCCCATCGTCACGGGTCTCCGCCTGATCGGCACCTACGAGGAAGGCGTCATCTTCCGCCCCGACGTGCTGGACATCGACTTCGAGGCGTTCCGCTCGGACCTGATCGGGTTCGCGGCTGGCGCATTCAACGTCGCCTGCCACGTCGGCTGGTTCACGCCAGAGACCACCCCAACCCTGCTCGCGAAGGCTTCCTCGGAAGCCCTGGCCGTGGCCCTCGAGGTGGCGCACATCTCGACCACGACCCTCCCGCACCTGCTCGGCCGCGCCCACCGCGCGGCGATGGGCGTCGCGGGTTCGCTCGATTCCTCCGCCCTCGACGACGAGTTGGCGGCCATGCTGGGGGCTGCAGCTGACGCTGCCGCCGCCACGGCCGCTGTCGCCGAGAGCACCGAAGCCGCCCCAGCCGAGGCGGCCGAGGAAGAGGAAGAGGAAGAAGAGGAAGCCGGTTTCGGCGGCCTTGGAGACCTGTTCGGCTGAACAACCAAAACACATGAGGTGAATGAAATGGAGTACGTCTACGCTGCCATGATGCTGCACGCTGCTGAGAAGGACATCAACGACGATGCCGTGACCGCCGTTCTGGCGGCCGCCGGTGTCGACGTCGACGCCGCCCGAGTCAAGGCCCTGGTGGCCTCGCTCGGCGGTATCGACATCGCTGAAGCCATGACCCAGGCCGTCGCTGCCCCCGCTGCCGCTGCACCCGCTGCGGCTGCTTCCGCTGCTGCCGACGCTGCCCCCGCTGAGGAGGCCGCTGAGGAAGAAGAAGAGGAAGAGGGTGGCTTCGAAGGCCTCGGCTCGCTCTTCGGCTGATCCGACACGACCGCTGTCGTGCTGACCCAGGTCCTGCCTGCGTCAGCCTTGATGGCCGGTCCCACACGGGACCACCTCGACCGTCGTTGGAGGCCACCGGCCATCGCGCACTGCGCTCGATACGTTGATGCCCGGTCCGCCCGGGACATGCAACATGGTGCGCCCACAAACGCTCGACCTTGAGGTCAGCGTCAGCCCAATCGCTGCCATCCGCGCCCTCCGTCGTGTGATGGAAGAGGCCGGTTGGTCCATGCTTCGCCACGAAGGCGCACGCATGGTGGACCGCTTCGCGATCATCATGCCCATGACCCAAGCCGCTCGGACGATTGGCTTGGAAATCCTTGACGGCCCGCTCCATGGGGGCATCATCACCGCGTGGTCCGAAACCCGAGGCTCCACGGGCGAAGTGCACCAAATCAGCTGGTTGCTACCCGGAGGAGTGGAAGAAGGTCTGGGGTTGGATCTGATGCATGCATGGGTCCATGCCTTGCCGCGCATGCCGTGGCGGTGGACCTTCAGCGAACGTTCAACCGTGGGTTTTCTGTTGCCCACCTGGCGCAAGTCGAAGCGTGCTTTCGCTGAACTTGGCTTTGACGTCCGCTCCAAAGCTTGGCCACAGCCGAGTGTTCGAACGTGGCCTCCGGACGATGAAGAGGCCTGACGTGAAGCCGTGAAGGTGATAGGGCCGAAGCGCCTCGCGGTAAACGGAGGGCGGACCATGTCGAAGGTCACGGACTTTGTCGAGCGCGTCAAGACCGAGCGCGATGCACAAATTCTGGTCGCTGGCATCCTCTTCTTCACCATCGCTTTCCCGGTGGCGTTCGCCAGTGCGGCGAACGGAGTGGAAAGCGGGGGCCTCACCGCGGTGGGCGACTACGTCGTCAACGGTGAAGTGGAAACGATCCTCCTTGAGAACGGCGGGGAGTACATCCAGGACGGCGATGAGTGGCCCGTCAGCCAAACTTCCGATGCGGTCAGGAACGAGATTGAGACGGCCGGCGGGACCGTTGTCGGCATCCGGATCACCTTGACCTACGACGAGGATGAATCAACCTCCGGTACCTGCATTGCTGGTGCAGGGAACGATGCCGCAGACACCATCACGGCCACGCTTGAGCACAACGAAATGTCAGAATCCGGATCCGGAGAGAACCCAGGTTCCCACACGGTGGACCTGACGTGGGTCAACCTCTCCCTGCTCGATGAAGAGGTGGTCTCCGGTCTGAGCGGCTCGAACATCACCGACCAGCTCACAGCAGGCGATGCCGGCCTTGGGGCCTACGACATCGTCATTGGCGTGACGGCGCAAGCGGGTAATGCCCCCTCTCCAGTCTGCAGCCGAAGCGACAACGGAGAAGACGTCTCGTGGACCATTGAACTCCTTGTGCTCGACTTCACCGTCGCGCCCTTCATCGAGGTCGACCCGACGCTCTGAGCCTCACGCAAAGGCGTCAAGGAAATCATCGACGTCGATCAATCCAGCCACGCGCGCTTCGATGTGCGCACGGATGCGGTCCAACACGTCCTTTGAACGTGCTTCGGCACGCATCACCAACACCGCTTCGGTGTTGGACCGACGGGCGAGGTACCAACCTTGCAGATGACCGTCTTCGTCTTCGAAGCGAACCCGGACGCCGTCCACCGTGCTGTGCGGCAGATCGGCGAACGCCGTGGTGATGCCCGCCACGACCGCCTCCTTCCGGTCTTCCTCACAGGGGACTTTGCATTCGCCGGTCGTGGGCAAATTCGGTGCCACGGCGTCGAGGGCTTCACCGAAGGTTGGGCCCTCGGGTGCTTGCCTTGACCAAAGTTCCACCAAGCGTGCAGCGTTGTACAACGAGCAATCGAACCCGTACCAACCCCGGTCCGCAGGGAAGAGGTGGCCGCTCATCTCCGCAGCGAAACGGCATCCCGGTCGTTCGGCCAAGGCCCGCTTCATGAACGAGTGCCCGGTGCGGGCCATGAGCGGTGTTCCGCCTGCGGCGAGGATGGCCGATTCGACGTTCATTGAGCACTTCACGTCGTAAATGACGGTGCGTTCGTTGGCGGTGGCGTCCTCGCCAAGGTCGGCGAGCACGTCGCCCACGAGAAGCGCCACCAAGCGGTCTGGATAGACGAAGGCGCCCGTTTCCGTCACGGCTCCAATGCGGTCCCCATCCCCGTCGGAGCCCAACCCGAATTCAC
>CAXRAI010000036.1:0-13976 GCA_964228865.1 Salinimicrobium sp. | reverse complement strand
ACAGGTGGTCCGGCTCGACGTAATTCTCGATGAGCAGCGTCACCACATCACGCGGTGCTTCGGCCATCAAGCCCTCAAGTTCACCAAGCCATTCGCTCGGGTCGACGCGCCCGTAGGAACACGGACTGATGGCGCCGTCGTGGCTTCCGTGGCACAACCGAACCTCGTCGACCAAGGGCGCGACCCGGTCGAGGTAGTGGGTGTCGAGCATGAAGGCGCGCATGCCGGCGTCCCATTGCGCATCAAGGCCGCTGCGATGGTTGCTGGCCGGGTAGAAGATGCCGTCCGCGTGCGTGGCAAAGGCGTTGTGCGTTTCAGGGAAGGTCACCTCGTCGTAGGGACGGTCGCAGAGGACCTCCATCCCGTTGCATTCCCCTTCGGAGGTTCCCGCCAAGACCGGTGTGTCCTCAGAGGAGAAGACGCTCCACGACACCGCCATCAACAGCAGCGGCACGAGGGCGGCGAAAGCCCACCGCGTGGCGTTCATCGACCGTGCATGCGGCAGGGCTCCCCATCATCTTTGTCGAGAAAGGAGGTTGACGACAGGACGTCCATCGATACGTAACCTGAAAATGCGACATCGTGCATGGAACATGACCTAGCTCAAATGCTGTCCAGTTCTCTCTGGAGTGCATCGATTTCAGATTGAATACGCTGACGTTCCTCGTGATCTCGTTTTTCTTTTTGTGCGGCTTGTTCTGCTTGATTTTGACTGCTCTTTGCGGCCACCCATTCACTGCAGTGTCTGATGTCAGCGAGGATCTCCGTGACGCTCGAGGTCAGCTTCTCAACGTTACCGCACGAGACACACATCTCTGCCGAGAGTTCAACATCTCGACTTATCGACCAGAAGATGTCCTCAATCTCGGTGCCGTGCAATACGTGCTCGCTAACATAGGTGTAGTCGTTGTACTTTCCTTCATTTCCATCGCACAGTTGCTCAATGAGTTGTTGCCGTAACTCCTCTCGAGCCTTCACCAACGCCGGGGGTGCGCTCAACAGGATTGGGTCGTATGAGGGCCCTCCGCCGTAACCTGGGTTGTAGTAGTCATGCCTGTTGTTCATGCTGACCCGAACAAGCGGCGAACTGCATGCCGAACATTGTGCCATGCCCGTAAATGATGACATTGCCAAATAGAGATGACGGCGTAGGCTGATTCTCCTTACACAGGTGTACCTTGACTCGGTAAGGACAACATCTCCCTTTCAAAGAGGGCCGTGGCCGGGAGGTGAGCACGGCTCTGCCGTGCGAAGACCAGAAGTGAGCGCCTTTCCTGAGGCCACGGCCCGCTCGCAACATCAAGAAGCAGAGGGCCGTGGCCGGGAATTGAACCCGGGCTGGCAGAACCACAATCTGCCGTGCTAACCCCTACACCACCACAGCCAAGAGGTATCGCGCCGTCCTGACGCGCCTATTTCAACGCACCGCAACGGGTTTCTTCATGCTGCAAAAGACCCGTGCGTTCAAGTGCCGCTGGGGCACAAGCCAAAGCATGACCAAGGCCCGCGTGGCGACCTTGCTCGTCCTCCTGATGCTGCTTCCCGCCCTTCCGGCCGGTGCACGAAGCGTGCACAGCACGGCCGATGTGGACCTCTTGCCGCAGGGCGTGTTTGACGACGCAACCGCGTGGGACCTCGACGACAGCGTCAGCTTCAGCACCGCACCGGCGCAACACACCCAAGCGATGGTCGCTGACGATCACCTGACCTTCATGCATGAGCGCCCAGAAAACCTCGTGGCGCAAACCGTCTGGGCGACGTCCACCCCGACCGACAGCAACGCCAGCCTTGGGGCGCCCGACGGGGCCTACACGTGGAGCACCGGCCCCGACATTGACGTCAACGGATTCGACGTCAGCGGATTGACAAATTATGCCGTGCGTGACGTCACCCTCCTGTTGGCCATTGAAGTGCCGCAAGCCCTGTACCAAGACAAAGTCCGGATTTCTCACGAAACCGGTGGTGTCTTCGATTTGGTCAAGACCTGGTCCAACACAGGAAGCGGGATCGATTACATGGACGGTCAACCGTACCGCATCGGTTTGGACGACCCAACCAACTGGACGTGGAGCGAACTCGCAGACTTGACGGTGCGCTTGGATTACGTCTCGGAAGGGACCACCGACGACAGCGAACTCCGGGTGGATGCCGTTGGCCTCGAAATCATCGTGCTGACCCCGTGGTACGGCGGCGAGCAAGCCACCGCCACCACGTCCACCACCGACGTGGAGATTCCCGTGATGCACCTCGACATGGACGCCGGCACCACCGATGGTCTGTCCTTGGCCGCATGCGGACTCCAGCCCTCGAACGAAGGCACCATGGGCCAATGGACCAGCGCGCTCGTGGAACGCCCCGCTGAGCAACGCCTTGGACGGGTTGCTTTTGCCTTCGATGGCCCGACGGACAACCTCAGTTTCGAGGTGAGCACCGTGGCCAGCGACGGCAGCATGGGCGCGTGGACGGCACACGACACCAGCACGCTCCTGCCCGATGTGGACGCCCTGCACCTGCGTGTCAGCATGAACGAAGGTTGCATGACGCGCCTGACCGTGGACGTCAACGATCCGACCCTGACGCTCATCGGCCGCATTCACGGCGACGTGGAAGGCTTGCTCGAGAGCAGTTCACGGTGGGCGGCCTACGTCAACGGCGTGGTGGTGGCCAATGAGCCGGTCACGACGCTTGGGTCGTTCCAATTCGACCTGCCCGTCGGTCACGCCTTGGCCGAAGCCGAAACGGAAGTGGAGATTCGACTCGGGTCGGTCTTCACATGGGACGCCGACGGCTCCGCTTCAAGCATCGCCGTCGAATTCAGTAAGGTGCGCTTGAGCGGTGGTTTCAGCATCGAGTACGACGAAGACCCCGTCTGCCAGAACGTGGGTGATCAGCACTTGACCGAGGACGCAGGCGGTATCGTTCTGCCCCTCATCACCCGATGTTCAGACGACAGAACCGCCAACGATGCCCTTTCCGTCTCCTTCACCAACTCAGCACCTGACATCGTCAACATCGACCTTGCTGAGGGCCAAGTGCGGGTGTCCTTGGTGCCCGAAGCCTCGGGCAACGCCGCCATCACCACCACGGTGATGGACGCAGCTGGAAACGTGTGGACAGAAACCTGGACGGTCCACGTCGCCAACGTCGACGACGCTCCTCGAGTGGGCGAATTCCCAGGAACGGTGCCTGTGGAGCACGAAGTCGAAACCACCGTGTCCATCGACGTCAGCGACGTTGATTCCTCCAACTTGCAGGCCACCACGAACCGCTCTTGGGCCACCGTTGACCTTGCCGCAGGCGTCGTTCGTCTTACTGCTCCCACGCCAGGGTACGTCTCCATCGGCGTCACGGTCTGCGACGACACCTCGTGCACCGACCGTACCTTGGACCTCGACGTGCGTGCCTTGGCCGACCTCAGCATCGACGAATTGGTTGCACCAGCAGGGGAATTGGAGGCCGGCAGCATCGTGGACATCGTGGTTTACGTGCGAAACGCGGGTGCAGTGACCGCCACCTTGGTCGACGTGCGCTTGACAGCAGACGGCGAATTGATCGGAACCGGCGAAATTCCACTCATCGAACCCGGGGGACTTGGCGTGGTCGAATTCGCGTGGCGCGTGCCCCAAGACGGTGATGCCCTGATCCGGCTTGAGGCAGAAGTCGACCGAAGCGCAACCACCGACGAAAGGGACGAGTCCAACAACCTCGACAGCCTGCCCGTCGCCGTGGTGGCTCCAGAGGGCAGCACGGACGACGATCGGTCGTCAGGACTTGAGCTGTCAGGACTGACCGTGGTGGGTTCCACGGTGCTTGTGCTCATCGCCATCGTTGGGCTTTTTGCAGCCTTTGCGCCAAAGCGCATCCGAAAGATCGAGTGAAGTCAACCCCAGAAGTCGCATAATGTGCGGAGAACGCTGAACCTTCATATGCGAAGAGCAGGGGCCTCGGCACCTCCTGAGGCCGTGGGGGCCGTCCGGAAACGGCAGGAGAGGTTGTGGGGACCATGCCGGAACTAAAGATCCGCATTGAGACTGAAGAATACATCTACGAAGAGTACATCGAAGCGTGATCAGCCTTCCGTGGTGTTCCACGCTCGAGGGTACACCTCGGTCGTCATGACCACCGTCTCGGCCTTCGCCACTTCGCCTTCAGACATCTCCTGAATGGACGAACTGTCCACGCTCAAGCGCATCAGGGCGATGAGTTCACCCTTCATTGACATCGCCGCCACCAGTGAACCGGTCGTCCAGCCGCCGTCCACGGACACGACGCCAGGCCGCATCAGGGGCGCACCGTGCGCGATTGCGCCCACCGCTGCATCGCGAACCACGACGGTGGGCAAATCCTCCACCAAGACTTCGATGGGGTGCAGCAAACGGAGCAAGGCTTCTGGCTTGCCTTCGGAGGACCACAGCCAATGGGCGTCGGCGACCTGCTGGAGTGTCGCTGAAGCGTCAAGGTCGAAACGACCAGACGCCGAGCGACGAAGTTCGACCAAATTCACGGGTCGATCGAGCAACAAACCGAGGTCACGCGCCAAGGTTCGGATGTAGGTTCCAGCCTCACAGGCCACTTCCACAACGATGTGGGTCGGACTTCGGTTGAGCAGGACCAGCCGCTCAATGCGACGGGTGCGGACCTGTACTTTGACAGCAGAAATCTCTGGGGGGACGTTATAGACACGCCCACGGAGTTGCGACAAGCCCCCTTCCAAGGCCTCGTCATCGATGGATTCGGGAACGTCAAGCACCGCGATGTAGGTCTTGTCGTGGGTCAGCACCTTCCCCGTCAGGCGCATGGATTTGCCAAAGGTCAGGGGCAACACGCCGGTCGCGAAAGGATCCAACGTCCCACCGTGACCCATGCGCTCCAGACCAAAGTGGTCGCGGACCCACGCCGCCACTTGGTGCGATGTCGGACCTGCGGGCTTGTCAAGCAAGAGCACCCCTGCAGCGATGCGTTGCTCAATGGTGCGTTCCTCAGGGCGCTGCCCAAAGGCGGGATCGGTGGTGGCTTCAGCGTCGAGCACAAGATGGGTCATACCGAATCCTCCTCAATCATCGCCACCACGGCCGCAAGGACCTCGGCAGCGTCAAGTCGACTCGCGTCGAGCACATGTGAATAGGGTTCCGCATCCTCCGGTTGCAAGCCATAGAGTTCCTCGAAACGTGCCCCGTCCACGGCGCGTCGTTGACGGTTCGCGTTCAGCGCGGATTCAAGATCGCCGCCTTCGCGCAGCACCACGCGGCGCGCCCGTTCATGCTCGTCCACCTCAAGCCACACCCGAAGACCGCCCAGGCCAAGTCGGTACGCCCACCAACCCGCCATTCTGCTCTCCACGACGTCAGGACCTCCATCGGCTTGCATCCGCTCCTGAAGGAGGGCATCGAGTTCGCGATCGACGGAGGGATCTTCGGCACACAGCCGACCAAATGTGCCCAGGTCAAGGCCTCGACGGGCCGCCTCTTCACGGAAGATTTGGCCGCCGTTGAGGGTGCTCCACCCGTAGCGTTCGGCCAACGCAGCGACCAGCGTGGACGTGCCGCTGCCGGGATGACCGGAGACGGTCACGCGGACCATGATCACACCCACTCATGGAAGCAGGTTTGGCAGACCTTGGTCCGTGGCCCTTCTCGACGTACTTGATCGCCCCAGCAGGAAGGACACACCGCATCCTTCGCCGCCGCCGATGGCGTCGGAGCAGCCTCTTCTTCAGCGGCTTTGGTGCCTGCCCCGTCGTTGCGCTTGCGAGGTCCGTCGCGACGGCGACGTTGTTCTTGGCGACGCTTGGTGTTGGCATCCGCTCCGCCCTTCTTCCCTTGCACAAGGTGCAACAGCGGCTCAGGAATGGTCTCAGCGGCCGTCACAAGGGGGTGGTTGCGGTAACGCAGGAGCTTGATGTGACGGTCCACCACACGGCCCAAAGGCGCGCTCATGCAAATGTAAGCGCAAATCCATGCCGGGAAAAGCAGGAAACGGTCGTTGAGGCCCCACTCTGGCGCCCAAGGGAGGGAAATGTAGCCGACGCGGAAATCTTCGACGGTGGTGGTCAACCACGCAAAGATGGCGATGATGAACACCATGGTGAACATCATCGGTTTCATGGCCCCCATCTGAACGCTGAGTTGCTCAGGCATCATCTGCTGCTGCAGCGTCATCGCCTTGTCCTGAAGCGTCGAATCCCTGGACATGCGGGCTTCGTTCATGATTTGCCGCACCTGTCCTTGGCGGTGCTGCAAGTGGGCTTGGGCGATGGGATCCATGAACAGGTTGCGCAGGACGGTGTTCACCAACATCGACGCGCTCCCAAGGATGAGGAGCGTGATGATGACGAAACGTTCCTCGGGCAACACAGGCGACAAAATTGGATGCGCAATGTCGCCCAGTGTGTTCCGAATGTTCGGATTGACCACGAGCAGGACCATCATGAGCATCATGGCCAGCATGGTGAACATCGCCCCCTGTGGAGGGGCGGGCGGCGCGGGTCCACCTGGGGCCGATGGGGTGCTCACGTTCCGACGGCGTGCACGCACGGCATGAACGTTCGCCCGTCCACACGGGCGGCTGATGCCTTCAAGTCCCTCCCCGTGCACCGACGGTCATGCGCCGCCGAACTCCGCTCGAGGTCAAGGCCGGCTGGACGCATCCGCTTCCGATGCCCATGCCCGGTCAGCCCGTCAGTGCAACCTTGGATGAAGCCGAAGCTCAACTTGCTCGCCTGCCTGCCACACCGCGCGTCTTCATGTGGACGGAGATGGAACAGCGGTGCCCAGAAGGGTGGGGGCACCTTCCGAGCGTGCGCCCAGGAGCTCCACCAGAGTCCATTGAGGCCGAACTCGGCGCATGGATGCGTCAATATCCCGAGGCGTGGTTGGCGGTCGATCTGCGCGTGGGCACGATGGCGCCGGCCACACGCACCCCGCTCGACGAACTGTTGCAGAACATGCGGCGCCCGGTGATCCTCATCGTTGACGAGGAGGACGGATCCGACCTCGCACCGCGCTGGCAATTGCCGTTCTGAATCACGATTCGAAGACGAAGCCGCAGGAACACTCGGTGGCGTTGGCGTCCACTTCGGTCATGCAGATGGGGCAAGACTTGGTCGAAGCAGCCCCCTCCTCAGCATCCTCGGATTCACTGGATTCGGCCACCTCGGCCTCTGCCTCGGCGCCATCATCCGATGATGCTTCCTCGTCCGCAGCGTCCTCGCCAGACGCGGCGTTGGCTTCGTTCCACGCAGCCGCGGCGTCTTCCAATTCCTGCTTCTTGAGGTAGTTGTTGCCGTCGTGGTCGAAGGACGATGCGTGCGCGATGAACGCGTCACGGTGCTCGCTGTCAATGCCGTGGGCTTCCATGACCCGGTCGAGGACGTCGTCACGGAATTTCATCGCCGAGGTGGATTCCTCTTCCGAGGCTTCCTCCTCTTCAGCAGGGGCTTCAGCGGGTGCATCATCGTCCTCGATTTCGTCACCAAAGACCGCACCGTGGAAGGTGTTGAGCAAGTCGGTGTCGATGTCGCCTTCACCCTTGATCATGTAGGCCACGTCGATGCGCTCGGACTTGCCAACGCTCGGGAGATGCCAGATGACCGTGGTGCCGGTGGCGTCGGTTTCTTGCGTTGTTTCAACGCCTTCGAGGACCTCGTTGTTGGCGCGCACGTCGCACCCGTCCATCTCGTAACCGGGGGGAATGACGTCCTTCAGTTGCACGTCAGCCAGCGGCGTATCACCGTTGTTTTCGAAGAGGATGAGGACCTCGTAGCGTCCACGGCCGCCGACCTTCAGGGCCTGCTTTCCAGCCGAGAAGTCACGGCGGTTGTGGACCACACGGATCGACGGTGCGGACACCACGTCGCGCTCGCACACGGGTCCGAACCGCTCGCAGCTGAATTCACCGCGCGTCGGTGCGTCCACACGCTCGTTTTGCGGCGAGGGGTCAGGAGCCACCAAGTCGTAGGTCACGATGACCTCTTCTCCAGGCGCCATGCCGATGGGGCCCTTGCGCCCGATGGTGAGGGTCAAGGTGTGACCGGCTCCATCGGGGCTGTGGTGCTCGCCTTCGAGCGTGATGCCCTCGCTCACTTCTGCCTTGAATTGCTCAGGAGGAAGCGATTGCCCGGCATGCTTGATCTTCAGGGTGGAGGTGTCCACCGCGTGGAACACGCCGGGAATGTCGTCCGTGAGTCGCATCAGGTTGATTTCAGACGAACCGGTGTTCGTGATCCTGATCTCGGCCTGGACCGTTTGTTCTCGGTACGAGTGGAGCCTTGCCTTGCTGTAGGTCTTCTCCACCTTGCCGTCAACCACCGACAGGTCGCATGCGTCCATCGTCAGGGTGCCTTCCGTGGTCGCGCTGGTGCGCGGCAACACGGTGTAGGACAACTCCCACGTCAGGTCAGGCTTCTCTGCTGAGGCCACGCTCACCGACTCGGAGCGCCATTCACCATGCGGCGCGACGTCCTCGTTGACGTCGCTGAAGTCGAACAGAAGCTCATCGCTGCCCTTCAGACGGGCCTGAAGTTTCACCAGATCCACCGCAAAGGACGAGCGGTTTTCGAAGACCGCCGTCACTTCCCACGTGTCTGGACGCTCACCTTCGACCGAGCGCATGTAGGCGAAACCGCGGCAGAACGCATCGAGGTCTTCGAAATTCATCGTCGAGAGGGCAGAATCAGCGCGGTAGGTGGCCACGGCGGAGCCGCTGGAAATCGGATCCTTGCCGTCAACGCTCAACGTTCCTCGCACCATGATGGTGCTGGATGCACCGGTGGCGAGCACACCGACGTCCCACGTCAGGGTGCCGTCATCAACGGTCGCGTGTTCTGCCTCGGAAACGGTCATGCCTTCAGGAAGGGGTCGGGTCACGACCACGTCGTGAAGATCAGAGGCACCGACGTTGCGCAGTTCAAGCTCCAACGCGATGGTGTTCTCGGCACCCATGGCCAAGGAAAGCGAACGCTCCTTGTCGCGGGCAGGATTGGTGTCAAAACGCTCGGACATCATGAGCATGTTGCGGTCGGAAACGGTGTATTCCACCGCATGCTCCTGACCGGGCTCAAGTTCCTCAACGCTGATGACGTGACCCTTGAGGTTCGTCGATCCAGCATCCGACATGACCGCGTCAACGTCGTACACGCGATCGTCCTTGGAGGGGTTGGACAACACGAGGGTCCCAGTCACTTTCTGCTTGGTCACATGACCGTCCGCATCAACGTTGGTCGTCTCCACCTCGTGGATGCTTCCTTCGAGCTTGTCGCCCGCAATGCTGTCGACTTCGTCGGTCGAGCGGAGCACGGCACCAGCGACGACGCCGGACAAGCCTTCCTCGGTGGCGTCGAGCTTGTAGTCACCTTCGCCTTGAACACCCTCGACAGGGAGGGCAGCCGTCAAGTCAGGCAAATCCGCGGATGGTGCAGGAGCGAGCAACGCGTCCGCAGCCAAAGGATCGGCGGGAGGAGCGGGTGGGGCGAGCAACGCATCCGCGGCCAAGGGGTCCAAGCCGGGTGGTGCGGGTGGTGCGGGCATCGCCAACGGGTCCTCGGTGGGCATGTCCATGCCGGGAGGAGCCGGAGGTGCGGGTGGCGCAAGCAGCGCATCCGCAGCCAAGGGATCCAAGCCGGGTGGTGCGGGCGGTGCGGGCATCGCCAACGGGTCCTCGGCGGGCATGTCCATGCCGGGAGGAGCAGGAGGAGCGGGGGGCGCAAGCAGCGCGTCGGCCGCCAAAGGATCGAGGCCAGGAGGTGCAGGAGGTGCGGGCATCGTCAGCGGGTCCTCGGCAGGTGCTTCAAGGCCGGGAGGTGCAGGCGGTGCGGGCATCGCCAGTGGGTCGTCTGCTGGGAGAGCGGACGGTTCTTCGAGTGCTTCCAAGGTCTCTTCGGACAGCGGCTCAAGCTCGGGAGGTGCCGGAGGCATCAGCACGTCGGAGGCGAGGGGATCCATGTCAGGAGGCGCGGGCGGCGCAGCGAGCGCGTCCATGCCGGGAGGGGCGGGAGGCGCAGCGAGCGCGTCCATGCCCGGTGGCGCGGGAGGCGCAGCGAGCGCGTCCATGCCGGGTGGGGCAGGGGGTGCGTCCATGCCGGGTGGCGCGGGGGGCGCAGCGAGCGCGTCCATGCCCGGTGGCGCGGGGGGCGCTTCCATGCCGGGAGGAGCAGGAGGTGCTTCCATGCCGGGTGGCATCGGGGGTGCGGGTGGCAAGCCAGGAGGAGCGGGAGGTGCTTCCATGCCGGGAGGAGCGGGGGGCGCGCCCATGCCGGGAGGCATCGGTGGCGCGGGAGGCAAGCCAGGAGGTGCAGGAGGGGCGGGCGGAAGGCCGGGTGGGGCGGGTGGAATGTTTTCGTCGGTCATGCTTCTTCCTCCTGAGCAGCCCAAAGGCAGCAACGTTTCCACGATTGAGGGGCACATAACCGTTCCCCATTTCAGCGTGGAAGGTGCCGTTCTCGGTCCGAGGCGTTGAAGAAGGGTCAGCACCGCCGGTGAAGCATGGCCGGCGGCGACTCAAGCACACCTCCTGTGGTCTTCGTGGTGGGCACCGCTGGGGCCGGAAAGTCATCCTTGGTGACGGCCTTCCAGCGCTGGTCCCGTTTCCTTGAGACCGAAGTCCTCGCCGTCAACCTCGACCCTGGTGCGGAGCGCGTGCACTACGACGCAGAATTCGACGTGCGCGACATGATTTCCCTCACCGAAGTCATGGACGAATACGACCTCGGTCCAAACGGTGCGCAGATCCTCGCCGCTGACCTCCTCGCTGCCCAAGCCGGTGACGTGGCCGAACAACTTCACGCACTCTCAGGTGAACTGATGGTGGTCGACACCCCAGGTCAAGTGGAACTCTTCGCCTTCCGTGAGGCGAGCAGCCACCTGATCGACGTGCTTGGTCGCGAGCAAGCCGCCATCATTTACCTCTTCGACCCGATGCTGTCCCGCTCTCCAAGCGGTTTCGTCAGCCAGATGCTGCTTTCCTCCATCGTTGAATTCCGCCTTGGCCTCCCGACGAAGAACTTCCTCAGCAAGAGTGACCTGCTCGACGAGGAAGAACTGGAACGCGTGCTGGAATGGTCCGAGCGGCTCGAAGTTCTCGAACAAGCCCTGTTCGACGAGGCCGGCGGGCAGCGCACGGAGTTCGCCATCAACCAACTCCGGCTGATGCAATCCTTCTCACAAGCACCAGGCCTCACCCCACTGTCCTCAGAATTGGAAGAAGGGCTCGCTGACATCCTGACCTTCGTGCAGGCCATGTACGGTGGCATGAGCGACGCCCGTGACGGCTTCGCCCAAGACATCGAGCACGAGCGCAACTGAAGCAACGCTCAAGGGCCGCATGAGGCCCACGCCGAGCATGACCGACGCCCTGCTCGCGATCGATGACCTTGGAGACGACTTGGACGCTGTCCTTCGATGGGCCATCGAATTCAAGCGTCTGTGGAAGAGCGGCGACGAGGTCGTGCTGAATTTCATGCCCTTGGACACCCTCACGGTCGGGTGCATCTACGAGAAGCCGAGCACCCGCACGCGCGTGTCCTTCGAGGTCGGCATCGACCGCCTTGGGGGCAACCCGCTGACGCTGCTGAAGAACGACATCCAACTGGGCACCAGCGAAACCGTCTCGGACACGGCGAAGGTGCTGTCCCGCTTCCTCGGGGCCATCACCTACCGGTGCTACGCCCACGCGGACGTCACGGAACTCGCAGAGGGCGCTGACGTGCCGGTCATCAACGCGCTTTCGGACAAGCACCACCCCTGCCAAGCCGCAGCCGACCTGATGACGGTCATGGAGGCCTTTGACACCGATGAGAAGCTCCGCATCACCTGGGTGGGCGACGGCAACAACGTGCTGCATGACCTGATGCTGGCCTCGGTCATGCTCGGCCACGACGTGGCCTACGCGGTGCCCGAGGGCTACGAACCGGCCGAAGACGTCGTGGCCCGCGCTCACGCCATCGCCGAGAAGACCGGTGCCACGATCACCGCGACCAACGACCCTGTGGAAGCGGTCACCGGAGCCCACGTCATCTACACCGACGTCTTCGTGTCCATGGGCGAAGAACACCTTGACGGGAAGATGAACGACTTTGATGGATTCCAGGTCAACGAGGACCTCGTCGCCAACGCCGACCAAGACTGGCGCTTCATGCATTGCTTGCCCGCGCACCGCGGTGAGGAAGTCACGGACGGCGTGATGGACCACGCGCAATCCATCGTGTTTGATCAAGCGGAAAACCGCATGTGGGCGCAGATGTCCATCATGACTCATTTGGTGGACCCGGCCGCATGGGAAGCCATGGGCGAATTCATGGGCCTCGAAACCTGATCACATCAGCACGCTGACGAGGAAACCGAACAGCCCGGCCAACATGCCGAGGCGCAGGCGTCCAACGACCAGCGCATCATGCCCCTTGTAGAGCGGCCCATTGGTGGTGATGATCAACAGGATGGCAGGCACCTGGAACAAAATTTGGGGGTACAACAGCGGACCGCGCCAGTACGGCAGGTAAAGCACCACCAGTCCGAGCATCGCGCACACGTAGGCGATCATCCGCGCGCGCTCCGCGCCAACGGCCATCGGCAGGGTCGAGCGATGCCCTTCGTCGCCTTCGAGGTCGTGCACGTCCTTGACGATCTCACGGGCCAAATTCACCAGCGCCGCCACGGTGGCGGCCGCAAGGGCCACGGGATGAGACCAGGCGCCTGCTGCGGAGGCCCCGAAGAGCACCACGGCACCGACCAGCACCGAGATCGACACGTTACCGACCAATCCTCGGTCCTTGAGCGCCGGTCCGTGGTCGTACGCCATCATCAGCACGGCGGCCAGCACCCAGATGATGACTGGAGCGAGCATGGGCGCCTCGGGCATGAACACGGCCAAAACGGCGGTCCCGAGGATCAAGGTCAGCAGCGAGATGAGCCACAATCCTGCCGTGAACCTGGCCGCAACCGGCCGCGACACGCGGCCGCTTGGAAGAGGACGATGTGGATGAGCAACCTTGTCCACCTCAACGTCACGCAGGTCGTTCATTGCGTTGCCTGCACCCATGAACGCGACGACGCTCAAGGCAAAGAGCACCGTTGCCGTGAGGCCTTCGGAGGTCCAATCCTCACCGAGGACCATGGCGGCACCCAACGGCACCGTCGCGGCACCGAGGACGAGGTTGGTCGGGCGGGTCAGTTCGAGCAGCGCTCCGGCTCGACCTGCCATGAGGCGAAGCCAAGCCAACGCGACATGGACCTTTGCCCGTCACGAAGCCGCGATGGACCAGATGCAGACGCGGACGCGAAGGCCGCCGTTGGCACTCCGGTCGTCGAAGCCGACCTTCTCGAAGCGACGGTCACGGGCGAGGACGTTTCCAATCTGGTTCATGGTCGCGCCCCAGCGGAAGCGGCTGTTGATGTGGTCGAGGATCATCGTGGTGTTGGCCTCGCCGGTCTCACCGAGGTAGGTGTGAATGGCCTCACGAAGGCGCTGGGTGCGGCCCATCAGGCCACCCCCCGAACCGGCAGGGCGTTGGCCCTGGCTTGGAGGCCCTGAAGGCTCCGCGACAGGGGGCGCGCGGGGCGTGCCCTGAGGTGGAGCGGACGCCAGTCGGCGTCTTGGCCTCGGTTGGGCAAGCGACCGGACCCGTGGGCGAGGAAGCTCTGCTGATCGTCGGCCCAGGGTGAGCGACGGGTGGGGGCATTCAGGGCGCGCATGGACGCGAAGGTCGTGGGGATGGAGGCGTTGGCCATGCCCTGCGCTCACGACGGTCGCATATGAGGCGACGAACGGCAGGGGTCGCTGAAAGTGAAGTGAAGAACGGTGCACGTCGTCATGTTCACTTCCGGGAATCCGCTTCACTTTCGCCGCGTCGGTTAGCGCTAAATACGGGTGGACGTTCGGCGAAAATGCCTGCTTGCGTGGTGTAGTGGCCCATCATAAAGGATTCTCATTCCTTTGACCCGGGTTCAAATCCCGGCGCGAGCACTTAGCGTCTTTCTGCAGTCAGC
>CAXRAI010000035.1:0-21818 GCA_964228865.1 Salinimicrobium sp. | reverse complement strand
GCGGGGATGCCGTAGGGGTTGCCTTCGTTCTCGATGTTCTCGATGGTCGACATCAGTGGGAGGACCACTTCTTCCACGGACTCGTTGAATTCCATGCGCTCCATCATCAGGTGACGACGAGCGTCGGTGAGTTTGGGCACGTGGTCGATGTAAATCGGGCAGGCTTCGACGCAAGCGTGGCAGGTGGTGCAGGCGAAGATGGCGTCTTCACCGATGCGTGCAATCAGGTCTTCCTCAGGGGTGCCGCCGGAGAGCAGAATGGGGGCGTGGTCGTTCGCATAGTTGCGGATGTCGTGGATGATTTGCATCGGGTTGAGCGCCTTCCCAGAGGCGTACGCCGGGCATGCGTCCTGACATCGAGCGCATGAGGTGCAGGCCCATCCATCGATCAGGCTGCGCCAGGTCAAGTCCGTGTAGTTGACCGCGCCAAAGGATTCGAGGTCGAGGTCGTCAAGGCCGACCGCCGTACCGTCCTCGTTGGTTGCCAGTGGAAGCATCGTGCCCATCGGTCTGAGGTCATGGAAGAAGACGTTGGGAAGCGCCATGACAAGGTGCATGTGCTTTGAGACGGGGATGAGGAACAGGAAGGTGGATATCGCCACCATGTGCGCCCAGTACGCAAGGTTCACCGCGTTTTGGGACGGTGCCATGACCTCTTGCACCCAGATGCCGATGAATTCGGAGCCGGAGAGTTCCTCACCCGCCTCGACGATGTAGGAGGTGAGGGTGATGGTCATGATGAGCAGCAGGATGCCGTTGCCTTCGAGTTGCGACTTGCCCTTGAGTTTCTCAGGGGTAAAGGCCACACGACGCGTCAAGGCCGCAGTGCAACCAAAGAAGGCCATCGTGTAGCCCACCTCGACCATGCCGTTCCATGCCCACTTCAGGCCAAGCGGTTCCAGAAGCCCGTCTGAGAATCGGTTGGCGGACGCCAAATCGAACATGTCGGTGGAGAGCAGCAGGAAGCCCCAGAACATCAGCACGTGCATGGTGCCTGCCACAGGATCAGCGAGGACCTTCTTTTGGCCCAACCAACCCGTCAGGACCTCCTTGAAGCGGAGACCCCACGAATCAAAGCGGTCCTCTGGAGCGCCTTTGAGCACCAGACGGGTGGCTTTCTGAACTTGGTAGATGAAGAACCCAGATGCGGTACCGAGCAACGCAACGAGAAGCACCCAACCGGGCAAGCCGGCATAGGAATCGGCCAAGGGGTGAACGAAATCGGACATGACGACCACCGAGGCGGTTGACCTCGCTGTGGACGGTGCGGGTATGGCCCTTCAATGCACCGTCATCGACCACGTCGAAGGGAAACGGCTTGAAGCGTGGCCGTCCACCCCGGGGCATGGACGAGGTCGTGGCCAGCGCCCCGGGCAAAATCGTCCTGTTCGGCGAACATGCGGTGGTGTACGGCCATCCAGCGATTTCAGCCTCCATCGCACAACGCACCACGGTGACCTTGCGTCCTTGTGAGGGGAGCGGCATTCACGTGGGCCGGGCTCACGTCGACCCCGCACGCCACCCTCATCTCGCTTCCCTCATGGGGCAATTGTGGGAGGAATCCATGCATCCGGGGTTGGAAGTCAGCGTGGAGACCGATGTGCCGCGTGGTGCTGGGCTCGGTTCCTCGGCGGCTTTTGCGGTCGCCTCGGCCGTGGCCCTCCGAGCCGCACGAGGCCGGTGGGTCGATCCTGTCACCGGAGCGTGGCACGAGGGATACGCTTCCGACGGAACGGAACTTGGCCTCTTCAACGGCGAGGCGCGGGACCGTCAACGCCCGGAAAACAGCGCCAAAGTGCATGGCCAATTCGCCGTGTCTGCTGAAGAAGCCTCGCTGCTCGGCCATGTGGCCGAAGCCTTGTCGCAAGAGGGGCGAGCAAGCCCAATGGACACCATGGCCTCGGCCTACGGCGGCCTTGTGTTGCTGTCCAACCGCATGGAAGACAAGACGTCGTGGGTCATGCGTCGCACCATGCCGATGGGCGATGAGCAACGAACGTGGGATTTGCATCACCTTGACGACCTCCATCTTGAGGACGGTTTGAGCCTCGTGGTGGGCCATACCGGCATCAACGCGCCGACCACGAACATGGTGGCTGGCGTCGCCTCACGACGCGCCAGTGACCCCGGCATCGACGAGGCCATGGAAGCGATTGCTGGCCTGGTGCATCGGGGTTTGGAGGCCTTGAAAACAGGCGATTCGGAGGCCCTTGGCCGAACCATGACGGAAAATCATCTCCTTCTGCGCCGAATCGGCGTGTCCCATCCGAAACTCGAAACCCTTGTGTCCGCCGCGTTGCCCACGTCGCTCGGGGCCAAATTGACCGGAGCGGGCGGTGGCGGTTGCATGATCGCCCTGACCCGAGACGCAAAGGCCACCAGTGAAGCCATCGAGTTGGCCGGTGGCCGAACGTGGATCACGGCGCTGGGCACGCCAGGTGCACGCCTCGAAGCCTGCCCTGAAGGCGGGCTGGTTCACGAGGAATGATTCAGTCCAGTGCCGCAATGGCCGCTTCGTGACGGGTCAACAGGTTGCGCAGCTTGACCTTCATCGTCGGGGTCATCAGGCCGTTGTCGGTCGTCCACTCGTCGTGGTCGAGGATGATGTCACGGGGGATTTCGTAGCCCTTCCAGTTGCTGTCGCCCTTGGCGTGGGTGGCCACGCGGTTGAGCAGCCACTCGCCGACAGCGGGGTCAGCGCAAACCGCAGCGTCATCGCCGGAGGTGGCGATGCCCGCAGTGTTGAGTTCCTTGCGCAGGGCCTCCATGTTGGGGTGCACGATGAGGAAGGTGTTGCGGCGGTTGCGGCCGTCCAGGGCGGCCTGTTCTATCACGGCGTCCAGCTTCAGGTTCTCCTCAAGCGGAGCAGGGGAGACGTACTTGCCGTTCTCCAACTTGAACTGGCTCTTCACGCGACCCGTGATGGTCAGGTAGCCGTCCTTGGACAGTTTTCCGAGGTCGCCGGTGCGGAAGGTACCCGGTTCCATGATGACCTTCTCGGTCTCTTCGGGCTTGTTCCAGTAGCCGAGCATGACGTTGGGGCCGGTCACGATGATTTCCCCTTCGTCGGGGCGATCGGGGTCGTCCCAGGCCGAGGTGTCGATGGTCACTTCAATGCCGTTGAGGACCTTGCCGACCGAGTTCAAGCGGGACTCGCCGTAGCCCATCCATCCGTTCGCGGAAACCATCGGTGAGGTTTCGGAGAGGCCGTAACCCTCGAAACAGGAGATGCCGACCATCTGGATGAACTTCGCCACGTCAGGCGAGAGAGCCGACGCACCGGAGATGGCGAAGCGCAGGTTGCCACCGAAGCGGTCGCGGACCTTGCCCCAAATGAGGCTGTCAAAGCGCTTGTCCCAGAAGGTGGTTGGCTCCACGGCATCGCAGACCACGCCGGCCTTGGCGATGCGCTTGGCGGCGTGCTTCCGGGCTTTGCCGGCGAGGAACCGCTTGACGCCGCTCGAATCGAGTTGTGCATTCACGCGGTCGTAGAAACGGTTCCACACGCGCGGCACGGCGCACATGACGGCAGGCTTGATTTCGACCAGTTCGTCCGCGATGCGCGTCAGGTCGGAAATCAGGTTGACGTGGACGCCGCTTCGAATCATGTAGAACAGGTCCACGGTCGAACCGAAGACGTGCGCCCAAGGAAGGAAGGACGCCGACTTGTCACCGATGTAGATCGGGAACACGCTCTGCACGCTGAGGATGTTGGACAAGATGTTCCAGTTCGTCAGCATGACACCCTTCGGGTTGCCCGTGGTGCCGGAGGTGTAGATGAGGGTCGCAAGGGCCATCGGATCGTCGGCCACTTCGCCGAGTGCATCAGCGGCACGGCCGGCCTGAACGAAGGCAGACCAGTTGACGACCTCGATGCCCTCTGGTGGCACCTCGTTGGCCTCATCTTCGCCCAAGAGAACGATGCCGTTGGCCGGCCACGCCGATGCGTCATCGGGCATGGCCTCGACGAGTTTGTCCAGCACGGCGGTGTTGGCGACCACGACCATGGAGGGTGTGGAATCGCCGAGGATGTAGGCCCATTCCTTCCCGCGTTGTTGCGTGTACATCGCGGTGTACAGAGCGCCCACGGCGTTGGCCGCAAGGGCCGTCGCGGCCCACTCGACCGAGTTGTCGACGATTAGGGCAATGCGGTCACCGGCAACGACGCCGCGTGACACCATACCGCTGGCCACGGCGTCGACGAGATCTGCAAACTCCCCGTACGAAAGGTGGCTTCGAGGCATGCCTTCAGCAGGCACGTAACCGAACAGGGGCTGGTGGGAAAAACGCTCGACGCTGGTCTTCATCATCCTGTAGAGGGTCACCGGGTCGTCGCCTTCCGGCTTGTCCCATTGACGGCTGTCAGATTGTCGCTCCCACGCACGTTGGTGCTCGGCCATACTTTGCCCACACGGATATCGGCCTTTCAATCCATCTCCTGTTCACGAAGGAGCACATCACGGACCTGCGCGCGCCAATCCGCTCCCCCGTTTCTGTTCGCCAGAGGAGAGGCTGGGCTTGGATGCCAGCATGAATCAAGACGTACGCTGCGCCCAGAGGGGCTGGTCCCGATTCCCTCAGAGCCACCCAGCGCTCGCTTGGCGCGGTCCGAAGCGTAGGCTCCAACGCCAACGAGGCGCGTGGTGCCAAGAACTTCGACCACCTCCCGCAGAT
Source organism: Salinimicrobium sp. (assembly GCA_964228865.1). Lineage (GTDB taxonomy): Archaea > Thermoplasmatota > Poseidoniia > Poseidoniales > Poseidoniaceae > MGIIa-L3. Next base: position 17,144 of record CAXRAI010000035.1, on the reverse strand, counting down.
GGTCGTCGCACGCTTCGAAGACCGGCGACACGACGGCAGCAGGGAGTTTGTCGGGTGTGACGTTGGCCCCTCGTTCGTTGAGAAGAAGCAAGGGGCAGTGGTTGACGAGGAAGACCTGCTCCATGGCGGATATCGGTGAGCCGTAGACCTCGAACAACAAGGTCCAGATGCGCTGACCGCTGACTTCTTGCCGTTCTTGAGACAAACCGACGATTGGCCGCTTTGGGTGCGCGCCTGCAGGTGTTGAGAGCGCGAGGTCAGGAAGAGCCAGGTCTTCACGAACGATGCCCGTGGCGCCGAAGGGCACACCGCTTTGGGCCATGCCCCATGGACCGGGATTCATCCCAAGCAGAAGCGTGGTGGCGCCGTGCCCGCCCCACGTGCGGATCCACGCTTCGTGCAACGGCCACGCGTAGTCCAGCGTGTTCGTGGCGTGTGCAACGCCCCCTTGTCCAATCAGGCTTGGAAGAAGAGCATCGCAACGGTTGGACAGACGTCGTGCGGCCTCGAGCAAACCGTCCACGATGGTTTGGTCGGCCATGCCTCAAGCCTCCCTCGGACGAAGGATCTGGTGGACGTCGACCGCCTCAGGCACACGCTGCCCTGACGCGTTGAACCATCCCTCAACGTCATCGATGAGTGGAGCATCCCCACTCCGCTTTCGTGCTCGCTTTGCTCGCTCGGTGACGAGCGCCCAGGCCGCCTTCGCGCCGACCCCGGGAATCGCTTCCAGCACCGCAGGCGTGACAAGGTCCGGGTCCATGTCAACCTCGATTCCTGTGATGGAACGTTGACCGTGCGCGGTCACCACCACGTCCGATGAGGCCTCCAAGGTGGTCAGGTACGACGCGCCAATGAGGATAGGATAGGCGCCGATTTGCCGACCGAACGAGACGCCTGCACCGCCCCACATGGAGCCGTCACGATGCTCAGCCGAATCGTGCGCCGGCAACCGGGTTCGCCCCCCGTGTGCCTCCCAGTGCACGTCCCGAAGGAGGCCACCGATGGGCATCATCTCCGCGAGCAGAGGCGCATCGACCTCGTCGCGGACGCGTCGCTTGAAGGCGGCAAAGGCATCAGAATCCACGTCTTGGAAGCCTTCACCCTCGACCTGCCGGAGGTTGATCCTCCTCAGCCAATGGCCCTCGTTGCGCAGGTCGTTCAGCAGGTCCATGTTGAGGCCGTAGGTGGCGTCGGTTTCGCCGTTGAGACCGGCGATGAAGTTCAGGCCTGGGAGCAATTTTGGAAGGCCGCGCTCGCCGCGCACGCGCCCGTAGCGGTTGATGAGGTTCACCGCGGCCTTCAGTTGGACTGGGTCGCAGTTCAGCCAATTGGCTTCGTGGACGGCGGGGTCTGCGGATTCCACGCCGAAGGACAACACGGCACCGTCGCTCAAGGTGGCCACGAGGGTCTTCGTGATCGCCTCAGCCTCCTCGAGGTGCTCGGCGATGATGCTGGGGTTGCCGTTGTCGGTGTGCAGAATGCCCAGCCGTTCATCCTCACGAAGCCCGTGAAGCAAACGGGCGATCGGCTCCGGATTTGGACGCGGATATTCCATCTCCCCAACACCGTCAGCGAGGTAGGTGTAGGTGTCCGTCATCCCGCCAAGCCGGACGTGACGGACCCCTGCATCGAGCGCCAACCGCACTTCGGCGATGACGTCGTCGGGCGTACGCCATATCGGTGTGCCCTTCTTCGGCTCGATGCAAAACCGGCACCCGCGCTTGTAGCGGACGCAGCCTTGGTACACTTCCACCTCGTAGGTCAGTGGACCGGCCGTGCCGTGATCTGGATGGCGAAGGTCGGGATGTTCCAGCACGGCCTTCGACCGTGCACCAGCGTGGGCCCAGGCCGTCCACTGCTCGGCTGACCGCCGCTTGTGCTCCCACCGGCCGGAACCGAGGAAATGGTGCAACGTGGCGTCCGCATCTTGCAGGGCGAGGAAGAGGCCGCGGCGCAAGGGCGACCATCCTTGATGGCGCCAACCACGGATGGCCCACCCGCCAAGCACCGCCGGCACGTCCGCGGGCAACATCCGGAGGAGCGCCTTCGTCTCCGGCAGTGAAATCGGTGTGGCGCGGAGGTATTTGCCGGGGACAACCGCGCCCGCAAGCAGGGCCAAACCGGCACGGCCGTCGAGCATCGCGCGCTGTGCGTCCTCGCCTCGGCGACCGAGGGCGCGCCACGCGTCCACGGTCAGGTAATCGTAGGGCACACCGTGGGCTTCGAGGACGCCGCACAGGTAGCGCACGTGGAAGCCGACATAGGGCGGGACGCCGAAGGCGGCGGGCTCGTCTTCGTAGCCGTCCACCACCAGCCAGCGGGGTGCACCGTCCTCCGCCATGGCCCTGACCACGGCCTATGGGCCTCAAGCCTGCCGCCCCTTACCGTCAAGGCCAAGTGCAAACGGCGTGGCGGACGGTATGGGGGAGGACCGTGGCTCGTCAACTCATCACCGTCGAAGGCGTTGACCGCTCTTTCGGCCCCGTGGACGTCCTTCGGGACGTGAACCTGGTCGTGAACCACGGCGAGCGCATCGGCATCGTCGGGCACAACGGCGCGGGAAAAACCACGCTGCTCAACACCATCTCCGACCAGAAGCAAGACGTCGGTGAGGTCGAATTTGCGCCCGGGCTGCGCATCGCCTACCTGACCCAAATCCGCGACCTTGAGAGCGACCGGACCATCGAAGAAGAACTCTCACGCAAGGGACGGCAGTTCCAGGAACTCGAGGAGGAGATCGCCGCCATCGAGGCCCAGATGGTGGACCCTGCCTTCTACGACAGCGATTGGGAACCGGTGATGGAACGGTACACCGAACTCCAGCAAACCCTTGCGCAGTCTGGCGGCGGCAACGTTGCGGGCATCGCCAAGGCCATCCTCGCTCGACTCGGCCTCGACCAGCATCCCATGGACATGCAAGTCTCCTCCCTGTCCGGTGGCGAGAAAGCCAAATTGGCCCTCGCACGGCAACTCGTGGGCCTTGCCGGCGTGGACGTCATTTTCCTCGACGAGCCGACCAACCACCTCGACATTCAGACCACGGAATGGTTGGAAGATTTCCTTCGGGACTTCGACGGTGCCCAACTCATCGTCAGCCACGACCGTTACTTCCTCGATCAGGTCTGCAACCGTATTGTTGAGATTCAGGACCTGCACGCCTGGCCGTACACCGGGAATTTCTCACGCTACATCCGACAGAAGCACGCTTTCGAAGCCTCCTTGGCCGATCGGATCGCGACCACGGAGAAGAAGATCAAGTCGACCATGGGCGCCATGGCCCAAATGAAGCGGGCCAACAAGTACGACAAGTCCATCTCTGCCAAGCACAAGATGATCGAGCGGCTTCAGCAGGAACTCAAGGCCCTCAAAGCTCGGGTTCCAAAGAAGCGCAAGCCGCTCCGCCTCCGCTTCGATGCCATCGACAAGGCAAGCAAGGACATGGTGGACCTGAAGAAGGCCACCAAGCGGTTCGATGGACTTGACCGCGCCATCCTTGACGCACAAGACCTCGAGATTCGGAAGGGCGACCGCATCGGCATCGTCGGCGGAAACGGCCAGGGCAAAACGACCCTGCTGAAGCTCATCGTCGGCGACGAGAAGTTGACCTCCGGCAGCATCGAGGTCAGCCCCGGCGTGGTCATCGGCTACTTCCATCAGGACCACGCGACCCTCGACTTCGACCTGAATCCGGTCGAGCAGATCGAGGCGTTGCGCCCCGACCTGCAGTACGGTGACATCCGTGGTGCACTGGGCCGTTTCCAGTTCACCAGCGACAAGGTCAAGACGCCGCTCAAGGCCCTCTCGGGAGGCGAGCGGGCCCGCGTTGCGCTGCTCAAGCTGCTGCTTGAGGACAACAACCTGCTGCTCATGGACGAGCCGACCAACCACCTTGACATGGAGTCCAAAGACACCTTGGAGGAAGCCCTGCAAGCCTACGAAGGATCGCTGGTGACCGTCAGCCACGACCGGTGGTTCCTCGATCAGGTCGTCAACCGAATCTGGGAAGTCAACGAAGGCAAGGTCACCGTGTACTACGGCAACTACACCGATTATGTTCGCGCGAAGAAAGGCTTGCCCCCGCTCACCGAAGAAGAACGTGAGGCCATGGCCAACGAAGACTCAGAACCTGACAACTGAATCGACCCTCGCAACCTTCAATCATGAAGGAAGGCATCGCAAATCATGCGCGCGCTGGCCCTGACCTTGTTGCTCCTCGTTGCGCTGTGCCCGATGGAAGCCGTCGAGCTGGAGGAGTTGGGCGTCTCAAGGACCGTTTCAAGCACACCACCCACCTCGACGTGGGTCGTCGACGTTCAGCGTGATGTTGGAAATGGAGCCACCGTTGAGGCCCTTGTTCATCACGATGGAGAAGCCGTAGCGCTTCTCTCCCATTCAGGAAACGGCAACGTCGGCGGCACGGCATGGTCAGGGCTGTCCACGTCCCACGCCCTTGTGGGCATTGACGCTCAGGCCTCTGTACGGATGATCGGGCACCTTGACGTGGGCAACAATCCAGTCTTGGCCTCGATGGACGAAGGAGTGCTGCTGGTCAGCAATTCAAGCGGCGAGATCGACCTGATGCTGGTGAACAGCACCAGCGGAAGCACCACCGCTGAAATCAGCCTTGGTGGTGCTGCTGGGCCTTTTGGATTGCTTGCTGCTGACGGAGCGGGCGACAAGGCGGTGGTCACCCTCACCTGCACGGACACCTCCTCGGCCACACAGGACCTTGCCGGAAACGATTGCTCGACGGCAACAGGCAGGCAGCGGATCTTGACCTACGCATGGACGCCTTCGGTCAACATCACGACGTTGGTGGGCGACGCGAAATGGTTTGACGGAAGCAACACGGACCTTCTCATCGGCTCCGAAACCGGGTCGATGGCAGAAGGACTTGGCCCTCACCCGGACTGTCAGCAGCACCTTGACGTGCACGCCAACGGCGCCATCGACGCGATGTTCGTGAGCGGTTGTGTCGGCCAGAATTTCTGGTCCAACCCCGCTCCGGTGGACAGCACCGTCTCGCTGCTTGGCGAAACCTCCCCCATGTTCAGCAGCTCCATCGGCCAATGGGGCCTTGGCTTAGGCCAGTCGTACGTCGACCCGAGCGGAACAGAAAGCAACGGCGGTTGGACCGTTGGAATGGAAGATTGCACCTATGCGGTCAACATGGGCGTGGAAGTGGGCGCCTACGGCAGCGCGCTGGCCTACATCATTCGGGGCCAATCCTCGTCAAACTCATTCTGCGAATACGCGCTCCAGGAGAGCGCTTCAACGGGACCTCAACTCGTGCAGCGTGCCAAGTGGAAGAATTACGATCGCTTGGTCATCGGCGACCGCTGGTTGAACAGTTCAGAATTGATGTCCGCAACGGGTTCGCTGGTCAGCGTTACCGCAGCGATGCACGGCCAAGGCAACCTGATCGCGGTCTGCCATACCGGGAACCTCGTCCAAAGCAACATCCTCGTCGGAGCCGGTGGCCAATCCGCATCGACAACGTTGTTGACATGGACCGGAACAGCGGTGTACAACATCACGTCGTTCGACAACGGCGACGGGTGCGTGGAGGCCGTGGCCAGCCTCGGCAGCCACCTGGTCGCGGTTCAGAACGACGGGTTCCTGCAAACCATCAGTTTGGTCACCACCGACTCGGACGGTGACGGGTACGGTGACATCTCGGACGTGTTTCCCAACGACGGTGAGCAATGGGCCGACAGCGACGGGGACGGCTGGGGAGACAACGCCTCAGGACTCTATGGGGACGACTGCCCAACCCTTTGGGGCAATTCGACCATGACCCGTCAAGGCTGCACGGATTTGGACGGAGACGGCTGGCCCGACACCTTGGACGCCTATCCCAACGAACCGTCTCAATACCGCGACAGCGACGGAGACGGCTACGGCGACAACGCCAGCGGATTCCAAGGCGACGATTGCCCCTCCGTCCATGGCACTTCGGACGAGGACGTGTACGGATGCCTCGACAGCGACCGGGACGGATGGTCAGACGCCAACGACGACTTCCCAACGGACGATGACCAGTACAGCGACACCGACGGGGACGGCTTTGGCGACAACGCAGCCGCGGCCAACGGCGACGACTGTGAGGAGGTCTACGGCACCAGCACCCTTGGCCTGCGCGGCTGTCCAGATCGGGACGGAGACCTGTGGGCCGACAGCCGCGACCCCTTCCCCGACGACGGAAGTCAATGGTCGGACCTCGACGGCGACGGATACGGCGACAATCCCTTCGGCACCAACCGGGACGCGTTCCCCTTTGACCCGACACAGCAGCAAGACAGCGACGGGGACGGCTTTGGCGACAATCCAGGGGGTACGCGGGGCGACGCGTGCGTGGACGTGTATGGAACGTCGTCTAGGGACGTGTTTGGATGTCCGGACGGGGACGGTGACGGATGGTCCGATGGGGGGGACGGTTTTCCCAACGATGCTTCACGGTACTTGGACACCGACAAGGACGGTGTTGAGGACCAATTCGACGCGTTTCCCTTCGACCCCACCCAATGGAACGACACGGACATGGACGGCTACGGTGACCAGTTGAGCGGGAACCGAGGCGACGGTTGCCCGACCGTCTGGGGAGATTCCAACGTGGACCAATACGGCTGTCCGGACACGGACGGTGACGGATGGTCGGACATCGGTGACGGTTTCGACGACGACCCCACACGCTGGTCGGACACCGACAAAGACGGATGGGAGGACAAATTCGACGACTTCCCCTTCGACCCAAGTCAGTGGATTGATTCCGACGGCGACGGATACGGCGACAATCCGTTCGGCTCATTGGCGGACCGGTTCCCCGACCAGAACGACCAGTGGTCGGACATCGACGGCGACGGTTGGGGGGACAACCCCGAAGGGGACCGCTACGACGCATTCTTGGCAGAACCGACGCAATGGTCCGATGTTGACGGAGACGGATGTGGCGACAATCCTGCGGGTCGCCTTCCGGACGCCTTCCCTCTCGATGCGACCCAATGCCGGGACGAAGACGGAGACGGGCTTGGCGACAATCAATCGGGCACCAACCCAGACCCCTTCCTTTTCGATCGTGACAACGACGGATACAACGACAGCATCGACGTGTGGCCGTTGTTGGCCTCGCCGGGCGACATGGACAACGACGGTGTTCCTGACGGCGAGGACGACTTCCCTGCCAACGCACAGGAGACGCTCGACACGGACGGCGATGGCGTGGGCAACAACGCGGACATCGACGACGACGACGATGGCGTGCTGGACACGGCGGAGCTTGAGGCGGGCACCGACCCGCTTGACCCGAACTCCCGGCCGATTGATTCCTTTGAGATCGTCATCCCAGGCACCAGCGTTGGCCTTGGAGCGTGGGACCTGATCGGTGTCTTCCTTGGCGTTCCCCTGACCATGTGGGTGATGTTTGGGCTGGTGACCCGTGGGGGTCGTGCATCAAGGTTTGAGCACGCGTTGCGCGGAGCAACGGCGCGAGAAGACCTCGAGGACATCGCGACCCAATACGAGCGGGCGGTGATGATGCGGCTGCTGGGTCCACATCAGGCCATTCGGCTTGAGCGCATGCGGACCGAGCTTGATGACGCGCTCGAGGCGATGATGCTCGATGCATCCGGCGGGCGGGGCGATGGGCGGCCGCTGGACTTCCAAGATGAGGCCCTGACCTCGGCCAAAGGGGTCCCTCCGTTGATCGACGATTCAATGTCGTGATGCAAAGCGATGATTTCGCCTCAGGCCTTGGCGGCCGACGTGTCGATTTGGCACGTGTTTCGGTTGAGCAGGCCGTTGAAGGGGCAGTACCCAAAGGCGGACGTGAAGACGCCCCACAGGCCAATCACGAGGAAGACGAGTTCAATCTGAACCGAGGCAAGAAAATCAGCCACCACAATCCCCGAGCCAAACGCGGCTCGGGCAATGCGTTCTGTGCCTCCTACGTTCCTCATCTGATGTGGTTCCTCGGCTTACCTGACTTAATGCGTTGTTTCGCGAGGAGGAAGATGCTCACGGATGCATCAGCGTCCAAGTGTTACGTTTTGGAAAAAAAATTGGACCCAAAGTATTGGTTAATCGCATCTGCTATGCCCGACCATGGCGGGTGACCAGCGGCACATCCACGACCCTGCCGCAGCGGAGAAATTTGCCCGCGCTTTGGGGCTCATGGTTGGTGGCCCCGTTCTATCATGACGCGTTCTGGCAGTGAAGCGAAACGGGCGATTGCGCACATGTCTGCGCGTTCATGAGGCTCAAACCCTCCCTGCCCACCAAGGCAGGGCGCACTTGATGAACCGGAAGTTCCACGACAGGGCATGGGCGAAGAAGAGGGTGGCGAGCCCACCTTCACGACGAGCACGGGGCCCGTGCGCGTCATCACCGCCGCCTCGCTCTTCGACGGCCACGACGCAGCCATCAACGTCATCCGACGTTTGGTGCAATCCGCCGGGGCGGAGGTCATTCACCTTGGCCACGACCGCTCGGCCAAGGACGTCGTGGATTGTGCCATCCAAGAAGACGCACACGCCGTCGCCCTGACCTCCTACCAAGGCGGCCACCTGGAGTACTTCACGTACATCCGACAACTCCTCGACGAGGCGGGCTGCGCGCACGTGCGCATCTTTGGCGGCGGTGGGGGCACCATCACGCCACCTGAGATCAAAACCTTGCACGAAGCGGGCATTTCGAAGATCTACTCGCCTGATGACGGTCGCACCATGGGCTTGTTCGGCATGATCCACCACCTCATGGGCATCGCCCAGGACGTGGACCTGCTCGATGAGGCGCGCTTGGCCCGTCTCAACGGACCGGTCAGCGCCGACGACATGGACCTCGTTGGCCTCTTGCTGACCCTCTCAGAATGCGCCGATGACGCCACCTTCCGTGACCGACTCGAAGCCGCCCGCTCCGCTCCGGCCGAGCGTGACGTCCCGGTCATCGGGTTCACCGGCACCGGTGGTGCTGGAAAATCCAGCCTGCTGGACGAGTTGATGCTGCGCATCATGCGCGACAATCCCGAGCTCAAGGTCTGCCTGCTGTGCGTGGATCCCACACGAAAGCGGACCGGCGGCGCCCTCTTGGGCGACCGCATCCGCATGAACGCCTTGTCCAACAACAACCTGTTCATGCGATCGCTGGCGAGCCGCGGCTCGGGCTCGGAGATTTCCGACCACCTCGACCGCGCCATCGAGGTGGCGAAGGCGGTCGGCTTCGACCTCATCTTCTGCGAGACGAGCGGCATCGGCCAGGGCAGCGACGCCATCACGTCCGTGGCCGACCACTCCCTCTACGTGATGACCGCGGAATTCGGCGCCCACACGCAGCTGGAGAAGATCGAGATGCTCGACGTCGCCGACCTTGTCGTGCTGAACAAGTTCGAGAAGCGCGGCAGCGAAGATGCCCTTCGGGCCATCCGCAAGCAGGTGCGCCGCAACCGGAACGTGTTCGATGCTCCGGATGAGGACCTGCCCGTCATCGCCACGGTGGCCAGCCAGTTCGCCGACCCGGGCGTTGATCGCCTGTGGCAGCGCTTGGCTGCCCTCCTCGAGGGGCGCGAAGCCGCCACCTTCCACGCTTCCGCCCCCACGGACGAAGCGCGACGAGGCTCTGGCGTTATCCCGCCCGAACGCGTGCATTACCTCTCCGAGATCGCATCCACCGTCCGCGATCATCATGCCGCTCAGGACAACGTCGCTGAACGGTTGCGCCTGGTCCAGCACCTCCGCACCGCGGCCGCACAGGCGCGCGAGCGAAACGCGACGGCGACCGCCGACGACCTTGAGGCACAGATCGAGGAATTGATGGCCGACGAAACGCTCCAACACGGCGCTGCGGCCCTCGACGACTTCCGCGAAACGGCGGAGGCCTACCGCAGCGGCGAGTACACCTACCACGTGCGCGGCAAGCCCTTCACCGTCCCGACCACGACCGAATCGCTGGCCCACAGCGCCATCCCGAAAGTGGCCTTGCCGCGCACCAAGGACGACGGCGACCTCTACCGGTACATCGCGCGCGAGAACCTGCCCGGTCGCTTCCCGTACACTGCGGGCGTGTTCCCCTTCAAGCGCCAAGACGAGTTGAGCGCGAGGATGTTCGCCGGTGAGGGCGAAGCCGAGCGCACCAACCGGCGCTTCCACCTCCTTTCCAGCGGCGCACCGTACGTCCGGCTCTCGACCGCTTTCGATTCCGTCACCCTGTACGGCCGTGACCCGGCCGAGCGTCCGGACGTGTGGGGCAAGGTCGGAAATTCGGGCGTCTCCATCGCCTCGGTGGACGACGCCAAGCGGCTCTACTCGGGCTTCGATCTGTGCGACCGCAACACGAGCGTCAGCATGACGATCAACGGCCCTGCTCCCATCATCCTCGCCTTCTTCCTCAATGCCGCCATCGACCAGCAAATCGAGCGGCACCTCGCCGAGCAGGGCGAGGCGCTGAGTCTCGAAGACGGGGCCTACCGCGGCGATCTGCCCGAAGGTCACGACGGCTTCGGGCTCGCGACGGTCGGCCGTCGTGGGGACGCGCTCGTGGACGCGGAAACCTACGCGCGGATCAAGGCGGAGACCCTGCAAACGGTGCGCGGCACGGTGCAAGCGGACATCCTGAAGGAAGACCAAGCGCAGAACACCTGCATCTTCTCGACGCCCTTTGCGCTACGCCTGATGGGCGACGTGCAGCAGTACTACATCGACCACGGTGTGCGCAACCACTACTCGGTCAGCATCTCCGGCTACCACATCGCCGAGGCGGGTGCAAACCCCATCACACAGCTTGCCTTCACCCTTGCCAACGGCTTCACGTACGTCGAATACTACCGCTCGCGCGGCATGGACATCAACGCCTTCGCGCCAAACTTGTCCTTCTTCTTCAGCAACGGCTTGGACCCGGAATACACCGTGATTGGACGGGTGGCCCGCCGCATTTGGGCGGTCACGATGCGCGACCTGTACGGCGCCGACGACCGCAGTCAGAAGCTGAAGTACCACATCCAAACCAGCGGCCGCTCGCTGCACGCCCAGGAAATTGACTTCAACGACATTCGAACCACGCTGCAAGCGCTCCTCGCCATTCAAGACAACGCGAATTCGCTGCACACCAACGCCTACGACGAGGCGATCACCACGCCCACAGAAGAGAGCGTGCGCCGCGCCCTCGCCATCCAACTCATCGTCAACAAGGAGAGCGGCTGGGCGAAGACCGAGAACCCGCTCCAAGGCGCCTACATCGTGGACGAACTCACCGATCTGGTCGAGGAAGCCGTGCTCAAGGAATTCGAAGCCCTGAGCCGCCGCGGCGGGGTGCTCGGCGCGATGGAAACGATGTACCAGCGCGGGAAGATCCAGGACGAATCGATGTATTACGAGCACCTGAAGCACGACGGCACCTTGCCGATCATCGGCGTGAACACCTTCCAGAACCCCAACGCCGAGGCCTTCGACGAATCCTCAGCCGATGCCTTCGACATGGAGTTGGCACGGGCCACCCCCGAAGAGAAGACCGCGTGCCTTGAGCGCACCACCGCCCTGCAGAACCGCGACCTGGACGCGACCAACGAGGCCTTGACGCGCCTCCAAAGCGTGGCACGCTCGGGCGGGAACGTGTTCGAGGAATTGATGGAGACCGTCAAGGTCGCGAGCCTCGGTCAGATTTCCAACGCCCTGTTCGAGGTCGGTGGCCAGTACCGCCGCAACATGTGACGACGTCGGACCTTCATATCCTCTCGAGCAAATCTGGCTCGCATGGACGGATTTACGGACGAGCAGGCGCAGGATGACGAACAGCAGATGGACCTTGAGACGGAGAACTTCACGGCGACCCTCGAACTCGGCGAGACGCCAATCGCCGTCGATTTGTTTGAGTTCCATCGCACCAACAAAGGCGCTTTGTCGGCCCTTCGCCGCGCCACGGTGACCCCTCGTGACCGAGCGCGCAAGGACATCCTCAACGGCGAGGACATCCACAACCATTCCCGCTTCTTCCCACGCCAACTTGGGAACCTGATGCTGGTGCTGGTGCAGCAACGCTGCAAGGATGAGAACCACCCGTGGTCGATGGTTCGCGAGTTCCACAAAGACGACTCGAGCATGGAGGTCCCCCCGGACTACTGCCGCGTTGACCTTGGCTCACGCGGCGTCTTTGAAGTCGGCGTGGACGCTGAAGTCCACCTCGACCTTGGCGCCCACGGTGTCGTGCTCTACATGACCCACGACCACGACGGTGACCGACGTTTCCATGTCGGTGTCCCCAAGACCCAACGTGCCGAAGCCGACCGCTTCCTCGAAGAGTTGGAAGAGGCCGTGTTCACCACCCTCCTCAAGGGCCTCGTGATGACGAGCACCTACCGTGTGCTTGACCGCGACGCCTACCACGACGAGCGGCTGACGCTGTCGAAGGACATCGAGGAGGCCATCGACCGTGAGGTGATTCAGTACGTGCCGTTGATGGGCGAACTCGAAGGCCTCGGCGTTCCATCGTCGCGTGGCGTGCTGCTGGTCGGTGAACCGGGCACGGGCAAGACGATGATCGTCAAGCACATCGTCCGTAGCCTTGCTGACCTGAGCATCATCATCGTGACCCCCGACGAGCTCGGACGAGGCTCAATCCGACGAATTTTCGAGCACGCACGCCGCATGTCGCCCTGCGTGGTGGTCTTGGAGGACCTCGACAACGTCGGAGCCATCTCCCGTGACATCGCGCAGCACCCCATCTTGGGTGAGCTGCTCGTCGCCATGGACGGGACGGACGGAAATTCGGGCGTGCTTGCGGTGGCCACCACGAACAACCTGAACCTCCTCGACGGTGCCATCCGTGCGCGTCCTGGACGCTTTGACCGTGTCATCGCCGTCGAGGCTCCGTCGTCTGAAGTGCGACGGACCATGCTGACCCGTCAAATGGAGACCTTCGGTGGTCGACCGGAGGACTTGGACCTTCGATGGTTGGTCCGGGAAACGGAAGGTCTGACGGGCGCATACCTCAACGAGGTCGTGAAGTCCGCCTTCATCCGCGCTCGCCAACAAGGCCGCGCGTCCATCGAAGTCGTGGACATGGAAGCGGCCGTCGCGGACGTGGCGGGCTCTCGAAAGGTGGCCACGGAGGGCCGCAGCAGCGCATCCTCCCGCTCCATGCCCCCGTCCCAATTGTTCGCATGAGGCGGACAAGGTCGCAAAAACGACCTGTTGACGGTCAACTCTGGAGGAAGCCACTATAACCTCAGGAAGAAGCATGGGTCAGGGAGAATCTTCGCCCTGGTGAATGAAGCCTTGACGTGCAAAAATGAACTCCCTTCGTACCTCGGTCGAAGGGATCACGCGTTGGAAGCCGACCTCCAAGGCCGCCTTGATGCTGGCCATCGCGTGTTTGCCGTGGGAGATGTGCATGGCCACCTCGGAACGTTGCGCGCCTTGGTCCACCGGCTCAGGTTGGGCGATGAAGATCGGTTGGTCTTGCTTGGCGATGCGATTGATCGCGGCCCCAACGCGGCCGGTGTTGTGGCCTTCCTCCGCGACGACCCCCGGATGCTGACCCTGATGGGCAACCATGAGAGGATGGCCACAAAATGCCTGCAAGACGACGGTGGCATCGAGCTCTGGCCACCGTGGATGAAGCGAGGCGGTAGCGCCACGTGGGGGTCGTACATCGTCCAGGCGGAAGGCGACCTGCACGTGGCCAAACAGACCTTCGCCGACGACCTGCTCTGGATGGACGGGTTGCCCACGGAGATTGTCCTCGACGACGTTCGCTTGGTGCATGCGGGCTATGACCCAAGAAAACCGCTGAAGGAGCAAACGGAACGGGAGCTGCTCTGGATCCGTCGTCGTTTCTACCGCCATGACGCGCCCTTGGACCCACGTCGAACCGTGGTGTTTGGCCATTCGACCACGACAAAATTCGGATCGCGGCCCGGTGACGTGGCCTTCAGCGACGTCCGGCTTCCTGACGGCAGGCCGGCTTGGCTGGCCATGGACATCGGAGCATACAACCACGTGGACCCAGGCCTCGCTGCCGTGGACTTGAGGTCGATGCGCATTCAGCGGCAGCGGACGCTGCGGTCCGAGCGGTGGTTCGATGCGCCGGACCGCAGGGAGGCCCCGGTCAGCGAGTTCTACGGCCTTCGCACCCTTGAATCGCAGAAAGACCGCCGAGTTCGCCCACGTTCCATGGGTTATGCCTCGGTCGTTGGGCTGATGTTGCCAAGGGACGGATCATGCAGGTCATGGGCTGAGTCCCAAGCCGCCATCGCCGCGAATGAAGTTCCTCCGACCATGTGGAGGCGGCTCAGGGCTGCCGCGTCCTCACGCCGCCCACAGCCTCCACCCCTGAGCCAACGTCAAGCCGCCCAACGTCATCGTATCCTGCTGGGACCAGGACGACCACCCGAGCGAACGCATCCGGTCCTCCCCCCACCTGAGAGTTACCGAGTTGTCCGCCGGAAAGAGGTCGTAAAACCCGCTTCACGGTCAATTTCAAAACAAATGATGCGCGCATGATGCAGGTTTGCGAACATTCAAGAGGGAATACGTTGTTTTCCCGTTCATGACGCAACGCGACCCACAGACCGTCCTGCTCATGCACCTCCTCGAGGGAGCCACCACGCCGTTGGCCCGAGCAATGGCCGTAGCGCTTGCAGATCGGCCGCGGGTGCTCCGTGCTCAACAGGCATGGGACCGGTTGTACACCGAGTGATGCGACAGCGTGAAGCCGTGCACGGCCATGCAAGCACGTGGACAACGCAATGCTTCCAGCGCTTTTCGGCGCAGGTACGGTCTTTGTTCTCGGTGCCATGAGCCCAGGGCCAAGCCTTGCCGTGGTGCTGCGCAACACGCTGACGGGAGGACGACGAGGTGGCGTGGCCTGCGCCTTGGGCCACGGCCTCGGATTCGGTGTTTACGCGATGGTTGCGGTCTTCAGCCTCATCGCGCTGTTGGAAGCTGCCGAGCAAGCCCTTCCGGTGTTGCGCGTCCTTGGCGCCATGGTGCTGCTGGTGTTCGCCCGATGGACGTGGGCCTCGGCCGATGCACCCCCTACCGTTCAAGATGACACCAAGCGTGCGTCGGGCCGGACAGGCTTTGCCGAAGGTGCAGCCATTGCCTTCCTGAATCCAAAGATTGCGGTCTTCATGGTCGCCGTGCTCTCGCAGGTCCTCGAACCTGGCATGTCGTTGTGGACCAAGGCCGCCATCGGCGCGCTCGGGATGGTGATCGACACCACGTGGTACCTGATCGTCGCCGTCTTCCTCTCCAGCAAGCGGCTCGAGGATGTGCTTGAGCGCCGAAGCAGCGCCTTGAACCGAGGGCTTGCGGTGGCCTTGGCCGGATTGGCCGTGTGGACGCTTGGCCAAGTGGTGTTTTCGTAGGCCGAGCGCGCTGCTTGATTCAGGCAACGCTTCAGCGTTGACAGGCGGAGCAAAAGAAGGTCGAGCGACCGGACTGAACGATCCGCTGAATCGTCTGACCACAGAACCGTCCACCTTGCCCTGCACACGGTTGTCCTTCGCGATCGTACACCCGGAATTGGTGCGGAAAGTAGCCGAGATCACCCTCAACACCACGGAAATCGGAGAGGGTTGATCCCCCGGCTTGAATCGCTTCACGCAACACCTCGCAACAGGCCTCCCACCAGGCTTCGAGGCGCTCCGTGGGTTGGTCGGCACCGCGCACCAGGGTGTCGCTTCGACGGCGCGGTGAGAGGCAGGCGCGATGAAGCGCTTCACAGACGTAGATGTTGCCCAAACCCGCAACGATGCGTTGATCGAGCAAGGCCGACTTCAGTGGCGTTCGGCGCCCTGCGAGCGCTTTCGCCAACACCTGAGGGCTCCACAAGGGCGCGCCGTCCATCACACCCTCAAGCGCCAAGGGCTCAGGGCCGATGTGTTCCATGCCAGCAAGCACCTCGTCCATGTTGGCATGGAGTTCAATCCAACCAAACCGACGCGGGTCGGTGTACACCGCCACGTGGCCGTCGTCAAAACCGAGCACAAGATGGTCGTGCTTTCCGAGCGCGTCGTGCGCCTCAGGTGCCTTGACGCTTCGATGGTAGACGCCGAGGGTTTGACCCTCCGTCGCCCGGTGAAGGGTCCACCGCCCGGACATGCCGAGGTGCGACAGCAGCACTTGGCCGTCCTCCATCTGCACCACCAGGTGCTTCGCACGACGTTGCACGGCACGCACCGTTGAACCGACAAGCCGAGACGCTAGGCCTGCAGGGAAGGGAAAACGCAGGTCGGGTCGACGCTGCTCGACGCTGACCAAGCGGCGGCCCGCCCACGCCTCTGCGAGGCCACGACGAACGGTTTCGACCTCAGGCAACTCAGGCATGGGGCGGCCTCCCCACCACGAAGAGGAGATGCTTGTCTTCGAACCCCTCAAGGTCGATGACCTCCTCGAGGGCGAGCCCTGCTTCAGCAAGTTCTTGCTCGACCTTCGTGCGCAAGGCGTCGGCATCGGTGCCTCGGTCGCTCTCCACCTTTAGCGACAGCAATCCGCGCCCCGCTGGTGCCAGAAAACGCTCACAAGCCGAGGTAAAGATCGAGGCTTGATGGGCTTGTGCCACGTCCTGAAAGACCCACGTGGCACGACGGGGCAACACCGCACGCCATGCTTCAGGTCGCCGCGCATCACCCAACACCGGCACCAAGCCCTGACGCTGATGCGCCAAGCGCGTCAGATCGCGCAAACACCGCGGTGAAAGGTCCACGGCGACCACGCGACCCGGTGCTCCGTCGTGACACACCACGTCGTGAACGTGACTCACCGTGGTGCCGTGACCGGCCCCGAGGTAGAGCACATGATCGCCGGGCGCGGGAAGGAGACGCTCAGGTGCACCAGTGGTGCGAAGCAGGCCTGAGCCGACCTTGGAGCGGCGAGGATCCCACCGCCGCCATTCGCCGTGCTTTACCTTGCGCACGGTCTCGCCGTACACCGTTGAACCGGGATTGGCCGACCACGTCCACGCCGCGCCACCGTCCAGCCGGACGGCCTCGGTGAGTGAGCGGCCAGGAGGTTTGCCGAGGGCCCGGCCCATGTTCAACGGCCTCCCTTTCGCGAAGGAGGACGTGGGTGAGCAGCACGGATGGCGAGCACCTTGGCTTCAACCTCAGCCACGTCGTCATCGGTCATCGGCGTGCCCTCATAGGCATCGAGGCG
>CAXRAI010000034.1:0-32701 GCA_964228865.1 Salinimicrobium sp. | reverse complement strand
GCCACGCGAGCAGATCATGCGTGGACAGCAAGATGTCATCCTCGGTGCATGGGATCCCAAGCTTGGCCAATTTGGCGTGGTCTTGCGCCACGGAACGGCTCGAGTTGTTGGACAAGAAATAGCGGCGTACGCCCTTGGTCTGACAACGATCCAAAAACTCCAGAGCACCTAGAATCAATTCCCCGCCAAGGTAGATTGTCCCGTCGAGGTCGAGAAAGACCGCTTCCACGCCCTCAAGGCTCGCGTCCACGCCGTTCATGGTCACGGGTTTGTCGGCCGCCACATATCCCTGCCGCACGGTTTGCTCAGAAGAGCAAGGTCCGGGCCATGAAGAGGGGTGAATGCAGGTTCTCCTGCGCCTCCTTGCTCGCGATCATCTCGGTCATCATCTCCTGCAAAGCGGGCTTGCGGCTCGCCTTCCCAACGAACCAATTGAGCAGCCATGCCCGACGCGACAGCTTCTGCATCCGGTAGGAGTTCGTCAGTTCAGGCCCGAGCATGGCCCACATTTCTTCCATGTAGGCGTCGGGCGCAAGGCCCTCAACGATGTGACGCGCTGCCATTTCTCCCGTCACCAACGCGTTGCCCACGCCTTCGCCAGAGAAGGGATCGACCAGGCTCGCCGCATCGCCGACCAGGCGGATGCCGCTGCCTGCTGCCCGCCGTGGTTGTCGAGACTCCTTCTTGCGCGGGGAACCGAAGGGCAATTGCCAGCCCTTGGCGCTGCCTTCGATCATCGTCGCGTTGGCGAAGCGTTCCTTGAACAGCGGATGGTTGGCGATGACGTCCGCTTGCATCGCCTTGAGCTTCTTCTTCTGCTTGTCCATCAGGCCGATGACCATGCCAATGCCGACGTTGACCACGCCTTCGGAGACGGGGAACAGCCAGAAGTAGCCGGGAATGATCGAGTCCACGAAGTGAATCTCGATGTCGCCAACATCGGGACCGCACCCCTCGACGTTCTGCCAGTACTCGCGGTACCCTGCACAGTAGTGCATGCGGTCAACCATGACCTCGGCATGCGTCTCTTCCACCAGGGCCGTGGCCACGGGGCAACGGTAGCCAGCAGCCCCAACGACTTCGCGGCTGTGCCACGTGTAGGTCTCGCCTTGGCGCCCTCCGAGGCGCACTTCCACGGCCTGCACGGTCCGCGCATCACCGCGTCCGGGCCCAGGGTCGTCCCCGCCCTGACCGTCGTCGAAGAGCACCGTGCGGACGTCGGCGCCTTGCACGACGGCACCGCCCGCTTCGAGCACCAACTCAGTCGCCCGTTCAAACATGAGGTGATCGAATTGCGCCCGTGGCAGGGCGTATCCAGCCTCGAGCCGTTCCACGTCCTCCTCAGGCAGCGGGACGCGCACGCTGTTGCCCTTTGGACTCGAGAAGAGGATGCCCGTCACGCGGAAGTGCGGCGTGGCTTCGAGCCGTGGCTTCACGCCGAGCGCGGCCACATGGGAGAGCGATTTTCCACCCACCGCATCGCCACAGACCTTGTCGCGTGGCCATACGCCTTTCTCGATGAGCAGGACCCGCTGGCCCTTCATCGCCAGATAGCCCGCTGCGGCTGAACCACCGGGACCTCCACCGACCACAATGGCGTCGAAGTCTGCCCCATCCTCGGGCACCGGGCCGGTCTCGATTGGACCCTCCCACGAGCGCATGAGCAACGGGCATGGCCGGCATTCCTTGAGGTTGGTCCTTGCGCTGGCGCGGAACGTTCACACCCTTGGCCCACGTCAAGCACGCGTGGACCCCACGTCAGCCGTGCGTCGTCGGGCGACGTGGATGCTGTTGTTGGTCACCCTCGTGTGGGGAGCGACCTTCATCTGGATGCGCGAAATCATGCTGGCCATCGAGGCGGATTTGGATCGCATCGGGACCACGTCCGTTGTTGCCTTCCTCGTCTCGTCGCGGTTTGCGTTGGCCGCAGCCGTCCTCCCGCTCTTCCCCTCTGTGCGTCAGCACCTCTGGAATCCAGAGGTGTGGAAAGCCGGCCTTGCCCTCGGCCTTGCCCTGCTCGCCGGCTTTCTTGCGCAAATGACGGCCCTTGGCGAGCTTGAACCGTCCACATCGGCCTTTCTGACCTCCCTGTACGTCGTCAGCACCGCGCTGCTGTCCAACCTGTTTGGTGAGGGCCGTCCGTCGAGGCTGCTGTGGTTCGGCGTGCTGTTGGCCACCCTCGGAGCGGGCTTCATCGAAGGTCCACCGCATTTGACCTGGGGCTGGGCCGAGGTCATCACCGTCTTCTGCGCCGTGTGTTTTGCCGTGCACATCCTCCTGACGCAACGCTACACCATGCGCATGGATCCGATGGCGTTGACCTTCACGTCCTTCGTGGCCGTGGCGGTCCTCGCCATGGCGCTTGCCTTGGCCACGACACAAGGGACCGCCGGTGCATCGGACCTCGTCGGTGTCCTCCGGGTCGACGGTGTGTTGGTGCCCATGCTCTGCCTTGGCCTGCTCGGTTCTTTGGTGGCCCTCGGCATTCTGAACCTCTACCAACGGCATCTGGAACCGGTCAGGGCGGCCATCATCTACACGCTTGAACCCGTCTGGGCGACCTTGTACGGCCTCGCACTTGGCTTGGTCGGTTGGACGCCATGGATCCTGGTGGGTGGAGGACTGCTCGTGGTTGGCAACCTCATGGTCGAGTTGACCGGCCGGGACGAGGAAGAATGAGCCCCCTCTGAATGAACACATCGTTCAAGTCCCTCATGGCGGGATGGCCAGCATGGCCGGCGGCGAAACGAACTCAACGACCGGCGGCACCGATGCTCCGTTCAAGCCCCGCCGTTTTGCAACCGACGTGGTGCACGCGGGAACACAGCACATTGGCGATGCGGTGAACACCCCCATCTTCCAATCCTCGACGTACCGACTCACCGATGAGCGCTACGCCGGTTGGGCGGCCGGTGCCCAACACACCCTGCTGTATGCACGCCTTTCCTCGGTCAACACCGACGCTGTCGCGCAAAAACTCCGGGCGATGGAAGGCGGTGAAGACGCCGAGGTCTTCGCCAGCGGCATGGGCGCGGTGTCGGCCGTGTTCCTTGGGTTGTTGAACGCAGGCGATCACATCGTGGCCAGTGCCGACATCTACGGTGGAACCTACGGGCTGCTCATGGACGAAATGACCCGCTTTGGCGTCGAGGTGACCTTGGCAGACATGCGTGACCCCGCCTCATACGAGGCGGCCATTCAGCCGAACACCAAACTGCTCTACATCGAGACGTTGACCAATCCCGTGCTCAAGGTCTGCGACATTCCAGCGATGGTTGAAGTGGCCAAGCGGAACAACGTCCTGACCGTCATCGACAGCACCTTTGCCAGCCCGTGGGGCTGCAATCCCCTCCGTTACGGCGTCGACCTCGTCATTCATTCGACCACCAAGTACCTCGGTGGGCACAGCGACATCATCGGCGGGGCCGTGGTGGGCCGTGCCGATTTGGTCGCGAAGACCTTCAAGCAGAAAGTCCACTTCGGGGCCTCCCCAGATCCACATGCGTGCTACCTCCTCGAGCGCGGTATGCGAACCCTGCACGTGCGCATGCCTGTCATCTGCAGCAACGCAGCAACTGTGGCTGCACGCCTTGAGCAACATCCGGCCATCGAGCGGGTATTCCACACCTCGCTGGAAAGCCATCCAGACCACGAGGTGGCTCAGCGCGTCCTCCCAAAAGGCTCCGGGATGGTCGCTTTCGTGGTCAAGGGCGGCGATGCGGCGGCTTTGCGCTTCATGCGCGGGCTCGAGATCATCTACGAGGCGACCAGCCTTGGTGGCATCGAGTCGCTCATTGAGTGCCCGTTCAACTCGAGCCATGGCGCCGTGCCCGAAGACGTTCGGATGGAAGCCGGCATCGTTCCAGGTTTTGTGCGCATGTCGATCGGCATCGAAGACGTCGAGGACCTTTGGGACGACATCGCCCAAGCCCTCGAGGCCTGAGGTCAGGGTGCAGCGACGCCCATGGTCACGGCAAGGTCAGCCAAGGCGGCCGCGAAGGCTTCGCGTCGGCCATCATCGCCATCCTCCAACAAGACCGTTCCCGCTTCGATGAGCGCACGGGCCGCAGTGGACCATGCGCCTCCACGGTCCCTGGCGACCGGCTCGAAGTGCCATTCTTGCCCCGTGTGCCGATCGGCGGCGAGGAGCCAGGCCCACGCGGCCGCGGCCTCTTCGACGTCGTCGTGTCGGTCGCAAGCGACCTTTTGGGCGCGCCCGCCACCGTCCAAGAGCCCGGTCAGGACAAGGTCATGGGTGAGGCCTAGCGGCCCGGACAACTGGCCGCGGCGGTGTGGGAAACGCGCTTCACGGCGTGCAGCGGCACGTGCATCGTCCAACCCCCGCAGGAAAGCACCGAAGGACTTCGGACGTCCGTCCACGGACGCGAGGATGGCATCGAGGTCGTCGCCGCTGAGGCCAAGTCCAACCAAGCCGTCCTCGTGGTGGTCGGCCCAAAGGGCGCCCATGATGGCGTTCAGGCTGGCACCTTTCGTGACCAGCAGGGCCCCTTCATCGCGCTCTCGTAATTCCCCTCGCGTGTCGATGATGCCACCCCCCACGGCCATTCGAGCGGTGAGCATGGCTGCGGCAAACACCGCCTCGTCTTCGCTACCGCCGAGACCTGCGAGTTGTTCGACCACGTCATCAACGCTCACGCCATCGGACCAACGGTCTTCCAACACCAACCCGTGATCGAGGTTGGTCAGCACCTCGGCCTTTAGCCGGCCGCCAAGCACACCCTCGTTGAGGGTCAGGCCTTGCCAGGCGTCCAACAGACGGTCCATGCCGGCCATGCAACCCTCTGGCAGCGGGCGCTCCTCCGGCCACCCATGGGGTGACCAACGCGCCTCCACGTCGACCAAACGAGGGAGGATGGGGGGCAGCATGGACATGGCCAGGTGGTGAACGAAGGCTTTGTCCTTCTCACCGGCCGTTCCGACTGCATCGAGATCGATGGCCACGATGGGGCCGTGATGGAAGGCCAAGCGGATGTATCCCGTGTTGTCGTGCCCGTCAGCGGCCACCACTGCGGGATCAATGCCTTCCGTGTGATGAACGGTCACGCCCTCAACGGCCGTGGTGGTGAAGGTGAAACGGGAACGCTCGAGCACGTCCTCGAGCCATCCTTCAGGGGGCGTGGTGTCTCGGCCGGTGCACACGAATCCGTCGCTCCATGAGAAGAAATGGAGCCCGCGGCGCGCGTGTTCTTCCCAAGCCAACATCCGGAGGGTGACGTTGTTGTGGTTCTGAAGGCTGGCAAGGTACGCCTGTTTGCCGTCTCCCCTGCGGATGTACGACCCGGTCCCAAACGCCGAGTTCTGGTACTTTCCAACCGTTGAGATTTCAACGTCGTGGGCGGCGTGGAAGCTTCCAGCAAGCGCTTTTGCAATGTGGTCACCGCGCTTCGCAAGCATCCGTTTTTTCAGCCACGCCGTGTCGCCTCGCCGCTGAACCACCAGGTCGATTTCCTTCATCGTCCGTTCGATTGGGTCGCGACGCCACCCGCGTCGAACCGAACCGGTCAGTTCTGGGAGGGCCCGCTCAGGATGCTCGAGCAACCGATCGAGGCTACGGCGCAACCGCTTGGCCGTGTCCTCGTTGGCATGCTTTGTCCCGCGCATCCGTACCCTCTGGCGTTTTTTGCCAGGGAATTCGACCTGCGGTGCACGTGCCATTGGTCTGCCTCAGTCTTCCGCGGGTGGCGTTTGGGATGAGGCTTTCTCACTACGTTGGAATCAGATTTTTGACAAACTGTAGTCGAGAACAACGAGCGAAACGCTCCACTGCACGGTCTCCCCATCGTCTTGGTGATTGCAGAGCGCACCGCCACCGGTGGCGACGGTCACGGACAGGTCGAGGCTCGAAGGGCCGAAGCCCACGTTGCCCCCGTCCAACGCCGCTCGGAGGTCTGTTTCAGAGATGTTCTCGGCAGCGCCGGAGTCAAACAAAACCCGGTCGAACCATTCGAGGCTCACCTCGTGGGAGGAGGTGCTCCCCTCTGCGTTCTGGCCTTCGGCGCTTTGGGACAATTCAGCCCGCTGGAGGAGGCCAGAAATGGTGTCCGGGGCAGCATCTGAGGCGCCAGGGGCCGCACACCCAGGCCCGCCTGCCGTCTCATCTTCGTTGTAGACCAAGGTCGCCACGATGCCCACAACGTTTCGACCGTCCACGGCACCAGCGGCACCGTCGCTGTGCACGTCAACCGGAACGGTCTGTCCGTCGGCGACGAACTCCTCACCCGATCCAATCTCCACGTACTCGAGGGTGCCCTCGATGGACCACGAAGCCGCTGCATCTGCGGCGGCAGGAGCATCGCGAAGCAAGTACGCCCCCTCGGCCGCGGTGGCTGGAGCGAGGATGACCAAGGCAGCGATGCCGATGGCCCGTCCAGAAGGCATCTCAAAGCGCCCAAGCGGAGAACCTTCCTTGATGCGGTACGCATGATCAACGAAATGCGCGAGGAAGGCCATGCTCATTCCAGGAATGGATTCGAAGACGTGCTCATTGAGGCCAAGCAAGCGCCAGGTGATGACGCCCACCAAAGCGGCGATCATCATGGTGACCGAGTGACGGGTGTCCGGCTGGTACCCGGCCCAACGGATGATCAGCATGGGCACGAAGATGCCGCCGAGGCCGTACACCGCCAGCACCACGAGGGAGAACACCGAGTCCCCCCCGGGGACGTAAAGGCCACCGAGTGAAATGACCGTGGCGAACATGGCCATCACCAGGGTGACTTTCTTCGTCGTGCTGTGGTCTTGGCTCCACTCTGGCCGGATGTCGTCGGTCACCGCCGCCGTGCAGGCCAAGACCTGGCTGTCGGCGGTGGACATGGTCGCGGCGAAGATGGAGGCCAGAATGAGCCCAGCCCAGAAGGGTCCGAGCACTTCCATGGCGAGGGTCGGCAGCCCAAGCTCGGCATCGAACCCGTCCTGCGTGAACACGACACGGCTGGCCCAACCAATGACCAGCATGAGGGCGATGAACGGCGTCTGCCAGACAAAGAACCAGACCATGGCCTGCTTGCGCTCCTTGTCGGTCCCAAGCGTCATCACGCGCGAAACCACTTGCGGCTGCCCTGCAACACCAAGGCCACCGAGGAAGAAGGCGAAGATCCACAGGCTCACGCCCAGCGCCAAGTTGGGTGGCACAAGCCCGGTGAGCATCGGGTCCTGAGCTGCCAAACTGGTGTTCAGGCCACCAAATCCACCGACCTGACCAAGCGCCACCCAGCAGAGCATGATGGTCCCGATGATCATCACACAGGACTGCGCCGCGTCCGTCCAAATCGAGGCGCGGATGCCGCCCGCGTAGCAGTAGGCCACCACGAGGACGAACCCAATCAGGATCCCCAACACCGGATCCCATCCCATCATGGCAAAGAGGGCTTTTCCTCCACTGGTCAATTGAGCCGCAGCATACACGGAGAGGAAGACCACGGAGAGGATGGCAGCGAGTTTTGCCTCCGGCGCGCCGGTGACGCTCGCGACCAGGGACGACAGAGACCGAACACCACGCTCGTTGGCTTCCTCTTGGATGTACTTGTAGAGCCAGACCCACGCGAGGACTTGACCGACGGTGGAGGCCAACCCGATCCAGATGGCCGAATAGCCGACGGCGTACGTGAACCCAATGAAACCGATGAACATGTAGCCGCTGTTCCACGTGCTGACCGCAGAAAGGGCCGCCAAAGCCGGGTGCATGCCACGCCCTGCGACGAGGTAATCGTCCGTCGTGTCCTCCTTGACGCGCATGCTCGAAAGGCCCACGGCAGCAAAGAAGCCGAGGAAGAGCAGGAAGGACAGGAGCATCACGACGTTGCTCATCAACGCGACCACACCCCACCTCCCCATCAACGCTTCCGCGGGAAGGGTGCGGGAATCAGGGCCTCTGCCAGCGGGCGATGGCTGCGGCTTCGATGCCTTCGACCTCAGCAGGAACAAGCAAGCAATTCAGACGCCCCCCCTCCTCAGCCGCCAAACCCGTGACCGTGGTGGTCACAAAAGCCTCGTCAGCGGTACCGACGTCGGCGCAGAGCACCACCGTCCATTCGTCGATGTCAAGGCCTTCCAAGGCCGAAGAGGTGAGCGATGTGGTCCCGCGGCCGTCCACGGGCCGTTCTGCCAACCGTTCCGCCATCAGAAGGAGGCTTGCATGGGCGTCCGCAGGTTGCATGGGACGTTGGTCACCGGTGCCAGCTCCGGTTGGGTCAAGGTCGAGCAGCACGAGGGTATGCAGTCCAAGATGTCGGTTGACGGCGATCGTTTCCAGCGGTGAAGTGGCGATCCAGGACCCGTGCGGATAGGTGAGTGTGGTTTGCCGCCCGAAGCGGTAATTCGACAACCCGGCAGCACCCGTCACCATGCCCGTGATGCTCAATCCGTGAATCACGTGGCACGGCACACCGTGTTCAGCAGCCCGAAGTTGGAGGTCCACGTGCGTGGTGGCCTGCAAAGGGTCTCCAACCACCAGCAGGGCCACGAGAGATCCTTCTGCCAGCTCGAACAAGCGGGTTGGTTGCTCCACGTCTGGTCGCATGACCCGTTGGATGGGGCCGACACGCCCTTCCAAATCGGCGAGGTCAGCCTCTGGCCACAGTGCGGTGTAGGCTTCGTACCACCGATGGTCGGCTGCGGTCGCGGCGTCAACCGCCTCAAGGGTCATGCCGCTGAGTCCGCCAGGACCAAGACCCACAAGGAGCAAACCGGTGGGGGGCAACTCGACCGTCATGCTGATGCCGTCCTGACCGGTGGTCTCGATGAGCGGCATGCGTCATTTGAGGGTGCCGAGCGAAGAGACCGCACGATGGCGGGACCGTTTGCTGTCCGAAGGATGGCTGGCCACTGGCGTTGGTATTCAAGCCGATGAGGACCACCGCTTGCTCCCTCTCAACGATTCAGCCCCCAAAGCCGGAGCGTCGGTCTACGACGGGCACCTGCTGACGGAACTCACCTCACTGGAGCGAGGTCCACAGCATTGGCGAGACCGCCTCGATGCCGCTTTGCTGGACAAGATCGGACCTCTTCTGCCCACGGCGCATGAGGTCCAAGGCGATGTGCTGCTGGTCAAACTCGAGCCGGAGATCGAACCCCATGCATCCGTCATGGCCCAAGCGATGTTGGACCAATTTCCCCACGTGCGCATCGTTTGCGCAGACGGGGGCGTCACCGGGGAATACCGCGTTCGAGATTTGCGCGTTCTGTTGTCCCGGGACGGCAACACGAGCACCGTCACGGTCGTCAAAGAGCACGGTTTGGCCTACACCCTCGATCCAAGCACGGCCTACTTCAGCGCCCGCCTCAGTGGCGAGCGTGGGGCGGCCATGGACCTTATCGACGCGCACCGGGCGCTCCTCGGGCGACGCCTTGTGGTGCACGATCCCTACGCGGGCGTTGGGCCAAACCTTGGCCTTCCGCTGCACCGTGGCGCGGTTGAAACAGCGGTGGTTGGCGACCTCAACGGGGCTGCCATTCCCTTCCTCCGCTCCAATTTGGAGCACATCATTTCTCGAAGCAACCATCCGGACGCGGGGTTGGTTGTCCGTGAGGGCGACGGGCGGGCGTGGGCCGAGGAACACACGCTCCTCAACCGAGCCGACGTGCTCTTCGTCAACCTCCCACATGACGGCCTCGATCACGTGCAGCATCTTCTCCCTCTTCTTGCGGACGACGCGTTGCTGATCGGGTGGGCGATCGTTGATCGCGACGAAGAGGGCGCCCTCGCTGAGCGTGTACACGGGATGTTTGCGGAAGCAGGACGGGGAAGCGAAATCAGCGTGCACTTCACCAAAGGATTCAGCACCACCCGGGCGATGGTTCGCCTCGTGGTGCGGTCGACGACGGGTTCTTGAGGCGTCTACCGTTCCGCATGGGCATGGAAACCACCGTGCGCTGCAAGTGTGGCGTTGTCATCGACATTGCCGGTGCCACGCCACGTCCCGACGGCATCAAGGTCTGGTGCCGTGTTTGCGGCGACAACTTCGTCCACAAGCGTGGGTCGTGAGGCGCCCGTTCCGGGAATTGAACCCGGGTCGCAGGAATGACAATCCTGCATGATAACCTCTACACCAAACGGGCAGGCAGGCGTGCCGTGAGGGAACCGATATTTAAGCCGCTCTCACTGTGTGGGAACCGGTTCTCATGAGCTCTCGCCCACCTTCCGCCGCGCAAGCCAAAGAAGCCGCAGAACAAGCCGCTGCCGACGACGCGGTTGCTGCAGCCTTTGGACAGTTGGCCGGCATGGGTGAACCGGCAGCTTCCGAAGGGCCATCGGGCCCTCCATCTGGACCTCCCGGTGGGCCACCAGGAGGGCCGCCTACCGGGCCGCCGAGCAAGGGACCCGGAGGTCCGCCACCCACAGGACCGCCAACCGGCCCACCCACGGGGCCGCCGACAGGACCTCCATCCGCCGATCCAGAGCCAGAGCCTGAGTCAGAGCCTGAGCCCGAGCCAGAACCCGAACCTGAGCCAGAACCGGAGCCTGAGCCTGAGCCAGTGGAGGAAGAGAAACCGGCTCCACCCCCCCTTGCTGTTGATGCGGAAGTACGCCGCCTTCGTGGCGCTCTATCGACGGCGCAAGCCACCATCGAGGCCCTCGAAGAGCCTCCAGTACCGCCCGCGGTCCTCGACGACATTGTCGTGCCGCAACACGTCGTGGCCGACTTTGCCCGCATGGGCCGCTGGCTGGTTCACGAAGATCTGGGCCGTGCCACCATGGGCGGCATGGCCATGCTGCACCCTGACGTCCAGGGGGCCGTCGTCTCGACCCGAATGCTGACCATGATGCCGCGCATTGACGAGCGATCGTTGGTCGCAGGCCGGCTTGGCATGGGCGCACCCCGCGGCGCTCGTGAGGATTGGCGCCTGTTGGAGGTGCTGCTGGCTTCGGTGAGCATGGCCACTGGTGGGCCTGCCGCCGTCATCCACGCACACGGGCCCTACACCACGGCCATGTCGTGCGAGAAGGACCTCATCGTCCTGCAACCCATTGATGCCATCGGCAAGAAGCACATTGGGCGCATCATCATCGTCGAGCCCGACGCCGAAGACGAGGACGCCTTCCTGCGGCAAGCGGTCGAAGCCCTGCAACAGGGCGGCATGCGGTGCGTGGTCGTTCGTGGCCACGGGGCCTACGCGGTCGGCGCCGACTTGACCCAGGCATGGTCGAACGCGTCGATGGTGGAACACAGCATGCGCGTGGCCATGCTGGCCCGTCAAGCGAACCTGAAGACGTGATCAGGCTCCGTCGCGCGCTTCTCTGCAGACGCGGATGAAGTTCTCGAACATCTCACGGCCGAATTCGGAGTCGTTGACTTCCGGGTGGAATTGGAGGCCAAACCTCGTCCCGTCCTTGTTCTCCATGCCTTGCACTTCGCAGGAAGGAGAGGAGGCCGTGATGTGGAAGCCGTCGGGGACCACGTGCACTTCGTCGTTGTGGGATTCCCACACCGTTTGGGTTTCCGGCGTACCGGCAAAGATGGCGCCTCCACCGTTCACCAGGGTGATGTCTGCCGCGCCAAACTCGGGTTCTGGAGCTTCTCGGGCGTCGCCACCGTAGTGGCGCGCCATGAATTGATGGCCGGCGCAGATGCCGAGGACGGGGACGTCCAATTCAAGGAACGCGGCGCAGTTCCCCAACTCACCGGTGAGGCCAATGCGGGCGGCGCCGCCGGAGAGGATCAGGCCGTCCAACGCCCGCAATTCGGAGACGGGCGTCGTGTTCTCGATGATCTGCGTGTCCACCTTCAGGTAGCGGAGCATCCGCCACTCTCGGTGGGTCCACTGGCCGCCGTTGTCCACGACGTCGATGACAAGGGGCCGGTCTTCCATGCGGCCCTACCTTCTCGTCCGGCCCTTAAGGGTGGTCAAGGCGGACAGCGGACATGGTCGAAGCACGCCACGGTTCTGGGAAGCGGATTCCCTTTTCGGACCTTCATAAGTGGTGGAGCCATTGACCCTGATGAATATTGGAGTGATGCACATGCAAAACGAAGAAGAAACCAACCTGCCGACCTACACCGTGACCGTTGCCGACAGTTCTGGCGACACCCAGGTCCAGATGACCCGCCCCGAAATTGTGGCCACTGCGGCCGACACCAAGGCGTGGATTTTCGTCGACGACCGTCTCGTGGACGCCAGCACCCTGAACGACAACCAGCTGAACGCGGCCGACGCCATCCGTCTGATGCCCGGCCTCGTCGGCGGTCAGTGAGGCGCGAGCCTCACGGACAGGTTCAAAACAGGGACGCCGTCCGGAGCATGGGGATGACCATGGTCGAACTCGTGGACTACAAGTGTGCCGAATGCGGCAAGATCGAACAGTTCCGTGGTGACCAGAACGGCATCTCGTGCAAGGCCTGCGGCGCGCGCATTTTCATGAAGCTGCGCCGCAGCGGCACAAAGCGCATCGACGCCGTTTGAGCACGAGCGCACCCTTCTTGGACCGCTGACGCGGAGCCCTGTCCATGACGTCGTGGCTTCGTGCGTATGCGCCTCGGCGCTTCGACGACTTGGCCACGGCGGACGCCGTACGTGATCTCCTGGCTCAGGCCTCATTGACGGCCAACCCGCCGCATCTTCTCTTGTCAGGCCCGTCTGGAGTCGGCAAGACGGCCGCTTGGCGCTTGGTCGCCAGGCAGGTCCTCGGCCCCGGCTGGCGCTCAACCACCCACGTGCTCAACGCACGTGACTTGGCGCGCAGTTCAGGTGCCATGGCCACCTTCGAGTCCTTCCTTCGCCCCGAAGGCCGGGGCTCCTCCGACACCCTCGCCGGGCGAACCAGCCTCGAAGCCTTCGACGTCGCGTTGTTCGATCAGCGCGAAGACGACGCACCTCCGGCCGGTGAAGAATCGGTTGGGCGTGAAGGTCGGCAAGCCGTCTCGCGCCTCATCGTCATCGAAGACGCCGATCATCTGGGACCCAAGCGCCAACCCTACCTTCGTCGCATGATGGAGTCGGGAAGCGGGAGCTCCCGTTTCTTGTTCACCGCGCGAACGCCGTCGCGCCTCATCGACGCCATCCGAAGCCGTGTGCAGCATGTGCGCATGCCGCCCGTGAGCCGCGAGCAGATCGTGGCACGGTTGGAGCATGCGTGTGCACAGGCCGGGGCCGACGATGCGACCGTGCTCGAAGACGTCGCCCACATCGTGTCCGGGGACCTTCGCCGCGCACTGTTCGTGACCGAACTTCTGGTTCGCCGCGGCTTGCATACCGACCGCAACGCGCTGGGCCGCTTGCTTCAGGAGACGGAAGTCGTTGAGATGCGGATGGTCATCGAAGAAGCCCTCAGGGGGCGCCTGCACGATTGGCGCTGGGAAAAGCAGGGCGCGAAGAACACCCGTGTGCTTTACGGCGCGATGGGCCACCTTGACCGGCTGATGGCCGCCCATCACCTCGAGGGCGACCAGGTCATTGAACACGTGCATCAACACCTCGTGGAGGGTCGCTTCCACTTGCCTCCTGCAGTTTTGGCCGATCTGCTGGACGTGGTGGCGAAGACGGATGCTGACTTGCGTCGTTCCTCGACCGCTCGCATTCACCTCGAAGCCATGCTCCATCGGTTCGCTGAGGTGGGGCAACGTGCGGGGCTTGCGCCTGCGTAACCGTGATGAGGGTCAGGCAGGTCGTTTGGCTGGGCGTGTAGCATAGCTGGATAATGCACCGGCCTCCTAAGCCGGGGATCGCGGGTTCGAATCCTGCCACGTCCGCTCATTGGCCAACTTTCCCCCTGTCAGGGTGGGTCCCTTCAAAGCGAGAGCGTCCGTCGACGGGCTGAGGTGAGCCCCTGATCGGCGAGGACGGCATCCCGGTTCCCTACGGGGAAGGTTTCAGCCGACCCGAGGACCCCGTCAAGCGTGCCGAGGCTCAACTCAACGCCGCAGAACGCATCCGCCAACGAAGCGGGGCGATGGCTCGCCACCCTGCCTCACAACTTGGTCGCAAGTGGTTGTGCATGCCCCTTGTGATGGGCTCCGTGGTCATCTTGGCCGCTCCAAACGCGAACATCTCGTCTCCTTTGGCTTTGCTCGCCATTTGGGCACCGTTCAGTCTGCTCGTGACCTCCTTTGCAACCCTCGCTGGAGAAGCCACGCAACAAGTGCTCAGGGCGCGCATTCAACTGCGTGCATGGGGCGGTGGCCCCGACGGTCAATCGCACGACCTCAAGGCGCAGCCTGGACTTGACTTGGTTCAAGAAGGCATCAATGAACTCCGGCGCGTCAACGCCGCACAAGCCCTCCTGATCGGAGCATCCGGCCTGTTGCTGTTGACCGCTTCCGCCATCACCACAGGTTCGGTCGGATGGAACCTTGCGGTTCTGCTGGTCATCGTGACCGGCGTGGCGCAGGGCTGGCATGCACAAATCACCGCCGACAAAATGCTCCAACTCGGCGATCCTTACCCGTTGCTCATCTCTTTCGTGCCCACCCATCACGCCACTCAATTCGACGGCACGCTGTCCGACTTGGTGCTCGCTCACCTCGATCCCGACCTCGTCATCGATTGGCGCGCTTGGTGCAGCGAGTTGGTCAAGGCCGCCCTTGACCCACGAGGTCCTCGATTGGTACGCGAACGCACCTTGTTGGTGCTGGCGCTCCACCATGACGGGCACCTCGACGACGCCACGGCCATGGGCCACCTCGACGACCTCCTCGGCCAACCCACCGTGGACCGCCTTCTGCTTGACCAATCGTCGGTGATGAATTGGCGTTCTGTGCAGCGCCTGATTCAGCACGCCCTGGCGTCGCAACCCAACGCCGCCCTCCTGCTCACCCGCCTTCTTGGGGACGTCGTGGGAGGCACCGTTCGAAGAACGGGCCGGGATTGGCGCGTTGATACCGCGCTTGGGCCGGTATGCGAGCGGGGTACGGGGCACTTGTTTGTGCTCGTCCACCACTGGGGCGAAGGGCGCGTTCCCGTCCACATCGAAATCCTTGCTCCGGGCGGTGAACCTTCGCGCCGAAACCAGCGCGTGGTCATCGAAGGATGCAGAGCCCTCGAGTCACCCATTGATTTGCAAGGCAAAGACCGCCGCGCGGCCATGGACCGGATGGTCGAGCACGTTGACCGCTCGACGATGCTGTGGTTCCGCTTGGCCTGGCCCACCACCCTCCGCGGTTCCACCCGCGTTCAGGTGCACCTCAAGGACAGTCAAGGGCGCCTCATCGACGCACGTGTGCTACGGACCGAGCTGCGACCAACGGCAAGAAGCAGTGCCCGCGCCCTCGTTCGGCGCTTGGTGACGGTCCGTTCCATCAACGAATGGCCGCTTCCGAAGCGCGTTGACAACCTGTTGACCAGCGAAGAAGAAGCCTAGGTCCAAGCGCGGGCCTTATGGCGCGTCCCTTCGTCGCGCGCTTGTCGGAGGCATCGAAATGGAAGTCTGGGACGTTGTGGTGCTTGGCGACGGGCCGGCAGGACTTGCCGCCGCGGCCAACGCGGCCAGTGAAGGCGCAAACGTGTTGTTGATGACCGCAGAGGCGCTTGGACGCCGCGACCCACGCATGGCCGACGGCCTTGCAGCAGCCATCGACGAGTCGACCAACCGTGGTCACCGAGAGGACACGATCCGCTCTGGCGCCTTCCTCTCCGACCAAGACATTGTGGCCAGCGTGACCTCGTCTGCGGTTCGCGAAGCCGACCTGCTCGAGCGACGAGGGGTCATCTTCCGCCGCGATTTGCGGGGCCTGCCCCAGGTGCGTCGGTTGCCTGGGCACGGCCAACCCCGCGTCGTGGGCTCAGGCGATGCCGATGCACGTGAACTCCAGCAGGTGTTGGAAGAGCAGTGCATGCGCCATGGCGTGGTCCGTCGCAGCGATCAGGTTCCTCTCCGACTGGTTCACACGGGCCAGCGCGTGCAAGGCCTCGTGGTCGCCGACCTGACCGGCGGACGTGTCCTTGGCTTGCAATGCAAAGCGCTCATCCTCGCCGATGGAGGAGCGTCCGACCTTGCCCACACCGGCCGGGGCGGGTACGGTCTCGCGCTTGCGCTTGAGGCGGACCTTCCCCTGCGTGACATGGAATTCCTTGCCTCGACGCCGCTTGGCGTTCGTGACACCGCCATGACCCTGCCCTTGGGCCTTCTCGCCGACGGGGCCATCGTCTGCGAATCGGACGGAAGCCCCATCGATTTGGGCGATGATCTGACTTCTGCAGTGAACGCGGTCCGCACGGCCAAGGAGGCCGTCATCGACCTCCGAAACCTCGGTGAGGCACGCCCATGGTACGACGCCACCTTCCGATTGTTGGCTCAGCGCGTTGGCGTGGACGCCGACCGTCAGACCGTGGCCATCGAAGCTCGAGCATACGCAAGCCTCGGTGGCATTCCCGTCGACGAAGAAGGGCGTGCGGTCATCGGGTCCTGGTCCCGTTGGTTCACCGGGTTGTACGCTGCCGGTGGATCCGCTTGCACGGGCCTCCATGGCGCCGGCCTCTTGCCGGGGAACCTCGTTCTCGACGCCCTGACGTCCGGGCGAGCCGCAGGCGCCTCAGCTGCGGCATGGTTGGTCGACCAAGCGCATGGCGGCCCCCGTGTGGTGGCCGATGCCGTCGAGCAAGCGGAAGCCGACGTTGCCGCGATGATGACGCCTGCGGAAGACGAAGGCGGCGTGACCCGCACCGGTGCCGTGACCTCGGCGGTCAGTGCCTTGATTCGTGGCGTGTTTGATGGCGGCACCTCAGCCGATGAGTTGGCCGCGGCCCTCGAAACCGTGGACGCCCTTGCTGTATCGGCCGAAGCCATCCACCTTGACGATCAATCCCTCGTGGCCAACGCCAATTTGGAAGCCGTGCTCGCTGCACAACATGGGGTTCAGCAGGCACGTGCCATG
The DNA here is from genome assembly GCA_964228865.1 of Salinimicrobium sp. Classification (GTDB taxonomy): domain Archaea; phylum Thermoplasmatota; class Poseidoniia; order Poseidoniales; family Poseidoniaceae; genus MGIIa-L3. The sequence continues at coordinate 15,875 of CAXRAI010000034.1, read as the reverse complement.
CTGCAAAGCGCCCTTGCGCGCACAGAATCGCGTGGCGTGCACGTGCGCCATGACCATCCGGACATGGACGCGGACCAAATGCACCACACCCTTGTGTCCTCGGACGGCACCACCGACACCCTCGCCGTGCGAAAGGGCGTCTCTGGCCACTGGGTGCTCGCTCCCACCGATTCGGCGTGAGGGTTCAAGACGGCCTCCTGCCACGCAGGCTCATGGGCGAAGCGACGTTGTTCGAACGCATCGTCCGTGGCGACATTCCATCTCATCCTGTGGCCCGGGGCGAAGGTTGGTACGCTTTCCTTGACGTGTTTCCACGCCGGCCGGGTCACACGCTTGTTGTTCCAGAGCGCGGCGTGCCCCGGTTGTCAGATTTGGACGCCGAGGAACGGCGCCTCCTCATGGACGGTGTTGCTGAAGCCCAGCGTCGCTTGAGTGCGGTCTTTGGAACCGAAGATTTTCTGGTGCTGATCCACGATGGGGCGGGAGCGGGGCAAGAGGTGCCGCACGTTCACGTCCATGTCTTGCCAAGGACCGCTGGAGACGGGGGGCGATCCTTGCCCGCCTTGTGGCCTGAAGCGGAGGGAAACCGTGCCGACGATCGCGCGCTGGCCGCATGGTCAGAGGACTTGGTGAAGGCATGACACAAATCGGCGAGGACGGCTCCGTGGACCACCACGGTGAGGCCTTGCCCACCTTGACCAAAGCGAGCTCCAAAGTGCGGCTTGATGCCCTGATGTCCGTACCACAACCGCGGTGGGATCGGGCCATCCCCGGGTCACCAACGTGGACCAAACTGGCTTTTGTGTTGCTCAGGATTGTCGCCCGTGGGCAGTTCAAGTCGATGACCAGCGAGGGACTTGAACGCCTCGATACAGACCGGGGCGCAATGTGTTGCGCATGGCACGTGAACGCCCTGATGGACCCGCTGTCCATCATGCTCACCCACCCCAGCCACTTCGTCATTGGAGGACGGCACGATCTCGTGACGCGCCCCATCCTCAGTTTCTGGACACGCCGCATGGCGGTGCAGCCCGTCGTGCGCAAGGCCGAACTCCTGCGGGGCGGATTTTCGCAAGAAGAAGCGCAGAACCTCAACGGACGGACCCTGCTCAACCTCGCCCGCGGCATTTCATACGGCCATGGTTCTGCCCTGTTCCCAGAAGGTACGGCCCACGACGAGTCCCACCCAATCCGTTTGAGGACGGGGCCCATGCGAACGGTGCTCGCCGCTGCAGCCATCGCGCATGTTGAAGGCCGTCCACTTCCTCATCTTGTGCCGGTCGGTTTGCATTTCCGGGTCCGTCATCACTTCCGCACCGATGCCCACGTGGAATACAGTGAACCCATCCCCGTGGAGCTTGACGACATCCCTGCCGACCTTTTGGCTGCGGTGAAACGAAACGATTGGAGTGAACCTCCATCGGAAGCGGTGACGGCCCTTCGTGATGCGTTGACGCCAAGGTTACGCCGGCTGACGCCGGACACCGTGGATTGGTCTGAACGCCGGGCCTTGCACGTCCTTGCTCACGTTCGTGCGCGCAGCGAAGCACGTGCCTTGCCCGATTGGAGGTCCGAGGTCATGGCAGCCCGTGCAGAGCGGGATGCCCTTCGCCCAGAGGGCGACCGCCCCCTCGACGCCATCGTCCCCGAAGCCATGTCCTCGCCTGAATTGAGCGCAGCAGATGATGTGGCACAACGCCTCGAAGCACACGGGTTGGACGGGCGTGACCTTGACACCACAGGCCACGGTCTACGTCGCAATTCACCGCTTGCGGTGGCCGGTGGCTTCCTTCGTATGGCCCAATTCCTTCCGTTCCTCCCGGTGTTTTTGCTGTCGATGGGCGTACAATCGACCCTCGGCTACGTCAAAGGCAACTCCACCGATGAGGGCGTGGACGCTCGGACCACTTACCATTTCGTGTTCGCCTTGTTTGCGTCCATGATCGTGTGGCCGATCGTGGCTGCCGGTCTTGCAGGTGGCGCCTACGCAACGGGTGCCTTGGACGTCACAGGCATGCCCGCAGCAGCTTCTGCCGTCGTGTTCCTGCTGTGCTTCCCCCTCTTCGTCCTGTCTGGATGGTCGTTCGCCGCTGCATGGGACGGCTGGGTCGTCGTGCGGGGCGGGCTACGCCGTGCTCGACTTCGTCGACGCCATGGCGTCGAACTGACCGAGGAACTGCGTGCCCTTCATGCTGCCCTGAGCGCTTGATGCAGACGGTGTGGTTCAAATCAGTCAAGCCTCAGGCGAAGCCATGGACGCTTCCGAGGTCGGCACGCTCCTGCGTCGTTGGTTTGCCAGCGAGCGGCTCGAAGTTCGCGAGCAACAAGATCCACGTGCGGAGGTGCATTTGGCGGTCAAGTATCCACCCGGCCCGCGCGGTCATACGTTCACCGTGGTGGTCCCAAAAGGGCGGGATTTGGTCGCGGTTTCCAGCGTGACGCGCGTTGACGCCGGACAGCAGGACGAGATGAGCGCCCTGATGGGCGAAGACGAAGAGGAGTGGAAAGGATGGGTTCACGAAATGCGCATGCACCTCATCACCAGTGGGGTTGATTGGAACCTCAGCATGGGCCACGATGGAAAAGCCCGCCCAGGCCCCCTTCAAGCCTTCAACGTCAGCCTCCCGATTTGGTTTGACGGATTGACCAAGAACGAGCTCATGCAAGCCCTTCGCTCCCTGTGGATGAGCAAATTGGGGTTGATCCATGAAATCAAATTCGGATTCGGCCAAGGGGTTGGCCGCCCAGGTCCCGTTGACGACTGGGAGGAGCGGAAACGTCAGCGCGGACAAAGCGGAAGCCGCCCAAGCACCGTCGAGGAGACCGCAGAAATCCAAATCCTCGACGACGATGCCGCTCCATTTGGCAACGATTTCGACCCCTCAGAGTGGATTTGAGCCACCCCAGGTCATCTGACCTGAATGGGGTGCGGTTAAGTAGGATGAAACGTCGAATTGGGTTGCCAGTCCACTGGAGGTCGACCCTATGCGCCAATCTACGAAGTCCCTCAGCCTTGTCATGCTGCTCTTGCTTTCCGTGTGTTCCTCGATGTTCATCGTCACCGATGTCGCCGAGGCCAACACCGTGGTCATCACCGAGGCCGTTCAGGTCGTCGACGGTGGTGCCGCATCCGATCAGCAGTCCGCTGTCGGCTCGGACAGCGAGGGCAACGTTCACCTCGTGTGGACCCGAAACGGCCAGCATCTGTGGTATTCCATGCTCTCCCCCCGTGGCGAGACGTTGATCGATGCGACCCAGATCAGCAACTCTGGCCTGCACAAGATTGCACACCCAGACCTCGTGGTCGACGAGGACGACACCGTGCACATCGTGTGGGCCGACCGCGCCGGTCAGCACTCGATCATGTATTCCGCCTTGCAACCGTTCAAGGCGCCCCTCGACGGTCAAGCCACGACCGACGGCACCATCTCCTCCATCGACGACACCATCATCTCCAAGCGCTCGCAAAACCGCGACTGGCCCGCCATCGACGTCGACAGCCAAGGCGCGCTGCACATCGTTTGGCAGGACGCCTACGACCCGCTTGACAAGTTCTTCGCGCAGCCCCAAATCTACTACTCGATGATTGAGCCGGACGTGACCACCGGCTCCACCCTGACGCTCTTCGACGACACCCTTCTGACCCCGATCATTGGCCACAAGGGCCACCCCGACGTGGTTGTTGACGCCAACGATTACGTCCAAATCGCCTGGGACGACACCCGCGGCGGCAAGGTCGAACTCGTCTTCATCGTCGATACCTCCGGTTCGATGTACTCTGAGTGGGCCGACGTCTGCACGGTCATTTACGGCGGAAACTTCGCCAGCGGCGGTTACTTCCGCGGCATCAAGCCGATGCTCGCCGACGCCAACATGACGGTGTACGAGACCATCTACGGGCTCGGGAACACCCTGCCCGGCGTGGCGCAATCCGGCAACTGTGCTGCCTACTACAAGGGTGGGCAGGGCCCTCGAAACACCGCGCTTGGCACGACCGAGAGCGACAACTCAGGCGGCCTGCGCGTTCTCCCCGAGACCATCTACAACGGCAACACCTACTCCGGCTACTCTGGTGAAGACTGGGGTCCTGGCACCAACTGGGCCTGCCTTTCTTGGAAGGACGCGCTTGGCAACGTGCCCGGCAACCCACCGTCGACTTCCGACCACAAGTGGAACCCCAACGCGACGAAGATCGCCGTCCCCATTTCTGACGAGGGCCCCAAGGACGGCGACCCCGCGACCGGCGCGGACGACAGCGCTTCCATTGAGGAAGCCCACGACAACTGCGTCACGGCTGGCGTGGTTCCTGTCGGCCTCTACGGTCAGACGTACGGTGGAGCCGGCACCGTGGAATCCCACTTCCGCGACCTTGCGCAGTGCCCGAACGGTGTGGTCAGTCAGCAAACGCGCAACTGTCCCGGCAGCACCACCCGCAACACCGACGCAGGAGGCCAGGTCTACGAGTTCCCCTCGGGCACGAGCAACAACATGAACCTCCTCGTTGAAGCCATGGTCTACATCTCCACCAACAACTCCCGTGAGATCTACATGAGCGTCCTCGACCCCTATGGGAAGATGAACAACGACCCTCAGTGGACGCCCGGCGACCAAGGCACCAACGTGGTCGGCAACGGCTACGTCGAGGACACGGGAGCCGGTGCAGACGGCCACCTTGTCGTGGTCAACGACACCCGCGTGACCATCGATGACGCCTACTCCTTCCACCCCTCCATCGGCGTCGACCTGCAAGGCAACACCCACATCGCGTGGATGGACGGCCGCGATTACGGCTTTGAGAAGGAAGTCAACTACGAGGTCTACTACACCAAACTCCGCCTGCAGGGTGCAGGTGCGTGGGACGGCGCCGACCAAGGCTTGTCCACCTACGCCATCAAGAAGATTGAGGACACGGCCATCTCCAACGTTGAAGGCTGGTCTGGCCTGCCCCAGAACAGCCCCTACGGCGGCAACTCTGTCTTCCCCGCCCTGTTGACCGACGACCAGAACAACGTCCACATCGCTTGGGTCGACTCGGGCAACCTGACCGCCGGCGAAGAAGTGGTCTACACCCGCCTGAACAGCACCGACCTGACCGGTGACGGCCTGACCGCCATCGACCCCTGGGAGATTTCCCCCGTGACGCGCTGGAACTCCAACAAGCTTGGACCAGAAAACGGACGCCAACCCTCCATCGGGATGCCTCCGGCCTTCTCGAATGACCTCGGAAGTGGAGCGCACGTGGCCTGGTCAGACACCAACAAGTGCAGCGATGAAGCCAACAACAACCGTTTCACGATCTGTTACTCCCACATCCTGACCGGACAAGTTGACGTCGAACTCGACGTTGGCGAGACCTACTACCACGTGATTGAACCCGGAGAGCAAACGGTGTACAACCTCACCGTCAACAACTCGACACCGGGTCCAACCGATCTCGTTGCCGACGCCTACACGCTCAACGTGTCCGGCGTGCCTCAAAACTGGACGGCGACGCTGTACTTTGCCAACAACCACACCACCATCTTCCCAGACACCGTCATCCCGCTTGCGGGTGGCGAACTGGCCCGGTTCTACATGCGGGTCAAGGCGCCCTCGATTTACCAAGCCAACGAAGACGAGTTCGCCAGCATTGTGGTGACATCGAAATCCACATCAGATCCAGCGATTCAATCGTCCTTGGTCACCCTGACCAAGATGGACGTGGTGCACGGCATCAACCTCGAAACCTCGCACAGCATCGCTGACATCGAGCAGGGCCAAACGGCCATCTTCTCGATCACGATCACCAACACAGGAAACGTGTTCGACCGGTTCGACTTCTGGGATCCTGCGACCCTCGAAGGTCAAGCGGAGTGGGTCTTGCCGTTTGCATGGCAAGTCAACTTCCCGACCTCCGTGGAACTTGACCCCGGTCAGTCCGTGACCAAGAACCTCGAAGTGAGCGTGCCGACCACCGAAGACCCAGGCCTCTTCGTCATCTACCTCAAAGGATGGTCCGCCGGTGAACCGGTGAAGTCGGTGCAGCAAGGCACCTACGACATCCTCGAATTGCAGGTCTTCGTGTCGATCCGTTCGACCGGGAACATCGTGTTCGAAGACTCGGAGATTGACAGCCTCGAATACGTTCTTCCAGGGCAGTGCACGGAATACTCCGTGCCGGTCACCAAGAACTTCGACTCTGGAGACTTGGTGTTCACCACCCCTGGCGCTCCTGCCGCTCGTCCCGCTGAAATCGACCTCACGACATGGCGGATGGAACAGTGGACCGTCGAGGTGGACTTCCGTGACGCTCCCGGAGGTAACGCGCTCGGGTTGAACGAACCGCGGACATGGGAAATCCTTGGCGGCGACGATTCAGTGACCCACACGGTCTACGTGGAGGTCTGTGCGCCGTCCAACGCCACGGCCGGCCTCGGACCTGCGGTGACCCTCAAGGCCAACTTGGACTCCTACCCGCGCATCTCTGACTCGGTGCTGCTGTCGACCAACGTCATCCACGTCTACGATTTGGAAGCAGGCGTTGACCCTGAGGTTGGCGTTGATTTGTACGTGAACCCTGGCGAGGAGTGGCTCTTGCCGATCACCGTGCGCAACGAAGGCAACGGTCCTGACCGCTACGACTTCCGTTTGGCCCGTGTGACCGACGCCGCAGGCGTCGACGTGCTGTGGGACATCGACGTGCCACGAAGCGCGCTTCAGGAACTGTCCCGCGACACCTACCAGACCTTCGAGGTTCGAATGAACATCCCCGATCAGGTCGAAGCCGGCGCCTACACCGTTGTGTTCGAAGCCTTCTCCGAGGAAGCCTACCCTGACGACAAGGGCCGAGAAACGCGCTTGCGCGATACCTTGGCCTTCAACGTCCAAGTCAACGAATTCCACGACATGCGGATTTCGATGGACCCCAGGATCGACAACCCCGTGAAGACCTCCGCACCAGGGCGTGTGGTCTCGTTCGAGGTGAACATCACCAACTACGGCAACGTCCCCGACACCCCGAGCCTCCACAACCACACGAGCACACGCGACGGCGATGACGTGCTGTGGAACACCGTGCCGGGCATGGGCTCCCTTTCGTCGTGGAGCGTTGAGTGGATGCAAGTTGAGCAAATCGGAGCCGACCTCTTCACCACCGTGCCGTGTGAGGTCCTGATGAGCACGGCGAGCGCCTTCCCAGAAGACCGCTGCGTCTACCTCGAGGACACGGACACATGGCGCATGCCCGAAATGGACGCGTACACGACCATCGGTATGGTGGCGGCCGTCAACATCGGCACCGACGCCACCCTCACCACGCGTGACATCGGCCTGAAGGTGACCAGCCTCCACGGCGATGCAGAAGCCGGCGGCGATCACGACGACAGCCCAGAATGGGCCGGAGAAGACCTTGACTCGAACGAACTCATCGTCACGCTCCGTCTGCGTGCGCCGAACCTGAAGATTGTGGAAGCAGAAGCTTCCCAGGACAGCGCCAAGGTGGGCGAGACCATCCCGGTGCGCGTTGTTTTGGCCAACGACGGGAACACGCACGCCACGGACATCGAGATCATCCTCTGCGAGCAACGCCGCATTGACGATGACATCAAGCGCGACCTCCGCACCGAAGGCTGCGATGACGAAGACATCGTCATGCGCCAAGTGGTCGGTGCCATCCTCGCACCGACCGACGCCGAAGAAGAGAAGCAGGTCGAGATTTACCTGCTCTACCCCGTGAGTGCGGGCAGCAAGGCCGTCTACGTGATGATCGACCCCACCAATGAGATCGTCGAAGGCAGCGAGCGCGACAACATCGTCTACCTCACCGAGGAACTTTCCTCCAACGCCCCAGCGCTCGACGTGGCGGCCGAGGTCGTCAGCGCAACGGCACTGCCCGGCGCTGTGGTCCTCCTGACGGTGGCCTTGTTTGGTGTGCTCTTCCTCGTTGGCGCCGCTCGCCGTGGCGCGGTCAAGGCCCGCATCGCCGAGCAGTCTTCGCTGATGAGCGTCCTGAGCGACGAAGACGGACTCTGATCCTGAGCCTGGCTCAGCGGCGTCGCTTGACGCTGCCGAGCCACCAGCGAAGGTCACTGTTCGGCTTGACGGCCAGCACATGCCCGGCTCGCTCAGCCAGTTGCCGCTCCAGGCGGGCCCCGACTTCGTCGACCATGGCCGCAATCTCCTGGCGGCCCAGGCCGAGGTGTTGACCGAGCGCGAGCGCGTCCAAGCGCTCGTTTGGTGATTCCAACAAGCGGTGAACCAACACCCGCTCTTCGTAGGCTTCGAAGTCGGCTTCGACCGCAGCAGAAATTCGATTCTGAACTTGTTGATGAAGGGCAATCAGGGCATCGCGCTGCCGATCGAGCGCGTCGAGTTGCTCGGAAAGGTGACGCAGGTGGCCTAACCCTTCCCCCACGGCGATCTTCTTTCGCCCGCTGACGGCTTCAGCCACGCCCCGAGCGCCGTCCGGAAGCGTTGAGGTCAGCCGCATTGGACCACCTTTGGGCAGGTCGCGTTGCTCGATACGAAACAGGTCAGGCCCCAAATCGATGCGCACAGAAACGGCTTGCGTGACGCTGTAGATGCGCTTTGGAGGCCCACCTTTGTCGCTGGGCACCTTTTCTTTGGTGACCAAGCCGCCACCCTCCAGTTCTTTCAGGTGTTTGTTGATGGCCGGTTGGCTGACGTTGAGGAGGTCTGCGAGCTGCATGGGATAATGCGGTTCACGAACCAAGCGTTCGAGGATGCCTCGACGCACGTCGTTTTGAAGCAAGCGAAGGGTCGTCGCCGCGTCGTCCATCTTCTCAACCATTGGTTCAACAGTCGAGGCCTTCTTTGAAGCCGTCGTCCGTCAAGTGAACAAAAGCAGTGCATCCGTTCCCCAATCGAAGATGCGCTGAGGTCCGACCACGGCGTACACCAGCCCAAGGACGCCAATCAACAGGAACCAGAGGTTCCCCGTGCCTTCAGGAAGGGACGCGTCGTAGCTCCAAGCCACGTTGAATTGCTGAAGTTGTTGGCTGTCGTCTCCACCGACCACGAAGCGTACGTCGCCGCTGCTGGCCGTCCAACTGAAGCCACCGTCAGCGGACGGTCCGCCCGCAAGAAGGTCCACGCCATTCTGCGGGCATTCGTAGTAGCCGTCCCGGAGCGTGCACTTGCTTGCTTCAGACGCCCGAGCCACGCCCACCCACACGCCGTCCTTTTCCCACGCCACGTCGATGGTGACGTCCACGCTGTCCACGGCTTTGATCAACTCAACAACGTCCTCAGACATGCCCCAATAACAGGTGACCTCGTCATCGTCGATGAAGGGCAAGCCCTCGTACACGTCGCACGGAGGCAGCATCGCGGTTTCTTCGCCTTGGTCCGAGATCAAGGTGGGTGGGGTGATGAGAAACAATCCGAACATCACGAGGGCCACGACCGCGGCGACGATGCGTGAGATTCTGGCGATCACCGCATCACCTCATGGGCCTTCATCCCACGATTCCCAACTCTTGGTTGATGTGGGTTCAGGCCTTTCTTGTGCTGGCTCGGGAGGCTTTGTCGGTGTCGGGGCGACCCGGCGGCTGGTGGCCACGAAGGGGTCTCGAGGCCCCTCTCGACGTGCCTCAGGCGGGAGGGCCCCTTCGATGTCTCCGCGCATGAGCGCGTAGACTTGCTCGGTGGTCAGCATACCGTCAGGAGCAGGGTCTGCACCCGGTGTGGCGCTTTCCGGTTCGCGGTAGGCTCCCGTGACCGGGTCGAAGGGCAGGTCCTGCTCACGCACCTGCTGGGCGGGCATTCCGAAGGCTTCAGCGCCTCCGGGCGTCATCGGCTGAAGCTGCCCGTTGGCGGCGATGACCATGACGCCCTTGCCGCGCCTCCGTCGTTCTGAGAACAACAGCGTCAGACCGATGGGGAGGACGAGCACCCCAAAGGTGCACAGGCCGAAGGCGGCGAGGATCCCCGGCGAGGAGAGCATGCCTTGCTCCATCGCGGGAACGTCCACCAACCATGCGACGACCCCTTCCTCAGCTTCGAGTTGGAGCAGGTGTTCACCGTCTTCCTGGACCTCCCACGCCGCGACGCGGACGAAGACGATGCCCCGGTCAACGGTCATCGGCTCCCACTCGCTCCGGCATTCCGAAGTGTCGAGGGCCGTTCCGCTGGTCGACCAACCGTCTGAGCGCAACAAGGTCGCGTTGGCCTCATGCTCTGCCGTGACGTAGAGGGCGTGACAGACTGGACGAAGGTCCGCAAGCACTTCACCTCCACCCGAGACTTCGGCCACGTTGGTCGTTCGCGGGTCGAAGGCCTCGTTCAGGGCACCGCCCATGGAGCCGAAGAGGATGAAACTCGACAGCAACATCACGGCACCGAGCACCACGATGCGGAGGGGCCAAGGAGAGGCCGCTGCCGGTTCGGGCATCACGTTCCTGCGTCGGCTCCACCGTCAAGAAGCCTCGCGCCGAACCGTCAGGCCAGTCCGAGTTCTGCGAGCTTCTCCGGCAGGTACGTGTCGGTCACGAAGTCCAACCCGTACTTGGCCAGCGACTGCTGTTCAGCCTTCTTTCCAAGTTCGAGCATCATGTTGATCTGTTCTTGCCACCATGGGTCTTGGAACCGCGGGTCGGTCAATTCAGCGTTCAGGGCTTCAATGTCCTTCTTTGACAGGTCGTCGCTGGGCAGATCGTAGGCCACGATGTCGTCTGCGGTGATGCCCAGGTACGTTGCGGTCGGGGTGGCGAGGTATTCCGAAATGTGCGCCGTCTTGATGGCACCGTAGGCGATGGAGGCGTGAATTCGGTAGGACCACGGGTCACAGTCAGCGAACACGACCACGGGCAAATCCCACTCCTCGCTCATGCGCTTCATGATGCGGCGCGTGGACCGAGCAGGCTGCCCCTTCAGGTGCACGAGGGCGCAGCGGTGGTCTTCATCGAAACCGTTCTCAATCAGCCGATCGAACATACCACCTGTCTCGATGGCCATGATGAAATCCACATCGTGCTCGATGAGTTCCAACTTTTCTGATTCCACGTTGTAGGGCACACCGTACCCCGAATCCCCGACGTCGTCACGGGCGTTGATGCGCATCCATTCGCCGCGTCGGTTGCGCTCTTGCAAGGTGATGTTGCCAATGATGCGCGCACCGTCTTCCTCGGGACGGAGCTTGAAGTCCTCACGGAGGCATTTGGTGACCACTTCGAGGTCCTCGGCGAGGTTGTTGCTTTCGTTTTGCGAGCCGAACTTCCCGTGGCCCCACCCTTCCGAGATGTAGTACATCTCCCTGAGGGTGCTCGACTTGCCGGCGTCGATCATCTCCTCGATGAACTCAACCACATGCAAGGCGCGAAGCAATTGTTTGGCGGACCGCAGCGAGGTGGCATCGCGAACCGACGTGGATTTTCCGTACTTGTACACGCCCAATCGCGTGTTGAATGTGATGTTGTTCTTCGTTCGAACGGGCAAGGTCATCGTCGGGGGATCGCCCTTGACAATGCGGTCGTACATTTCGACCACCACGTCATGCAACGCGGATTTGGTCTCTTCAGGGGAATGCGTTCGTCCAGTCATGCGTCACCCTCCGTGTAGTCGAACAAGGTCTGTTTTGGCGCGCTTGATGGCGCGGTTTGCTCATGGATCTCTTCCAGTGGCTCAGGGGCCTCAACGGCGACCTCGTCGCCTGAAGCGGCGTCGTCGAGCATCCCGTCGTCCTCCTCGAGGTCTTCATCTTCCTCATCGTCGCCGGTGAGGACCTCTTCCTGGCGACGCAGTTCGTTCAGCAAGGCGTCGTCCATCTTGGTGGCGCCGATGACGTCTCCTGCCCCACGGTAGAAGACCTCGGTTTCCGTCCAGTCGCCCTTCTCAAGGCCCTCCAACGCGAAGGTGATGGTGGCGGATTCGCCCGCCTTGAGCGTCTCCAACTTCCATGCCCACACGCCGGTCATCTCCGAGCGACCACCACGGTCGTTGTCGACCATGGTCGCGCCTTCGCGCTGCGGCCAATTGGCCAACAAGGTGTACGAGCGGGCTTTGGCGGTGTAGTTGCTCAAGGAAATCTCAACGGTGGTGCGCTTGCTTTCCTTGTCCCACGCCGTCGCTTCTTGTGCAATGACGGCGTTCATGATCTTCGTGATGGAACCGGCCAATTGCGGGACCTCACGGCCCAGAATGGACGCCGATTTCTCGGCGATCGCCGGCAGGATGTCCGTGATGAGTTCGAACTTCTCCTGCGTCTTGGCGAGTTTTTTCTTCTTCTCCAAGTGCTTGCGCAAGCCTCGGCCAAGTTCGAGCATGGCCTTGCGTGCTTCTTCGCGCACCTCTTCGTTGTCCGCGACCGCTTCTTTGGCCTCGGAGGTGAATTGGACGTTGGTGCTGGCCAGATGCACCAGGACCGCAGCAGGTCCCTTCGGAACGCCATTCCCGCCGGGTTGGTCCAGCCCGTATTGGCGCCAGTCCACCGATTCAATCGCTTTGGTCAACATGCAACCGCCCTGCTGGTACATCAGCGGCACCCGGTTGGCAAAGCGGAGCACTTCCACGGGTGAATCCGCGGGCATTCCCTCGCCGAAGATGAGGCCGACCTCGATTTGGAAGGGGTTGCCTGAACTGACGGTTGGAGCGCGGGTCAGGGTCGTGACGAAGCGCGAATCAATGGTCTTCGACAGCCCCTTTTTGATGAGCAATTCTTCGATGGGCGACAAGCAATCAATGGGCGGTTTGAGCAGTTTCACTGGCTCGAAGGCGATGCGTGGGTCCCACGTCTTGCGCAGATGCTTGGAGATGGCGTCGGCGGTTTGTTTGTCCCACGGCCCGTCGCCGTGCGTGCTTTGGACGGTGCTGCGCAATTCGACAAGGCTCTCCTCCCAGTGCATGTCGGTGCGCGAAGTCACGATGTCCAGCAAGTCATCGATGGTGGCTCCGGTGAGCGTGTCCAACAGATCGCCATGCTTGGCGTCCGCGATGGGCGCGCTGGGCACGCCAGGACGGCGCGCATCGGCCACGTAGATCCGCGAGCCGCGGTGGTCGAGTCGATAGGGGCGCAGGTAGCCCCGGATGCCTTGGAAGGTCTCGGCCAGGGCGCGGATTTGCTCCGGGTCAAGTTTACCGGGGCGTGACTTGAGCGGCTGGCCTTTGGCGTCGACCAAACCTGAGACTTCGCACATTTCCTTGACCGCACGGCCGGGAACGCCTGAGAAATCTGTCTTGAGGAAGATGCTCAGGTTGGCGGCCTTGGTGGACTTGGCCAGACGGTTGAGTTGCCCCAATTCGATGCCGTGTGGGTGCGGTTTGATGGCGCTGACCTTGCGCGGCAACCGTTCGGTGACGCGCGGCCAATGCGTCGACTCCCCGTCCGGGTCGACGAAGGTGATGCTGGCGTGGGGGTTGACGATGCTCGTCATGCGCAGGTACTGCCAGACGCTTTGCTTGCCGCGTTGAAACTTGGCCTTCATGCGGCACCGCACGTTGAGGCCGGACACCTTCTCCGTGCCGTCCTCGAGGACCCAAGGGACGCGCTGTTCCTTGTTCTTGATGGCCTTGTTCGACTTCGTGTCGAGGCCCAACTCCATTTCCACGGCCGTGGTTTCGCTGGCGATTTTGGAGCGCACGTGCGTGGGTTTGCCGGTGGTGAGTTGGCTGTACATCACCACGCCCGTGATGCCGATGCCCTGCTGGCCGCGGGATTGGCGGATGGCGTGGAAGCGCGAACCGAAGAGCAGCTGACCGAACACCTTGGCGATGCTGTCGCGAGGAATGCCAGGCCCGTTGTCTTCGACCTCCAATTCGATGATGTCCCGCTTCGGATCGGCCTTGCGGATGTCGATTTTGATGTCGGGCAAAATGCGAGCCTCTTCGCAGGCGTCGAGGGCGTTGTCCACGGCTTCTTTGACGGCCGTGATGAGGGAGCGGTGCAGGCTGTCAAAGCCGAGGAAGTGCTTGTTCTTCTCAAAGAACTCAGAGATGGAGGCTTGCTTCTGATTGCCGGCCATTCGTGTGGCGATGTCCCTCTTTTCACTCATGCAAGCACCGTCCTGAGGTCCTCCTCCGTCCTGATGACGTTGGGCCTCGAACGAAGCAAAGGCCTCAGCGACGGTTCATGAAGAACCGGGTTCGATTCACGCAAAGAGGTCGTCTCGCCAGGCGGTGATTTCACCCGTAAAGGCACTGGCCGCCACCGTGAGTGGGCTGGCCAAGTAGAGCCGACCGGGACCGGACCGGCCCTGGAAATTGCGGTTGATGGCCGAGACGGTGACTTGTTCAGCGTCGGTCGAAACGCCGGGGCCGGCTCCAATGCAAGCGCCGCAACCCGGATCGATGAGCTTCACGCCGACGCGACCGAAGAGGTCGTGCCAGCCTTCACGCACTGCGAGGTCCTTGACGTGGCCTGAGCCGTACTGGATGTAGAAATCAACGCCCTCGGCCACGGTCAAGCCGGCCGATTCCGCCGCCGTGCACACTTCGGCGTAGTAGGCGATGTCGTCTTCCTTGCCGGCCGTGCACGAGCCGCCATACGCGATGTCGATGCTCACCGGGTCGAGGTCAGCCACGTTGGCGCCGTTGGTCGGGTCCGAGGGAATGCCGCGGTCGGGATCGCCGGGATGGGCGACCATCGGCTGAATCGCGTTCAGGTCGATGACGTGGACGCCGCCGTCGTAGACCGCGCCTTCGTCAGGAGCGACCGCCAAGGCGCGCTGGGCGTCGAGGTCGAGGTCCGGCATACGTTCGCCCATCCAGGTGTAGAGCAACTCGTCGGCCTCGCAGATGCCGGTGCGGGCGCTGCACTCCGTGGCCATGTTGCACAAGGTGGCACGCTCGTCCACCGACAGGGAAGCCAAGCCGGGACCGCCGAATTCCATGCTTCGGTTGAGCGTCAATTCCTCGCGGGCGTGGTCGGCGAGGATGTACAGGATGACGTCCTTCGCGGTGCAGCCGGGATGCAGTTCACCCACCAGTTCGAAGCGGATGGACTCGGGCACCTTGACGAAGGTGAAGCCGGCACTGACGAGGTTGGCATATTCGGTCGCACCGACGCCGTAGGTCAGCGCGTTCGACGCGCCGCCCATGCAGGTGTGGCTGTCCGTGGCCTGAATGAAATCGCCCACTTCGATGAATTCCTCGCGCGCCACTTGGTGGCAAATGCCGGGCGAGACGCCGTCGACCGCGCTGTAATCGCGCACGCCGGCATGGACCTGGAAGGCCTTCTGCAGGTCGCGCAGCACCTGCACCTTGTGCATGAAGGGGATGAAGCGCGGGTTGTGGTCGGCGTAGAGCAGGTGGTCCTCGAAGACCGCGAACTTGTCCGGGTTGGGCAAGGTGTAGTCCTCGCCGTAGACTTCGCTGAGGAAGGTGTGGACCTGCGCGGTCGTGAATTCGTGGGAATAGCCGCCCTGCACGCCGGCGATGACCGGGTCGTGCGGCTTCACGCACTGACCGTCGGGTTGGCCCACAAGGTTGCGTGCGACGATCTTCTCGGCCATGGTCATCGGCCGCGAGGGCGTGGTCAGGGCGGGCAAATCGAGTTCGCCCGCCGCGAGGCGCTTGGCGAAGGGGAAGAGCCCACCTTCCTCGAGGATGAGGCGCGTCACCGGATCGTAGCGTGAGGTGAACTCCTCGAGCGCGAGTTCCTCGCCGTTCTGCAGGCGCTCGAGCATCGCATGGTCGCCCATGAGTTGTCCGAGGTTGATGTTGTTCCGCTCGTGGATGGGCGCGAAGGAGGCGGCGATGACCAAGCGAATGCCGGCCCAGCGCTCGCACTGTGCCGCGGTTTCTCGGCTGGAGCCGGTGCCCTTGCGCTGGCCGGAGACGATGACCTGGAAGCCGCCGTTGATGAGGGCGTTCTCTTCGAACACGCGCTTGCCTTCGTGCATGAGGCCAGCATAGGCGTTCTTGGCGATCTCCGCCGGCTCGTG
>CAXRAI010000033.1:0-2592 GCA_964228865.1 Salinimicrobium sp. | reverse complement strand
TGCAAGAAGGGCTCAACGTGCCCTCGGAGGTGGATTATTTCCTGTGCCACTACTCCTCGCATCATTTCCGACCGAAGATCCTCGACATGCTCGATGCGGCGGGTGTCGGTATTCCAGAAGAAAAGTGGTGGACGAACCTGTACACCCGGGGCAACACGGGCGCAGCATCACTGTTTATCATGCTCGATGAATTCGTGCGAACGCAGAACCCGCAGGTTGGTGAGCGCATTTTGTGCTTCGTGCCTGAAAGTGGGCGATTCAACACGACGTACATGCATTTGACGGTGGTGGACAACGATGGACGGTAACATTGCAATCGACGGCGTTCCGGTTCAGCAAGCGGCTGCATCGATTGGAGCAGACAACGTGCCAGAGCTTGGCCTTCACGCACAAGATGCCTTGCGTCGCCTTCTTCGGGTCTGGATCGGCTTCGAACGTGACCTGGTGACCGTTCCCCTCCTTCGTCGGTTGGACCTTGGGACCTACACCCTCGCCGACCACCGTCGTCTCCTCGTGAACCTGCGCCAGCAGGTGGTCGAAGGCTCCCGCTGGATTGCACGCGCGGCCTCCTCGATGGACCGCGACCACAGCGAAATGCGCTCCCTTATCCTTCGCCATGCGGTGGACGAGCACCGTGATTACACCATGCTCGAGCAGGATTACGTCAACGCCGGAGGTGAGCTCGAGACCATCCTCAACCGCAACAAAAACGTGGGCAGTGAAGCCTTCCACGCCTTCATGATGCAACGGGCCAGCCAACCAAATCCCGTGGACATGCTCGGTGCGATGTGGATCATCGAGGGACTTGGCGAGCGCATGGCCACCGGCTGGGCCACGCGGATGGAAGAACTCTGTGAGCGCGAGGGCATCACGCGCTTCATGACCTATCACGGCGCCAACGATGATGATCACATGCAGCGCTTCTACACGATGCTCGACGAGGTGTGTGTCGATTTGAACGTGGTTGAACGCATCGAGATGACCGCGAAGGTGGTCGCCCGCCTGTACCGGTTGCAATTGGAGGAGATGGACGATGAGTAGCACCGCTCGTATGGACCGGCGGCGGCGCAAAGCGATGGCCAGGAACCACGGCAAGATGCCCGCCAGCATCCTTGATGCCATGGCTGGCGATGAGGCGATGCCGCTGGACCCTGTGGCCAAAGAATACTGGACCAAGGACCTTCAAAATCCACTGCGGCGCATCGTGCTTCCGACGTTGAAAATCATCCTGACCATCACCCTGCACATCACCTACTACCTCAAGCGGCTCTCGCCCATCCAGTGGCGTGCTCACGGTTTCCTTCAATGGCAAATTTGCTTCTTCATGAAGTGGTTTGTACGGCCCGAAGCCAACGTGCTCATCCTTCGTCACTTCTGGGCCGAGTCAAACCTGCTCAACTTCGTCATCGACAACGCCGGCCAGGACGAAGTCGACCCGGTCCTCATTCATCCAAAGATGATCAGGGACCTCATGGTCCAAACCTTCGTTCATCATGACCAAGGCGTGCTGATGACCATGCGCGACCTCACCCAGCCGGACCGTTCCCGCTGGCCGGTTCCCAAGGACGAATTGTCGTGGGAAAACTGGAAGCCAGTGCGTATCGATTACAGCGTGGACCGCAAGAAGTGGACGCAGTTCCTCGACTTCGAGACCGCCCATGAGTTGTTCAAGACCACCTTTTGCTTCTGGCTCACGGCCCCAGAATACGAAGCGGCGATCAACTCCTTCCAGTTCGATCATTCCATCGGCTTGCTCATCGACGACATCGTTGGGGCAAGCCACTTTGCAGACATCGCCTACAACCGCTTCCCGATGATCCTGGTCGGCCCCACGGGCCTCAGTTATCGGTTCCTCATGCACGGTTTCTTCGTGGAGCACACGCATGGACACCTCGAGCGCATGCGTGCAGAGCTCGGCATGGAGAACTGAACATGACGCTCTCGGCATACCATTGGCTGGGTGTGCTCCTGCTCGGGTGGTACTTTTCCGTGGGCTTTGGTATCACCATCGCATACCATCGCGTCTTGACCCACCGCTCGGCCAACCTGCGCAAGCCGTTGCTCTACGCCTTGGTGTTGGCCGGTCTTCCTGCCGGTCCACCGGCAGAATGGGTCGGCAACCACCGTCGCCATCATGCCGATTCAGACGGGCCCAACGACCCGCACAGTCCGGCGCGTGACGGCTTTTGGTACGCGCATTGTGGCTGGTACCTCGGCATCAGGAACCGTGGCCTGTGCCTGCTCTATGCGCTTGGCGGGCCGCTTCGATACATCGTTGACATGTTCCTTCGACCGATGAGTCCCGGTGGGCAAGAGGCCTTGGCCAAAGACGTGCTTGAGGACCGTTTTCTTCGGTTCCTGTCCACGCGTTTTGGCTTCAGGGTGGGCTCCCTCCTCCAGACGTTGCCCTTTGTTTTGGCCTATCACCTGTTGGCGTGGGACGGCGTGATTATCGCTTGGGTGGCTGGGGTCCTCTACTATAACGCGGGCGATGCGGTGAATTCGATCGGTCATCTCTGGGGCAAGCAGGATTTTGACGGCGCCGGCGAGGCTCGAAACAGCCGCTTTGTGGCGCTGGTTTCGCTTGGGGAA
>CAXRAI010000032.1:0-49046 GCA_964228865.1 Salinimicrobium sp. | reverse complement strand
CGAGTCTGAGGGCTGGACGCCTCACCACAGCACCAGGCATAGGAAGCGCGAAGGCCGGCTGGGGCGCGCGAACTGGTTGAATCAGCCCAAGCGCCCCTGCCGAGATTCGAACTCGGGTTCCTCGCTCCGGAGGCGAGGGTGATATCCACTACACTACAAGGGCAAGCCCGGGGCGCAGGCGAGCGCATATCAACGTGCTCCCGTGACGCAGGGTCACGCTTCGTCGGTGGGCTTGGCAACGTGGACACCCGTCCCGTACGCGAAAATCTCGATCGCAGCGGTTTTCGAGTTTCGACCTCTGTTGGCGACGATTTCCGCGGTGTCGAGTCGAACGTTGATGACGTGATCCACGCCCTCGGCCTGAGCGACTTCGCGCAAGCGCTGCAGGGCTTCTCGCCGCCCGAACTCAAGCACGTGGTCGAGGCTGAAGATGCGACCCCCAATGATTTGCTTCAAACTCGTTTGCAAGAGTTGCCACCACGATGGACCGATGCTGACGTTGGCGGTCAGCAAGCGGCCGTGGGTGATGGTCTCCCCCGTGTAGAGGTTGACCGTGGAGGTGAGGGGATCTCGACCACCGAAGGCCTGCATGCTGGCCTTCTCCCGGGCGGCGGTTTCGTTCAATTTCCGCTTTTGGTAGGCGTTGCCCACGAGCCAAGAGAAGAGCAGTGGGCCACCTCCAAAAATGAGGGGAGGTCCAACGGTCCACACGAGGGCATAGAGGATGCCCAAAGTCGGTTCGTCCGCCATACGATGACCTCACTGGACCTGGACTGCCGTGCCGTAGGCGAAGAGTTCGGCCGCGCCACCGGCCACGGCTGACGTTGCGAATCGAACGTTGACGATGGCGTTCGCTCCGAGACCGGACGCTGCCTGCATCATCCGCAACATGGCTTCGTTGCGGGCCTCACCAAGCAGTTCAGTGTAGGCGGTGAGTTCACCGCCAACGACGTTCTTGAAGCCCGCTCCGATGTCCTTGAACACGTTCTTGGCGCGCACGGTGGAACCCGTCACCAGTCCGAGGGTGGCGGTGATGGTTCGACCGGGGATGGTCTCGGTGTTGGAAATCATCAGTTGCGGGACGCCGCCGGGCTGCATGGAGCTACGATGGCACGGTGCCCCATAGGCTTGTTGTCCTGTGGAGCCAGCGGAGGGATTCGAACCCCCGACCGCCGGATTACAAATCCGGCGCACTACCACCTATGCTACGCTGGCGCAAGCCGGTCTCGTGGCCGGCCTCTCTTCAACCTCGTCCCAAGGGAAGCCGTCAAGTGGTGGAGTCCAACCTCGGGCCATGGACGACGCGAACGGCCTGCTTAGTCCGTCCGCGTCCACCAAACGGGGCCGCGACCCCATCTTCGCCATGCTTTCGAAATGTCAAGCCGCAGCGGACGCTGGTGCTGACGTGGTCAACGGCACCATTGGCGCCTTGCTGGAGGACGACGGCACCTTGGCGATCAACGCCACGTACGTGGACGCCATCAAGGCCTCAAACGCCCTCGATGTGGCCGCATATTCACCCTTGTCTGGTTTGCCGGAATTCAACGACCTGCTCATCGAACTCGCGCTGGGGCCAGAACGTCCCGGTCTTCTTCGCAGCCTCAGCGCCAAGGCGATGGCCACCCCCGGCGGCGGTGGCGCACTGCGCCTCACGGCGGCGAACCTTGTGGAACAAGGCGGTGTGGTGCTCATGCGCGAGCGGCACTGGGGGCCGTACCTTGGTTTCCTTGGCGAGGCTGGGCTCCATCGTCGAACATGGCCCCTCTTGGGTGCGGACGGTGCTGACGTTGACCTCGAGGGATTCACCTCGGCACTGGAGGCGACGGTGAGCGAACAACCTCAGGTGTTGGTCTGGCTCAACGATCCCGCCCACAACCCCACCGGACTCTCGCTCCAACCCGAATCCCGCGCTGACGTGTTGGACGCCACGGTGCATTCTGCTCTTGAACACCCTGACATTGGACACAGCCTGATGATCGACGCGGCCTACACGCTCTATGCCGATGAGCCGCACGGCTGGGCCACCACCTTGGCCGAAGCGATGGACGCCGGCATGATGTGGCCGGAAAACCTGATGCTCTTCTGGGCGGTGTCCCTGTCGAAATCCCACACCGCCTATGGTGCGCGTTGCGGCGGGCTGGTCGCGCTGCATCCAGAGGAGGAAGCGCTTGCCCGCGTCTACGAGGCTTTTGCCGTGACGGGGCGAGGGACATGGTCAGGTCCGCCTCGAGCACCGCAAACCGCGGCCATTGGCGTCCATGAAGACCCGGAAGCTGCCACGGCATGGGGCGAACGGCTCGAAGCGCTGACCGAGTTGTTGGTGCGTCGGAGGGCGGCATTGATCGCGGCCTGTGAAGCGCACAATGTCCCGCTCAACCCAACGCATGACGGTTTTTTCGCGTGGTTGGAGCACGACCGGGCGGGCGACGTGGTGGACTTCTGTGCCGCACGCCACGTGTATCTGGTCGCGCTCGACGGGGGCGTACGCATTGGCTTGTGCGCCATGCCTGAATCCTCGATGAACCGTGTGGCTGAGGTCATGGCCGAGGCGCTTGAGGTGCTCGGATGACAAGCCTTCGCCGCCGCGTGATCGGACTTGGCTGTGCCTTTGTCATCGTTGGCGGCGCCCTCGCTGCCGGCGGACTGTGGGCCTTTGGTGGCACCATTGGCATCTGGGGCATCGTCGCCTTCGTGGCAGGGATGTTCATGCGGGAACCTGACCGGTATGATGCCGAAGAAGTGGCCGCATGGCGTCCTTCCGCGGCTCCGATGGCCAACGCGGGTCGAACGATGTACCGCGTGGACACCACCATCGATGAGCCGATTCACACCACGGTCCTGTGCGGCTCATGCGCACATTTGGCCGAAATGGACGGCCCCCGACCTGCCGCCTTCACCTGCCCTGGCTGCGGGCTGCTGCTCTGGGAAGACGAGGAAGAGTGAGCCTCGCCTCGGATGGGTTGAAGGCGGCATCGCGGCTCCCAAGGACGTGGCCACCCCCGTCCTGACGAATCCTGAGCGTCGGCTTGCCGTCGCGATGCGGTCGTCTGCGGACGCCACGTGGGACGTGACCTCCATCCTCGGCGCTTGTGCATGGTCGGACCAAGCGGTCGCCAGCGGCGCCGCCGTCGGCTTGGTGGAGCATGGGCTTGCAGCGCAGCATGAGTCGACCACCGACACGGTGCGCCTTGGGGAACATGGCCAGTCCGCCCTCGACGATGGCCTGCTCGAAGCACGCCTTCTCACCTGGATGAGCGAAGCAGAACGCCCAGACATGGCCAGCCTCAACCAGGCCTTCCAGCGCCACGAATCCGGGCCCGGCATCGGGCTGCTCAAGGCCCTTGGCGTGGGCATCGAACAAGGCGTCCTGCAGTGCGATGACCTCGCTGCTGCTCAGGAAACCGTGGCCGCGCGGAGCGCCTTCCTCGCGTCCTTGCCCATCGAGGCAGCGACGGCTGATGAGGCGATGCTCGACCACTTCCGCCGTCGTCGCGGCCTCATCGACATCGAATCCACCGTTCATCGGACCTGGACCGTCTTGCCTGCCTTGATGGCCCTCGACGAGGCCGGGCTGGTGGAGAAGACGACCATCGGTGAGATCACGCCTGAGTTGCTGCAGCAGCGTGAGGCGTGGGAGGCGGCCGAATTCCGTCGCTTCGACGTGACCCTGCCTTCCGCCACGCCGCGCATGGGACGCACGCACCCGATGCAGGCCCTCATCGAGCGGATTCGTACGATTTTCCTCGAGATGGGCTTCAGCGAACTGGTCGACGATTATGTGCAGACGGCTGGATGGAACATGGACGCGTTGTTCATCCCCCAAGACCACCCCGCACGCGAAATGCAGGACACCTTCTACCTCGATGCACCGGCCTCGTTGCCCATCGAGCAGGAGCACCTCGACCAGTGGCGGGCCATCCACGAACACGGCGGCGACACCGGCAGCCGTGGATGGGGCGGCTCATTCTCTGACGACATCGCCCAACGCGGCCTGCTTCGAACCCACACCACGGTCAACACAATCCAACACCTTGCCAAGCACCCGACAACGCCCTGCCGCGTCTTTTCGGTGGACCGCGTGTTCCGAAAGGAAGCCATCGACCGAACCCACTTGCCTGAATTCCATCAGATTGAGGGCATCATCATGGAGGAGGGCGCAGATTTGCCGATGCTCGTCACGACCCTCCGCACCTTCTACGCCAAGATGGGGTACCCAGAGGTACGTGTGCGACCGGCCTACTTCCCCTACACCGAGCCCAGCCTCGAAGTCGAGGTTCGATGGCGCGGAAAGTGGCTGGAACTCGGAGGTGCGGGCATCTTCCGGCCGGAGGTCACCGAGCCGCTCGGCTGCATGGCCCCGGTGTGCGCGTGGGGCATGGGCCTTGAGCGCTTGGCGATGCTCGTGCTCGGACTTGACGACATTCGGCAACTGTACATCTCGGACCTTGCCTGGTTGCGTGACCAACCCATGCTCTGAGGTGCTTGCGTGACGCTTCGTCCGTTCCATCTCGCGTTTCCGGTGGATGACCTCGAGGCCGCACGTGCCTTCTACACCGAGGTGCTGGGTTGTGCCGTGGGGCGAAGCAAACCCGAGTCCTGCGTGTTCAACCTCCACGGCCACCAGATCGTCGCGCATCGCGTGGCTGAAATGCCGGCGTTGTCGACCAACCCGGTCGACGGCAAGGCCGTCCCGGCCATGCACTTCGGCCTCGTGCTGGAATGGGACGCGTGGCACGCGATGCGGGACCGCTTGGAAGCGGCCGGCCAGACCTTCGTGGTCGGCCCCTACTTGCGCTATGCCGACCAGCCCGGGGCGCAAGCGACGATGTTCATCTGCGACCCTGCGGGCAACCATTTGGAATTCAAATCCTTCAAGGACGACGCGATGATCTTTGATGCGTCGTGGGGCCATGACGCGCCCGAAGCGTGAAAGCACACACCGAGGTGGCGCAAACGTGGCCGAAGCCCAGCGCTTGGACGGACGTGAATGCGCCGCCGCCCTTGACGTGAAGACGGCCGCACGGGCCTCAGCCCTCAGGGCGGATGGCGTTCAGCCCCACCTCGCCGTGGTCATCGTCGGGGACGACCCGGCGTCGCACGTCTACGTGCGTTCCAAGGTCAAGGCCTGCGAACGGCTTGGGCTGAAATCGACGCATGTCGAGCGTCCGTCGACAACCACGCAAGAAGAGCTCCAGACCATCGTGGACGACCTCAACGCCGATGCCTCCGTCCACGGCATCCTCGTGCAGTCACCGCTTCCCCCGCACCTCGATGAGGGCGCCATCACCGATCGCATCGACCCGGCCAAGGACGTCGACGGCTTTCATCCGGTCAACCTTGGCCGCCTCGTGCAGGGCCGGACCGACGGATTGCTGCCCTGCACCCCTTCTGGCGTCATGGAGATGCTGCGGTGGGCCAACGTTCCGCTTGAGGGCAAGCGCGCCGTGGTTTTGGGCCGAAGTCGGATTGTCGGGATGCCGATGGCGCTTCTTTTGGCGGCGCGTGGCGCTGACGCCACCGTGACCGTGGTCCACTCGCGCAGCGAAGACATCGCTGAACGCTGCCGCGAGGCCGACGTCATCGTCGCCGCCGTGGGGCGCCCTGACATGGTTCAGGCCGACTGGGTGAAGCCCGGTGCGGCCGTTGTCGACGTCGGCATCAACCGCGTTGACGATGACAGCCGTGAACGCGGATGGCGCCTGGCCGGGGACGTTCACCCCGACGTGGCGTCGGTCGCAGGCTGGCTGTCTCCGGTCCCCGGGGGCGTTGGACCGATGACCATCGCGACCCTGATGGCGAACACGGTTCGGGCCGCTGAAGGGCTCGAATGAGCCGCCAACGGGTTCTTGACCCAAGAGGACGGACGGTGGTTCGATGGAAGCGCGACGTCCCGGTCTTGCCCGCGTATCGGGCATCGCGGCACTGCTGCTCGGGGCTTTGATGATCATCAACGCCTTTGCCGGACGTTGGCCCGGACATCCCGGCATGAAGTTCAGGGTGCAACCCTACGTGCTCGCTCGCCTCGACCGATTCGACGGCACGTGGTGGGCCCCGACCGGATGGTACCATCAGGAAACTGCCGTGGGTGTCGTCATCGTTGCTCTTTTCTTGATTCGGCGGAACGCCTCCAAACCTCGCCCTGTCCCGACGATTCAACAACGAAGCATCTCGGCTCAATTGGAGGACTTCGAATCGGGAGGGGTCACCGTGCGGTCCGCCCCGCAGATTGGCGGAGCATCAGCGACCACCCAAGCCATCGTCCAGAGCATCATCGGCGGTGAAGCAGAGGCGCAGGGCGACGTGACGGCGGCCATCGCACACTTGGACGCCGATGAGACGGGTCAGGAAGCCGCCCGTGTGGTGGCTGCCGCGAAGATGCCCCAGCGGGCCATCGTGCGCGAAGCAAAGCCGCTGGAAACCCCGCCGGTCAACGAGGTGGCGCTCCCCGCCAAGGAGTCAGAACCGTCTCCTGAGCCAAGCCGCATGTTGGACCTCCCGCTCCCCAAACCGGCTCAGCCAACCTCCACTCCAACACAGGCTGCGCCCTCAACCTCGCCGTCCGTGCCCCTGCCGGTCCTGCCTGACGTGAACGACCCACCGGTCGACGACGCGGACATCGGTGCAGACCTCATGGGCCTGCTCGATGGGTTGGACGACCTGTTTGACGCACCGGCCGAAGACGCACCCAGGAACGCCACGGACAACGGCATGGGCGATCTGTTGGACAGCTTGGACGACTTGTTCTGAGGTGGAACGATGTGGTGCTCCGACGTTGACCTGCATTCGCATTCGACCCACAGCGACGGAACGTTGGACGTGGCCACGCTTGCCGCAAACATGGCGCGTGAAGGGGTTCGGGTGTGGAGCTTGACCGACCACGACACCACCTCCGGATGGGAGGAGGCAGCCGTCGAGGCCGAGCGCCACGGGATGGCCTTCTTGCCCGGCGTGGAACTCACGTGCATGCCTGCCCTCGTCCCCTCCAGCGATGCAAAGAGGGAGGGGTCTTGGCACCTCTTGGCCTACTTTCCCGGACCCCTCGATGCGCCCAAAATGCGTGATGTCCGAGCGTGGATTTCAGGCCTCACGGAAGCACGGGGGCCGCGCATGTCCCTCATGATTGAGCGGCTGGCCTCCTTTGGCATCGATGTGGACGAATCCAACGTGCTCGCTCGGGCCGACGGCGCCGTGGGGCGGCCTCACCTCGCGGCCGAACTGCTCGACATGGGTGTCGTGGACACCTTCCAGCAGGCCTTCGACGACTGGATCGGTGACGGCGCACCGGCCAACGTCGAACGGCCCAGACCAACCCTGGAAGAGGCCAGCGCTCACGTCCACGCCGCAGGAGGCTTCTGCTCCTTGGCGCACCCCGTGTACTACGGTGTGGACACAGCCGACGTGCTCGACCTGCTCTGCGAATTGGGCATTGAAGCGGTGGAGGCCTTCCACGGCGGCCACACCGATGCGTACCGCGATGAGGTGTGGCGCGCTGCGGTGGAGCGCGGATTGTCGGTCACGGCAGGATCGGACCATCACGGACCGGAGCATCACCCCCGACCTGGCCATCGCCCGGTGCCGATTGCAGACGTGCCGGAGGCCGTCAGGCGTTTGCGGGAGCACGCCAGAACAACCGGTCAATCATAAGGCCGACTTCGAACAGCACCACCACCGGCAAGGCCACCAAGAAAAGGGACAAGGGGTCGGGGGGCGAAACGAAAGCGCCCATGACCACGCAGCCAAACCAGACGTGCCGACGGTGGGCTGCGAGCGTGGCACGGTCCACCAGACCGCCACGCAGCACCGCGAGGGTCACCAGAGGCGCTTGAAATCCGACCGCAGATGCGAGGTGCAGACGGACGAGGAATCCCACGTACGCGATGAGCCGCCAATCCGTGCTCAAGCCCACAGATTGGGCGTCGTTGGTCAAGTAATCGAGCAGCAAGGGGACCAAGCCAACCGAGGCGTAAAGCAAGCCCGCAACGGCCAGACCGAGGGCGCAGACAACAAGCAGCAGAAGTGCACCGAGGTTGACGGTTCCACGCACGGCCACGACGGCTTCTTTCATGGCTGGCGTGCTTCCACGCGCTGCGGCCCGACAGAGGTCGTAGATCAGCACGAGCATCATGAGGCCGAGGCCAACATCAGCGGCCAGTCGAACCTGCAACAGCAGAAATTCCACCGGCGTGGTCACGATGATTTGAACGCCCTCAGGGAGGCGCTCTTCGGCGATGAGCCACTGCACCACGTCTGAGGTGAACGGAAAGGCGGCCACGAAGCCAAGCACGCCAAGCCCAAGCAACACGGGCAAGCGGGAACGCACGTGGTCACGCGCGCTTCCGAGGGCTTGACCCATCGGGCTCTGGCCCCACTCGTCGAGGACCCGGACAAGGTCTGAGGCTCCCGACATGAACCGAGGGGGCAGCCCTCCATCAAGAAGCGCGCGGCCGCGTCAGGCCTCTTCCCAGCGGTGCGATGGAATGGATTCCAACCAGTGACGGCCGGAGAGGCGGGCCCGTGCAATGCGATGCAGCACGAACCCGGTCATCCAAAGCGACGGCAAGGAAAGCAGGACGGCCTGCCACATTGGAACGTAACCGTAATCGTTCAACACCCGGAGTTCCACGGTCTCGCTTGCAGCATCCTCGTCCACATGGAACACCAAAATCCACCACACCTTGGGCTGATCCACGGTCAGGTTGATGGTCGCACCTGGCTCAAGCGTGATGACTTCGCCAGAGCCTGCATCTGCAAGGACGTCCCAATTGAGGTAACCTCGCTCCATGGCCGGTTCAGAGGACTCGGCAATGCGCAAGGCCATGTGCACCGGCGTCTCTTCGTCGAGGTTCGTGACGGTCACGATGACCTCTTCCCCATACCCGAAGCGCTGGATGATTTCATGGGTTGAATCTCCTGGCCCAAGCCGGTACGATACCCGCTCATCGACAGTGTCGGCTTGGTGCATGGTGACACCCGCAAAAGCGGCCGCCATGAGCAGGACCACGGTGCCCTCAACGAGGACGTGCCGCGTGACCTTCTGTCGGTCCACGCCTCGGAACCAGCCGCCGTGGTCGTTGCGCAAACGGGGCTGAAGGTAGTGGATGAACAGCGCGCCCATGCCGCCGATGATCATCCCGAGGGGGATGTCAATGATCCAATGGATGCCAAGGTACAGGATGGTGAAGGCGAACACGATCGTGTTGTAGACGACAAAGCGGTGGTAGCCTCGATGGACCCAGTCCTTCATGCGAATGCCCTGGTCGCGGACGTGGAGGATGTTCAGCAGAATGATGCCGAAGGGGATGGCGATGTGCAGCGAAGGCACGGCGTTGTCCAACGGATCGTTGTTGATGTAAAAGGTCGAATACAGCCCGTCGTGGTACAGCAGGGGTTCCATGCCAGGAATCCAAGAGGACGTGACTTCGACGTTGAAAAAGAGGTAATACGGAACGGCGAGGGCGTAGATGAGCAGGTAGTTCATCGTGACTTTGTCCGTCAAATCCCGCTCCCCGACGTAGGCGTAAAACACGGTCGTCACGTAAATCAAAAACAGGTAAATGAAGAGGTAATGGAAGTTGAGCACCGCCGTCAAGGTCGGTGAAGCGAAGGCATCCTGAATCCAGAGCACAATGTTGCCTTCAAGGCCGTGCACAAAACCCGTCCAATGCCCGGTCACGACCTTGATCGGCTCGTTCAGGTCATCCGTGAAACCCTTCCACCTGATGATGATCAAATAGCCGACCGCGTGGAGGTAGTACCGTTGCTCATGGATGAGTTGCCCGATTTTGTTGAGTTTCGTGCGGGTTTCAGGCGCATGGAGGGTGAAAGCCCAACAGATGATTGGGGTGAGCAACAAGACCAGACCCATCATGATGGTCCATGGGCTCATGTCCGCCGCTCCTTCGATTCGGTCTTGAGGATTCCCACGATATGCCGCTGGATGGTTACCATCTGCGTACGAATGGACTTGTCTTCATGAAGGATGAACGTAAGGCAACAACATGGGAAGGGAGTTGCCCGAGAACTCCCTTGCTGCCCTCCGCGAAGCGATGGTGAATGCAGACGGCATCGAATTCGACCTACGGCTGACCTGCGACGGTCATGTCGTCTTGCATCACGACCGAACGCCGATGATTCCGAAGGAGGAGAAGCAAGGAAAACCCAGGTATGTGGAAGCGTGGAGCCTGGATGAACTTCGGGCCTTTGGGGCAGAAACCTTCGATGAATTGCTCGCTGATCCCGTCATCGCCAACGCTTGGCGTGAGCAAGCCAAGGTTGGCGTCATCGAGATCAAACGTCCGCATCCGAGGCACGTTGGCCGCGGGTGGTGGAACGACGATCGACGCGACCTTGACCACATGTCCGAACTGACCGCGAAGGTGGACGCGGCCCTTCAGGAGGCCGACATTCCTTCGCAAAATACGGTGCTGTATGCCTTCCATCCGAGGATGCGTGACGTCGTCAAGACCTCTGGGTGGTCGCGTCCTTGGTCACGCTTGACCCCAAACCTTCCGCCCTACGGCAGCGGCGCAGCACAGCGCGCGGTCGCGGCACCGTCCTTCGTCCGCAATTCCTTCGCACGCTTGGTGCGCACACATCGCGCCGCTGGCTCACCAATGATGCCCTGTGCCCTCGACTACGTGCACGGCAGGCGACGTCATCTCCCGTTGGGGAGGAGCGTCGGCCTGACCGGGCGTGCGCGCCAGCGGCTCAAGTCCACGTTGGAAGGCTTTCCCGCATACGTGTGGCCTGCTCCGTACCACATGGAAGCCAGCCTCATCGATGCTGGCCTGAGTTTGATTTCCGACAGCGTCACCGACCCCAGGGTCCGTCACGCCGACGGTCGCCTTCGATGGAAACGGATGGCGACCGCGCCGCTTGAGGATGGGATGCCCAAGATGGGTTCCGACGACGAAGCGAGGGACCTGCTCAAGCGCTTCGGCGCAGAGGTGACCCCTTGGCATGAACTGGACACGGCCGGCCACCGCCGCCATCTGGCCGCATGGCGAAAACGCTGGTCGTGGAAACGCGACCTCGATGAACTCATGGCCGATGTTGGCGAATCCGGCAGCACGATGCCTTGGGAAGCCGTGCGGATGGTGGGTCATCGAGGCGCAGGGAAGACGCCCCGGCCGGTGCTGCACCGCGTTGCGTCTCACACGTGACGCAGCGTTTGTTCCTCTGCGATGTACTTTGGTCGGTAGATGGGTACGCCCTTCCCGTCCCGCATGACCGTGCGCTCATCGACGATCTGCGCGCCGATTCCAGCGACGCGCGCCCAACCGAAGAAGGTCGTGTAGTACTCCGGCTTGCGAAGTCCAACATGGTGAAGGAGGGTGCCACTGGCGATGTCGACGTTCGCGTTGGGGTTGGAGATCTTCGGGTTCTCTGCCAACACGCGGGGCGCGACCTCGCGGAGGGTGCGGATGATGGCGAAGTTCTCGTCGTCGGGGCACAGGCGCTCGCCCAGGGCGAACTGGTACGTGGCGCGCGGGTCCTCTGCGCGGAGCACAGCATGGCCGAACCCGAACACAGGGCGCTTGGCTTCGAGTTCGCCGCGGATGAAGGATTCCACCTCATCGGGATCTGAGGTTCCGATGCTCAGCACGAATTCCAAACACGACTGATTTGCACGCCCGTGCAGCGGGCCGGAGAGGCTGTTCATGGCGCTGGCCATCGAAGCGTAGAGGGTGGCTTTCCCGCTGGCGGTGGCCTTCCCCGTGAAGGTGGACAGGTTTCCGCCACCGTGGTCAAGGTGGAGGACCAAGTACGCGTTCAGGACTTCCCGCATGACCGAACGGTCAACGCCTTCAGGATCGAGGGTCGCGATGAAGCGATCAACAAGACCCAATTCGAGGTTGTCTGCAGGAATGCCTGCTGAACGGCCCTCCCGGTACCTGAAGAGCAGCCCCATGACACGAGGCATGCGAGCCACGAGGTTCAGGGCATCCTCCATCCAGTCGCCAGTGGTGTCGGCCATACCGAGGGTGTGCATGCCAACGCTCAACCAGTCCATGGGGTGGCCTTCCTTTGGCAAAGCAGCATAGACGGCGTCCACGCCATCGGGAACCGCGCCCCGGGCGGCAAGATCAGCACGGAACGCCGCAGATTGGTCGGAGGACGGCAATTCCTTGTGGAACAAGAGGTAGATGACGTCCTCCACGTCCATGGCGGCCAACTCTGCGATGGGGTAACCGCAGTAATGGACCCCTTCTGTGGGGGTGACGAACGAGGTGCGGCAGGTGCCCACAGGGATGCCACGAAGGCCCGTGTTCAGGTGGGCAGAAGTGACCGACAGCAGGGGTTCGTCGTTGCTCATCCCTGCACCGGGCCTTCCGTCACCGGCCCTCCGTATAAATCCGGCTCTGCCGAATTCAGGATTCTGCAGGTGGCAATGGGAGCCGGACGCCTCGTCCGGATTCGAGGTCGCGCCCGACATGCATCTGAATCACGTCACCCTCGATGCGCAGGGCGTCAGGGGCGTCAATGCCCGGGCAGGTTCGCTTGATTTGCCGCCAGGCGCGCATGGATCGGAGGTTCTCCGACCACCACGGGAAGGCGGCGCATTGTTGTGGTCGGTCGCTGTACACCGAACAGCGCTTGTCTCCTTGGAGGTAAATGCAGATCCCGTCAGAAGCCCGGCTACGAAGGACCAACCGTCCGTTGAGGGAGGTGGTGCAGTCCCTGCGGATCCAGTCGAGTTCCTCCATCCCTGCCCGTGCAGACAACCGTTGGATGTCCGTTCGGGAGAGAAAAACCACGCCACCGGGTTGGTCGCAGCATGCCCCGCAGTCCGGCTGACAGGCGAAGTTGACGCCGCCGTTCCACCAAGGCGTGCGGCTCACGCCTCTTCCTCCGCGGCCGACACTGGACGCAAGCGGGCCAGACGCGCCGGACCCCGCGCCATGCGTGAAATCTGTGCAAGTTCCTCATCGATGGTCTGAAGTTCGTCGGTGATGGCCAACAAAGCCTCCACATCGGCTTCACGGGCTTGTTCGGCCAGTGTTTCCATTCGTGCTTTCAAGGCCTCAAGACGGAGGCTCTGATCCTCGGCGTGGTGCCGACGGCGGGCGATGGCCGCCTCTGCACCAAGGTCGATGTCCGCCAAGGCATCGGCTGCGCGCACCGCATCTGAAGGCTCGAGGCGCTCAACGTCACGAACGAGGTACTGATCACGCTCACTCGGTCGAAGCAATTGATCCACACGCGGGTCGCGGGCCACTTCAAGCACAGCACGCGCCGGCTCATCGGAGCTCGGAGCACGCGCCAGCAATTCCTCAGCCGGGGGGACCTCTGGCGACCATTCGTCGGAGAGCTCTGGGACGACGGACATCAACTCGACTCCGCCGATGACACCTCCTGCATCGACCGCATCCAAAGCCCGTTCAATGACCGCGGTGGCTGTTTGCACATGATCCGTCACCTGCGAAGGCCCAGGTGTGTCCGCGGAGGCCGGTGCATGGAGGTGTGCACGAAGGGCGTTCTCCAGGGCCCGCCAAGTGGGGTGGCCCTCGGCGAGGGTGTGCAGGTCAGTGTTTTCCACGACCATGCCCTCCTTGATGACGAGCGAACGCAGAGCAGCCAGCCGATCCACGGGACCCGGGGAGGCCATCGCCGACATCACGCCCTCTTGCATCAATCGGGCGAGCGGACTTGATGGCCACGTGGAAGGTGGACGTTCACAAACGACCACCACCTGCACACCGAAGTTCATCGCCAGGTCAATGACGTGGTGGAGCCGCCGGCTCCGCTCTGAATCGTCCACCACGCGATCGATGTCGTCAACCAACAATCCACTTGATGTCGAAAGACGGGCGTCGAGGTTGGGCACTTGAGCGTCCATCTCCTCAAGGCTCATGGATGCAGGATGGCGCAAGAGCACCACGCCACCTTGTTGCCCGCGAAGCATTGCCTGACCTGTGGCGTGAAGCAAATGGCTTCGACCGGTCCCCGGTGCGCCTTGAATGACGAGGGGATTGACCTCACCTGGACGTGAGACGACAACATCCGCCCAGCCTGTCGCTTCACGGTTGCTTTCCAGAACGACCCATTGACGGAAGGTCTGCTGCTCTGACCAGCGCAAGCCCCATGCCCACGCCTCGGGGAGCGGCGAGGCGGGTCGGCGCGGCCGTGACGTGTGCCCAAGCACGCTCTGCCACAGCGGATGGCCGTCCTTGCTTTCCCCCAATGGCTCGGGCGTCGACGCTTCAGCCGGCGTGGAATCTGAGTGGAACGTGGCGACGTGACCTTCCACGCGACGGGCCAAGCGGCGGGCCAATTCGCCCTCAAGGCCGTGTGGCTCCGGAACCACCGAAGCCGAAGGTTTCGCGGAGGGGGTCCATGCGCTGATTGGCCTTGGACGGTCCACCTTCGCACGATCAGCGCGCTTGGACAGCAGCTCGACGTTTGGTTCGGAAACCGGTTCGCGGGGTTGGGGCTCGGCATGACCCAACCCTCGACGCGCCCGCAGCGCTGCGGCCCGGAGCGGTGAATCACGCATCGTCATCACCACCAAGCCGTCGTGTCTTGCGGGTGGATCGACGCCGGCGCCGAGGTGCCTGCTTCACA
Source organism: Salinimicrobium sp. (assembly GCA_964228865.1). Classification (GTDB taxonomy): domain Archaea; phylum Thermoplasmatota; class Poseidoniia; order Poseidoniales; family Poseidoniaceae; genus MGIIa-L3. The sequence continues at coordinate 34,481 of CAXRAI010000032.1, read as the reverse complement.
GGCGCCTCCACGGGCGCATCATCGCGTGAGGTGAACAAGCGCGCGTGTGCTCCGTCGACGTCGAAGGCATGTTGACTTCGTACAGCGGCCTTGCGGAGTCCTTTGACGTCGGGCACCTCAACGGCGGTGGCTTCTGGCGAAAAGCGCCGTGCAAGGCGGAGGGAATCCCATGCTTGACGGCGCTTGATGGCGTCCGTTGAGGGCGCATCAGGCCATGCTTCGGGACGGGCGAGGGGGGGCTTGTTGACCATGGGTGGAAGACCCGGCAAATCACGTACCTCGGCCATTCCAAGCCTTTTCGCGGCCCGTGGGTCCGGCAAGGTGGCCTCCGACGTTCGCGCGTTGCGCACGAGGTCCGGGGTGTTGCCCGAGCCACGCCGCGCCCCCGTGTCAGGCCATGCGACGGCACGAAGGTCGCCTCGAGGGGGGTCAAACTTCTCCACCCGGGCCACGCGGCTTGGAGCGGGACGTCGAGCGCGCACGCGTTGCGCTCGTCGCGGACCTCGCTTGATCTCCGGAAGTGCTTCCTCAACGGCTTCCAGAGCGACCGGTTCAGGAACGGTTTCGGGAATGGGTTCCGGTTCTGGCGCCACCGGTTCGACCTCAACCGTCACCTCGGGTTCGGGTTCGGGACCTTCCTCGATGCCAGGAGCGAAGCGTTCCCTTGCCTGAAGCACGGCATCGGCGTCAAAACCGCTTAGTGCTCGTAAACTGCGTTCATCGCTGGCCAATGCCGACACGTCATTCACCTCCATCGGGGCACCGTAGCGCGAGAAACGGGTCAGCTCAGGCGTGGTCAGCACGTCCTGCGCGATGTGCAACAACTGAACCGCCCCTCGTTCGCGGCCGTGATCGAGCACGTCAGCAAATGAGGAAGCGGCCACCTCTGGACCAAGCATGACCGACAAAAGGTGCAGGTCAACGTTCACGACGAGCAACGGTTCCTCACCAAGGGCCACGTCCGGGAGGTTGAGGGCCCCTTCGTGAATCCAGAAATGATGGACGCCTTCGGGCACGTCTTCTGCGCGTCTGGTCAGCATGAGGCTGCATCCACCGGCCTTGGCCCACGCCTGAGCCATGGACACGAGAACTTCGGGCGAGTCGGCGTGCACCAAACGAACGCTCCCCGGAGGGAGATCGACGTCATCTGCGTGAAGCCTTGCGCGGGTCCGGTCAACCGAAGCACGCACGTCATCGGGCGCACGCACGGTCGGCGCCATGGTGGGCAATCGAGGAGCCCGAGCGCGGGGCGGAGAGGGAAGACGGCCTTCCCACCACCGCACGTCCTCATGGTCGACGCCGTGGGCAAAGCGGCTGCCATCGTGCATCGCCAACGCTTCCTGAACCAATGAACCGGGCAGGTGGTGGACTTCGACTTCCGTCGCACCGGTTCGCAGCATCTCGCGCAACGGGCCGAGGGCTTCTTCGCCGAGCGAAAGGACACCCTCCTCATCCAACAAAGCGCCAATCGGAGCACCTCCGGAGAGGGCGAGAACACCGGTCGCCCCGTCGGTTCCGCGAACCACGAATCCACCGCTCAGGCCAAGGGTGGCGGCGTCAGCCAGCATGACTTCGAGCACCTCGGCACCACCGCGCCGGACCTCGAGTACCTCGCCACGGGGCCAATCCACCATCGTGCTCCCTTCTTCAGCGGCCATGACGGCGTTTGAAGGTCACGTCGCTCGTGGGGCCGGGCACGGGAGTTTATTCCCCGCCGCAACGAGGCCGAGGCATGGGCGATGCTCCCGCCGCGTTGGACGGCAACGAGCAGACCCATTTCGATCAGGGCCGCGAAGAATTCAACGCAGGGCGGTGGTGGGAAGCCCACGAGGCGTGGGAAGACGCTTGGGTTTCGATGAAAGCGCGAAAGGCCGCGCCGAGGGACATCCTGCTCCTTCAAGGCCTGATTCAGTGCGCGGCTTTGCTGTACAACCACCGGCGCGGCACCACCCGAGGGGTGCGCAACCAGTGGGCTAAACTCCAGCCAAAATTGTCCGGATTCGACGAAGCGTGGGGTGTCAACGTCCCGGCCTTGCTGTCGATGATTGAGCCCTATGCTGAGGACGCTGAGCACTGCACGATGAACCAAGAAGGCCTCTGCCTTCCAATGCTCATGGAGGGAAGGCATGACTGAACCTCCACGCGGCTTCATTGCGCTCGGTTCCACCGAAGTTGGGGATGAGTTGGCTCAGGGTGCTCGCACCGGTGCGATGGTGATGGCCGCCCTCGGCGGCCTCCTCGTCCTCACTGCGCTCAACGCTCGGTTCCTCCTCGTTCCTGGCCTCCTTTGTGTGCTGTTTGCGGGCCTCATGTGGCGGCGTGGCCAGCGCCTGCGCGACCTTCCCTTCGCGGTCAACGCCAACCATCCTTGGGTGCTTGAGCAAGCCATGGGTTCCGCTGAGGTGGCGATCATGGCACATGACGGCACCTGGAAAGAAGTGGGTGATGTACGGTTGAAACTTCACACCGACCCGTTGCTCGGAGAGCCGTTGGTGGTGGAAGACCACGAACCGTGGGACACCGTCGTTCGCTGGCCAACGGCACCGCCTGCACGCCTGCAGCGCTGGTTGGCCGTTGGTAACACGGCACTGGCCCTCCGTGACGCGGTCAACGGCCACGATCAAGAGGCCGAGGAACAACGGCGCAGAGCAGCGGGTGAGACCGACCTCTTGGAGCGGGACTGGCCCGATGAAGAGGAGGCGCTGGAAGAAGGGTCCGCGCTCTCACGCTGGTTGGACACCGCTCGCTCAGCCAAGTGAACAGAAGCGGGGTGAAGCGCGCCGCCTTCCCTTCATGTTCATAATCCCGAAAGGCGGACCATCGACCATGACAGGGGCCGAGTGGAGGTCGGGATTGGACCACCTCGACCCAAAGCAGGCCGAATTGTTGCTTGGCACATCGCTCTCGCGACGCTTCGTTAGCCTCCCCATGTGGTTGAATCATCCTGCCAACGTGTCTGGCTTCTACGGCATCCTCATCGCCGTAGCCCTGCTTTTGCCCTACCGGGTGTCCTTCGGCGACGCCATTTGGTGGCCGACATGGATCTTCCACGCCTCCCTGCTCATCGCGGCCTGCATGATGCTCGGCTTCGCCTCCCTCATCATCGCACGCTTCTCCAAGCGAGCCCCGGTGACACCACCCCGAACGGTCCTCTACACGATGCCGTTCATCGGCTTGGCCGTCCTTGGGGGCAACATCACCGAACTGTTCGCCATACCACCTGCCCTGGTGTGGTTCCTGCTCCTGCTGCCCGGACCGTTGTACGTTCACTTGAGTTGGGCGCCACGGTGGCGCATGCTTTGCCGCCTCGAAGACGGCAAAGACCCCTTCGAAGAAATCGACATCCAGCCGCACGAAACAGAAACCGACATGGACGCCATCGTCGACAACGACGACGACCTCAAGGACGTCCTTGACACCATCCTCTCCGAGGAAGAGTGACGTCAGATCAGACCCAAGTCCCCACCGACGCGCTCGAAGATGCGGAGCACATCGTCGAGGTCTTCACGCGTGAGTCCCGCCGACATTTGGGTGCGGACACGGGCTTTGTCCCGTGCCACCATTGGGAACACGATGGCTCCCGCCATGACGCCTTCTTCACCAAGCGCGGCCGAGAGGGCTTTCGCGGTCTTGGACGGACCGCACATGACCGGGATGATCGGCGTCTCCGACACACCCGTGTCGAAACCGAGGCTCTGGAGTTCGTTGCGGAAATACGCGGTGTTGTCCCACAGGCGCTTGTGATGCTCAGGCTCCTCTTGGAGGACCTGAATCGCAGCCCGCTGGGCTGCGGCAACACCGGGTGGTTGCGAGCCGGAAAGCAGCCATGACCTGGAGTGGTTCAGCGCGTGCTGGCGGCTGAGTTCAGTGCCCGCCATGATGCCACCTTGGACGCCGAGGGCTTTGGAGAACGAACCGATTTCGAACTCCACTTTCCCATGGACGTTGAAGTGGTCCACGATGCCCCGGCCACCTTCACCGAGCACCCCTTCCCCGTGGCAGTCGTCGACCATGATCATGGCATCGTGCTCTTCGGCCAACGCCACGATGTCGTCCAGGGGCGCAATGTCGCCGTCCATGGAGAAGACGCCGTCGGTGATGATGAGCTTACGTTCCGCCTTCTTGTTGGCCACAAGCACCTCTTCGAGCGCACCCATGTCGTTGTGGGCATACACCGCTCGGCTGGCTTTTGTCAGTCGAACGCCATCGATGATCGAACCGTGGTTCAACTCGTCGCTGATGATGACGTCTTCCGGCCCGCGAACAAGACTCGGGATCAAACCGACGTTGGCGGTGTACCCTGCGGAATAAATCAACGCGGCCTCAGCTCGCTTGAACGCAGCCACTTCTTTCTCCGCTTCGAGGTGCAGGTCCATCGTGCCGGCAATCGCTCGAACCGAACCGCTCCCTGCGCCGTAGGTCTTCGTGGCCTCGACGGCTGCGTTGACCACCTTGGGGTGCGTGGTGAGGTTGAGGTAGTTGTTGGCGGACAGCATGATGGTGGGCTTTCCGTTCATCCGGCAGCGCGGAACGCTGGGGCCTTCGAGGGTCGGGGGTTCCCACAACAACGAACGCTCAGCGAGTTCATCGTACCTGGCCTGCATCCACGAGAGGTCGCCTGGCATGTCAATCCCGGGTTGTGCTGACCGCCCGGGTTCTTGAGCATCCCGCAGGCACCAGCCAGAACCGATGCACGGCTTGAAGAGGGGGAGTCTTCCCGGCGGGACGTGGACCTCTCTGGCGTGGTGGGCAGCGGCCTTGGCCGTGCGCAGGTGTTCATGGCGCAGCCGCACTATCAGGACCAATTCCGCGGCCTGCTCGGCGCGACGGCATGGCCGGGGACGCTCAACGTGACCGTTGAAGGAAACGACCTGATCGATTACATCGCGCTGCGCCAACTCGCAGGACTTGACACCCTCGACGTGGAGGACGACGTCAGAGAAGCCGCGAAAAACGTGGACACGTCGGGCTTCCAGCTCCATCGCATCCGAGGTTTCCTGCGTGATGGTGTTTCCTTTGGCGGCGCCAGCGCTTTTCTTGCAACATTGAGGGCGGGTGAGGAATCCGTTCCCTGCGCGGTGTTGATCCCAGACTTGACCCGTCACATCGACGTGGTCGAACTCATCTCCAAGGAATTCCTTCGCGAGCGCCTTTCGCTGAGCGACGGCGAGCGCGTGACCTTGACGCTGACCACGTCATGACCAGTGCAAGCGGCCGAGCGCCGACCACTCGTGGTGCAAGAGCGCCTCGATTTCAGCCGATGCAGCAGCGCTCCATCGACGGCGCATGGTCCGCTCGGCGCCTTCCTCCCGCGTGGGTGAGGCCAGCCAGGTCAGCGGCCGGTCTGGGCTTTGGGTGGAAGGAAGGGCCTCCCAAACCACGTCCCAAAGGATGAGCCACTCGGCTGGAGCCACCCCAAAGTCCACTGGGACTTCCGGCCGGTGGAGGGCATCGTGCACCTCATCGTAGGTCAAGCGCCCGAGTTCCATGCTGTGCAGGGCCATCGCAATGCGCCGAACTTGATTCCAAAGGAAGGAATGCCCGACGATCTCGAAGCCAACGGTCCGATCACCAACGGTCCAAGGTGACGCGGTGACCACCGTTCGGATGGGGTTCTTTCCCTCCTCCATGCGCGCAAAATTCCTCACGTCGTGCGTGCCCACAAAGAGGTCGAGGTGGCGCTGAAAACGCTCCATGTCATCGGCCCACCAACCTTCCATGCCTTCGAGGCGGTAACGGTACACGCGGTAGTCGGCGAGCCGCGGGTTCCATCCTGCAGGCACTTCTGTTGCATCGAGGACCGCCAAATGGTCGGGCAAGCGATCGGCCATCGCCCGGACCAACTTCCGGTCCCCAATTTTCTCGTAGAGGTCACGGTCCAAAGTCAGCAGTCCGCCGTTGCGCCGCACGTTGACGCCGGCGTCGGTGCGGCTTCCCAAAATCATCGTGTGGTGCTCGGCATCCCACCAGCCAAGCGAACGCAAGACACGCTGAAGCTCGCCTTGGACGGTCACCACGTCGGGTTGAATCTGGCTGCCGTGAAAGGCGTCGCCGAGGTAGCCCACGCGCAGGGCAAGATGGACGAGTTCGCCCATCGTTCAACAACCTCAGTCGTCCTCGAGCAGGGACGTGACGTCCTCGGCGGTAAAGCCCAAGCCACCGATGGACCAGAGCAGGGCTTGCTTGAGCCAGGGTTGGCTGATGTCGGAGGTGCGCTCAGGATCGACGACCTCGATGCGGTCCACGAGGTTCCGGGCGGCGTTGTAGAGCCGGTCGTCGTAGGGGATGTCGGCCATCTCGAGGCGGGTGGCGTAGCGCTTGAACTCCTTCACGGCCACGGGGATGCGGTTGCATTCCAGAGCGAAGTCGGCAAAGTCCGCGATGTACTCGTCGTTTTCCTCGTCGAGTTCCATGGCCTTCTTGTACGCCATCATGATTTTTCCACCGGGAACAACGTCCTCTTGCGCCTCCATGTTGAGCATGTTGGCAAACTCGGCGAAGGTGTGGTGAACCGCAGCCTCACCGCGGTGTTCGCCTCGCAAGGCATCAAGCATCTCAACGGCGCCTTGAAGGTCACCTTGGGCAAACGTGTCAAGGGCGGGTCGAAGCAAGTCGTCGGACATGGCGGGGGCCTCCACCCCGACGGGGCGGGGCCTGCTCTTCAAGGCCTCGGCTCAGTCTTGGGTCAAGGCAGCCTTGAGTTCGTCGAGTTGGCTGGACTGGCTGTGCTTCTTGTGAAGTTCGTTCAAGAGTTGCTTCGTGTCTTGCCAACCGCGGATGTTGTAGAAGCAGAGCTTGGGGTCCGGGCTGACCGTGGTGACGGTGCGTTGGTAGGTGATCAGGCCAAGGACCCGACGGAGGACGTTCTTTCCGGCTTTCTCGGCGTTCGTGTCGTCGTCGTTGGGCTGGACGATGTCAGGAGAAGAACTTGCGGCGCCCACCCCACGGGTCTCTTGCGCCAAACCAATGCCTGAATCGGTCATGAGGGAAATGGTGGCAAATCCCAGCATGGTGCCGAGCATGCTGCGCTCCACGAGGACTTCTGAAATCTTCTCGAAGAGGATGCGGCGGTGCCCGCGCACCAACAGGAAACGGTGGTCGAAGATGACCGCATCGCTGGTCACCGCGTAGTGGAAGGAGCGCTGATAGAGGGCGGTGAGGACGAGCAGCAATCCAGAGAAAATCGCGCCTGCGATGAGGTAGTTGTATTCAGGCAGAAGACCACCGTTGCCTCCGATGCTTGGATAGCTGTCCCCCAAGAGACCCGTGAGCCAATTGTCCAAGACAACCAGCAAGGGAGCAATGCTGGCGAGGAGCATCCACACGGTCAACCAGCGGTTGGACGTGCTGGCGTTCAGCATGCGGTTGAACCACGTCAGCGTGAGCATCACGCCCATGAAGGTCAGATCGTTGGCCAAGAGGCCAAAGAGGAAGGAGGTCAAGCCGCTTGAATCGTCGTTGGTCAGGAGACTTGCCAAGTTGTCGTTGAAGAAGAGCCAATGCACGCCCATCATGATGACGGCAAGGATGTAGAATCCAAAGAAAGCCATGAAGGAAGGGCGCGTGTGCCGGAGGATTTCCTCTCCGGTGATGGTGCGGAACTTCTTCTCCAAACTGGCGTTCGTGTCCGCTTCTTTTTGAGCGGGCGCTGGCGGCTCAGCAGGCGCTTCGGGCGCTTCGGTTGCTTCCTCGGTCATCGGGACACCTACCCTTTGTCTTGCCGAGAACGCCATGAACGTTTCCACGATACAAGATTGAACACTGCGGGGTTGAATCCGAACATGGCACGCCGTCAGTGCAGCAAACCCCAGGCGTGCTCGGCGTTTCCGCGGATCCACGCAAAGTCCGCTTCGGTCCGGACGCCTTGTTCGTCTTCGAGGCGGAAACGACGCACTTCCAAGGGATACTCGTTGTAGGTAAGGTGGCTTCGCAAGCCCGCTCGCGTGGGTTGATCAAAGGTCCAGTGCGCACGGGCCAAGGCGGCCACTTCGAGGTCGACCGAGACACGCCCGTTCCACATTCGGATGGAAAAGACCGGGAGGTCTCCTTCGTTCTTCTTCCCGACCACGACGCGCCCAAAGCGTTCGGTGTGCTCGCGTGTCTCGTCGTGCAACAGCCCTCCCTCACTCAAGGCCACGTGCCCAAGGTCGCGGGATTTCCAAGGCCGGTCGTCAAGCGAACTGAGGGTTGGAGAGGCATGGGGAAGGAACCAGTCGAGGTACGAACCGTCCGAAAAGTGCAACACGCCCCAATACCACGGCACAGAAGGCGCCTGAACCTTGACCTTCTGAAAGTACGCCGTTCCGCGAACCTCAGCCCCGTCGATGTGACCAACGGCGGTGGTTCCGTGCAGCCGGAGGATGTCATAACCAAGGCCAGCGGCGTAGGTCGCGGTGGCTTCTCGGGCCGTGGAAAGTCGGTCGGAGGCTGGCTGAAGCCGCAGGTCCAACGTCGTGAACGGTGCGGTGTCGGGCATCGGATCGAGGGTCAACCAGAAGCTTGAGCCGTCGTTGTTCATCCCCATGCTGTACTCCTGCTCGAGCAGCGGCACGACGGCTCCCGCTCCACGGCCTGGCACGGCTGCACCCGGCCACGAAGGGTGCGCCCCCGGAAGCACGACCATGCTGCAGCGCTTCGCCAACACCGCGTCGTGCATGGTGTGACCGTCAAACCACCATGCACAGACCATGCCGTCCAGCGCCATGCCGCCGTGTTCATCCACGCCCGGACGGCCTTGAGGCCGCCACGTCTGGCCGTTGACCTCAACGCGAGGGGCGTCTTTGGTCGACCACAGCGTCATCAGTTGCTTGCCGGTCGGCCGGCCTTCCTCGTCTTCGAGCATCACCAGCCACCACCACCAATCCCAGGTCAATCCTCGGATTGGGGGGCGTTGATCGAGACGCCACAACCCGCTGAGGTCGCCAAGGAAATGAGCGGGCTGCATCACGCGATCTCCTTGCCTTTGAACAACGATTGGCCGACCACCCAAATGACGCTGACTTGGAAGAGGAGCACAAGAACGGCCACGGCCATGTTGCCGGTGGGTGAGATGTCAAAGGGCGCTTGTGAAGCAAGGAAAGCCAAGGGCTCACCGGGTGCAACCATCTGCGACGACCAAATCGTGTAATCTGTGGTGTAGGCGATGAAGGCCTCTTGATCGCCCCACGAAAGGGACGTTGCAGCGTCGATGATCGCCAAGCACCAGCCGATCACCGACACGCGAAGCAACGGCGAGGAGGGCAGCCCCATGGAGAGGAAGGCCATGCCAAATTCCCAAGCTGCGAATGGAATCGCAAGGACGATGCCGTACTTCCACATCACGCCCAAGGACATGAAGAGCATCCCATACACGAGAAGCGCGAGCCACGTGGCGAGGAGGATGGCGAGCCAAATCCCAAGGTCCTCGAAACGGTAGAAACCGTCCCCGGGGGCGGCAAGGCCGGTCACCAGGGCAGACAACAGCACCACGATCGCGCTTGCCGGCCACACCAGGGCAAGGTAACCGAGCATGCGGTAGAGGAGCACTTCGCCTCGTGCGATGGGCTTGGCGAGAAGGAAATGCATCGTCTCCGAGGTCATCTCACCACGGATGAGGCCTGTGGCCAAGAAGAGCGGCAGGAAAATGCCAAGCAGGAACACGATGCCAAGTTTGCCGTAACCCAGCAGGAACGCCCGGTGGGTGGCCTCTTGGATGAGGGCCGCGTCGTCGGGATCCTCGTCCACGCCGTTGTCCCACATGATGGATGGAGATCCAAACCAGTCCTGCCGTAAGATGCCGTCACATATCACGTCGTTTCCGTTGGAGTCTTTCGCACCGTTTGGGCGATCGGACTCCAAACAATCCCCGTCGTCGTCGTAGCCCATGCTGGTGGGCGTGCCGTCGTTGGTCTCCGGGAAATCAGGTCCGTCTTCGTCAAAAAGACCGTCGCCGTCGTTGTCGACCGCTTCGATCGGGTCGTTCATGAAATCAATGTAGAACAAAAGCACGGTGCTCAACGCCACCAAGCACGAGACGAGCACGACCCACGTCGAAAGGCGGGTGCGGTACTGCCTGAGCGTAAACTCCGCGACGGCGGTCGCCTTTCGGTCAAGGCTGCTCCATGCTTTGGTCGGCGAGGACATCAGCGTGCACCCCCACCGACCAAATGGCCGATCACCGACTCGAGGTCATCGTCTGGATTTTCGATGCGCGTCACCTTGAATCCGCCCTCGATGAGAAGCGCGGGAAGGTGTTGGTGAACCGCGCCAAGGTCGTGGGTCAGGACGTCGACGATACCTGACGAGGGAATCATCACACCGTGAACGTGGTCCATGTCGATGATGGATTTTGCAAGCCTTTTCCCGTCCTCGCAATGGATGTGGATGCGGTGTGGGATGCGGTCGAGCTGTTCACGGATGCCGTGCACGTTCCCGAGGGCGAGCACTTGACCCCGGTGCAGCAGCACGATCTGTTCCGTGATGCGCTCGATTTCGCCCAAAATATGGCTGCTCACCAAAACGGTGCGCCCCATTCGGCCCAGTTCCCTGACGACGTTCATGATCGTGGTCCGGGCCAGGGGGTCACAGCCCGTAAGGGGCTCATCAAGCACGATGAGCTCAGGATCGTTGACCAAGGCGTGCGCGATTTTCACCCGTTGCCTCATGCCCTTCGAGTACCGTCCAATTTGAGTGTGCATCACGTCCTTCAGGTTCACAAAGTCGAGGACACGTTCTGCCTCAACCTTGGCTTCGTCCCGCGTAAAACCATGAAGTCGAGCGAAGGTGGTGACGAAATCAAACGCTGTCATCCAATCGTGCAACTTCTCAGATTCAGGGACAAAACCGACCCGCCCGTAGGGTGTTGGGTCTTGCCACGGGTCAATGCCGAACAAACGGACCTGACCGGTGGTCGGTTTGCAGCGGCCCATGAGGAGGTTGAACATCGTCGATTTTCCAGCCCCGTTCAGCCCGAGGATGCCCGTGACGCCTCCTGAGATGGCCAGGTTGATCTGGCTCAGCGCATGGATGCGACCGTAGGTTTTCCCCACGCGGTCGAAGACCACCGCGGGGATCTTTTCGGGCACCGGTTGAGGGGTTGGTTCCACGGCCGGCCCAACCTGACTGAGGTCTGGCATCATTCACGCGTCACCTCCATGCTCGCCACCCGGTTGGCGAGGAGGTACAGCGAGAGGGCGTTCATCGCCACCACGGAGACCAGCGACCATGTCCACGGGATGTCGTAGTTGGATTCCGTGCCCACGAGGGCCTGACCGACGTTGGCCAAGGCATCGTATGGGGAGAACAGGTAGAGGACGTCCTGCTCAAAAATGAGGGCCACAAGGAAGGCCACCGATTTCGAGCCGAGGACCAAAGCGAGCAGCCCGATGGCGGGAAAGAAACCGTTGGTGGACACGCTCGACATCGCCAAACCAAGCGACGTGTAGGTGATCACCAGCAACATACCGGCCGCTGTTGCCCCCAGCAGGATGGGGAAAGTGTCGACGATCCAGGACCATCCATGGCCCATGGCCAAGACTTCGACGGTGTAGTAGACGAAGAGGGTGAACACGCAGAGAATGAACAGCACCGTCGCGGCTGCGAGGTACTTCATCGCCACGTAATCAAAACGCGTGATTGGACGGCTGAAATAGAGCGCTGAGGTGCCGTTTAATCGATCTTCGGAGATCATGGTTCCGACGATCAGGGCCGTGACCACGGGATAGTAGAGCACGTTACGGGGGAAGAAACCGAGCACGTGCGCATAGAGGCTGTCCCGGCTGACCATGAAGACCTGGCCAAGGCCGTCGCCAAACAGGGAGCCGAGGAGCACCGGGAAAATGTCCCCAATCGAACCGATGAGGACCAACACAAGGTACACACGCACCAAAATCGGCCAAGGCCGATGACCGCTCTTGACCAAACCGAGCATGTGGTGCCGGTACACGGCGTAGTTGCGCGCCCATCGTGGATTCAGCGTCCCCGTCCATGGCAGGTAGGTCTGGGTGAAGACCTGCCCTGTGGATCCTGATTTCGCGACGCTGGCCTGACCGACATCGTCCGCGGAGTATGCGGCCTCGATCCTCGATGCGCCGGTCACGGGCGAGGCTTCGTTGAAGCGAACGTCGTCGACCGCCTCGGTCGCTTCGCTGCCATCGGACGGCACCTCACTCATGCAAGGCCACCTCCTGCGAGCAGATCTTCGCTGGATTTGACGTCGTGGCCAAGCCGTTCCATGATGGCGATGAAGAGGTCCTCGAGCGAAGCCTCGTAGGTGTGAAGGCGTCGAACCTGAGCCCCGGTGGCGGCCGCCACTTCGAGGACCTCACGTGGTACATCGTCCCGGTCATCGGCGACGCGCATGACCCGCCCTTGACGTCGCACACGCAAGCCTCGGTCGACCATGCCACGCTCCATGGCGTCGGCCGCCCCCCACACGTGCACCTCGTATTCGCGGTCGATGGCTTTCAGGTCCTCGATCTTGCCCTCAGCCACGAGGCGGCCTTTGTGGAGCAGCACGATGCGTTCGCAGACCTGCTCAACGTCGTCCATCAGGTGCGAGGCCATCAGCACGCTCCGCTGACCGTTTCGCACCGTGGTGTCAAGGGTCTGGAGCATGAAGTCTCGCGCCGCCGCGTCAAGTCCGTTCGAAGGCTCGTCGGCGATGATCATCTCAGGGTCATGCACGATGGCACAGGCCAGTTTGGTGGCCTGCCTCATCCCGGTGGAATACCCGTCGATACGACGGTAGCGCTGTTCACCGAGGCCGACGTACTCGAGGCATTGGTGCGCACGTTGCATGGCCATCACAGGATTCATCCCGAGCAGTTCACCGGCGTAACGGACCTGATGAATGCCGTCCATGCGAGGATCGAGCGCCTCATACTCGGGCATGTATCCAATGCGCTGGCGAATGCTGGGACCCTCGGTACGGATGTCATGCCCCAGCACGTTCCCCTCACCTGAGGTCACCTGAATGAGTCCGAGCAGGGTTTTCAGCAGGGTGGATTTCCCTGCACCGTTCGCACCCAGCAAACCTGTGGCTCCTGGTAAAATCTGCAAATCGAGGGCATTCAGCGCCACGTGCTCCCCGTAAGCCTTGGTCAACGCCTTGGTGTGCACGACAGGTGCACGGGCTTCGACCATGGGCAACGGTTGGCGTGGAGGGCCTTTCAACCCGACCCCTTTCTGGACTCAAGAAGAGGGCAGCAGGCCACCCCGGACGCGCACCGCGATGCCTTTCTGCATCGCCAGCGCCTCCTCGCCCGTGCATTGTGCCACGCCATGAGCGATGAGGGTCCCGTCAGGCGCGAGGACCAAACACGTGGAACCTGGGCGAAGGTGTCGGGAAGCGTTGAGGATGAATCCGTGCATGACGTTTCGGCCTGCACCGACGAAAGGCACAGCGTCCTCAACCACCGTCAAGGTCGCTGGCGCATGTTCTGGTTCCAGTTCAAGGGCGTGGAGCAGCTTTGCTCCTTCGTCGGTGAGGGAGAGCCCACCGTCCCCGAGCCGTGGCGAGAGGATGTGACGGCCTTGGCTGTCCTTGACGTTGCGGATTCGCCCCGTGCTGCTCATGACGAAGGTCGCTTGGCCGACAAAGTCTGTGGCCACCGAGCGTTCGAGGTGCAACTCAAGCATGCACTTGTCCACGGCCTGAGCGCGATGAAGGGCACGCTCAACGTCAACCAGCCCGTCGTGTTCCTGCTCAACCCTGGCCTTCAATCCCGCATCGTGAAGCGCTGCATCGAAGGCATCACCGACGCTCTCTGCTCGGAGATCGACGCTGCAAAATGGCCGATGGCCCATGTGAAGACGCGCCATTTCGCGGCGCACCCATGCGTGATCGAGCGGCCGCCGCCAGAGCCACTCGGGCCCTTCCACGTGGGCAAAGGGTTGCAGGTCCTCAAAGGACCACGGGACCAAACCAATGGGACTGAGGACCAGCACCTCAAGCTCCGGGTTGGCAGCCCGAGCCCGCACCACATGGGCCCCAACACGGTCCCGCCAAGGGCCGGGTCCACCGTGGAGAATGAGCACAGCGCCTTCGCTTGAGGACGGCCGCCATGCACGATGCAAACGACGGCGTGAGGCCACCACGGTCGGGCGGACAAAGGTGTCCTCGCCGGCCCAGCGCAACGCGCCTTGGCCGGGTGTGGTCTGCGCATCGATGACCCAATCCCATGCCGATTCCCAGTGGCCGCGGTCAGGCGAGGTGTCGCTGGCAGCCGCGCGGTCGCTCATCAGCAGGTGCTCGGCCGCTGGAATCGGCGCCGTTCCTCGAGCAGGGGAGGTGGTCAACCAAAGGAAGGCCTCACGAAGGGCCGGATGCGCATGGCTGCGCCGTTCAGCCAGTTCCCAAATGCGGCCGTCATGCACGGCCTGCCGACATGCGGCGAGTTCGGCCAACGTCACCTCAAGGTTGAACCTCGAAAGCAACACCATGCGTTCCTCATCGTTCATCCTTCGAACGGATTCTGGCGTCACCGTGGCAACGCATGGCATCAACAACGGCCACTCCTTGAGGTCGGCAAGATGCACGGTTCCAGTTGGCGTTAACAGGCGTCCGTCTCGAGCAAAGAGCGCGTAGGCCGCGGAATCGAACAGATCGGCGCCAAGCGCAATCAACATCGGGAACAGCATCGGATGGCCGCATCCAAACATGTGCACAGGGCGCTGGGGGGGAAGTTCTGGCATCGACGCGAGCATGATGCGGGCCAAGTCAGCGTAGCGCTGTTGTTCCATCACCGGAACGATGCCGCCGATCGGGTGGACGCTGAACCCATGGGCGCCCATGCTGCGCGCGCTCAATCGTCGAAGGTCGGGGTGCAGTCCACCTTGGATGGGCCCGTTCAGCATCGTTGAGCCTGCGGCAGCAAGGCTGGCCGCCGCGCGCGCTTCTGTTTCGATCACGGCTTCATGGACCTCGTCACGGGTCATGTCCGGTCGGGTGAAGACGTCCAGCATCGTGGCCACATCGACACCGATGTCACGCTGAAAGGCCACGATCTCTTCCACGCCGACCTCAACATCACCGTACACGTAGGCTTGGAAGGTCCCTGAATCTGTCATGATGGCGCCGGGGTAGTTCAGGAGGTCGTGCACACCGTGCTCAAGTGCATGAGTGCGGAGCTTGTCGTGCTTCCAGATGATGTAGCTGTTTGTGATGAGCATCTCAATGCCGTAACGGTCCCACATTTCACGTGGTTCAATGGTGCGGAGGTTCGGGTTGATCACCGGCAGAAGGGTGGGTGTGGTCACGACACCATGGGGGGTCGACAAGGCGCCGACGCGCGCCCTTCCGTCCCGGGCTTTGACCTCAAATCGGCCCACGTGGGCTTCACGAGCGGGTTGCGGGTCGTCCCGGGCATCGTCGCGCCACGCAGCCATGGCAGGCGCACCGCACCTTGGCCTTCAATTGGTTCCATCCTTACGGAGCCCGAGGCGGGCGGCCAGACGACGGTGCGCGGTGATTTCAACGGCCCCCAAATGCCCGCTGATGGTGGCCCTTGACACCCCGAGTTCTGAGGCCACTTCAGCCAAGGTGCAGTTCCGCGGCCGCTCGTAATACCCCAACCTCCACGCGGTGGAAAACGCATGCATCTGATGCTCGGTCAGTCCCGCAAAGTCCTCGTCGTTTTGTTCTGTGAGGCGCACCACAGAGACGCTCCCAGATGGATTCCACGACTGGAAGCCTTTGACCATCGCACTGCAGCCGGCGGGCGTACCACGAATGATGATGCTCGCTCCTGAGGACCCAATGGAGGAGCCCGGTGCCACGACCGCGTTCCAAATGTCGCGTCCGAGTTTCAGCAATTCGTGGGAATTTTCCACCAAGGCCGTGAGGCGGACGCGCCCACCGACCACTTCCTCACCGATCACCTCGATGAGACGGAACCAAGGGACTCGATCCACGTCCTCGACCGTCATGTTGTCCGCCAAGGTCAGTTGGAGGACGTACACGATGGTGTCTTGGTCGTAATTTCTGCTGACGCTGGCCATGAGGACGGCTTCCTCACACACCTCAATCTGATGCTTGAACTCGGAATTTGCGATGACGTGGGCTGGATAACGCAACCGAACCTCCTTCATCGCTTCACCCGCCTTGTTCGTGTGGTTTTGAATAACCGTTGGTTCACTCACCGATCCAGTCCAGCAAACGGCGATGGGCCACACGATCGACTTCCCGCAAATGACCGCTGATGGTGGCGTTTGATACCCCCGCGGCCTTGGCGATTTCACTCAAAGCACAGCCTCGGGGGACGTCGAAGTAACCCATGGACCACGCCAGTCGTGCGGCTTCCATTTGCTGCGGCGTCAACCCAGCATCGGCGTCGTGATCGGCATCGCCAGAGCGAACCACGGCAACGGTGCACCGGTCGTTCCAAAGGCGGAAAGCCGCCACCAAGGCTTGGCACCCGTCGCTCGAACCGCGAACGATGACCTCTGCACCGCGTCGGCCGATGCGGGTACCAGGGCTGATGATGGCATCTTCAATCTCGAGAGGAACGGTGACCAAAGGATGGGTGAATCGGACGATGGCATAGTGCGCCTCTCCGCCTTGTGTGGTTTCGGACCGAACGACCTCGTCGATGCTCAACCAGTCGATGTCGTCAATGTCCTCGAGTGCAGCATCAGGCGCGAGGCGAAGCCGAACCATGACGGTGACGGCATCGTTGGCGTCCGAGCGACCGAGGGTGTTCAGCAACTCAAATTCTTCAATCCGGTTGAGTTGTTGGACAAATTCGGTGCCAAGGAGGACGTCCGCTCCATAGCGAAGACGGATTTCCCTCATGCCGAGCCCTCCACGTTCACGAACTCAACGTTGCCGTGGGCCAAGATGAAATCCCGCCCAAGGTCATCAAAACTGTCGAGCAAGACCTGGTCAAAACGGAGTCGGGTCACCTCTGGGTCGGCTTCGAGATCGGCCTTGATGCCTTGCAACGTCCCCGGAGCGGCGCCGCAGGAGACGCACGCGCCGGTCAAGTCCAACACAAGGTCGAGGCCTTCTGAAGTGACGTCGTATTGCGTGGCTTTGATGCCGCCACCGTGGCCGTCGAGCGCAGCCCGAACTGAACCGAGCCGAGACAACAAGGCCGGAACCAGATGAGGTGTTCCGACCGCGTCCAGCAGCGGCAGGTTGCGGAGGCGTTCCTCTTCTTCGCGGTCAAGGGACGCTTCGAGGCGCTCCGCGGCCTCTTTTTCCATGGACGCCTTGGCTTGAGCGGCGTACATCGCCACCAACTCATCGGCGTCCATGACGGGCGCAGGTTCGTATCACCTTTGAAGGCGCGGCCGATGTGGGTCTGCTGAAACCATCCGCTTCATAAGACCGGGCTTGAACCAAGGCACATGGGCGGCGGACTGCTCCACGTCGAAGGGCTCCACGCCACGGTGGAGGAGACGGAAATCCTCCGTGGTGTCGACCTGACCATCAACGCCGGTGAGGTGCATGCCATCATGGGCCTCAACGGAGCGGGGAAATCCACGCTGGCCTCGGTCATCATGGGCCATCCCGCATACGAAATTTCGGCGGGAATCATCCGCTACGACGGGCAGGATTTGTCCGAGCTCGAAGTCCATGAGCGCGCCCGTTCTGGGCTTTTCTTGTCCTTCCAATACCCTCACGCCATCCCCGGTGTGCAAGTTGGCACCTTCCTGCGAAAGTCCGTTGCAGCCGTGCGTGGCGAAGCGCCGAAAGCACGGGCATTCAGGCAAGAACTCCAAGCGGCGATGGACGTGCTAAACATGGACCGGTCCTTCTTGAGCCGTTACGTCAACGACGGATTCAGTGGAGGCGAGAAGAAGCGACTGGAAATCCTCCAAATGCTGCTGCTCCAACCTCGGATGGCCCTCCTGGACGAAACCGATTCTGGGTTGGACATCGACGCCTTGAAGGCGGTCGCGCAAGGCATCAACAGCCTCTCCAAAGAAAGCGGGGTGTTGCTGATCACCCACTACAACCGGCTGCTCGAATTGGTGGTCCCTGACGTGGTTCACGTGATGATCGACGGACGCATCGTCCAAAGCGGTGGCCCAGAATTGGCGCAACGGCTTGAAGCGGACGGTTATGAGTGGCTGATGCCTGCCACGGCATGAGGTGAGCACATGAGCGACGAAGCAAGGGACGCGGTCGGCGAATACCGCTACGGTTTCCACGACCCTGAAGTGGCCACCATCCGCTTTGACAAGGGCCTCAGCGAGCAGGTCGTCCGGGACATCTCCGCGCTCAAGGACGAGCCGGAGTGGATGACGGAAATCAGGGTCAAAGCCTACCACCACTTCGTGGAGCGACCGATGCCCGACTGGGGCAATGAAGCACTGCTCAACAGCATCGACTTCGATGCCGTCACCTACTTCCTCCGGTCGTCCGAAGGAACAGAGCGTGACTGGGACGATGTTCCTGAGGACATCAAGCGCACCTTCGACCGGCTTGGCATCCCCGACGCCGAGCAAAAGTGGCTCGGTGGGGTGACCGCCCAATACGAATCCGAGGCGGTCTACCACAGCATCCGAGAGGACCTGGAAGCTCAAGGCGTCCTTTTCCTCGACATGGATTCCGGCCTTCGCGAGCATCCTGAACTCGTCAAGCGCTTCTTCAACACCGTCGTGCCCTACACGGACAACAAGTTCAGCGCCCTCAACACCGCCGTTTGGTCCGGTGGCTCGTTCATTTACGTCCCCAAGGGTGTCCACGTGGAGATGCCGGTCCAAGCCTACTTCCGCATCAACGCGAAGAACATGGGTCAATTCGAACGCACGCTCATCATCGCCGATGAAGGATCCTCCATCCACTACGTCGAAGGCTGCACGGCGCCGACCTATTCCACCGATTCCTTGCACTCCGCCGTGGTCGAACTCGTGGCGATGGACGGAGCGAAAATCCGCTACTCGACCATCCAAAACTGGTCCTCGAACGTCTACAACCTTGTGACCAAGCGCGGGGTTGCACACGCCAACGCCACCGTGGAGTGGGTGGACGGAAACATCGGCTCGAAATTGACGATGAAGTATCCCGCGGTGATCCTGAAGGGCGAAGGGGCCCATGCGGAAATCATCTCCGTGGCCTACGCCGGAGAAGGACAGCACCAAGATGCAGGGTCAAAGGTGCACCATCTCGCCCCACGCACGACCTCCAACATCCTGTCGAAGTCGATTTCCAAGAACGGTGGCCGCTCCACCTACCGCGGCATGTTGCAGGTGCGACCAAAGGCGGAAGGATGCCGCTCAAAGGTGGTCTGCGATGCCCTCATGCTCGATGCGGACAGCCGCAGCGACACCTATCCGACCATGGAAGTGGGCAACGCATCGGCGGATCTGGAGCACGAAGCATCCGTGTCAAAAATCGCCGGCGATCAACTCTTCTACCTCATGAGCCGCGGCCACACCGAGGCCGAAGCCATGGGCCTCATCGTGAACGGCTTCTTTGAGCCCTTCACCCGCGAACTGCCCATGGAATACGCCTCTGAACTGAACAAGCTCCTCGAGATCGAGATGGAGGGAGCCATCGGATGAGCACCGCGATGGAGGACCCCTCCAGCGCGGTCCATCTCTGGCGTTCAACGCCTTGGTCGTGGATGCGGCCTGACGAAGCAGAAAGCACCGCCATCCGCATGGTGCTGCATGAACCGAGCGGCGAAGGGCACGCCGTGCTCAGCCAAGGAAGTGCGGACTCCTTTCCCGTCGTCGTCGATGGCCCAGAAACGACCTTGCCCGACGTCGATGACATCGCCCGCCACACCTTGGCCAACCTCGATGCTTCCCCCATGCACTTGAGCCTCGAAGGGCACCATGAGAACATCGTCAACGTCGATCTTCGAGCTGCAGGCCACGTGGCCGTGGGTCGGTTGCACATCACGTGCAAGGGCCAAGCCGTCGTGCACCTCCACCTCTCTGGAGACGCGGGTTGGTGTGGCCTCCACCTCACCGGTAACGTGGCCGACGGTGGCCACCTCAGCGTCGTCGTCACCGATGAACTCCACCTCGAGGCGCGCGTGGTGCGATGCGACGATTGGCGGGTCGGACGCGACGCCACGTTCGAAACAGGCACCCTCTCCGTCGGAGGATTCCGCCGTAAATCGGACCTCCGTCACCACCTTGATGCGACAGGCGGCGCCGTTCGAATCGGGTTGGCCGTCCACGGCCAAGGCAGCCGCCATGACGATCATCACGTCGAAATCCACCACCATGTGGGCCACACCACCTCTTCGCTGGTCGCCAACGTCGCGTGCGGCGGGCGCAGCCGCAGCGTTGGAACAGGACGCTTGGTCATCGACGTTGGCGCTGACGGAACCGATGCAGGGCAAGTCTTCCGAAACCTGCTTCTGAGCCAAGGCGCGCGGGCCGATGCGATTCCTGAGCTGGAAGTCTTGGCCGATGACGTCTCGGCCGCACACGGAGCGGCGAGCGCCAGCATCGACGACGGTCAACTCCACTACCTCATGAGCCGTGGACTGGACCACGACGAGGCGTCCGCGATGATCGTCGAAGGTTTCCTCGCCGATGCCTTCCGCCCGATTGCTGCAGCAGAAGCGAGGCGAACCTTGCGGGATCGGCTCACGGTGCACCTGGATTGTGCACGCATCACCTGAGGTCATCGCATGGTTGAAGCATCCGATTTCCCCATCCTCTCGCGGACGGTGAACGGCAAGCGCTTGGTGTACCTTGACAACGCGGCCACCACACAGAAACCTCAGGTCGTCATCGACGCCATGAACCGGTACTACACCAACAGCAACGCCAACGTCCACCGAGCGGTTCACACCCTCGCAGGAGAGGCCACGGACGGCTACGAAGCTTGCCGAACCAGCCTCAAGGCATGGTTCAACGCCGATCGCGTGGTGATGACCAGCGGCACCACCGAAGCGATCAACCTCGTGGCGCACGCCTGGGGCCGCGCCAACCTCCAGGAAGGGGACGCCGTCGTGTTGACCGAAATGGAGCATCACAGCGACATTGTCCCTTGGCAAATGCTGTCCAAGGAACGTGGTGTCGAGTTGCGTTACGTCCCCGTGATGGAGGACATGACCCTCGACATGGAGGCTTACGAAGCCTCCCTGATTGGCGCGAAACTCGTTTGCGTGGTGCACACGTCCAACGTCCTGGGTGTTCGAAATCCGGTGGAGCGCATCATTGAGCTGGCCCACGCCTCTGGCGCCCGCGTGTTGCTGGATGCGGCTCAAGGCGCACCCCACACCCGCATTGATGTCGCTGACCTGGGCGTGGATTTTCTCGCCGTCTCCGCCCACAAAATGCTCGGACCCACGGGCATCGGTTGCTTGACCGTCTGCGAAGAGGCCTTCCTTGAGATGGCCCCGTTCATGGGCGGCGGTGACATGATCGATCAGGTCACCATCGAGGGCTCAACCTACCAAGACAACGAACACAAGTTCGAAGCAGGGACGCCGCGCATCGCCGAGGCGATTGGATGGAAGGCGGCCATGGACTACCTTGAGCAGGTGGACCTCGAGGCGGAACATCTCCGCTTGCTCGGGATTGCACGATGGACGGCCGATGCACTCCGCGACCTCGGTTGCACCGTCTATGGACGCCACGACGACCTCGATTCAGCCGTTGTCTCCTTCCTCCATCCAGCCTTGCATGCGGAAGACATGGCGCATCTGCTCGACGCGCAAGGGTATGCGGTGCGCACGGGGCATCATTGCGCCCAGCCCCTTCTTCACCGCCTTGGCATCTCAAGCACCGTTCGTGCCTCCTTTTACCTCTACAACACGATGGAAGAAGCGGAAGGTCTGGTGAAGGCATTGGAGCACGCCCTCGAGCGATTTGGAGGGTCGTCATGATCTCCGAGGCCCTGCGGGACGTCATCCAGGAGCTTGCAGAAATCGAAGACCGCATGGAGCGGTTCGAATTTATCTTCGATCTTGCAGAAGACGTGCCCGAACTTCCAATGGACGAATGGACCGAAGAAAACCGCGTGAAAGGCTGCCAATCGCAGGCTCACCTTGAGGTCAACATGGAGCACGACCGCGTGCTGCTGAAAGGTGGTGCAGACGCACGTTTGGTTCAGGGCCTGATGGGATTGCTCGCGCTTGGCATGCACGACCAACCCCTTGAGGTGGCACGTGCCATGACCGTGGACCACATCAAAGAGGCCGGTGTGTTGAATTCCCTGACCCCGAGTCGCTCGAACGGTGTCCGCACCATGTTCGACATGATCGCGATGAAACTGGAGGCGATGAGCCATGGTGAGTGAATCCGAGGTGTTGGAGGCCTTGCAGACGGTCGAAGACCCGGAATTGGAGATCTCGATCGTTGAACTCGGCCTCGTGTACGCCGTTCGCATCGAGACCAAGGACGAAGGGCCACACGCGGAAATCGACTTGACCTTGACGAGCCCAGGTTGCCCTGCCGCCCCAGAGATCATGGCGGCCACCCATCGGGCGGCGCTGACCAGTGGCCTCTCCTCGGTCCACGTCAACCTGGTGTGGACGCCGCGCTGGGACCCGAGCATCCACGCCAGCGAGGATGCACGAATGGACATGGGCATCTGGGACTGACGTCACAGCCTTGAAGCGAAGCCCGCCATGCCAAAGCGTGCGACGAGCGGGCGTGCGCCTTGACCTCCGAGACCTGCCGTTCGGGACGGGAATCGGAGAAGCACGCCAAGCCGCCATCCGCTGGATTGACCTTTTGGCCGACCTTGGGCTTGGGGTGTGGCACGTTCCCACGTTGGCGGCTCACGACCACAACGGACGTGCACACTCAGGATTGTCCTTCGACCCTGCGCTCCATCGAGGCTTGGCCGAAGACGTTGAGATTGACGATGAGCACATCACCGCATGGTTGAGCGATGAACCATGGAGGGTCCACCATGCCGTGCACGCCACCATCGCCGAGTCTGAGGGCGTGGATTGGCAGGCTTGGCCAGAGGTGTTTCGGGCCGAAGACGGGAACCTGAGCGTGGAGGTGGACGCCCATCGCGTTCGCCATCACGCAGGGTTGCAACTGCAAATGGAGATCGGATGGAAGATGGTGCTGCATCACGCCAACATGCGCCAAGTCATCCTGATGCTTGACGTGCCATCGGAGGTTTCGTCACAGTCGGTCGAGGCATGGACCCAACAAGGCCGCGAAGCGTGGTCGCTGCGCGTGGTCACCCATGCGCGGCGGGCTCACGTGCTCGGCTTAGGGGAAGGAATGGACGCCAAATTTGTTGGCGGATTGGCCGACCTTCCTGTCGGTTTCGTGGTTCATGGTGACGACCCTGAGGGCGCTGAACTTGGCCGACTGCGGTGGTCAGCGCAACGCGACAGCGACGAAGAGGCCTGCTTCGGGCTGCTCGAAGGCGCCTCTGCTGCGGACCTTCACGCCCTGCTCGCAGGCGCGGCACGTTGGGTGGCTCCGTCCTTCCGCGATGTGGCCCCGGCCGGTGCGGAACCCTTCGACGCCGACGTCCTGATGCCCTATGCCATGGCCGCCCACGAGCGAGGGCGCTGACATGAAGGCCATTGGCATCGACCTCGGCGGCAGCGGTTGTCGTCTCGCGGTGGTGAACACCGACACGGGAGGCATCGAAGGTGAAACCCTTCGCCTGCACCACGACCTTACCACGCCTGCAGAGGACATCCTCGAGGCATTGCGTGGTGCGCTCGAAGGCTTCCCATCGCTTCCGATAGGAATTGGATTTCCCGGGCGGGTGCAGGGAACGACGGTTCGGGCCGCTCCGAACCTTCGCTCAACGTGGCCGGGCACCGATCTCGCACTCGCCCTTGGGCGACCACACCTCGTGGTGCTCAACGACGCGGACGCAGCGTCGGTGGCCGAACATCGCCTCGGGGCCGCCGTCGGCGAAGACGGAACGGTGCTGGTGATCACCGTCGGCACCGGTCTGGGCAGCGGCGTCCATCACGACGGCCGTCTGGTGCCGGGTTTTGAACTCGGCTTGCTGCCTCATCCCACACGTGGTGGCGTGCTGGAAACGCATGCCAGCGGCCGCGCACGTCAATTGGAGGGCTTGGACCTGCCCGCGTGGTCTTCCCGGTTCAACGAGGCCTTGGCCGTCATGGAACAGACCGTGGACGCCCACCTCATCGTCGTCGGAGGCGGCCTCACCGAACATTGGGACGATTTTTCACCGCTTTTGGACGCCTCTGCGCCGTTGAGGAAAGCAAGGTTTGGCGCAGACGCTGGCCTGATTGGCGCCGCTTTGGCGGCCGTGGATTTCAACGCTTGACGACGATGGTCAGCAAATCTCCGTCCTTGAGCAGATGATCAAGGCCGACGCGTTGCCAATCGAACTTCGCGCTTGGCCCCTTGACCTTGGCGTAGCGGAATTTCCGCACGAAATCACGGTGCAGTTTGCTGCAGATCGTTTCGACCGTTGACGTGTCTTTCACGATGAGCGGCTCCTCAAGGTCTGCCTCACCGCCTTGTGGTTTCAGGTAAACACGCATGAAGCCAAGGTTGTCGTAGATGAAATCCTTGAGCTCGTCCAGCCCCTGCTCCTTGAAGGCAGAAATGCGCATGATGGGCCAATCGTTGGGCAGCATGGACTCCGCATGCTGGATTTGCTCTTCTGTGGCGATGTCGATTTTGTTGATGGCCACGACCGCTTTCTCGTAGACGCGGTTCATGGCAAGGGCGTCCACGATCTGTTCTGCTGTGGTGTCGTGACGCAAGGTCACAATCGCGCTGGTGTAGCCGAAGGTTCGGATGATGGCGCCCATCTCCTCGGGCGTCAAGTGGGTTTGTTCCACCGTGGTTCGAACGTCGATGCCACCCTTGTCTGAACGCACGATGAACACCGGAGGACGCTCCTCGTTGAGGCGCAAACCTGCGTTGTGCAGTTCTCGGTAAAGCACGTCAAAGTGACCGTCTTGGAAAGGATCGACGATGAACAACACCATGTCCGCTGCACGGATCACCCCGAGAATTTCCTTGCCACGACCTTTGCCCTCTGCAGCACCCTTGATCAAACCGGGCAGGTCAAGGATCTGGATTTTCGCACCGCGGTGCTCCATCACGCCAGGGATACAGGTCAGGGTCGTGAAGGCATAGGCACCGGTCTCCGAGTGGGCATCGGTGACCTTGGAAATGAGCGTTGATTTTCCAACCGATGGGAAACCGACCAAGGCCACGGTGGCGTCGCCCGATTTGCGGACTTCGAAACCCTTGCTCGGCCCGGCGCTTCGCGCGGAGGCCGCCGCCTTTTCCTGCTTCAATTTGAGCTGAGCGATTTTGGCTTTCAACTTGCCAATGTGGGCGTTGGTGGCCTTGTTTTTCTGGGTCTTATGGATCTCGTCCTGGAGCGCCTGAATCTGCTCCTGGATCGTCGCCATGCGTCGTCCCCGTTATCGTGGTCCGCGAGTCAGGCTTCAACCTCACCCATGGAACTGGCCCAAGAGCGAGGCTTGAAACACGCGTGGCACGCGCCGAGGGTATGGGCCTCGAGTTGGTGCTCCTGCTCGTGGACCGAGCACGGTTGGGTGCCCTGCTCGAACGAACTTGGGAGGACATGGACGCGTCCATGGAATCGGCAAGCCTGCGCCACGAACGGCCCGAAGTTGACGAACGTCTGGTCCGACCCTTCGACATCGATGCCGAGGCGGAGTGGTTGGATTGGTCTGAAGCACAAACGAACGTGAACAGAAGTCTGCCACTGCACGAAGCTTTGCCCACCTGCGACGACGGCGAGGAGGGCCTGCTTCACCTCATGCGCTGGGCCAGTCCCGGTGCGTGGGAGGTCTGGGAGGGTCGCGCCTTCCTGTATTTTGACGTCCTTCTCGGCCGTGACGTGGCGCACGTCGATGACCTCTACGCTGAATCCACCTGGTCGGCCATCATGACGAAGGGCGGGCAGCGAACGGAGACCGAACTCGTCGAAGCGGTGGTTCTCGATTGGATGCAACGACGCGAGGCGCTCGGTGAGACCCTCGACGAACACCGTGACCCACGCATTCTTCCCACCCACGAAGCCCACGTGCGCGCCACGGGAAGTTTGTGGCACGCGCTTGCTCGCCTGGCGTCTGAGGAAGGGCTTGTGGGCATTGTCGGGCGCGAGCACCTGACCGCAACGGCCTGGGGTCATGGGCCATGGAACCTCACCGCACTCCTGCATGAAGGGCTTCCAGCCTCCGGCTGACGACGGGTTGAAAGACGGGAGCAGGGAGGCCACCACCATGACGGAAGACCTCCCTGAGGAGGACGCGGTCGAAGTCACCGTTGAGGAACCAGAGGTTGAACCAGAGCCCGTCGACCCCTTGACCGAAGCCTTGGCGCGTGCCGAGGCCGCAGAGAAGGAAATTGCCTACCGTGAGGCTGACCTGCAGAACGCCCGCAAGCGGTTCGCGCAAGACCGTGCCGAAATCACCCGATACGGCGCTCAACACCTCGCTCGACGGATGGTCAGTGTGCTCTTGGACGTCGAGCGCGGCCTTGCCTCGACCGGGGATGACGACGGCCCTGCTTCCCAAGCCCTCCAACTCCTCAATGACCGTTTGACGGCTGAATTGAAGGCCGCGGGCGTGGTCCGGATTCAAGCCAAAGGACAGGCCTTTGATCCTTCAACGATGGAAGCCATCACGACCGTCCCCGCCTCAGAGGAGCATCCCGCCGGTCAAGTCATCGAAGAACTTGAAGCCGGTTTCATGCTTCATGACCGCGTGCTGCAAGCCAGCCGTGTGGTCGTTGCGGCCTGATTCAGCCGACCACAGCGCCCTCATGCAGAAGGGAAAGCCTGTACAGCGCATCGTGCTCAAGCATCCATTCGATGACCGCTGCAGGAACATTCGGCCCAAGCACGGTGCGCACCGCGTCGTCGTCGCCAACCGTTGAGAGCATCCGAGCCGTTTCGCGAACGCGCCACCCTTCTCGGTCACGCCGAGCCTCGAGGGGAACGCGAACCACCGTCCAACCCTCTGCTTCGTAGAGCACGGCCGTGTCCTCGTCTGAGGTCAGCAGGACGCCTTCACCGTGGACGGCGGTGGCGTGCTCGACCCATGCCGGCGGGTCGTTGATGTCGGGGATGTGGCAGTAGGTCAGGCGGGCCAGCTCGTCGTCGCTGCATGCGGCCGTGGCCCATGCGCGGATCATCGCTTCGCGTTCAGAAGCGGACCACGGATTGCGCATGGAGGCCTCCGCTTCTGAGGACCCGATGGCGATCATCACCTCGTCCGGACCAGCGTGAGCCAGCGCGGCCTTCATCACACCCTCATGCCCGCAGTGAAAGGGCTGGAAGCGCCCCAACACCACCGTGCGGACCATGAACAGGCCTCAGTCGATGTCGAGGTTGGACAACACCGCTTCGAGGCGCGTGACCTCTTCTTCGATGGAGCGGCGTTCGCGGCTGCCGATGCGGTCCTCAAGGCGTTCGGTGAGGACGTTGATCTCCTCGCGGATGGCCAAACGCTGACGCTCCGTACGGCGGTCGATCACCTTCATGCGGGCCTGGGCCGCGTGCTGGCGGGCGCGCTTCTGAGACAGCTTCTCCTCGGTTGGGGCAGGTGCCTTGTCCAGTTCGACGGCGACGGGGAAGGGAATCACGATGCCTTCCTGCGTGAATTCGGCGTCAATTTCGCTGAGCAACTGATCGTTCGCGATGCGCTTGTCGGCAAAGGAGGCAAGCCACACGTAGAGGCGGTAAACCTTGGCGTAGTCGGACATCTCAAGGAATTCGACGTGCGGCGCGGGGTCGTCCAACACGTACTCCGAGTCACGGGCGACACGAAGCAAGGTGTGCTTGACGTGGGCCGATTGCTCGGCGTAATCCACGCCTACGTCGACGCTCAGGACCACACGTCGTGGGAGGCCATCGCCGCCACCACGGGCCATGTTGGTGATGGTGGTGTTGACCAGGGTGTTGTTGGGGATGATGACCAGTTCTTCCTCGAGGGTGAGGATCTTGGTGGACAGCATGCCCATCGTCATGACCGTCCCTTCAATGCCGTCCACCACGATGCGATCGCCGTTGTCGAAGGGGCGGTCCAAAGAGAGCATGAAGGAGTTCATGATGTTTCCAAGCGTGTGTTGAACGGCCAAACCGATGATGATGGAGAACACGGCCAAAGACGCGAGGACGCCGGAGAGGTTGATGGACAACTGATCCGCGGCCAGCACGATACCAATCGCCCAAACGGTGCCTCGGGCGAGGAAGACAAGCAGAGGATTGGAGCCTTCGACCTTGACGTCACGGCTCTTCTGCATGTTGTCGAGGAAGGTGGTGAAGACCACCTTGATGGTCGACGAAAGGGCAGAGGCGGAGATGAGGATGAGCGACGCATAGACGTATGCAGGTGCCGATTCTCCAAGGTCATCAAAGAGCCATTGCACCATGAACAAGGCCGCCACCAAGGTGACGCTCAGCAGGACACGGCTGGAGACGATCTCCACAAGGTCGTCGTCCCACGAAGGTTGGGTTCGTCCAGCCAGTTTCCTCATGATGCCGAGGATGACTTTGTTCGTGAACAGGGCCGCAAGACCGACGAACACGACGGCGATGACGGCCTGCATCCAGAATTCAAGTCCATCGAGCGTGGACAAGTCAATCAGCGTGTCGGGGACAGCGAGAACGTCATTGAGGGGACGACCCATGGGGATGTCCCCCTCACATCTCCTCTAAGGCCTTCCGCCTGTAGCCAAGACGGGTCTCACTCTTCTTCGCCGGTTGGTCCGAGCATCGCGCGCCACTCAAACAGGTCAACGCGGTGGTCGATGTCGACGTCCGAGGAGGTGATGATGCGAGACACCTTGGCGGGGTCGAGGTCTTCGCCCAAGAGGGAGGAAAGCCCGTTGAGGAGTTCGGGGCCGTTGAGCTTCCCGTCTTCGTCTGTGTCGATCCGCTCAAAAGCCTCGTCAGCGGTAATTCCTTGTTCCTTCAATGCGGCAAGCAGGCGGCCAAGGGCGCCCGCCATGTCCCAATCCATGTCGTTGAGCATGCGAGGGGACCTGTGCTTCCGCACTTAGGCCTTCCTTCGGAACGGGTCAGTAGCACAAGACGGTTTCAGCGGCCGTGGCCAAGGCGATGACGCCCGGTGGGCCGCTCCACGTCATGGCTTCGTCAGGCACGATGATGCCACCTTGGCCTTCCTCGATGCCTGCCGTCGCTTTGAGTGAATTGAAGGAGCAGTGCCAACGGGCACCGTCGGTCAGCGTCTGAACGAACCCTTGCGCCATCGCTGGAGGCGCACCCATCCGCTCGGCGAGGCCCTCAAGGTAACCGGGCACGAGCATGCGCGTGGACGCCGCCGCAAAGAACACGTCCACGTCATGACCGTCGCTCACGGCTTGCGCGGCGCAGGCAAGGCCGACGATGGCCTTGGTCGGGTCGGTTTCAGGGTCAGAGACGAATTTCACAAAGACGCTGCAGGTCATGAAATGTGGTTGTCAAGGCGGACTTTGAACCATTGCCGTGACCATGCTGAGCGTCGCAACGCGTCTGCGGGGTTTGGATGAGAGGCCAGAGGAGAAGGCCTCACTGCCACTTTTGCCACAGGTCGTTGGAATGGGCGGGTCGGTACCACCAATCGGCATGACCTGGTGGGTACTGGATCCACTCGTAGCCGTCGTCCTTCACCACACCGACTTCGGAGACAGGAGGCTCATTGACGAGCTGCGCCTGCCCGGGAAGGACGGCAACTGTGGAGGTGGAGTTCACGCCCTCGTCGCTCATGGCCAACTTTTCGTGGAGCAATTTGGTCCGGTCCTCGGAATCGATGGCGCCAGCGAGCCCGAAATAGGCCTCGTTGTGGGCGATGCGGTAGAGTTCCTCCGGGGTTGAACCGCGAAGGTCCTCGATGAGGGTGAAGAGCTTCTCCCTCGTCTCTTTGGTGATCTCGTTGTTCGTGTATCGACCGGTAAGGTCGGCCTTCAGTTGGTCGAGTTCGTCGGCAAACTCCTGCGGCAGGTGGTGGTAGGCTTGCGTGATGGACTGCAAGTAGCGCAACTCTTCGCGCTCTTCTTCGGTGAGTTTTGAGTTCCTGCGCAGCACCTGCACCCAGCGGAAGGTCTCGGGAAGCATCGCCGCCACCGCGTTGGTTTGGAGCAGGCTGAACAGGGCCAGCAAGACGGCGCCAATGCTGACGGTGGTCCGCACCGGATCGTTTTGACCTGCGAAGAAGGAGGCGAGCGCTGACGTCGATTCTTCCTCGCTGTCCTCTTCGACCACGTCCACGCATCCCACGGCGTTGACGATGGTGTTGGGTGGCGTGGAGGGGCAGACGTCTTCGAAGTCGGAGACGCCATCGGCATCCTCGTCCAGAAGCCTCAGTTGGGCTTCGCTGCAGCCTTGTTCCGAGACCTCAGCGCCGCCCTCTGTTGAGGGGCAGTCGTCCTGCGGGTTGAGCACCCCGTCACCGTCGTCGTCATCGAGGCATCCGTCACCGTTCTCGTCGAGGTCCGAGGCGTCCACCTCTGGGCATTGATCGTTGACGTCGGGAACGCCGTCGTTGTCGCCGTCGAGGACGCATCCGTTGGCGTCAACCGTGACGCCGCTCTCGGTGTCGGGGCACTGATCGGCCGCATCGCCGATGCCATCGCCGTCGGAGTCAATCGATTCGTTGGCGTCGTTTGGATAGGCATCGGTATTGTCGCCGATGCCGTCACCGTCGGAATCCACGGATTCGCTCGCGTCGTTCGGGAAGGCATCGGCGTTGTCGCCCACGCCGTCACCGTCGGAATCTGCGGATTCGCTTGCATCGTTCGGGAAGGCGTCCCTGTTGTCGCCCACACCGTCGCCGTCGGAATCGTACTGCTCGAAGGCGTTCGTCGGGAAGGCGTCGGCATTGTCGCCCACACCGTCCCCGTCCGTATCGGCGGATTCAGAGGCGTCGTTCGGGAAGGCGTCACCGTTGTCGCCCACACCATCACCGTCGGAATCGAAGGTCTCGAAGGCGTTGAAGGGGAACTGGTCGCTGTTGTCGCCCACGCCGTCGCCATCGCTGTCGAAGGTCTCGGTGGGGTCGTTGGGGAAGGCGTCGGCGTTGTTGCCCACACCGTCGCCGTCGCTGTCCTCCCACTCGTTGGCGTTGGCAGGGAAGGCGTCGCCGGCGTTGCTGTAGCCGTCGCCGTCGTCGTCAGGACAGCCGTCCAGGTCCTGCGTGGAGGTGCCCGCATCGTTGGGGCAATCGTCGTCAGCATTCTGCACGCCGTCGCCGTCGAGGTCGTTCTGATCGATGAACTCGAAGGACGAGGACAGCAGGTGTTCGTTGCCGTCCTTGTCGACCAGCGTGAGGTCCACCACGCCTGCCGAGGCGACGCTTGGCGTGGTTACGTGGACCGTCGTGTCGTTGACCACGTCACCCGTCACGGCGCCAAGCTGACCGAACTCGATCGTGACCTCGTCGGTGATGCTCAATCCCGTGGATTTCGACATGTACTCCATGTAGCCCGTTGTTGCGTCGTTGAACGGCACGTGCATGACGCCACTCGAATCGATGACGATGGCGTTTCCTTCTCCCACATCGCCCGTGCTCGCGAGGGTGCTGACGGCCCAGTTGGACGAGGGCGAGTCAAGTGTGGCGTATTTCAGATTCCCACCGGTCCACGTGTGGTACACGATGTGCGGTCGGTCCGCGGCGTCAACGGCGATGGAGGGGTCGCGCCCGGTGTGCCCCGAGGCATCGACGATGGTGGTGGTCCACGGCCCGCCTGGAGCGCCGGTTGAATACCGCAAATCGTCGTCTTGCTCCTCAAAATGGGCGATGTGAAACTGGCCTTGTGCGTCCATGGCCATCGACGTCATGTAGCCAGGGTAAATGTCGCTTGGATGGCTCCCCGTGTTGACGGTGTAATCGTCCCATTGCCCGTTTTTGTCCGTGGCGATCTTCAATTTCGAGGCGCTGCGGTCCTGGTAGGCGATGTAGACGTGGTCGTTCCCGTCGATGAGGATGGCAGATTCACAACCTCGGTTGCTTCCGAGATCGACCCCTTGGCTCGACCACCCTGTTCCGTCATGTGAAGCAAGGCGGAGGCCATTGCCGCAGTATTGCCCGTTGGCGGCGTAGGAGATGTGCGGGTGGTTGTTCGAGTCAACGGCGATGCCCACCGGACCAAACAGGGCGCTCGGGGTGACCTCGGTGCTGGTCCACGTGGTGCCGTCGTGGTGCATGTATTCCAGCGTCTCACGCGAACTGGTGTAGGTCGTGTACGCGACGTGTAGCTCATCGTTGCTGTCGATGACCATGTGAACGTCCCAGCAGTAGGTCTTCCCACAATTCTTGATGGCCGAAGAACTCCAACCCGTCCCGTCATAGACGCTGTGCCGGAGTTGGTAACTCGTGTCCTTGATGTGAACCACGTGGACGTGGCCGTTTGAATCCACGGCCACGGCATTCCACCGGCCGGCTTCATCGCTGTAATCCGCCGTCGTCTGCGCCCATTGATGGGTCTGCCCGTCGTCGGTCACGTTCCTGTCCGCGAGGTCAAGGAACCCGCTGCCGGTGATGGTGATCTCCTGGCCGCCGGCGGTCCAGCCCGTGCTGGGCGAAACGGTGGCCTGCAGCGGGCTGGAAGGCTGGACGTCGTGCGAAACATCGCCCAATTCGGTGGGTGCGTCGAACACCGGTGCGAGCGCGACGGCCAGCAGAATGGCGGTCATGAACCACGCCCGCATGGTGCACCCATGCCCTCGCAAAGAAAGATGCTTTGGCAACGCTGCTGTAACCATGAGGAGGTGGTTTTGGCCAATTTCTGAAGTTATTGTCAGGTCCCCTTCGGCGCCTTCTCAAACTTGACCCCTTCGGCACCGCTTCCAACGGATCTGGAGAAGTTCGTACCATCGGCCTCGGTGAACCCCGTTTTCGTCAACGGCGCGCGACAAACGCAGGGTCCACTTGGACCTCAACACCTTCCTTGGGCGGACCCCGCCATGGGAAGCAAGCAATCAAATGGAATGGAACCAAAATTCTGACCATGAGCCGGAAAGTACACTCCGTCTTGCTGGCGTTTCTTCTGCTGCTTGTGATTCCCACGACCTTCACTCAGGCCGAAGAAACGGACACCGTGGACGTGTTTGGCGACGGGTTCACAGAAGTGGTCATCGCCTCGTCCCTTGACTACCTGAACGACCCGCGAGATTTGGAGTTCCATCCGGGCCGAGCCAACGAATTGTGGATCGCCAACCGGGCGACGGATACCATCACGATCGTCCACAACACCGGGCTCGGCAATCAAACCTCGGAACACAGGGTGGACTCCAACAGGAACCATTTCCTCGAGGAAGTCAGCGCCATCTCCTTTGGCGCCTATCATCCCGAATTTGACTACCAGTGGGGCTCAGCCCAAGAGTCGAGAAACACCTACAACGGCCAAGGCGATCCGAACAATTTCATGGGACCCGCCCTTTGGCCCTCGTCCCTCAGCCACTTTGCGAGGGAGAACCAAAACACCGGCAACGGGTTGCTGGGAAGTCACATCGACATGCTCCACGAATCACCCTACGGCATGGGCATCGCCCACGACGTCGACAACGTGTACTGGTACAACGACGGCTACTACGGCGAACTGGTCCGCTATGACTTCCAAGCCGACCATGATACGGGTGAACACGACCACTCCGACGGCATCGTTCAGCGGTACTCCGACGTGCAAATCAACCGCTTGGCGGGTGTCCCTGGCCACATGGTTCTCGACAAGGACTCGGGCGTTCTCTACGTTGCCGACCCTGCCGCCAATCGTGTGCTGTGGGTGAACACGGATGACGCCTCGATCACCAAAACCGACATCATGAACGACGCCTCTCGCCTCGAACCGCTTCAAGAGTACTCCCGCATCACCGGGGTCGAGTGGGGCGTGCTGGCCACCGGCCTCAACCGTCCCACGGGCATCGCTCTTCACGACGGGCAACTCTTCGTTTCTCAGCACGGCAACGGTCAAATCACAGCGTACGAACTTGCCACCAACGGAAAGAGCGGTACGTTCCTTGACGATATTCAAACGTCAGCCACGACCATCATGGGCATTGAGGTCGGCCCCAACGGCCACCTGTATTACGTTGACAACGGCAAAGACGAGGTGGTTCGTATCGACGCCTACCTCGACCAAGACGCCGACGGCGTGAGGGACGCCCTCGACAACTGCCCTGACGTCGCCAACCCATCACAGTTGGATTACGACGAGGACGGCCTCGGCGATGCGTGCGACGGCGACGACGACGGCGACGGTTTGTTGGACGTTGCCGATGCGTGCCCGCAAGGGGAACTCGACTGGACCTCCAACTTACAAACGGACCACGACAACGACGGATGCCTGGATACGGTTGAGGACACCGATGACGACAACGACGGTGTCTACGACTTTGCTGATGCCTGCCCGAAGGGCGCGATCTCATGGTCGTCCAATGCGCTGACCGATTACGACGGCGACGGCTGCCAGGACACCGGCGAAGACGTTGACGACGACAACGACCGCATCTGTGATGGAACCCTGACCAACGATGCGTGGGCTTGCACGGTGTCAACGGTTGAGGTTGACCTCTGTCCGACCAGTGCCCTGGGTTTCAGGTCCTCGCTCAGCAACGATGCAGACCAAGACGGCTGCAAAGACAACGG
>CAXRAI010000031.1:0-17729 GCA_964228865.1 Salinimicrobium sp. | reverse complement strand
ACCTCCATGGAGACGAGCAGATCGAAGCGACCTTCTGGCGCCCAATCGGGAAGCATGGCGTGGTGATAGTGGCCCTTGGGGTCAATGCGCCTGGCCTTCTCGATCATCCCAGGCGCACCGTCCACCCCTTCTGCATGGGAACAGAAGGGCATCGCGGCGAGTTGACGGACGACCCAACCGTTGCCGCATCCCACGTCGATGGCCCGAAAGCTGCGTCCAAGCTCAGCGGTGCGGGTCAGGCCGAAGGCGAGCATTTCGCCCACGGCAGGAGCATGGCCACGCTCCATCCCTTCGTCACGGCCTTCCTCGGCCCAGTCGCTGAACACGTCCACCGCGGGTCGCACGTCCGTCATGCGCGTGGCTTCGTGCTGCATCGCATCATCTTGGTGGTGCAAAACACCATCACGCTCCCGACGGCTTGCCGGGGCATGGCCGACCTCAACGACGTGCTGTACCCCACCATCGAACCTCACGACGAAGGCATGCTGGAGGTCACCGACCTGCACACCGTGGCGTGGGAAGTCTCCGGAAATCCCGAGGGGGCGCCGGTGCTCGTCATCCATGGCGGCCCTGGCGGCGGCAGCCAACCCGACTACCGCCGCTACTTCGATCCAAACCACTGGCGCATCGTCCAGTTCGATCAGCGCGGCTGCGGCCGCTCGACGCCGTGGGCTGAACTCGAGGACAACACGACCCTGGCGTCGGTCTCCGACATCGAGCGGCTTCGCGAACACCTCGGCATCGAGGCGTGGGTGGTGTTCGGCGGCTCGTGGGGCTCATCGCTGTCCCTCATCTACGCACAGCACCATCCCGGGCGCGTTCAACACCTCGTGCTGCGCGGCATTTTCCTGTGCCGCGACAGCGAGTTCGCGTGGTTCTACCAAGAGGGCGCGAGCCACATCTTCCCCGATGCTTTCGAGGGCTACCGAAACCACATTCCAGAAGCCGAGCGAGGCGACTTGATGCGCGCCTACCACGCCCGGCTGACGTCCGAAGACGAGGCGGTGCGGCACGCCGCGGTGAGGGACTGGATTTGCTGGGAAATGGCGACCAGTTACCTGATTCCCAAGGCGAGCGCGGAACTGAAGGCCGACGACCTGCAGTTTGCCGTGGCCTTCGCACGCATCGAATGCCACTACTTCACGAACGGGATTTTCATGCCGGACAACTTCATCCTCGAGCACGTGGAACGCTTGTCGAACATCCCCATCGACATCGTGCAGGGGCGTTACGACGTCGTGTGTCCGGCACGAAGCGCGTGGGATTTGCACACGGCTGCGCCGCACAGCCGCCTGCACATGATCGGCGATGCCGGGCATTCGATGACCGAGCCGCCCATCGCCGCGAAACTTGTGGCCATCATGAACGGGCTTCAGGTTTGAAGGACCATGTTCGTCCGGAGGAACGTTCTAATCAGGTGAAGACCTCTTCGGCCCATGCGAAGCAACGAGTTCCAACATGACGAAGGCGATGCGGTCAGTCCCGTCATCGCGACCATCCTCATGGTGGCCATCACCGTGGTTCTGGCCGGCGTGTTGTACGTGTGGGCCAGTTCTCTGGCCGAGGGCAACACCGGCGGTTCCCTGACCTTCTACCAGTTCGACGCCGAGGGCGATGTTGGAGCCATCACCACAGGCACGGACGACCCCTTGGTGCGCATCACCATGACCCAAGGTGTCGCCATCAATTGGGCCACCGTTGACGTGAAAATCAGCATCAACAACGGCGCCCCGATCACCTGCGATAATCCTGGGAATGAAGGTGGGGCGGCGTGCGCGTTGATCGAGTTCGGCGATTCCACGGACAGCGAGTGGTCTGTTGGCGATGGTGTGACGGTTGTGGAGTCTGGTCAAGACCTCTGCAACGCGGTTTGTTCGGTCAAGATCACCATCACCGACGTCCGGGAAGGCCGGACCATCGACGAATCGTCTGCTGCCATCCAAGGTGGGACCGGCGGTTCAGGCGACGGCACGACCCCTTCGAACGACGACCAGCAAAGTTCTGGTGGATGCACAGAAGACAGCGATTGTAGTGGAAACGAACTTTGCAATGAGGACGGGACCTGCAGTCAAGATGGTTCAAGCGACGACCAGCAAAGTTCTGGTGGATGCACAGAAGACAGCGATTGTAGTGGAAACGAACTTTGCAACCCCGATGACGGAACCTGCAATGAGCCCATTCTCTCTATCTCGGACCTGAATTATGGCGACCTGGTCATCAACGAAGTGCTTCAAAACCCAGCCGCCGTTAGTGACAATGCCGGTGAATGGTTCGAAATTTGGGTCAATGACGAACTCACTGGCTCCATTGATCTTGAAGGCCTTGTGGTCTACGACGACGGATCTGATTCGTTTACCGTGGGAGAAAGTCTGATTGTGAGCCCGGGTGATTATGTCGTCTTTGGTAAGAACGCTGACAGCACGGTCAACGGTGGGGTGACCCTCGATTACGAGTACGGCCAATCCATGGTGCTGGGTAACGGTGCCGATGCTTTGCACCTCAAGGCGGGATCAAAGGTCATCGACGAGGTTGCGTACGATGGTGGCCTCGACGGCCAGGACCCGTATCCCGATCCTAGCGGGGCGTCAATGATTCTCGACGCGAACTTCCAAAATGATTTTGAGAATGATTATGGTTCAAATTGGTGCGTCTCGAGTTCAACCTTTGGCTCCGGCGATTACGGTACTCCCGGCGCGGCAAACGACAGTTGTGATTGACTCTGCTCTAGAAAAGGGACAATCTGTCGTATTCGTAGGCCATCATGAACGGGCTTCAGTGAGCACGCGCAGCGACCCAGTTGAACAGGTCATGGAAGATCGGGGCGAGGGTCTTCGCATCGTCGGTCAAGACGTACGCCCCTGAATCCCCGTCACCGTTCACTTGTTCGATCAATCCGTGGTCCTTGAGTTCCTTCAAGCGGCGCGAGACGGTGGTGGACGTGCTGTCGACCATGCGCTTGAGGTCGGTGAAGCGCATCGAACGGCCGCGCTGATCCAGCACGAGCATGATGTGCATGGCCTTGGAACGGGTCAGGACCTCCATCAGGTCGTCCATCCGGCCGTAGGCCGGATCACATACCCCCTCATCCTCCATGATTCGTGGTACGTCTTGCCCTCCATAAATAGCAAGTCACGCCATTGGTACTTCTTCCAGCCCGGCGGTTGACGGCACCACGCGCCATTCGGCCGAAGCGACGCACCTGAGGCGTCGTCTTCATAGGGTGGAGGACGGTCGAACAGGTGAGCATAGGCTCGGGTCGATGAGCATGAGCGACGAAGGCACCGTGACCGACGAGGTCCGCATCCGCGAGCTTGAACAAGCCCTTGAGACCGAAACCGACCGACTGCGGAAGCTCTACGCCGCCTATGAGCAGCAAGAAAAGGAACTTGTTGACGCTAAGGCTGAGATCGAAGTCCTCGAGAAGGAAATCGTTGACCGTGAGATCGAAAAAGAGGCCATGGACAACCTTCTCATGGAGAAGGACCTCAAGATTCGCGACCTCGAAATGTCCTCCACCAAGTCGGCCAAGCGTGTCGAACATCTCGAACCTGAACTCGAGAAGATGGAAGAGAAGTACACCCGTGAGAAGGACCGCCTTGGGAAGGTCTTCGCCATCGCAGAAGAACTCGACAACGACCTGAAGCTCGCCGTGACCGAGATGAAGGCGCGCGACGGCTGGTACGTCGCCCACATGTCCCTCTTTGAGGACCTCAACAAAGCCATCCAAGAGCGCTACGAGATGATCGAGCAAGCCGTGGAAGCTGAGCGTGCCGCCCAGCAGAAGGCAGAAGCCTTCGTCGAGCGGATGGACTCCATGGTGGAAGCCCGTGCGGCTGAGATGACCATCGAAGAAGCCGAGGGCGCCATCGCCGAAGAGGTTGCATCCACGAAATCTGGTGACGAAATCGTCGTGCCAGTTGGCGTGGTTGAAGTCGCCATTTCACCTGGCCCAGACGGTGAATTTGGGACCGATGACGACGAGGTTGAGGTCCGTTCTCGCGGCAGCGGTGGCGAGGCTGCCGAAGAAACGCCTGAGGCAGAGGAAGAGCCCGAAGCCGACGAGGCCAGCGCAGAGGAAACCGCGACGTGGGACGACGGCGAGGACCCCTGGGACGGAGCGTGACCACGCGAATGGCCTGGCTCGCTGAGGGCTCCTCGGCGATGGTCGTGACCCCCATCGTTTCTGGGAGCATCGTGCTTCTCATCTCCGCCTTTGTGGATCCGCTGTTCGGGCTTGGTCCGCTGCTTGGCGTGGTGCTGCTGTGTGCTGCGTCGTGGCTGCTGTTGCGTTTTCGCGACCCTCCTCGAAAGATACCGCAAGAGGCCGGCGTTCTTGTTGCACCGATCGACGGTCGTGTCGTCCACGTCCGACGTGAGCGGGCCACACACCGCCGTCCAGATTCCAGCACGGCAGCGGCGACCATCGTCGAGGATCTCGACGGTGGCGCATGGGCCGAAGGCGCCTGCGCAATCGCGTTTGAAACCGAACAGCGCTTTGTCGCTGCAGAGGAGGACGGCGAGGGCGAATTCTGGTGTTTGAGGATCGAGGTCGGAGCCTTGGACCTGCAGGTGCACCGTGCACCGATGGCCGGTACGGTCGTGGCCGGGGAGCATCGCCGAGCCGTCGACGGTTGGCCCGAGCGCCTTCGTTGGGTGGTTGAATCCTCCGGGCGCCGCGTTGAACTTGTCGCTCACCTTGTCCGCCCGAGGTTTGCGCTGACGCCCCTTACGTCACCCGGTGAATCGGTTCGGCGTGGCCAACGCTTGGCCTTCATGTCGACCACACCGCTCCTCGAACTTCGTGTTCCCGCGTCCGAGTGGAGCCCTGAAAGCACGCTGATGCAGGGCATGAATCGGGCCAACGGTCAAGAGGTCCACGCCGGGACCACTGCCGTGTTCCACCCCGTGTGGGACGCGGAGGAATGAGCGTGAACCGTACCCTTCCGGCGGTGGTCGCCTTGCTGATGTTCCTGATGCCGTACGGCTATTTTCAGGCCGGCATGATCGTGTACAGCGGTGCCACCTTGGCCGAACCCACCTGTGAAGATCACGCGCCTTACAACACGCCCGCCGCGTTCACGCCACATCTGTGGGGCACCGACATGATCGATGCCGCGCCCAGCAACCTCACGAGCGACCTTACCGCGGAAGCGCCCGACGGCCTTGCGTCATGGTCCATGCCGGTGTGGGCAAACGCTTCCATCCAGGTCGACGATGAGCCCATCGAACTCAGCGCGTGGGTGGTTGAGCAAGACCCCACTGAACCGTGGGTGCTGCTGGTGCACGGCATACGCTCCTGCAAGGCCAACCACGAGGTGCTCCTTCCCGGAGGCATGCTGGCCGAGGCAGGGTACAACGTCGTCATGATGGACATGCGCGACCATTGGGAAAGCACGCTCGAAGACGGGCAAGTCTCGGCCGGTCAGAAGGAATGGCGCGATGTGGTCGCCGTGTGGCAGTGGATTCAGGACGAGAAAGGGGTCCCCGCAGAACGCATCGGCGTGATGGGCGCCTCGATGGGCGCGGGCACCGTTGGCATTGCTTTCGCCCAAGAAGAGCGGATGGCGAGCGTCTTCCTCGATTCACCGTTCTCCAACATGGGCGACATCATCGTTGAGGAATTGGACTTCAGGGGGTACCCGACCTTCCTGAAGGACGCTGGAATTTTTGCTGGACGCGTCAGTTCTGGTGAAGACCTGGTCGAGCACAATCCCATCGACGGGGCCCGCAACATCGGCAACCGCAGCATGACCATCGTGCATGGCGAGGACGACATGCGCATCCGCATCCATCACGGCGAGTCGCTGTGCGATGCCGCCTCCGAAGCGGCCGAAGACCCTTCACAGGTGACCTGCTGGTTTGAGTCAAGCCAGCTGACCTTCAACAGCACCGACGACGGGCGCGTGGTCGAAGGGCACGTCACGCTGATGCTGACGCACACCCCCATCTACGAGCAACGTCTCTTGGCATGGGCCAGTGGACTGAGGGCCACGGCAGGTTGAAACCGGGTTCATCGCAGCCGAGGCTGAGGCACATGGGCAAGCGATTGACCTTGGTCGGGCAGGGCGAAAAGGCCCAACGCGTCCACGATCTGGTCAAGGCACCGGCCAACACGCCCGAATCCCGCCGCCGCCAAGCGAGTTGGGACGCTGCTCGACCCGCAACGGTCTACACCACGCCAGAGATGCTGCCTGACGGTACGCCTTGCACCGCAGCAACGGTCATCCTGCGCACCAAAGGTTGCCACTGGTGGTGGTCCAGCGGGTGCACCTTCTGCGGCTACTTCAACGACACACGCGACGACGTGACGGAGGAGGATCTCCATGCGCAATGGGATTGGTCAGCGGCGAAGCTGAACGGTTTCGCTGACGTGCAGATGGTCAAGGTCTA
The DNA here is from genome assembly GCA_964228865.1 of Salinimicrobium sp. Lineage (GTDB taxonomy): Archaea > Thermoplasmatota > Poseidoniia > Poseidoniales > Poseidoniaceae > MGIIa-L3. The sequence goes on along the minus strand of CAXRAI010000031.1, from coordinate 11,339 downwards.
CACCTCAGGTTCGTTGCTCGAAGACCGCGAAATTCCAGTTGGCTTTCAGGAGCGGGTGTTGCGCGAGTGCGCAGAACGCGGACTCCACCTCATCGTCGAAAGCCGAACCGAACAGTTGACGGAAGAGAAGTTGGCATGGGCCACGAGCGTGAATGCCGACTTCACCGTGGCCATCGGACTCGAGGCCTACGATGACGAAGTGCTGCGCTTCCACGTCAACAAGGGATTCAGCGTCAAATCCTACGATCGCGCCGTGGCCAACCTCAAGCAGGCCGGTTTGCGCGTCAAGGCCTACTTGATGTTCAAGCCGCCCTTCATGAGCGAAGCCGATGCGTTGGACCACATCGTGGATTGGATTGCCGCCATCGCCGAAGACGCCGATGAGATTTCGATCAATCCGATGAACATCCAAGGCGGGACCGTCATCGATCGGCTGCATCGTGCACGCCAATACCGTCCGCCTTGGTTGTGGTCGCTGGTGGAGATGATTCGACGTGCCCACCCGATCGTCCACCCGGAAGGAGGTGTCAACGGAGATCCGGATCAAGTCAGCCGGCTCATCGTCCATCCTACGGCCGGGGGGCGTGTTCGCGGCTCGCACAACTGTGGGTCCTGCGACGCTGATGTCGTGGCGGCCATCGAACGTTACGCGGTCTCGGGCGACCTGCAGGAGTTCGACGGCCTTCGGTGCGCATGTGAAGCCCGTTGGTCGGAAGATTTGGACCTCGAGCGCGCCCTTCCGGCGCCGCTCGGACTTTCACCCTCACGTCGTGCGCCTGCCCTTGAGCGGCTCAGGGCCCCCTGACTCGGTCACGCGCCTACGGCTCCGCCTGTGGTGAATCTTTATGTCCGTGCCTCAGGTGGGTCAAAGCGCCCCTTTGGGGCTCCATGTGGTGGTCCCTTTGGCATCAACAGACATCATCCACGAATCCACGGTCGGCGACGCCGAACCAGAATCCAGCCGCATGGTCCTCGTCCTGCTCGGCGTGGGCCTTCTTGGGCTCTTCGCGCTGTTCAGCAACGTCTTCGGTTGGGACAGCGTTCCCGTCCTCGGCGACCTCGTTCCGCTGCTCGGAAACCTTGGTGGCAGCGGCATCTGGTACTACCTCATCGGCCTCATGGTGGGCGCGACCGCCATCGTGTCCACCGTCATTGGCGAGGTGCTGTCCGAGTGAAGGAGGTGTGATGCATGGAACCCGTTTTCATTTCCGTCGGCCTGATGGTCGGCGCCCTTCTCCTTGTCGCATACTACGTTCAGAACGGCATCGGCGGCATGAGCCAGCCCTTGCAAACCCTCGGCCGTTTCTTGCTCATCAAGGCCCCCGCCGGTGCGGTGGACCTCTTTGACGACAGCGCAGGCCGCGGCGGACGCACCTGGGCCCGCTTCGGCCTTGCGTGGTTGGTGCTGGCGGGCACCCTCGGATTCGTCGGCCGTTGGCACGACTGGGACGCCACGGCCCTCGACTCCCTCGCGAGCCTTGGCTGGTCCTACGACGACGGCAGCGGATTGGCCACCACGATCAGCATGACCTTGCGCACCGGTTTGGTGATGGTCTTCATCGGCACCACCTTGACCGCCACGGCCCGAACGTCCGGTGGTCGCCTGTGCAGCGAAGCAAGCGCCTCGATGATGGCCTTGGTGTTCACCGGTGTCTCCCTGCTCGTGTTGCTTCTTCCGACCTTGGCCGGTCTGTTTGGCATGGACGCGGCCACCGAAGACCTGCTCAGCAAAGTGGTCTCTTCCGTGGTGCTTCACAGCGTGGTTGGTGGAGCCCTGTTGGTGAACGTTCTCATCTCGCTCGCCAACCGCGGTGATGCGCCCATCGCGTTCACCAGTTGGTTCCTGCTCAACGCCCTCGTGGTCATGCTTGTCGCACCGTTGCTCTACATCGGTGGTGAACTCGGCAACGGCACGCAAACGGTCTGGCTTGCTCAAGCGGCCCTCGAAGGATGGCTCCCGCTTGCCCTTATGCTGGGCACGGCGTACGCGGTCATTCCCGCCGCCTCGGAGCGTGCGATCTGGTCCTCTTCCCTCGCCACGGCTTCCCTCGCCCTTCTCTTCCTGACCGTGCCCGCTGTGTCCGTTCGACAGGTGGACGCACCGGTCCTCTTGGAGAACCTCGGTGGCATCCTGATGACCTTCAGCATGCTTCCGCTTCTGGCCGCCTCGGTCAACCTCCTCCAAACCGCCCGGTCTGGGGCCTCTCAAGCCTTCTCGACCCCTGCGGGCTTGGCGGGCGTTCTCGCGATGTTCCTGTTGCCCATCTACGCGGTCGGCGCCTACTTCTCCGGCATGGAAACCCTCGTCGGTGAAGCGAGCCTCCACGGGCTCAACGTGTCCCTTTCCCACGGCCTCTTCTTCACCGTCGGTGGACTGTTGGCCCTTTCCGCCACCCTCGGCTACCTCCCTCAGGCCAACGGCCGTGCTGCGGCCGAGTCCGGAGGCGCGTCCACCGCGGTGTGGATGGTTGCTTTGGGCGGCTTCTTGGCCACAATTTCCACCGCATTGTCCACCCTTGCAACCCGTGCGGTCGAGCGCGGTGTTTCGGACGAAGAGATGGCGGAGGCCGCATTGGCCAACATGGCCGGTTTTGATCTCGTGGGCGCCTTCCTGTTCTACGGCGTCGCCCTTGGCTTCATGGTCGCTGCTTCGGTCAGCGTTCGCATCGGCTTCTCACCCTCGTCGGGCAGCTCCTCAGTCGGCAGCGACATCCGTTCCTATGCCTTGTCCGGTGGCAGCACGAGCATCCGTTCTCTTCTCGGTCGCGGCGTTGGCCTTGACACTGAATTGATCATCGGCGCCGAAGGAAAGGCCGCCACGGGGTCCACCGTCATCGCCGTCCGCGCAGACCTGCACAACGACGAAGTCACGGAATTCCCCGAAGACGCGGGCGCGGTGCCCGAAGAACTCCAGATGTTGGCGGATTACCTCGACGAGACCAACCAGGACGTCTTTGCCTTCTTCCGTTCCATCGACCTTGACGACAGCGGTTCCATCGACGCGCGTGAACTGCAGAACGCCCTCCGCGGTGCGAAGATCGCCAACCTGCCTCCATGGGACATGGGCCGCCTCATCGCGGCGATTGACATCGACGGTGACGGTCAGATCAACCTCCCCGAACTCGACATTACCGTCGCTCGCTTGCGCGCTTCTTCCTCCGAGGAAGAATGAGGGGGGACCGCCCTGCGCATCGGGCTGGTCGGCAAGCCCAACGTCGGCAAATCCACGTTCTTCGCAGCGACCACGCTCGCGAAGGTCGACATCGCGAACTATCCGTTCTGCACCATCGATCCGAACGTCGGGGTGGCTTTTCCCCGCGCACGCTTGCCGTGCCCCTGCAGCGAACTTCGTGCACGGCTGATCGAGGAAGGCCGCATGGACGACACCACGGATGAGCGTGGTGGCTCCATGTGTTCGCCACGAACAGGGGCATGCCATGGCTTCGAACGGCAGGTTCCTGTTGCCTTGGTGGACGTGGCTGGCCTTGTGCCGGGTGCTTCAGAAGGGCGCGGCAGGGGCAACGCCTTCCTCGCTGATCTCGCGGGATGCGACGCCCTGATTCAGGTCGTGGACGGTGCTGCGGCCACCGACGTTGAAGGCAATCCCGTTGCCCCAACCACGGACCCCGCAGCTGCCGCCGCCTCCATTGCGCACGAAGTCACTTTCCTGACGACGGAGATTGAACAGTGGATCGCCGGCGTTCTTGCTGACGGTTGGTCCCGAGGCGTCCGCCGTGTGCAGGCTGAAGGTGAACGCGGTCTGCTGGGTGTCCTCGTTGAACGCCTGAGCGGTCTTGGAGCCACCACGGCGCTCGTCGGCTCCGCCCTTGATGCCCTCCGTGACGGAGGGCACGATCTTGGTCAGCCGTGGACGTGGGGCGACGACGAGATGGGGGCTTTGGCCACCACCCTGCGGCGCGGCTTGTTTCCGCTGCATGTCGCGGTCAACAAACTGGATCTCGCTCCTGAGGGCGTGATGGACCACCTCGATCTTGAGGTGCCCACCACACCGTGCTTGGCGGACATGGAATTGGCCTTGCGTCGTGCAGACGCTTCAGGTCTTATCCGCTACCGGACCGGTGACGCCGACTTCGAGGTGCCCGAGGACGCTCCCCTGTCCGATGCCCAACGCGTTGCTTTGGAACGGATGCGCACAGCCCTGGCCTCGGCCGGTGGCACCGGCATCGAGGCCTTGTTGGACGCGGTGGTGTTCGACACCCTCGAGCGCATCGTGGTCTACCCTGTGCAAGACGAGGGCCGATGGGTCGACGGTGACGGGCGCGTTCTTCCCGATGCGCTCGTGGTGCCCGCAGGCATCACCGCGAAGGCGGTGGCCGGAAGGGTGCACACCGATTTGGAAGCAGGCTTCATTCGGGGCGTCGACGGTCGCACGCGTCGCGTGGTCGGCGCCGATCATCAGGTGGGGGACGGAGACGTCCTCAAAATCCACGCAAAGTCCTGATTCAGTGTCCCTTCGGGCGCTCGTGAGTCGGGGTCAGGCGCGCCATGTCGCCGGAGTACTTCGCGCGGTAGAGCAGGATTTGAGCCGGCAAGAGCAGGGTGCCCAAGCCGAGAAGCACGAGCACGTAGGTGCCCCATGGGGAAACACCGGTCAGGAAGGTCAGCCAAAGGGTCCAACCCATCAGGATTGTGATCGAGGGGCCCCATCGTCGCGACACCACGGAAAGGCGGGACGCGATGAGGTTCTCATCGAAGAAGGTCGGGACTTCTTCTTTGGTCACAAGGCCTTGATCGAGGCCACAGCGCACACAGATCTGGGCGCGTGGTCCATTTCCATGGATGAAAAACTCACGTGCGAAGGTCCCGTTGCAGGATCGGCACAGCGGCATGGTCTCCCTCAGACCACACGACCGGCTCCCGTCCTTTCAACCATGCGCTGCGTCGAGGAAGGTCCTGAGGAGCCGGTCGCCCTCTTCGCTGCCGATGGATTCGGGATGGCCCTGCAAGCCATGGACGTTGAACCGTGGCGAGCGAAGCCCCATCGTCACGTGGCCAGAACGCGCATTGACCTGCAAGCCCGAGAGTTCCGTGCCCTCAACGACGAGTGAGTTGTACCGAACCATGCGCATGGTCCGGCCTGAAACCTCACGGAACAGACCGCTTCCGTCATGGACCATCTGCACAGGCCGTCCGTGGACCGGTCCATGGGGATCTGGTCGGATTTGACCGCCTGCCGCCAAGCCGAGGGCCTGATGGCCAAGGCACACCCCAAGCAGAGGAGGCGTGTTTCCTTTCAGGGCCAAGTCGGCCAAACGCATCGAAAGAAGGGCTTCTTCTGGCCGACCCGGGCCTGGTCCAAGCACGATGTGGGTTGGGTTTGCGTGCAACAAAATCCTCACGCTTTCCTCCACGTCATGAGGGCCCTGAGGTCCACGCCCTTGCATCACGTGCACGTCGTGACCGAGCTGCATGATGGCGTGAGCGATGTTGTGGGTGAAGGAGTCCAAGTTGTCCACCAACACCACGGTGCCGTGGGGTCGTGCTCGCGGTTGGCCCAAGTGGCCACCCAGTGGGGCGCCGTGAGGGACATTCAGTGGTGTGATCCGCAAGGAGCCTCGGGTGCTGGAGCGCCGCAAGCCCCAGCCTGCAGCGCTGAGCAAGGCGTCGGCCTTCCACACGGCTTCCTCGATTTCACGGTTGGCGACGCTACCGATCGTGATGCCGCCGCCGGCCAGCACGTCAGCCACGCGACGAGGTCCTTCGTGCCGGACCTGCATCGTTCGAATCAGGATGTTCCAGGCCCCATGGTGGCCGTCAGGGTCCCACCAACCAATGGAGCCGCACCAGAAGCGGCGTGGCTCTTGCTCCACCGCATCAATGGCGGCGCAGACCACCGTTCGCGGACACCCCGTGATCGAACCTCCCGGAAACACCGAAGCAAAGGCTGTCGGGGGATCAACGGTCAGCGTTGAACCGACGTGCGACACCAGGTGTTGGACGGTGGCGTAGGCTTCCACGTCGTACCGTTGGACGTGCACAGACCCGGGTCGGCTGATGGCGCCCAAATCGTTGCGCATCAGGTCCACGAGCATCCTGTGCTCCGCAGTTTCCTTCTCGTCTTCCACCAAGGCACGTCGAAGCGCTTGCTCCTCCAACGCGTCACTGCCCCGGGGGTAGGTGCCTTTGATGGGCGAGGCCATCGCTTGACCGGCGTGAATCCGCAGGAGGGACTCCGGTGAACTGGACAGCAGGTGGTGGTCAAGGTCAGGGGCCCACGTCCATGCGGAGAAGGGCGCAGGATTTCCTTCGAGCAACCTACGCATCACGTCCCACGGTTCGTCAGGAAGCGGTCCAGTCCATCGACGGCCGATGTTGACCTGATACATCCTTCCCTCGACGATGGCCTGTTTGACCTCCTCGATCGCCTCAGCATGCCGCCCATCGTCCATGGAACTGTTCAGGTCGGACCGATGCACGGAAGCAGGAGGCGTGTCGCGCGCTTTGGCCGCCTCAGGTTCCTCCGCCCAGGGGTCGCCTTCGGTGTGCAAACGCTGGATGCGACCGGTGGCATGGTCGATGAGCAAGGCGCCGTCCACCGCCCACATGACGGCCAGCAGCGCGCCTGCATCTGGAGGATGGTGGACGTTGATCGGCTGCGTCCATTGGACCAAATCGTAGGCAAAGGCGCCGCTGAGGAAGGGCCGTTTTGGCCACCCTTCCACATGCGTGACGAAGGAAACAGGGTCCAGCATGTGGTCTTCCAAGGTCCGCAGCAGGTCATCCACGCTCGAAGCAGAAATGGATTCCTCGTCGTGCCACGCCCCGTTGCGCCACGTCTGCACCGTGGCGGTCAACTCTCCCTCTGTGCTCCACGCTGGCTCGCCTTTCAGGGGGTTGCTCGAGGCATCGGCGGTGGGCATGGAGGAGGGTTGTCGAAGCACGGCTCGGCGGCGCGGTGGTCGGGCGATCATCGAATGCTTGGCCAGGTGGCTGGCCGGGCCTGAGGACAAGAGGAGCAATTCATCAGGAGCTCCGAAAGCGGTGGCCGTCACACCGAGATGACCCTGCTCGCGCAGCCCCTCCACCGTGCGGATGACGTCCATGATCAGGGTCCTCCGAGCGTGGTCCACGTGTTCACATCGGCCATGTGGTGGTCGTACGCGGCGGTGCAGGCGTCGAACAAACGCGAACTTGGGGAAGCAAACGGAACGCTGTCGATGGTCTCCACCGAAGCCACCCCAAGACCGGTGCCCACGAGCACCATGGCGGTGGCTCGGGCCACACGCCGTTCGTTGAGTTGGCCCCGTTGAACAGGAAGACCTGCGGCCGCAAGGCCGTCGAAGAGGGTGCGAAGCGTCACGCTGTCCACGCCCCCGTCCTCTTCCTGAGCGGCCCACACGACGCCGTCGTCGTCCAACAGCAGCGGGGTCGAGCGCCGCTCGTCGACGATGCGGTGTTCGTGCACCAACAACACGGCATCGGCGCCCAAGGCGTCCCCTTTGGCGGCCGCTTCAGCCGCCCATTCCCACGCGCCGTGTTTCGTGCCGGTCACGCGGCCTGCCCATCGAGGAGCAGGTGCCGTGATCGCGTCCACCTCGGGCACAACCTGACGATCCCGAAGGCTGCACGTCCATCCCTTTTTGCTCCAGGCCAATCGAACCAATCCTTCCTTGGTGCGACCGTGGCATGCGTTGCGTAGGGCAGGGAGCACGTCGGGCATGTGTGGCGTCAGCCGCAGGGCATGGGCATGGTTTTCCACGCGAGCCAGATGCAGAGGAAGGTCAGCCACGCCACGGTCTGGACGGAAGAGCAACGTGGTGAACACGGCATCACGTGGTCCTGCAGGCATGTGCTCACCTCAGGGAAGGTGGCGTGATGCTTCAGCACACCGGTCAGAGCAGATCATCGAGGAAGGAGGTGTCCAAGCCACCCTGCGCTGCAGGTGGGGCACCGTCCAGACCCAAATCATCCAGCAGGCCGTCGATGTTGGGTGAGGGTGCAGAGGTCCGCGTGGCCGGTGCTTCCATGCGAGCGGGGCTGAGTTGTTGTGCAGCGGCGTAGAGGTCAACGGAAAGGGCCTCGGGAGCAGAGAGTGCCGATGCTGCGGGCGCTTGTGCTGCGGGTGGAGGCGATGGGGCTGGGCCGCTTGGAAGTGGACCGAAGGCGTCCTCTTGAATGCCCCATGTGGCCTCCTGCAGGGTGTAGCTCTTGCCGCCATCTCCACCGCGACGACGGAGCACAAGCAAGGCCAAGAGCACGCTGATGAGGACCAAACCCGCGATGATGGCGTTGGGTCCGGTCAGGTAGGTCCCGAGGTCCAATCCGCCGTCCACCGCCCCATCGTTTCCATCGGCCTGAGCGAGCGGTCCAAGGAAGACAGGCTCGACCGAGGTTCGTTCGAAGACGTCGTCGATCGGGGTGACGGCGATGTACCATCCGCTGGAATTGACCAGTTCGGGGAAGGAGGTTGCAGAGATTCGGAAGGAGTTGGAGGCTTGGACTTCACCCGCGAGCGTGGCGCTTTCCACGTCTGGGAAGGTGGCGGAAGCGAAGTAGACCCGGTAGGCGCGGACGGACGGGTCGTTGGTGTGCTGCCACGCCACGAGCACGTCGGTTTCTTCGAGCCATGCCGCGGTGATTCCTGTGATGGGGTCGAGGTAGATTCCGGGGTCTTCGACGCCGTCGTCCACCGGAGCGATCGACACCGTTGTCAGGTCGGTCAGGTGGGCGTTTCCACTGGTGTCGCGCACCACGACGGCGAGATGAACGGTGACGCCAGGCTCCAGAACGCTGCCGTCTGAGTAACGGTCGACGACCACAGGGAAATTGGGGGTGCGGTCGAGGACAAGGCTGGGCGTGGCGTCCTCACTGACACGGTTGAAGGGAGCACTGAGGACGTAGACTTCGTAGGCGTCGACGTCGCTGGCCGAACTGGGCAAAAATTCCAGCAGCACGGCACGACCGTCGTCCTCGGGTCGGTCGCTGGCCACCAGGTCTTGGATGCGATCTGGTGCTTCACGGTCGGCCAAGTTGTCGATGGCAACCGCTGAATCCGTGGTGAGTTCATCGAGGTGAACGTTGCCTCTGAGGTCGTGAACGGTGACCACAGCATGCACCGTCATGCCGTCTTCGATGGCCACAACCGACCAGGTCCCGTCTTGATTTTGGTGCAGGGCCTCGTTCATCGTGATTTCAAAGGCTGAACCGTCGGCGTCGATGCGCTGGGTGTCGATGCGAAGGGCGCTTGTCGAAGCACTCAACACACCGTCCACGTGCCATGGGCTGACGTCGGTGACCGCTTCGGTAAAGGTCCACACCAAGTAATGACCGAAATCGTCGACCGCGGAGGGTGGGAAGACCACGTCGACGGCTCCACCGTTGTCGTTCGGATGGTCAAAGGCCTCCACCCTGTCAAGGCGTGCCGGAGGGGTGCCCTCGTCCATGATGTTGCGGAAGGGGATTGCATCATCGATGACGGTGTCCGGTCCGAGGCTGAGGTCCACGTTGAGCCAGACGTCATGGGCGGTGACGGCGACCAAGTAGGTGCGCCCGTCGACCAGCTCACGGCCACCGATGTCATCGACGATCGTTTGGTTGGCGGCACAATCGGTCACCACCTTTCCTTCTTCGAAGGCGAGGGTGCCGTCCCGCAGTTCGTCCGCCGCTTCAGCCACGAGGGTGGCGTAGGGGCCGTCGTCTTGTCCGGCTTGGTCCATGTTTTGGATGTCGCCGAGTTCGTGCAGCCAAACGGTGTAGAAGGCGCAATCGACAGCGATGGAGGACGTCCACGTGACGAGGAGGCGTCCACCCTCGTCGTTTGGTGCGTCCTTTGCCTCGACGTCCTTGAGGGGAGGCGGGGCGCGACCGTCGTCAAGACCACCGGTGGGCACGACAGGCCCCAAGATGAGGGCGTCGCTGAGGTTCTCCTGGCCAGCCTCGTCCACGCACGTCAGGCCAATCCAATACACGCGTCCGGGTTGGAGGGAAAGGACGGTCTCGTTGCCGCCGGTCTTTGGCAGGTCCAATTCAGGCGTCAGCCCGATCACGTCGGTGCGTTCGACGGTTGAAGCGTACAACCGCGTCGATGCGTGGTCCAATGCTGTGCACCGCTCCCATCGGACTTCGAGGTCACCGTCCGCCGCGTTGCTCAAGGTGGAGGGCATGGCTTCGCCGCTGTTTGGTGGGCGGGGAATTTCGTCGCTGGACGTGGCAGGGCCAAGGGGCATCGACGGCGTACCGAGTCGACCGTCTGCGTACTCCACCACGATCACTGCACTGTACGCTTGCCCGTCGACGAGAGGCTGGCCGCCAGCGGTGAACACATCGGTTTGGAGGCGGCTGTGCAGGGCGATCGCAGCATCCGGCTGGAGGTTGGAAGATTGCAGTTCAGCAGCGGTCGGGGGGGCGTCCCAGCCACCGGGCTGGAGGTAGATGAGGTACCGAGCGAAGTCCTCGTCATGGACCAACGACCATGAGGCGCGCAGGGCGCCACCTCCATCGTCGGGCCGGTCCGTCAGGTCCAGCAGTTCGATGGGCGTCTCCGTGCGGCTCCAGTCGTAGATGAGTCGAACCTCCATGGATCCGTTCACAGGGCTGAACAGCTGCGTTTGAACGGTCAGGTTCCCGTTGAGCATACGTCCCGTGTCCACGGCGGCTTGCAAGCGGCTGACGAAGGCGTCGTCAGCCATCTCAAAGGTGCCGTCCCAAAGCAGCAACTCGGTGGAGGCCCACACGGCCGCGCCTTGGGTGCTTGAACTGAAGACCAGCGGCACGCCGGTGGGAGTAAGGGTACCCGCCGTGCCGGCCGCAAGGGTCAGGTTATCGAGCCCTGTCAAGTTGAGCAAATCGATGCTGGTGCCCGGATGCAGGAATTCGGTCACGTCGGCGAAGCCGGTGCCGATGCCAAGGTTGAGCGGTGTGGCTCGGAGGCTGGCTGCGCTGGGCACCGGCAGGTAGCCGGGTGGAGCGCTCCATGCCGCCAAACCGTCGTCAAAGGTGCTGGCCCACACGGCGCCAGAAGCGTCGAGTGCAATGTCGCTGATGCCAACGACGGTTTCTGAGGCGAGTAGGACGTGCGTTGCAGAAGACGCCTCAACAAGCAGCAATCCGCTGGCGGTCATCAGAACCGCGGTGGTGCCGTCGGCCACGATCCGCTCAACCCGCTGATTCGTTGGGGTTCGGTCAATCCCTTCCTCGAATTCTTCACTCAGCGCGTTCCAATGGGTCATCGTACCGCTTTCCGTCGCGATGTGGAGGCCCCACCAATCGGAGGCCACCGCGGTCACGTCGTTGGACGGGAGTTGATCGAAGCGGTGGACGTCGTCCACCACGAAACCACCAGGGGCGGCAGAAGAGGCGCTCAGCACGGTCGCGCCCGG
>CAXRAI010000030.1:0-7237 GCA_964228865.1 Salinimicrobium sp. | reverse complement strand
GAGTAGGAGTGGTGGGTCAAGGTGGACTTGAATTCGCTCGCGCCGTCGCCGGTGTCGTCGTTCATCTCGGTCAGGTCCTGGATGAACTTGGTCTCCGGCTCGGAGTTGCCGCCCCACCAGTCTTCGTCGGTCACGCCGTCCGCGTCATCGTCCTTGCCGTCAACGTGGTCTTCGTTGATTTGACCGTCGCCGTCGTTGTCCCGATCGTCCACCGGGCCGTTGTACACGTCGTTGTTGGAGCCGTCCAATTCACCTTCAGCAGGTGAACAGGTGCCGGGGATCAGGGGGCCAGTGGCGCCGAGAGGTGCACCCCACTCGAACTGGTAGTTGCGGTTGAGGTCCACGCCGTCGCAGTCCTCGTCGACCTCTTCCTGAAGGTCAGGAAGGGGTGTCACGCCGGTGAAGGTGTTGTCGCGCAGGTTCTTCCTCCAGCCACCGGAGGGGCAGGATTCCCAAGCCGGAGCAGGACAGAAGACCTCGCGGTCGTAGATGTTCCCGTCCACGTTGAGCATCGGCACGATGTACAGTTCACGGCTTTCGAGCAGGTCGACGATCCACTGTTCGCTGTAGTCCTCGTCCACGCCAAGATCGCCAGGACCGCAAGGCGTGCCGTCGCCGTTGGAGTCTTGGTACGAGGCTTCGAGGGCGAGGCAGTCGCCGTCGTCGTCGAGCACGCCGTCACCGTTGGTGTCGCCCCAACCGTCTTCGTCAACCCGGCCGTCGCCGTCGTTGTCGTAACCGATGTTGTCCACGGAGAAGGCGATGACTTCGATCTGCATCATCGGCACTTGGACCGACATCCACTCACGGGCGTGGTGGTTGCCAACGATGAGCACGTCCGGCCGGTCGTCGTAGTTGCCGTGGTCACCCACGAAGTCGTTGTAGTCCCCACCGCTGACGTCCTTGGTGATCTTCATCCACGGTGAGGCGTGGCCGTAGTACCATCCTTCGTAGGCGTCCGCGGTGGTTTGCTCACCCCGGGCGTTGGTGCCACCGTTCATGCCCTCATGGAATTCGAACATGTCAGGGTGGTCTTCCGCCAAACGCTGCAACCGCTGCTTGACCGTGTCGTAGGTGTGGTATTCCTTGAACTGGAGGATCCTGTCGTCGGCATCCGCCCACGGGAAAATGTGGTTGATGTAGTCGTCGGACCACACGGATTCGGGCGTGCTTCCCGACTCTTCGAGGGCCACGCCCGCGTTGGCGATGGGCGCGCACAGCGTCAGCATCAGCGGGAGGGCCAACAGGAGCGCCGTCCTGCGAAGGTAGGCCTGCCGGGACCGGTCGTTGTCGAGCATCACCTCTGCCACTCCTGACGCGCCTATCAAGCCGTCGCGCCGCCGATACCGCCTTGAAGGCGGCTCTCCACCGCCGAACATGGCTTGGATGGACGTGCTGCAGACCGCAGGACCAGACATGTTGGGGACCAACCGGTGGACGCTCTTGGCCATCGTTGGACTCCTCGTGCTTGGCGCCATCGCACGGTCGGTGGCCATGGTGCTGTCCCCCAGACTTGTACGCGCCGTGATGCGCATGCCGCGCACGAGCAAGGCGCTGCATTCCAGCCACCGTTCCATCGGCACCGCCGCCGGGGCCGGCGTGATCCTCCTCGGCTTGCAGCGCCTCCACACCATGACGCTGGACGGTTCGGAGTTGGCGGACCTGCCTGACCTTGGTGCCTTGGCCATGATCGGTCTGGTGCAGCTTGTGCTCGTCGTGTCCTTGGTCCGCGCCGCCTTCCGTGCGGTGGACGTCGTGCAGGACGTCATGGATTTGCTCGATGACGACGAAGAACTCGACGGTTCGGAACGAACCGTCATCTCCGCCGTAGAAAGCGTCCTGCGCTTCATCATCCTCTTCATCGGCGGTGTGTTTGTGGCCGACGCCTTTGGCCTGGACCTGACCTCACTCATCGCCGGACTCGGCATCAGCGGACTGGCCTTGGCCTTGGCCGCCAAGGACACGATTTCGAATTTCTTCGGCGCCGTCACCGTCCTCATGGACCGCCCCTTCCGCGTTGGAGATTGGGTCGTCGTTGGAGGCACGCAAGGCGAAGTCATCGAAATCAACCTCCGGACCACCATCCTGCGCACCTCCTCGGACACGGTCGTCACGGTTCCGAACGCGAACTTGGTCAGCATGGCCGTGGAAAACTACGGCAAGCGGCGATGGCGCCGATGGCAGACCACCCTCCACCTCGATCTTGCCTCGGACCCAGAAGCCGTGAGCACCTTCTGCGACATGGTCATCGCCGCCGTCCGCGAAAACGAGCGTACGCTCAACGAGGACGCATCGTGGTGCGCCGTCGAGGGCATCTCCGCCCAAGCGATCGACGTGGCCATCAACCTGTACTGGGACATCAATTCCTCCGTGGCCGAACGGGAGGCTCGCGAAGACCTGATGCTGGACATCGTGCGTATTTCCCGCGAATTGAACCTTGAGTTCCACGACGCACGCGTGCGCCAATCCCGCTGATTCAGAACGGCCCTGGTTCTGCCGCACGGTACCGCAGCCATCCACCGGCAGCGACCGCGGCAGACACGCCTGCAAGGACCAACGAAGCGGTTGGCGTCAGGGAACCGAGCGCATGTGCATACCACGCTGCGGCCAAACCGGCCGCACCAACCCAAAGCAACGAGCGCCACATGCGCAACACACCAAGCCGCGCCTGAAGCCGGTCCACGTCTTCCAACCAGGATTTGGTCGCGGCTTGGAGGTCACCATCGTCCCATGCCAGCGCACGACCACGCCACCGCATGACGTTGGCATAGCGCCAGATCCAGAGCCCCCCGCGGTAGGTGGAACATGCACGTGGGCTTGACCAAGCGGCAGGGGCGCCTTCGCTCCACGCCATGAACCACGCTTCCGGCCCGCCGGCATCCGAGGCACGACCGGCTTCCACCGCTTCACCCTCGAGGGCCATCGCATGAGCCAGACCGGGCCTTCGACCGACCACGTCGGTCAAGGCTTCATCCACCGTACGTGGCAGCAACCGGAAGCATGGCCCTTCTGGGCCTTCGACAAGGCTGTGCAAGGACAGGTGCAAGTCCGGAAGGCCGACCGTGGCACGGTCGTGCGGAGCGCGCCATAGCGTCGAGGTGCCAAGCCGTTGCTCCACGGCGGCCATGGCGTCGTTCCAGCGCCGTTCTACCGGCGGGGTGGCCCATGGCACCAAGGCACCCAACACCGTGCCGGCCGCGCAAAACTGGTCGAGAAGATCGACCTCGTTCAGGTCAATTGACGGGGCATGTGGCCACACCACCACCGCATCGTGGCCTTCCACGATGCGCCCTCCCACAGGGAGTTGAACCCGCTGCGTGGAACGCAAGGCATCCGCGCGGTCCACCTGTTGAGCCAGCGAAGAAAGGGCGCGGCCCGTGCCAAAGGTGCAGAGGAGCACGTCGTACGTGTCCCCTTCGTGCTCGGCACGGAACCAGCGCCCGTGGCGATCCACATGGGACGCTTCCACCGCCGCGTCGTTCAACGCGGCCCCCCACCATCGGCCGCTTTCCTCGGTGAGCATGCCCTCGACGCTGCCGGAAAGCACCGTCACCGGGCCCCATGGCGTGTGGACCGTCCCCTCGGAACCCTCCGGAAGGAGGCCCGTTGGCCACGGTGCGGGCATGACTCGACGAGGGAGGTCCTGCGTGTGAACCCTGCCCTCGACGTGCGCATTCCTCAAGGGCAAGGTCGCGCACGGGGAATCGCCATGGGGGTGAGTGACCGTGTGGGGGACGCCCTTGGGCGAGCCGTGGACCAGCGCATGCTGCGCGAGGTCATGGCCCACGAGATTCGACCTCAGCACATGGCCATCATCATGGACGGGAACCGCAGGTTCGCGTTCAAGAACCGCTTGACCTCTGGTGTCGGCCACCGCATTGGCAAAGCCAAACTCGAGGAAGTCTTGGACTGGGTCCTCGAACTGAACATCCCTTGGTTCACGGTCTACGCCCTGTCAACGGAGAACCTCAACCGTCCACAGGAGGAGTTGGATGCCCTCTTTGACCTGTACATCGAGGGCCTCAACGACATCGCCGAGGACCCACGCATCCATGCGAATCACGTCCGCGTTCAGATCATCGGTCGGCGAGATCTCTTGCCGCCCAGGGTCATCGAGGCCATCGACCATGCAGAAGGCCGCACGGCTGGATACGAGCGCTTCGTGTTCTCCGTCTGCCTCGCCTATGGAAGCCGGGAGGAAATCCTCGACGCCATCCGTGCCATCGCTGAAGACCACGCCAAGGGTGAACTGGCACTGGACGCCATCGACGAAGCGGCGGTGTCGGACCGGCTCTACACCGCCGACATGCCCGACCCAGACTTGGTCATCCGCACCTCCGGAGAGGAGCGCATCTCCAATTTCCTGCTGTGGCAGATGGCCTACGCTGAACTGTATTTCACCGACGTCTACTGGCCCTCCTTTTCGAAGCGAGAACTCCTCAAGGCCATCAAAGCCTTCCAACAGCGGAAACGCCGCTACGGAGCGTGAGCCCATGGGCGTGTGCGATCGATGCCAAGGGTACGAGAACCCCAGCCTTGCGGTGGACGCATGCGTTCGCCGCGGCGATGAGGTCCTTCTCATTCAGCGCAAGCATCCACCCAACGTCGGTTCGTGGGGTTGTCCAGGTGGCTTCATGGACGTGGGCGAAACGGCGGAAGAAGGGGCGCTTCGGGAGCTTGAGGAGGAAACCGGCATCCGTGGGTGCAACCCTCGCTTGCTCATGGTGATGAGCGACCCTGAACGGGACGAGCGAAAACACGTCGTCAGCATCGTCTATGAAATCGACATGGTGGACGAGGCTCAGGAGCCCACGCCAGGTGACGATGCCGCCGATGCCCGTTTCGTTCCCATCGCCGACGTGCTCGCTGGCGTGTACCGGCTCAACGGTGACCATGAGGACGTCTTGCGCGCGTGGCTTCAGCCCTGAAGCATGGCCGCGAAGGAGGTCCTTGCGTCAGGCCAAGGATCCGGCGACAAGGCATCGGTCAGCGCCATGCCCGTGGCCCACCGGGCCCTGACGTCCAGCCACGCTTCGCCTTCGCATGCACCACGATGCCGAAACAGGGGCCAGCCCTCGGCTTCCACGCGATCCAGGAAGCCACGCTCGGCCGCCGAGACCAGCAGGGTTGGCACACCGAGGTAGGCCGCTTCAGCCGCGAAGGTGGTGGACTGTGTGACCACCCCGTCCACCTCCGAGAGGCGCTCCAACAGGGTCCATGCCAACCGTTCAGAGGGGCCCGCTTCTTCGTCCCAAGTGAGGACTTGAAAGCCGTCAATGACCGCGTCCGGCAAGGCAAGGACCTCGCCATGATCGTGTGAACCGTTGCCCAAGAGCCGGCGCACCAAGATGCGCGGTGGGTTAGCAAGGTCCACCGGGCGGCGAATCGGCGCCAAGTGGAGGTGTTGATGGGTGCCGTCCAGACGATGCAACCTCCAACGACCGGCCTGCGCACCGCGGGTCCACGTTTCGAGGCAGCCTCCGTCAAGGTCCTCGCGCCAATGAACCGGTACCACCAGGTCAGTGATGCCACGCTTGAGCCACCGAAGGCTTCGGTGCTGAATTTCTGTGTCGACCACGCACCAACGCTCACTCAGTCCTGCCAGTCGGCCTGCCAAGGGCATGAGCGGGGCGTTCATCGCGACCATGCGGTGCGGTCCAGCCACCTCACGGCGCCATTGTCGGAGGTGACGAACAGCAGTCCGAACGCGGCGTTGGCCGCTCCATGCACCCGAGGCTCGGGGCATCCACATGGCACGACGGGACGGAAGATGGCCGTCGCGTTGCTCGTGAAGGGCGCGAACCTCGACGCGGTCGGTCAACAACAGCATGTCCTGGGTGCTTCCCTCACGCACGAACGGCGCGAGCGCCCGCACGTGCGCGGGATGGTCGAGGACCCAGCACGTCGGCACAAGTACGGCTGGAGGCAACGGCACATAGGCCCGCCGACCCGAGGTTGAAGGACCGAAGGTAGAACCAACGGTCATGACCTCGAAGCAAGCCATCGCCGTGGACGGCGGTGCAGTATACGGCCCTTACACGCCTGGCGTTCGCGTGGGTGACAGCCTGTGGTTGTCTGGACAAATCGCACCTGATGCGGGCAATGTGCAAGCGCAGGTCGCCGGTGCCTTGGCGAAGATCGATGCCTTGCTTGCAGCCGGTGGCGCAAGCAAGCACGACCTTGTGGCGGTGCAGGTCCTGCTGCAGGACATTGGGGACTTTTCCGCCATGAACGAGGTGTACGCGGCATGGCTCGAAGGCGTCCGCGTGCCTCCAACGCGAGCGGCCTATCAAGCGGCAGCGTTGCCCGCTGGGGCTGCGGTCGAAATCCTGGTCCATGCCGTCATCGGCTCCTCGTGACCAGAGGCGCGTTCAAGTGCACCTCCGGGTTGGGAACACCATGGCGAAGTGGGCTGAACACTGCTTCAAGGCCTACGACATCCGAGGTTTGGCCAACGGCGACGGCAGCGGGGAATTGACGCCTGCCTTTGCCGAGCGCCTCGGACGGGCCCTGGCGACCTACCTCGGCGCCAAGCGGTTGGCCGTTGGCCGTGACATCAGGACCTCAAGTCCCGCTTTGGCCGATGCGCTGATGCAGGGGATGCAAGCCGCTGGAACCGACGTCGTCGACCTTGACGTGTGCACCACGGGCGCCCTGTACCATGCGTGCTGGACGATGGACGTCGACGGTGGCGTGATGGTGACGGCGAGCCACCTGCCCATGCCCACCCACAACGGTTTCAAGATGTGCCGAGGCAACCTTCCGCTGGCTGGAGAGGAAATCCAAGAATTGCGTGAGGTCTTCCTCGCCGGCGAATTCTCCTCCGGTGAGGGAACACGTGCATTCACGCCCCACATGCCCGGCTACCTCGCGGCCATCGCCGAAAGCGTGGGTCAACTGGGTCGGCCCGTTCATGTCGCCGTGGACGCTGGAAACGCGGTGCCAGGCCCCTACCTCGTCGAGGTTTTGGAGGCCATCGGTGCAAAGGTTGAGTCGGTCCACTGCACGTGGGACGCCAGCGAGCCGAACCACGGGGCTGACCCGACCCGCCCCTACAACATGACCGATTTGGCAGATCTTGTCCTCCAACATGGGTGTGAATTCGGGTTGGGCTCCGACGGGGATGGGGACCGCATTGGAGCCGTGACGGAAACGGGCGCCTTCGTCTATCCAGACCGCTTGGTGGCGCTTCTCGTGGGCGACGTGCTCGCCGACCTTGGCGAGGACGCCACCGCCA
>CAXRAI010000029.1:0-21439 GCA_964228865.1 Salinimicrobium sp. | reverse complement strand
GCGTCGCTCATGCACAGAGGTTTTGCACACGTCCCATGAATGCTCCCTCAAGGCAGGTCGTGCCTGAGAAGGGCCATGCGTCCATGCCTGAGTCCTTCGGCGTCTGGGGAAAGGAACCTCGCCGTTCAGCGCGAACGTGGCGGTGCGGAACGCCAACATCTCCAGTGGAAGCCAAGGGGTGGCCCGTTGGCGGGGAAGTGCTTATGTTCCGAAGACGGAGAGTTAGCAAGTCCGGAGGTGTGGCCATGATTCCGATGCACGAAGCCGATCTCCAGACGCGCTGGGAATCGCTGCTTCGCGACCTCTTCAACGAGGCGCTGCACAACCTTGCCGTCGAGTGGCCGGACACGCAAAGCGTCGAAGTGTCCTACCGTGACCTCGAACGATGGGACCTCGATTTCGCACAGAGCCTGCTCGTTCAACCAGATCTTCACCTCGAGGCGTCAAAGCAAGCGGTGAAGCAGGTGCTTGTGGACGAAGGGCACGGCGCGATGGATCCGTTCATCCGCATCGTTCACCTGCCTTCCGACCAGACCCGTGCGATTTCCCACCTTCGTGCGGAGGACCTCGGTCAGATGCTCTCCATCGACGCGGTGACCACGAAGATCTCCGGGGTCCGCCCCCGCATCTACATCGCAACCTTCCGTTGTTCGGCTTGCGGTCACCTCAGCACCGTGCATCAACCGAACGAGCAGGAACTCATCCAGCCCATGTTGTGCGATCCAATCGACGGAGGATGCGACCGCAAAGCACGGGAAACGCGCTTTTCCCTGGTCGAACGGGATTCCAGCCTGATCAACACCCAATTCATCGAACTGCAAGAATTGCCCGAGCAGATGCGTGGTGGCATCCAACCTGAGCGCATCCTGTGCATCGCGGAGCAGGATTTGTGCGGCCAACTCAACCCCGGCGACCGCGTCAAGGCCAACGGTGTGCTGTTCATTCGCTCCCAACGCAAGAGCGGCAAAGACACCCCGGTGTTCGACATCTTCCTCCGCATCCATTCGCTGGAGCGCCAGAACGTTCCTCTGGAAGAGATCGTCATCACCGAAGAAGAGGTTCGAGAAATCAAGGACCTCGCCCGACGCAAAGACATCTACGAGGTGCTGACCCGCTCGATTGCACCTTCGATCTACGGCATGCATGAAGTCAAGAAATCCCTCATGCTCCAGCTCTGTGGCGGTGTTTCAAGGAAGAACAACGACGGTACGCGGAGCCGCGGCGACATCCACATCCTGCTGATGGGCGACCCCGGTGTGGCCAAGTCGCAACTTCTCTCCTACATGGCCCAACTCTCCCCACGCGGTCGCTTCACCTCCGGCATGTCCGCTTCCGCTGCGGGTCTGACGGCCGCGGCCGTGCAGGACGCCAACGCGGACGGGCGCTGGACGCTGGAAGCCGGTGCGCTGGTCCTCGCCGACCTCGGGCTTGCGGCCATCGACGAATTCGACAAGATGAACGAAGGTGATCGCTCGAGCATGCACGAAGCGATGGAGCAACAACGCATCTCCATCGCCAAGGCAGGCATCAACGCCAGCTTGCAAACCCGGTGCGCTGTTCTGGCTGCCGCGAACCCCAAGGCAGGACGCTTCCAGCCGGTGTCCGACGTCCCGTTCACCGCACAGATCAACCTCGCTCCCCCCCTGATTTCCAGGTTTGACGTCATCTGGGTGATGACCGACGTGCCGAAGACCGAACTGGACACCGCCATCGCGTCCCACATCCTCGCAACGCGCACGTCGGGTACCAGCGAGACCCTGATCGCCGAAGGCACGGCGTTGGACCCGAGCCGTGGCGTGAGCCAAGCCAAAGCCACGAAGGAAGGCGAGGAAATCCTCGACACGAACCTGGTGAAGAAGTACGTCGCTTACGCCAAGCGGAACATTCAGCCCGAACCCACCAAGGAGGCCAGCGAAATGCTGGTGGCTTACTACGTGGAAACGCGCCAACAAGGCGGTCAAGGCTCCGACAGCATCGCCATCACCGCCCGTGCCATCGAGGGCATCTCGAGGCTGGCCGAAGCAAGTGCCCGCATCCGCCTGTCGGACACCGTCGAGGTCGAAGATGCCGAGCGAGCGCTGCGGCTGACCAGGCTTTGGCGGATGGAATTGATGGGCGACGACTTTGACGAGACCACCCTCCAGACGGGCAAGAAGACAACCGTGCGAAGCAAGGAGCGCACGATCCTCGACACCGTTCGGGACCTTGCTGCCAACAGCGACCAAGGCATTGCCGACCTCAATGCGGTGCTGACCGAGCTCGACCGCAACGGCCTCTCACGTTCGGACGCGGAGGACCTCATCGAGCGCATGGTCACAGAAGGCAAATTGCTCCGGCCCCGCGGCTACGAGACCTTGATGGTGGCGTGAGGCCAACGGTGGCGCTCATATCCGACCTGCGCGTGGCCTGTGCATGGCGGAGCCCCAAGGTGAGGTGAGCGACGCCAATGCACTGGATCCTGAGGCGCTCGGCTTCATGTGCGGCATTGAGGTGCACCAACAACTCGCCACCGGGAAACTTCACTCCCGCCAATCGGGTGAACTCTACGACGTCACCGAAGACACCGTTCCGGTTGCATGGCCAAGAACACGCCGCCGCTTGCGGGCCGCACGCGGTGAAGGCGGTGCCGTGGACGTTGCTGCGCGGTTTGAGGCCAAGCGTCGTCGAAGCTTCGAATACGTCCAATCGCCCAACGCGGGCCTCATCGAACTCGACGAGCGCCCTCCTCTCCCTCTCGACGAGGATGCCGTTGACGTGACCTTGACCGTCGCGGCTTTGCTCGAGGCACGGCCGGTCGATTTGATGCAGACCATGCGCAAGACCGTGGTCGACGGCTCCAACACCAGCGGCTTCCAACGGACCACGCTGGTTGCTCAAGACGGGACGTTGCAGACGCCTGAGGGACCGGTTGGTGTTGACGTCATTTGTTTGGAAGAGGACAGCGCTCGAAAATTGAGCACCGTGGACACCGACGCGGGTGAACGCGTGGTCTACAACCTTGACCGGCTTGGTTTGCCGCTGATCGAAATCGCCACCGCTCCAGACGTTCAAACCCCCGACCATGCCCAATCCACCGCCCGTGCTTTGGGCGGCGTGCTTCGCCGGACACGCCGTGTCCGTCGGGGCCTTGGTTCCATTCGTCAGGACCTGAACGTCAGCATCGCCTGCGGCGACCGTGTCGAAATCAAAGGGTGTCAGGACCTTGGATGGATTCCACGCATCGTTCGATTGGAGATGGCGCGTCAGCTCCACTTCTACCGGCTGGCCAACACCCTTCGCGAAGCCGCCGGGCAGACCGCCCTTCCACCCGACCGTCGCATGGACGACGCGGAGACCGAAGCGGCCGTGGCCGAAGCGGTGGCTGCACGTTTCCCGGAAACCCTCCATGACGTGTCCTCCGCCTTTGCCTCGAGCACCTCGGGCATGGTTGAGCGTGGCCTTGGCCAAGGCCACGTGATGGTGGCCCTCGCTCTTCCGGGAATGGCCGGTTTGCTGGGCACCAAAACGCTCGACGAGGAAGGAGCGCAATTGCCCCGCCTCGGTCGTGAACTCGCGGGAGCCGCGAAGCTTGCGGGCGTCAGGGGCGTGTTCCACAGCGACGAACTCCCGGCCTACGGCATCACAGAAGGCGAAGTTGAGGGTGTCCGCGCGATGCTATCGCTCGCCAACGAGGACGCGTTCGTGCTCTGTCTGGCTCCGCACTGGCAAGCCTCCCTCGCCTTGGAGGCCGTACGTGGACGTGCCCTTCTCGCCCATCATCGCTTGCCCCGAGAGGTACGCAACGTGACCGTGAGCAAGGGGGCCCCCCTCGACGGTACAACCGGTCCGATGCGTCCGCTTCCTGGCGGTGCTCGTATGTATCCTGAGACCGACGTGCCGCCGCTCCCGCTCGACGCTGACCGCTGGACCCATCTCTGTGGGCATCTCCCGCTGAGCAACGAAGCACGCCGCGAACGGTTGGCGCCCACGGGGCTTTCCGAAGACCAATGCGACCAGATTTTGGCACGCGAGTTGGATGACCTGTTCCTCGACCACCTTGGCGAGCGACCTGCCAAGGCCTTCGCAAGCCTGATGCTCGAACAGGAACACGCCCCGCCCTCCTTCCTTGTGGACCTCATCGATCTGCGGGAAGAAGGCGCGTTGTCAAGGGAAGGCGTCAAGGCCGCAGCCACCTCCTTTCCTCACGGTGCTGACCGGACCACTTTGCTCGCCTGGGCCGAGGCAGAAGGCCACGCGCCCACGGAGGTCGGCGACCTCGACGGCATCATTGCCGGCATCATTGCCGAACGGTTGGATTTCGTGAAGGAGCGCGGATTCGGTGCCATCGGACCACTGATGGGCGTGGTGATGGGTGCGGCCAAGGGGGCTGACGGCCGCGAGGTCAGCGAGCGCCTCAAAGCCGCGATTCAGCAGGTGCTCCCGTGAGGACCACCCTCGTGCTGGTGCTTCTTGCTCTGCTGATGGCCCCGCTCGCCTCAGCAAGCGTGACCGTTCAGGGAGGTTACGTCTCCACGGCACCTTTGGTGGTCGAAGACCATGTGCTGATTCGTTCCTCAGGAACCTTTGACGGCAGCACACCGCCGATGGTTCGGGCCTACGGTCAAAATGGAACGGTACATTGGGTCATCGAGGGCAAAGCGACCACACAGCCGGACATGGCCGATCTGGTGTTGATGCCGGCAGGTTCCTCGTCGTGTGGGGCCTGGCCCGAACAGATCATCATCGCATGGTCCAGCGGTCTGCTTGAGGCCCGCACCCCTGACGCAGGACTTCCGTTGTGGCAGGCCAACACCACGGTTCAGAGCTGGGGGTTGACCGCCACACCGGTCGTGGTCGAGGAGGGTCTGCTCATCACCACGCGCAACGGCGTTGAATTGCGTTGTCCGAGCAACGGCACGGTGCTGCATGCTGCTGAAACGGGCCTCGGGTGGCGAAATCCAGCCGTCATGGCAAACGGGACGGTCCACGTTGGCGATGAGGAAGGGCGGTTGTGGAGTTGGACGCCGGGCGAGGCACCCTCCTTCATTGCGCTTGAAGGCCCCGTTCGCCATGCGCCCTTGGTCGTCAACGGCGGGTTGCTTGTCCACGTGCAAACCCAACGGTCCAGCCTCATCCAATGGCTTCCTCTGGGTGAGGACCAGCGCCCGTTGACGCCTTCAGAACCCCATCGCCTTGCTTCGGGGGCCTCCCCCGGTATGCCACTGTCCCTGGGCGCCAACACAGCCGCCGTCGCTGACAGCAGCGGCGTTCAGGTGCTCACTTGGTCCGATGGCGGGTGGGCCTCGTCCCGCTTGTTGGACGCTCCGGTGCAAGGGCCGCTTCGCCAAGAGAGCGGTTGGCTCACCGGTTCCGTCAACGCACAAGAAGGCGGATTCTTCGCCTTCTCGATTCACCCCGATGCATCGGATGTTGTGTTCAACACGGAGCTGCGTGGGTACGGAACGGCTCCTCCGATCAGGTGCGGGGAAGCATGGTTGTTGGTGAAGGACGCGGGACGTGTGGACTTGGATCCTCTACGTGCCGATGCCTCGTGCCCGTTGCTGGTTTCACCTCAAGCAGAGGTGGCTGAGTTGGCGGTGGACAAGTCCCCCATCGTGTGGACGCTTGCCTTGATGGTGGCTTTCCTTGCTGGTTCCACGGCCTTCTACCGCCGCGGTCTTCTGCATGCTTTGAGGTGGTCTTCGCCCTTCTTGCTCATCGCCCTCGTCGCGTTGATGCCCGCGTTGATGGGGTGGTGGGCGGATCAAGCGCCAGAGCCCGAGGGTGAAGCGGTATGGGACGATGCATGGCCAGAAGCGTGGAAAAACGGGCAAGTCATCGTCTTTGAATTGCCCAACGAAACCATGGTCATGGGCGGACTTGAGCCGAGACCAACGGTCCTCGAAGCCACCACCGCAGCAGCAGAGGAACTCGGTCTGCCTCTGTCCACGGAAGACCACGCCCTTGGCACGTGGGTCACGGTGGTGAACGGTACTTCTGCTGACGGCTGGATCTACGAAGTGGACGGCGTTCGACCGATGATTGGCCCTGACGCGCATCCATTGCCACCCTCCTCCGTTCTTGTTTGGCGGCTGGCTTGAGTGAACCTTGAAGGAGCCCGGCCCGTCCCAAGGAGCATGTTCGCCAGCGTCGGTGTCCATGGCCCGGTGCTCGGCCCGACGGCGGCGTTGGCGCTCGACGTTGTGCTGCTTGGAGCCGCGACCCTCCTTCTGCTCAGCGACAAACGGTTGACACGTCACCAAGGCGTACTCCTGCTCTCCTTCGTGGCCTTGGTGGCCGTGCTCCGTGTCGTGATGGCGAACCTCCCCAACGTCCAACCGGTGACCGTGGCCGTGTTGCTGGCCGGTGCAAGCCTTGGCGCGCGCCGGGGCGTGGCCTTCGCCATCCTCGTGACGATGTTGTCAAACGCCGTACTCGGTGACGGGTATTGGACCCTGTTCCAAGCCGCAGGATGGGCCATGGTTGCCGTTGTCGGCTCCCGTGCACACCTCCTTCAGGGCGATCGCCTGCTTCTCGGCCGCGCCACGCTGCTTGCAGGGGCGCTTGCCTTGCCCTTCGGGCTCGTGACCAACCTGTCCCTGCTCGGAGGAGGCGTAGGGCTTGCTCAGGTGCCTGCTCTGGTCTGGATGGGCCTGCCTTTCGACCTGAGCCACGCGCTCGGAAACGTGGTCTTCATGCTCTGGACGGGTCCGTTCATGCTCCGTATGATGACCCCTGTGGACGTGCCAGATGTCCTCGAAGCGCCCGGAGCCGAGGCCGATGTCCACCTCTCCTGATGCCGTCACCCTCGCCGTTCTTGTTCGGCAGGACCTTGCCATGAGCCCGGGAAAAACCGCGGCTCAGGTGGCGCATGCTGCGGTTGGATGCAGCCTCAAAGCGAGGAAGCAAGCCGCGGCTTTGTTCGAGCGCTGGAGGAGCGAACATGGGCGTATTGTGGTGCTTGGCGTTGATGGGTTGGACGAGTTGGAGGCCCATCGTCAGGAGGCGTCGGAGCACCACCTCGTCCACCATGCGGTCACCGATGCTGGTCGCACTGAAGTGGCTCCAGGCACGGTGACGGTGCTGGGCATCGGCCCAGCCCAATCCAGCATTCTTGAGGTGCTCGTTGGCCATCTCCGTGCCTTGTGACGAAGAACCAACGCTCAAGAAGTCAAGAGCAAACCTAACACTGTGCTCAAGGGCCTTTGGCGTACCATCGGCGGGTCCTCCCTGCTTGCGACCATGTGTTGCTTACCGTCGGTCGTCCTCGTGTTGTTTGGACTGAGCAGCGTGTCCTCGGCCGCTGCCCTTTCCGATACGTTGTACTGGGGAGAGGACGGCTGGGGGTGGTTCCGACCAACCCTTCTGGGCGTGTCCGCAGCTTGCTTGGTGGCCGGGCTTGTCCTCCACTTTCGGCGCGAGGGAATTTGCACCATGGACGCCGCCTTGCGCGAACGTCGCCGTATCATCAACACCAGCCTGGCGGCAGTGTTCATCGCCGTGACCCTGTACTTGGTGGTCAATTACGTGGTGTTGACCGAGATCGGAATTGCCTTGGGTCTGCCTTGGGAATCCTCACGGTTTTGGCAAGGTTGACCCTCGGTCAGAGGAGTTTCAAATCCGCCGTGAGGCGATCGATCCTCGAGCTTTCTGCTGGACCAATCGCGACCACGGTCAAGGAACCGCTCGGGATTTGCGTGTGGCCGGCGTCCCTGACCTCTGAGGTTGGGAGCCCTGCCCGCTCCGCTTGGGCGCGGAGGTGCAGCAAGTGGTCGGCATCGTCGCCCTTGACACAGACCTTGCGTTGGCCTGAAGCCAACCACGCAGCCAAACGCCCTCGATCCTCTTCCCGGATGCTCGTCATCGCTGTGATGCTCGCATGGCCGACCTGCGCTGCGATTTTCCCTTTCCCCATCTTCAGACCGTGGTTGACCACGAGCACAAGTTTGCACGGTTCGCTTGGAGCAGGGCCTGCTGGAGGCGGAGCCGTCCAGCGGTGAAGCCAACTGCGCAGGCCCATGCACCCGACCTTTGCGCGTAGGGCATGGAGTTGTCGCCGCCGCACCGTTCATGGCGAAGACCTGCGTCGGTCCATCATGCGCCACTGGCCCAACGACCGCATCGACCTTCGCAGCGACACGGTCACGCAACCCACACCAGCCATGCGTGAGGCCATGGCAAACGCTCCGGTGGGCGATGACGTCTATGGAGAAGACCCCACGGTGGTGGAGCTTGAACGACGGGTCGCCGCCATGTGCGGCATGGAAGCGAGTTTGTTCTTGCCCTCTGGAACCATGGCCAACGCCGTAGCGGTCCGAACACATACACGCCCCGGCGATGAAATTGTGCTGGAACGTGAAGCACACATCTACCTCTACGAGGGCGGTGGCTTTGCCGCGTTGTCGGGATGCTCGGTCGCGTTTGTTGACGGTGACCGGGGTCGAATGGCTCCGGAGCATGTCAGGGCAGCCATTCGGAAAGCCGAAGGCTCGGGAAGCCACTACCCTGACGGACGCCTGATTTGCATAGAAAACACGTCCAACCGGGGAGGTGGATCGTGTTACGCGCTTGACGACCTGGACGCCATCGCGGCCATCGGTCATGACACAGGATGTGCGTTGCACGTTGACGGTGCTCGATTGATGAACGCCGTGGTGGCGACGGAGACCTCAGCGGAACGTATGCTTCAGGGGTGGGACAGCGTGGCGATTTGCCTTTCGAAGGGGTTGGGCGCACCGATGGGCTCCATGCTCGTCGGGAGCACGGACTTCATCGCCCGCTCACACCGGTGGCGGAAGATGTTCGGTGGCGGCATGCGCCAGGTGGGAATCGTCGCTGCTGCAGGGTTGCATGCTCTCGATCATCACGTCGATCGGATGGCCGAGGATCATGCCCGCGCCCGACGCATTGCTGAGGCCCTTGACGACCATCCACGTGGCATCGTCAACCTCGATGGCGTCGAGACCAACATGGTGTATTTTGGCATCGAGGGCTGGACAGGACAACAGACGCTGGAGCATCTCGCAGCCCACGGTATCGATGTCCTGACCTTGAACGAAGGCACGTGCCGCATGGTGCTTCACCTCCACGTCACCGACGAAGACGTGAACCAGGTCTTGGATGCAATTGCCGCCATCCCATGACCCGAGAAAGTGGAAGGTTGAAGTCGCAGACGTCGAGCCTTCGGCCATGCGCCGCGTCGCCTTGCTCTTGGCCGCTTTGCTCGTGTTGTTGCCCTTGAACGTCCAAGCCGGCGCTCCGGTGGCCGTTGACGACGGAGCCGTGTTTGGGAGCCATGGCGGGGCCGTCTCTTCGGCCAACACCAGCGCCGTTGCTTTGGACAGCCTTGATCCAGTGTTGGAGGATTACACCGCAACTTGGTGCACGAATTGCGTCGACGTTGAGCATGCACTGGAGGATCTGGTTGCAGAACGAGGCGGTCACATCTTTGCCTTCCACCGCTCAATCGGCGAAACGGAAGACCCCTTCGGCACCGACGTCCTCGACCAACGTTGGGAAGAGCGCTACGACCGTCGTGCGCCACCGACGGTGGTGTTCAACGGCACCACGTACGTCATCGGAAGCGTGCCAGAAGGAGACAGCCTCTTGGAAGATTACCGCGCCTTGGCCAACCAAAGTTTGGGCATCCCAGCCGGCGGCACGAGCGTCTTTTCCTGGACCGCCGCTCAAAGCGGGAGCACCACCATCACGTGGGACGTGAACCTGCCTCAGAGTGAGGCCTGGCTCGGCCATACGGTGGGCCTTGAGGTCTGGGTGGTTGAGGCCACCGCGAGTTTCCCAGAAGGCACCAACGGACAAGGCGACTACCCGCACATCGTGCGCAGCATCACGCAAGTTGACCAAGCGGTTTGGAACGAGGCCGTGATGCTTCAGGGCAGCACAGCCTTCGCCCTTCCGACGGCCTTTGACGGCGACGATTTGGAACTTCACTTGGTCCACACCTTGACGCCTCCGGCCGTCGTCGACGACGAATACGGGCCCACGGCGGTGGACGAACCGGAGCAGCGCGGGTTGCCCGGCCCCGGTGCCGGTTTGGCGCTGCTTGCCTTGGCGGCGGCAGCTCGCCGGAACGAAGTCAATCCCTGAGGTCTTCCTGAAGGCGCCAATCGTTGAGCATCCCCTCATCGGTGAACTCCTCACGAGGGTAGTTCCACCACCACGGCACGCCTGCTTGGACGCCCGCTCGCTGCTGCAAGCGGTTCAATTCTCGGGCCAACCGTGCTTGTGCACCCCGATGCCATCGGTTTCGGCGCACGAAATGGAGCGGATCTTCGCCTTGCTCCCACCCAGAGAGGCGCAAAAGGCGGCGCAGAAAGCGTTGCTCTCGGTGATCCCGAACCGTGAATTGCATGCCGGTTGGAAGTTCAACGTTGTACGGCGTCGCTTCGCCAAGCCGCACTTCTCGCCCGAGTTCAGAACGGCCCAACACCGTCCAGACCCGGGCGTACAGGTCGCGGAACCTCAGCGGAGCCTCCCGGATGTCAGGGCGTTGTGCAGGTCGTCCATCGCCGTCACCGATGTGCACACGACCGCGCAAGGCTGCAAAACCTTCCATCGGGTTTCGCGCCTGTGCGCCCTGGTTGTAGAGGCGCTGAAAGACCTCGTCGAAGTTCTGGTCCTCGATCATTCCACCCATGCGCTCTCGAAGCATCTCTTGGAAGTGCCCTTCCGCGCGCCGTCCTTGGTTGGCCGGATCCTGCATCTGTTGCCAAAACCGATGGAGGTGGCGGTGACGCGGCCTGCGAGGGCGGTTTCCATGCCTTGCGTGTGCCTCGATCCATGCCTCAACGTACTTGTCTTGATTCAGCAGGTTGCCGTTTCGAATGGCCCCTCCAGCGTACCAAAACGGTTCGAAGGACCGGTGCTGTTGAGCCAACCCAGAGGTGTACCACGGCAAGGCCTCGTGGAGGGCGAGGTCGCCCACCCGCTGATCGTCGCCTTCGAAGGCCGGCGAGACGCGGTGCATGAAGCGATGAAGCGGTTCGATGGTCTCCGCCGTGGCGACGTCATCGAGCAGGCTCAACACGACCGTGCCCAACACGTCACCGACTGGACGCGATGGACCCGTGCGGTCTTCGGTGATGCACAAGGGAGGATCCGTGGTTCTGCCCTTTCCGTCCACACCTCGCACGACAAAAGGAGCCCCGTGGGCGCCGCGACCGACCTGCATCTCGTATCCATGACCAAACCGGCCACGGATGAGCACCCGATCGCCCTCGATGTGGACCCGTTCGGCCGCCTGATTCATCACGTTGTGGAAGAGAAGAATTGAGCGTGCGAGAGCAGGATTGACGTTGGTGCGGACGCCTCCGTTCCACGCCACCGTAAGGGCATGCAAACGTGCTCGCCCTTCCGTCCATGGCGGTGCGAGGGCCCAGCCAAGCAACCATGCCCACAGCCTTGGATCGCGTGGGACCTTGACCGTGACCACTTCACCACCACGAATGAAGCGGGCGACGCGGAGGGACAACCGCCCCTCCTTGCTGCTCAAGGCTTGTGGAAGCGGGCGGTGCACCGTCTCTTCCATCGTGTTCCAAGCCGTCACCCACGGTTCGTGACGCCCTGCTGCAATGTGATGAGGGCGCTGCTGCATCAACGCATCCAAAGCCTCACGCTGGGGGCCACGGGCGCCTTGCCCTTGCCATTGAAGCGGCAGCGTTTCTTCCATGCCCTCAATCCACAACTTGGTGACGGCGTCAAGCGGTTCACCCAACCGTCCTAAAAGTCCCAACCAGCGGATCAGTGGTCGAGCAGGATGCCGATCGGTCACCTCACGGTGGCCACCGAATCCCAACGGGCGACGAGGTATTTGGAGCACCGGACCCGACACCGCAGACGCCGCCAAGGCCAAACCCAACAGATTCCATCCACGTCGACTGGGAGAGGACATGATCTCAAGGAGATCCTTCCAAGGCGCGTGCGGGAAGGGCCCACGCCCATCGATGAGCAAGCCTTCGTCTGAAAATTGCATGATGTGTCCAGACGACAACGTCACGCCCAGGGCCAGCACCCGCATGTGCTCACGCGAGGCCCCTTGCTTTGACCGCACGGCTGCCGCGGCCTCTTCGAAGGCCGCTCGCCCCGCGTGCCAGTCTGTGATTGGGTCCATCCAATCATCGTCCAGGCGCGCCCACGATCCGGCCTCCAAAACCCAAGCTTCGTGCTTGAGGGCTCCCCAGCGTGCTCGCGAGGTCGTCAGGCCCTCCATCGCCGTGTTGGCGTCTTCAACGAAGGGCTGTGGAACGAGGTCCAGCCAACTGTGTTCGCCGTGAGCGTTCAAGATACCTGCACACAACCGACAGTGGCGCTGTGGCTCTTCACAGGTGGCGGTGCAGATCTCACATGCCGTCTTCTTCATCTTCAATCATGAAACGTGAGCCCTTTTGAAGCAACATCGCAACATCGCGCAAGGTGTTCAAGAACCCTGACGCAGTCTTGGGCGCATGCCGTCCCTTGAGGTCGTTCCCTTCGGCCCACTTCCGGGGTGGGTTGAGGAGGCGATGTCCCGGGAAACCGTCCTCGTCATCTGTACCACAGAAGGCGAACGCCGCCATCATTTGCGGCGTATGGCAGAAGGTGGGGGGGCGGTCGATGCAGCACGAATCACCACCCTTGGACGGTTTTTGCGCCACCTTCGAGCTGATGTTGGGTTGCCCGAAGCACATGCGGATCCCGCCCTTCACCTGCTCGCTCTGGACGCCGCTTGCCGGTCGTTGGCCGAATCGGACGCGTTTTTGATGCCTGCCTCCACTTGGAGCATTGGACGAACGGAACGGCTGCTCAGGCTCCACGATCGTTTGGCCGAGGAAGGTCTTGAGCGCCGTTCTTGGGACGATGACCCAGGATTGGCTCCGTTTGCTGAGGCGATTGCACGTGTGGAAGCAGAGACTGGGCGCCTTCACCCGGGTTTGGTCATGCGCCACGTCACCGAGGCCCTCGTCCAGCGCGCCGATGATGCACCTCCCTTTGTGTTGAGCAACCTCGATGGTGTGCTTTTCCTGCCTGCCCCGCCCGATTACGGTGCGGCCGTCGTGGCCTTGCTCGCGGCCGTCGAGCGTTTTGTCGGCGTGCATGTTTTGCGAACGCCGGGCGCCATGCGCACAGGATTTGGCGGGGCCATCTTGGCCGATGTTCACCCTCTTGCTGCCGCCACGGACCTTCCAGAATGGCTGCCTCCGCACGAGCCATGGAGGTCCGAAGGCCGCGGTTGGGACGTCATCGATGCTCATGTCGGTCGTGTCCATCGCGTGGCTTTGCAACGCCGAAGCCATGGGCCGATGGCGGCGGTCGACCTCGCCCTCCGACACCGCGCCGCGACGATGGAGGGCCCGGTGATCATCGTCGATGCCGATGAAGGGCGGCGTCAGGCCATGGTGAGCGAACTCCGCTCGCATGGCTTGACCGTCAACCACCGCTCCACCGCTCCCCCCTCACGCGCAGTGAGCGGTCTGCTTCGGGCCGCGAAGGCGGGTTTTGGACCAGAGGCATGGAGTCCTGAAGCCCTCATCGAGTTGGCGGGCGGGGCTTCGCTGGGCTTTGATGTGAGCAAGACCGGTTCACTGGTTCACCCGGTGGAACCCACATGGCGCCCTCAAGGGCACATCGATCTGCTGCGAACCGTGGCTCGAACGGCGCATTTGCGCGGTGGACATGGGGCACTTCGACGCTGGCAGCGCGTGCTGCGTACCATGCAACCAAACCCACATCGTGGACGTGTGGCCCACCAACGGCAGCAAATTGAGGAAACGTTCTGGTGGTTGGAATCCATCGCCGTTCTCTGGTCACCCATCTCCGAGTCCGGAGGCAACAGCACGTCCGTCGGGCCCGTTACGGAAGCAGATCTTCCCCTTCCTGCTCCACCTGCTTCGGTGCATGCATGGTTCGACATGATGCTCAACGCTGCAGATTGGGCGATGCTTCGTTCCCGATCTTCAGACTTCGATGCCAGCGTTGCCGGACTGCACCTGCTCAAGGAACGGCTCGATGCGGGGCTTGCAACCAACATCAGTGGCCTGGCAGCGGTGGAGGCCATGGAAGTCATGGCCGCCCAACCACCGCGAAGGTCTGCGGGAACCGAAGGCGCCGATGTGGTGGTGACCTCCGTGGATGAAGCGCTGGGGCGGCCGAGCGGCTTGACGGTGCTGAGCGGTCTCGACGATGAGGCGTGGTCCATGCGACGTCCGGATTTACCATGGTGCGACCGAGCCAGCCGCGTCAGCCTCGGGCTCTTCGACGGAGATTTGCCCATCCGTCGTGGCCGTCATGTGCTGGCTCAACTGCTTGCCTTCACGTCGTGCGCCGTTGTGTTTGATTCGTCAGCAGAAGAAGGAGCAGGTCCTTCGCCACCGTTGGCGGAGTGGTTGCTGCACGTGCGAAGGATCGGCCGATGGGGTGGGATGAACACCACCCGGCCTGCTTGGTTTGACGTACCGGGAGAGGCCGACATCCATGGCTTGTGGACGGTTGACGATGACGGAACTCTCCGGCCCCGCCCCGGGGGCTTTCGTGAAGGGCAAGCGGGACGGGCAGGCCGGCGAAGGAGGGACGTGCGCCAACGCACAGGACTGGACCTTGACGCCGGGCGAGAGGTGCATGCTCCGGTGAACCGCGGGGCCCTCTTGGCGGCCGCTGCGCCGGACGTGCTCCAAGACCGTGCGCGCCGTCAACCCGACCTCCAAGCGCTCGAGACAGGCGAAGTGCTCCCCTGGAGCGATGCAGCCCGTCTGCAAACCACGTCCCGCCTCAACCTCCGCCCCACCCCCTCCGCCATTGGGAAGGACCGCAAGGTTGCGTTGGTGGAGGATTGGCCTCACCTCGGCCTTCGGATCCACGGAAATTCCGTCTCGGTTTCGCTGGACCCCCGCCCCCTCGCACCCCCAACCCTCGGCGGTGGCGCCTTGCATGCCGTGATCGGTGCTGAGGGCCAAGGGTATGCGTCAAGCACGTGGTCGCCCAGCCGCTTGCAAGGCTGGGTCGTTTGCCCGCGCAAGGCGTGGTTGGAGCAAGCCTTCAGCGTCAGCGGTGAAGATGCCGGCGCCGAAGACGTCGATCGACGCGAACAAGGGGACCTCGTCCATCGTTTCGAGGAAACGTCCCTACGGGCCTTTGGCACCTGGTCTGAGCAAGGATGGCGAACGTCTGCATGCGTGCCGTTTTCGCCCGACGACCTGAACGCACATTGGTCCGAGGCCATCGAAGCGGTGTTCGAGCAAACGCCCTGGCTCGGGCGAACCGATGCTGTGGCCATGCACCGCCGCCGTGCAGCGATCGGTGATCCTCCACCAGGAGCCACCTCACCGGAACCAGCGCCAACACCGCAAGGTGAATTGGGCCGTTTGCTCCTGGCCGATGCTGCCCTCACGGGCGTCTCGCCCATGGCGACCGAATGGGCCATCGTCGACGGGCAGGGTGAGGCGCCAGCGGTGGTCATGAGCGATGACATGGAGCCACAACCCCTTCGATGTCGAATCGACCGTGCCGATGAGGTCATCCTCGACGAGGCCCGACGTCAGGCGGCGATTGATGCGGGTCTGATCGGCGAGGACGGACCCGAACGCTTGGTCATCCTCCGCGATGTCAAAAGCGTGGTTGGGC
The DNA here is from genome assembly GCA_964228865.1 of Salinimicrobium sp. Classification (GTDB taxonomy): domain Archaea; phylum Thermoplasmatota; class Poseidoniia; order Poseidoniales; family Poseidoniaceae; genus MGIIa-L3. The sequence continues at coordinate 5,845 of CAXRAI010000029.1, read as the reverse complement.
CACAGCGAACGAAAGAGCAAGAACGCCACCTTCGGGCGCTGTACGATGAGGTACAACTGGCGGCCTATGCCCTTGCATGGGAAGCCGCGCGCCCTCAGGACCGTGTGGTTGGGGTTGGCATTTCGTCCGTGGGTGCAGGCACATGGCATCACGTGGAATTGGACACGACTTGGACGGCGATCCTTGACGGCTTGAACATCGGACAGGTCACCTCACACCTGTGGCAGACCCATCCTTCTTCGCTTCGGGACGGCACGACCTCCTCGCCCTTCCGCCGATGGCTGCAGGAGCGAGCGTTGACCATGGCCCGGGCGGTGCAGGCCGCCTCAGAAGGTCACGTGAACCCGACCCCTTCCAAGGCCTGTTCCTCATGTTCGGTCGCCTCCGCTTGTGGCGTGGCCCACCTTGGAGGTGGCCGCTGATGCAACACCCCTTCCGCCACGCCCAACGTCTTGGGCTTGATCTGGACCGACACATCGTGCTGGACGCCGGTGCGGGTACCGGGAAGACGACGGTGATGGCTGAACGTTACGTGCAGCATTTGCTGACTTCAGCACAACGCGCGACCCTGCTCACCCCACCGGGAACCCGCCCGGGACGCCCCGGTGCCGGGGCTTCGTTGGAGTCTCCCCGTGACCGGCTCACTCCAGAGGCATGGCCGGGCTTGCTGCCCACCGAAGTGGTCGCCATCACCTTCACGCGCAAAGCCGCAGCGGCCTTGCGTTCGCGCATCAAACGACGCATCACGGCCATCCGAGGCGAGGCCGTCGAAGGCGACGACGAAGGCATCGTCGACGTCCGATGGCGCGGTCGTGCAGAGGGCGTGGTGGACCTCTTGTCTTCCCTCTTGGACGATGCTCCGGTCACCACCATCGACGCCTTCCTGAACCGGTTGGTTGCGCCCTACATCGACGAATTGATGCCACGCAGGGTCGACGGACACGTTCCCGAAGAGGGCATGGAAACCTTGCACGACACCGCGATTTCCGCGGTCTGGCGCCTCCGCCATCCAAGCGATGCGACGGCCTTCCAGATTCCAAACGGCAGCGCCGTCATCGAGGCCCGTGACCGCGTGGCGTCGGCGTTGGGGGGACATGGCGCCGCGCATCGCGTGTTCAGCGCCATGCTCCGAAACGGGGCGTTCGTTGGCGAGGCACGCCGTGAAATCCACGCTTCCACCCAAGGCCAACCCGTGGACGCTGAAGCGCTTCGCACGATGGTGGCTGCCTTGGCTGAAGGGCCAGGATTGACCGCCTTTTTGGAGACCCTTCGTCAAGCGCTTCTGGCTTGGCACGGGCATGTTCTGACCCGGGCCCAGGCGCACGTCGAACCCAAGGAAACGGCCTTGGGACACGACCAGACGAGGTTCCGTGAACTGCGACGCTGGTGCAGCCAAGACCTGCCTGAGGACGGCTGGGGGCAACTCCGGTGGCTGTACGGCGCCTTGCGCATCGTCATGACGGAGTCGAACCTGTCGAAGGGGATCTTTGGGTCGTGCTTCCCGAGCAATGCCCTGCCAAAAGACGGGGGCTGGCCCGCGGGCTGTGGTGCTCCAAAGCGAAGCAAGAACGCCGATGAGGCCAAGTTGGCCTACATCGATGGCCTTGAATCCCGGAAAGCCACCGTCACCGCACTTTTCGACGAACCTCAACACCGATGGTGGGCCACGCTGGCCACCGCGGCCTTGGAGCTTGAACCAGGCCTTCCCTACACCTTCATTCCAGGAGAAGCAGATCTCTGGCCATCGACGCTTGATCATCCACTTCCCGTTGCACCACCAGAGGGTGCCTTGTCCACAGGGGCACCTTTTGCTGCGGCGTTGATGGAAGACCTGTTCGTGGTCCACGAAGCCAACGGACGCGCGCTGAACATCGTCAAGGCCGAACGCGGCCTCATCGATTTCGAAGACGTGCAGCGCATGGCGGCCGACCTCCTGTTGGCACGCTGCCCTGAAGCCGTTCGGGACGGCGTCTGGCCGGAGGCTGTGGTGCACGCCCTTGACCATCCTGCTGTGGCCTCTGAAGACAGCATGGAGGGGCCGTGGAGCGACCAGCACATCGAGCGAGCCATCGTGCTCGCTGGAGACAACACGGCCTTGGTCAACGACATACAACGCCGTTGGGACCGAATCAAGCGGCTCCGGCGTGAATTCAGGGCGTTCATCATCGATGAATTCCAGGACACCAACCCCGCCCACCTGCGTCTTTTGGCCAGGCTTTGGGGCCCACGTCATCGAACAGGAGACGAGCCTGCTGGGCCGCGAAGTGGATGGGATCCAACCGTGTGCGTGGTGGGCGACATGAAGCAGTCCATCTACCGCTTCCGGCAGGCCGACGTTCGCGTCATGCGTTCGACCACCACCGCCATCCGTCGCATGAACCGTTTGGAAGCCGACGAGCCACGGCTGGCGCCTTACCGTACCGAGGGAGCAGGCCGTGACCCACGCCCAGAAGGCGATGGAGGGGTCATGGGCAGCTACCACGAAGCAGGCGAGCATACGCCTGGAGGCAAGGGGCGCCCTTGGGGAATCGTGCACTACGGCGTGCTCCGTCCCGGTGTTCCTGCGGGTGAAGCGGTGGTTGAACGTCGGAGCGAAGGCCACATCGAACTGGACGAAAATTTCCGAACGGCTCCCCCGTTGATGGAGACCCTCAACGGGGTGTTTGAAACCGTGCTCGGACCTTCAAGCCGGAGCATGGACGGGGCGTGGTATGCCGACCCTCAGCGGTTGGACCCGATTGGTACCATCGAGGGCACACCACGCATGGAATGGTTGGTCCCTGTTCGGCGCGAAGCAGGAGAGGTCAGCGACGACCTCCTCGTTCCGTTGTCGCCTTTCGATGACCCGCGCTCGAAAGCGGTCCATCTCGAGAACGAACTCATCGCCGCACGCATTGCAGCCCTGGTGACGGGTACCCCCATTCGCCTCAGCGATGAGGTGGAAGCGCCCTGCGATGGGCCGGTCAATCCCTCGGATGTGCTCGTGCTCGTGCACGCCCGTTCCCGCTCCGCGGACCTCGTGGATCGGTTGCGTGCGCGGGGCGTTCCTGTGATGGTCGACCGCCAGGGCAACCTGCTGGAGCAAGCCGTGGTTCAACCCTTGATGGCCGCCGTCGAAGCGCTGGCTCGTCCTGACTCACCTCATGCCTTGGCCGTTCTCGCCCGCTCGTCCGCGTTCGGATTGGATGACCTTGCTTTGCCTGAGGCTTTTGCCCGGTTGGAGGAATCGGGGAACGTCTGGGAGGCCTTGACCGTCGCGCCCGAACACCACCGCGAAGTGGCACGGCGATGCCGTGCCCTGGCCGATGCGGGAGCCATTCATTCGGTGGTCGATACCTTGCTGGACGAATCGGACCTGCTGGTCGCGCAATGCACCGATGCAGAGCGCCAACACGCGGAGCGGTTCGCGCTGATGTTGCGGACCATGAGTCAATCCGAAGGGGATGACCCTGTGGTGCTCCATGAGCGCCTTACGGCTCTTTCCGGTCTACAGAGGGACGGCCCACCCGCCATCGTGGAACCTTCGGGTGGCGCGGTTGAAATCATGACGATCCACAACGCCAAGGGCCTTGAACGGGAAGTGGTGGTGGTCGCCGGCTTGTTCTCTGCAGGCCGTCAAGACCCGAGCCAAGAATCGCGCGACAACGTGCGTGTCCTCCCTGATTTGGTCGTGGCTCGGCCGCGGCCTTGGCCCTCCCTCCCCGCCCCGAACGACGGGCTTTGGAGGATGGCCAAAGGATTGGGTGATGCACAAGCCAAGGCTGAACGCGCCCGCCAATTCTACGTCGCGCTGACCCGGGTGGAACGTCATCTCATCGTTGCGGGAGCTCCAGAGAAGGCCACAGTGGACGGCTCGGGGCGCCTGACCTTGCCGATCAGCGAAGCGAACACCCGCACTTTTGGGGACCACTGGATGCAAGCCCTGACCGAACTCGGGCTTTCAGCAGACGGTGAGGATTCACCGTGGTGCCCCGTGTCCCATGAGGGCGGTCAAGCCTTGCATCTGGACCCCGCCGGGCTGTTGGCCAACGCGGGGTTGGGCGAGGCGAGCATTCCCTCGTTGCTCATCGTCCATGACCCAGAAGCGGCCTCCGATCTGAGCACGTCAACACCGTTGGGTCACCTGGAAGCCGTCCTCGCCTCTTTGGACGAGGTCACCCCCTCCGAGGAGGTCGTCGCCACGACCGTGGATCACCGGTTCCGCATCACCCCTCACGGCCTTGACGCCGCCAAAGCCTGCCCGCGTCGCCACTGGCTCGAGCAGGTCAGGGGATGGCGCCCCGAGGCCTTCGGCCAATCCACCTTCACCGACGAGGACGGTCACGAGGTCAAACCGCGAAGCAGCGACGTCCACGAGGACGGGGTGGCATGGCCGGCACCGACGGTCTTTGGCACCATGATGCACCGTGTCGTCGAGCTCGGTTTGCCAAACCCTGTGCTTGGTGCAGCACAACCCGCTCTGCCCAACTCATGGACAGGCGCCCAACCGGACCGCTTGCTCGACGACGACGTCTTGCGACGGGTGTTCGAGGAGCATGGCCTCGCGATGAGCGACCATCCACACGTCATCGAGCGTATGAAGCACCTGCTTGGCTTGATGCAGCGGGGCCGTTTGGGTGGACTGGCGCGAGGAGAGAAACAACACGGGCGCCTTCTCGACGGTCTGCGCACCGAACATCCCTTCTTCGCGATGCTCGAGGTTCCCGGTGAAGGCCTCCCAGTGACACGATGGACACGAGGTGGGCGGGTGAGCGTGGCCACCGTACCACGCCCCATCGCCGAGGTTGAGGGACGGATGGACCTCGTCCTCGCCGTGCAAGACGATGAGGTTGGGCCGTCGCTTCAGGTGGTCGATCTGAAGACCACCGGCTGCTTGGAACCCTACCGCCCGGAAGACGTCACGAAGGGGCATCCATTGCAGGACCTCAGCGGCATTGGGGCAGACGGGCGAACCCAGGCTGAACGCGACGAGTTGTCCCATTACGCGTTGCAGTTGACCTTGTACTCGATGGCGCTCGAAGCACAAGAGAACGGTCGAGAAGAGGGTCAGCGCCGCCATGTTTTGCCGCCCGCCCTGCTGCTGGCGGCTTCAGGACGCATCGTCGAGATGACGGCGGAAGAGTACGCTTCACACCGCATTGAAGCGGAGCGGTTGATGCGTTGGAAGGCTCACTTGTCGGTGGATCCAGAATCCATTCCAGAACCCTCTCGGCTCGCGCCGAGCGAAGCAGAGCCTTGCAGAAAGTGCCCCTTCCATCGAGGAGGCATCCGACTGTGTGGGCCTTTGGGCGCTGAGCTTGGGCCTCTATGAGGGGCATCGCCCAGCGATGACCAAGGTGCCAGGATCTCCCGCGGCACGCCACGTTTCCACGGCTTCGAATCCTGCCGCAACCCAGGCTTCGAGCCACTGCGCTTCGGACAGGGTCGTCATGTGAACGCCCACCTTCTCCGGCCAATCGAGGCTGTCCTCATGCTCGGCGTAGTGGTCGACGCCGACCACGGCCCAGCCACCAGGCTGGAGCCATGATTCACGGAAGGTAGCAAGCATCGCGGCAGGGTCGTGCAGGTAGTACAGGACCTCCATGGAGACGAGCAGATCGAAGCGACCTTCTGGCGCCCAATCGGGAAGCATGGCGTGGTGGTAGTGACCCTCAGGGTCAATGCGCTTGGCCTTCTCGATCATCCCAGGCGCACCGTCCACCCCTTCGGCATGGGAACAGAAGGGCATCGCGGCGAGTTGACGGACGACCCAACCGTTGCCGCATCCCACGTCGATGGCCCGAAAGCTCCGACCAAGTTCAGCGGTGCGGGTCAGGCCGAAGGCGAGCATTTCGCCCACGGCAGG
>CAXRAI010000028.1:0-21645 GCA_964228865.1 Salinimicrobium sp. | reverse complement strand
GAGAAGCCAACCCGCATCGACGCCGCGCGCCGCCTCGGTTACAAGGCCAAGCAGGGCGTTGTCGTCGTCCGCACCCGCGTTCGCCGCGGTGGCCTACGCAAGGGCAAGGTGCACATGAAGCGCAAGCCCTCCAAGGCCGGTGTCCGCAAGATCACCATGGGCAAGAACATCCAGCGCATCGCCGAAGAGCGCTGCGCCCGCCACTACCCCAACCTCGAGGTCCTGAACTCCTACTGGGTCGGCCAAGATGGGAAGCACAAGTACTACGAGGTCATCCTCATCGACACGCACCACCCCGCAATCATCGCCGACAAGCAGCTCGGGGTGTTCTCCCGGGCGAACGGCCACAACAGCCACCGCGGCCGTGCGGCCCGTGGCCTCACCTCCGCCGGCAAGCGCGGTCGTGGTCTCTCCCGCAGCAAGGGCAAGGGCGCTGAGAAGCTCCGCCCCTCGCTCAAGGCGAACCTCAACCGCGGCAAGTGAGCCCCGTCCTTGCGACGTTGGGTTCAAGGTTGGACCCCCTTCTTCGTTGATGAGGGAGGGCCATGGACGTCACCGCCGTGCGTGGAAAGGAGGTCTACCTCCCCGATGGACGTCGGTTGGGTCGCGTGCACGACGCGGTCATCGATTTGGACGGCATGGCTTGTTCTCATCTCTTCGTGACCGAAACACCCGCAGAACTGGTCGAGCAGAGCATTGACGTCGCGGTGCCGTGGCGATGGATCCGCGGCGTCGGGGACGTCGTTGTGTTGCGCTGGTTCCCGCAAACGCCAATTCCGCTTCCCTGAGGTGCTCCGATGTTGGACCTGCACGTGCTCGGGACCGCTTCAGCGCGTCCGACGACCAAGCGAGCGGTCAGCGGATCTGTGTTGGCGTGCCCGGAAGGCTTGGTCCTCATCGACCCTGGAGAAGGCTTCCAAGATCGATTCACGGCCGCCCGCCGGCATTTGAAATCAGAATCCGGCACGCCCCGGCTGCGCAGCCGACGTGTGGCTGCCGTGCTGCTGACCCATGGTCACCTTGACCACACCTGGGGGTTGTTGCCGTGGATGCAAACCTCAGGGCTTGACGGGCGTGATGAGCCCCTGGTCGTCGCCGGTCCTGTGGACGCCTCCACCTTTGACCACCTGTGCGAACATGGGTTTCAAAGCACGCCTCCGGAAGGCTTGCCCGCCTCGGACGTTTGGCGTCAAATGCGCGTGTGGCATGACCTTGGAGCCACCGAAGAACTGCTCGGTTACCCCATCATCTGGCGCCTCGGCCACGTCGCTTCAGGCCGATGGGTGGACGTGACTCCGGACGGCGTGATCCCATCAACGGCGGTGTGGTCACCGGAGGGATGGACGGAACACCGTTTGAGCCCCGTCGTCTCAAGGCACTCGGTTCCGTCGTGCGGTTGGCGCATTGACGGGGCTTTGTCGAGCCTCGTCGTCTCTGGCGACACCGCCTCCCCCGGCTTGGACAGCGAGCAACCCGGTCCAGACCTTCTCGTTCACGAAGCCACGTACCTCGAGGAGCACGCCGACCGCGCGGAGGCGCACCTCCACAGCACGGCAGCAGGAGCCGCCCGTACGGCGCTCCACCTGGGTGCCCGCGGGCTTGCGCTGACCCACTTCAGCGCCCGTTTGTCCGACGTCACCCCCTCTTTGTCCGAGGCCAATGCTGTCTTGGAGGCGGCCGTGCCCTGCGTGGCCTTGAACGACGGGGACCGGCTGACCGTCCAAACCGACGGGACGGTTCACCACCTGTCACGGGAAGAGGTTGGATGGGAGGCTCGGCTGCTCGTGGAAGGCAGACGTTGAAAGCCGCAGCAGCGATGTCAGCACCATGCGTCGCTTCCTTGGTGCCTTGCTGGTGCTGATGCTCCTCATGCCCGTGGTTGGGGCAACCGAAGGACGCGCAGCGCCCGACTGCGCTTCAGCGGAGTTGTCCGATGTGTCTGGAGCCATGGCCGTCGATGCAGGTTCATGCCTCGACATCAACCTCGGCGTGCACGCTCCAGGTACGGTGCTGGCGTTCGACATCCTCGTCGCGGACGACGCCGTGGACGTGCTTGTTTTCGATGAAGCTGGGAAGGCGCCTTACACCCTTGGCCAGAGTTACCGCAGCGCCATGACCACGCCGGTGTCCACCGAATCAATGCTGGGCCAACAGGTCTTCCATTGGAAGGTCCCTGCCTCCATCAACGCCAAGGCGTGGTCGCTGGTCATGGACAACCTCGCTCACGATGGCGACCAAGGTCAAGGCGACCAAGGTGGGGCACGTGCCCAAATCAGCGTCCAAGTGAGCGTGCTTCAGGACGGTTCCCTCACCACCGTCCACGACCTGTTCGCCGTTCAGAACAGCAGCATCTGGCTGACCGAGGCCTCAGGTTTGGTGCTGGACGCCGGCACGTCGATCCAAGTTGAAGCGTGGGGTTTGGACGGTTCTGGTGATCTGGCCTTCCTGACCGACGCCCAGCGGACGGAATGGGAAACGGGGTCACAGCATGCTCCAGATGCCGGTACTGCCTTGCTCGATGTGTCCGCCTCCTCCACCCTGACGTGGACGGTTCCCAATTCGCTGGACGGCGTACCGATGCACCTCATGTTGGACGGAGGGGACGCCGTTCTTGGAGGCGCAGTTTCCGGTGATCTGAGAATGACGGTTCGGCTGACCCTTGACCCGCCGATGAATCCAATCGTTCAGGACGACAGCAACGGATCCACCACCCTCTCGCAACCCTTGATCTTGGACGCGTCTTCCACCCCTGACCGGCTGAATCGATTGGTGGACTGGTTGTGGGATTTGGACGCGGACAAGGACGAAGACAACGACGGTGACGCCACCAACGACGGCGAATGGGCTTCGTCACAGAGCACATCCGCGGCATGGAACCGGCCTGGGACCTACACCGTCACCGTCCACGTGCGGGACATTGACGGTCGAACCGCCATGGCCCAACATCAGGTCGCGGTCACCGATGTGGTGGCTCCCACTGCGAAAATCTCCTCCTTGGGTGCTGAACAACCCGTGGAAGACGGCTACCGCTTGGACCCTGAGGCTGTGCTTCAGTTGTCCTGTGCACCCTCAACCGACGACGACCGCGTGGATGTTTGTGCGTGGGCCATCGATGGTGCACCAGCAGGTCAGAACACCACCGTGGTGGCTTCGTGGGCGGACTCCGGCGAACACACCGTACGATTGACGGTCACCGACCCAAGCGGCAACACCGATGTGATGGAACGTCGCGTCGTGGTCGTTGATCGAACCCTCCCTCGTCTTGCCGTCACATCGGTCAGCGCTTTGCCGACCTCGATGGAGGCAGGTGTTTCGACGGTGGTGCGCGTCAGCGCGGATGACCCGGTTGACGCGGTCAACACGCTGCGCATCCATTGGGACACAAATCCGCTTTCAGATACCGACGGAAACGGCGTCCCTGACGACGATCCTGACTTGCTCGGAGAAGAAGTGCAGTTGACCTTCGATGAGGCCGGCGAGCGCGTGGTCGTCATCACCGTGTTCGACCCGGCTGGAAACAGCGATCGAGCGGTGTGGAACCTTGAGGTCGAGGCCGCTGCCTCCACGTCTTCCTCTGGCGGAGCCGTGGTTGCGGGCGTGGGCCTGCTGCTTGTCGCGGCCGTTGCGGTTGTGGTGCTGCGGATGCGACGAACCCCCTCCGTGCCTCACACACAGACGGAGCCCGTCACGACGGCTGAAGCATCGGCAGAGCAGGCGAAGGCGACAGAAATGGCGGCCATATACGGCGGAGATCAGGCGGGTGCAACCACCGCTCAACCGGCCACGAACCCGGTCTATTCCCCACCAACGCCCTCTGCCCCCTTGGATCCGATGGCCCAATCCCTTCTGGGTGAGGTTGCGGCTCAGAACGACGCGGCCATGATGGCTGGACTGGAGGCCTTGGTGGACGATGCCGACCCTGAACCGGTCGCCGTGTTCGAACCCGTTCAGGACACGGAGGTTTCTGCCGTCGAGGCTGCACCCGACGCGCCCGACGTGCCCGCGGCCAACACGGCTTCGCCAGGAGGTCGCTTGGAGTTGCCTGCTGACCTCGTCGACATGCTCGACGAGCAGAGGGATGGCCCGCAGTAAGCGTTCAGGACGACGCACAACAGGGAAGGGTTCACAACGTGCGAAGCCGGCCTTCAAGCATGCAGCGAGACGCCGCTAGGCTGCTCCATCCAGGAGTCCGGCCAAGTCAGGTGCAACGGCGGGCTCCTGCCATCGTGCTTTTGCTGCTGTTTTTGGTCCCCATCGTTCAGCCGGTCACCACCGCGGAAATCGCATCCAATGATTTTGGCATCCTCGATGCCTTGGACGAGCTTCTCGAGGACCGCTCGGTGAGCAGCTCGGACCTCATTGCTGAGGAGGTCGCATCGAGCACCCTCTCCTCGGTCGACGTGGCCGCACGAGACGTCCGTGAGGGTGACGCCATCGTCGAAGCTGAACGCTTCCTCGACGGCTTGGAAGTCCGGGACTCAGCGCCTTTCGAGCCAGATCACCCTCGTGCGTACGAGTTCCTGTTGGACGCTGAAAACCACAGCGGTGCAGGTCTTCCGGACAACTTGTTCCAGACGTTGTTTTCCGTCGAAAATTGGCAGCTCACCGATCCGCTCGCGATTGGCATCAACACCTACGCCATCTACCTGAATTTCAGCAGCAAGAACGACGGGCCATCTTACGAAAGTTGGACCTCTGGAACCTTCACCGGCGACATTCAACTCGGAACGGACCTGAACCTCTTTGACAACTACATCGACATCGACGGTGACGGAGGCGAGGACGTCATCGTCGAATTGACCGTTCAGGGCTTGTTGGAACGCGGCCAAGGGTGGGACATCACGACCAGCGGCGGTATCGGCCCACTGCCCGGACTCGTTCCAGAAACCCTCTGGATTCGACCCATTTTCCAGTGGCGTGTTCACCAAATCGATGCCGCAGACCCGTTGTGGGACGACATGGCCTTCCTCGAGGTCAGTCTGCTCAAGGGCTTCGCGTTTGATTTCGCGGTCCAAGAATCGGAATCGTACTCGATCGTGATCGACACGCGCTTCACCCAACCCCCCCACGAATTCCGGGTCGGCGTCGGACTGGACAGGATCACGTTCGAAATCGCTGACACGGTGACGGACGTGGGGCAATTGATCCTCGACCTTCTTGGTGGAGGGGTCGGTGAGGACACCCTTTCTCTGACCTCCATTTCCGCACCCTACGCCATCACCATCCAAAATCCGGACGCGCCTGGAGGCAACCTGCAAACAGAATGTGCTGACGACGATTGGTTTGATCCAGAAAACCAGCCCCGAGTGGACAGCCATGCCGACCGTTGCGCCTTTGGCGTGGGTGTCGGCTTCGTCCATTTCGACGTTGCAAGCAACGATGGCACCGTCCCTGAGGTGCTCGAACTGGCTTACATCGACGCTGGTTTCCATCCTGAGGACACAGGACGTCGGCTTCCTTCTGAGATCGACCTCACCCTGAGGAACGACAATTTTGGGGACAACACCTTCGATACGGTGGAGGTGTTCAGCGACCGGGACGCAGACGTTTACGTCCACTACTTCGAAGACCGCTCGAAGATGCCCGAAGGCGACGACGCCTTCGGAAACATTTCCGACGCCAGGATTTGGATTCGTGGCCTCCCTTCAGGCACGCTTCCGCAGGAGGAAATCAACGCTTTGTTCACCATGATCGGTGAAGCCCCGGGCAGCATCAACTTGCCCGGCGATGTACCGGAGCGGGTCTCCCTGTTCATTGGCATCAAGAACTTCTCAGGCGATGCCACGACCAACGTCAACGACCCCACGCTCCCCATCAATCCTGCAGCACCGCCAAACACCCTCATCGTGGTCGCAGCGGTTGAGTCGATTCCGCTGCTGGAATTCGCCTCAAGTTTCCAACGCGGAGGCTTTGCCCCGGACCGTTCGTCGATGACCTTGGTCGTCGAAGACCTGCCACCGGTCATCGTGGTGTCCGGGAGTTTCGAACTTGGGACCAGCGGCGTTGAACGCTTGCGGCCGGACAACAGCGACCTCAACGCGATCTCTCAGGTGCTTGACAATGCATTGCTTGGCCTGGTTGAAATCATCCTAGATTTGGGCACCATCGTCAACAGCATCCCAAGCGCCGTGGTCGGGACGGCAGGCAGCGCGGGCGGGACCGTGGAGGTCGCGTGTTACACGCAAGTCAAGGCCGCTTGGTCCACGGGCGAGACGCGCTCGCCTGCAGAAGTTGGCACCCTTGGCTTCGCCCTTTCGTCCAGCGACCAACCGTGGTTGCCGCAAAGCGACCACCTCCTCTTGTCCAGCGATGCCTCCATCGATGTTGTTCAAGGCCGCTCAGGCCCGGTCGCGCCGCTCGTGCCTGTGGCGATGAGCGCCCGGGTCAGCGGGGTCTCCGGTGTCACCCAATCCTTTGACCCGCTGACCAGCGAGCGCGTTCTTGCGCTGAAGGGATCCAGCGCTGAACCCCTCATCGTGGGGCACGTGTCTCACGATGGACCCAACATGTCGGCTGCACAGAAGCAGGCTGCGATGATTTCCAACCGGCCGGACGACCTTCGATTGGTCCAACAACCCGAGCGCCTCATCTACGAAGCCAGCGCTCCGATTGGGACCATCACGTACGGGGGTCAAGACGGCGACCAGCGGAACGCACTGCGGTTGGTTGGCCTGCCGTCGGAATTCGAACTGGTGCTCGGTTCGGAGGTCGGCTATGTGGCCAGTACGCCGCTTCAGTCGGTTGAAATTCAGTCCAGCAACGGCACCGTTCCGCTCACGATGGACGGTGACCACGTTCGCTTTTCCGTGGACGGAGACGAAACCAGCCTTTCTGTCCGAATTTCGGACGTGCTTCGCATGCGTCGCCTTTCTCCCCTCGAAGAGGGGGCATCGGGTCCAGAGGGGAACAGCCGCGTCGAAATGCAACGCACGTCGTCCGAGCCCCTGCGCCTGCTGTTCGAGGACAACACCCTGTACGACGATCCCTTGCTGGGCTTGAACGGGCGCGCGGTCATCGAGCCATTGCCGGCTGACATCACGGTTGCGGTTCCCGGTGGTGCGGACTCCGAAGGCCTCGAATTGCCTGACTTTGGCGATCAAGAGGGCGTTGAGGGCCTCTCCTTTTTCCTCGGTGATCTTGTCGCGTTCGGGCGAGTGGCCAACGATTTCATTCACGCGTTGACCTACGACCTCGGTGGGGCCATCAGTGAGGAAACCGACCTCGCCATCGGCATGGACCTCGAGACCGGTGAGGCGTTCAACCTGACCGCAGACATGCGCAAGGGCACAACGCCTCCCGAACCCGTATGGGTGCATGGCCTGTCCATGGAGGCCGATGAGCGTGTGAACGCCGACCTTAACCTCAGCCGACTTGACCGACTCACCTTGTCCGGGCGCATCACGCTGGAGACCATTTGGGACGACGCCCGCTTGACCGCAGACGAGCAAGAGCAGGGCGCTCTTGTGCTCGAATCGGCAGGGGTGTCCGGCGCTCGGGACCTGATGGCGGTGCTCGCAGACGGGCGATTGAGCGATGAGGAAAAAGAGGAGCATGACCTTGAGAACTGGAGCGAGCAAGGCATCGACCTGACCGAACGGCGTGCGTGGCACATCCGCACGTGGTTGCCCTCACTCCCCGCGGGGGCCATCGACTTGGATTACGACTTCCGCTTGCTCGATGGCGTTCCAACCTACCAGTTCGATCTCGCGTTCACGTCATGGAAACCCGATTATGAGGACATGACGATCCTTGTGAAGGGCATTTCTGGACAAGACGTCGACCTTCGTTTGACCGGATTTGACACGCAAAACCCGCACGATGTGTTGCTGGACGCGGTGTTCTTCCAAGAACGAAACTTGACCGTCCCGCGCTTGACCCTCGACATGCGCTACGACGTGGGCGTCCCCCTCGATTCTGCGCATGCGGTGTTCATCGACCACACCACACAAACACGCTCAGAGGCCCTGATCCTTGATGTTCCCCGCAGCACGGACGTGTTTGCCACGATTGGCGACGTCCTCATTTTGGACGTGACCGTCCCTGAGGAGTTCCAAGCCGACGGGCGTTCCGCTGAGGCCTTGATGATTCAACAGCACCGCTTCGTCGATGGGCGATGGTGGCCTGCGACGGTGTTCATGCGTGACCTGCCGGGAGAATTGTACCTCGTTGCCGAGCCTTCGGAGGTCTTTGACATCCGTGCAGAGACGTCCTTCCAAGGACTCTTTACGATGGATTACACCTCCAACGGAGAGGACATGGACCTCTTCGTGCAGGCGTACGGGAAAGCCATCGACAGCAAAGGCGACGTGACGATGATCGCCGAGGATTTGCCCTCCCGGTTCCAACTGAAAACAACCGACCGATTTGGTGTCGAGATCGCTTCGAGCGGTTCGGGTGTGCGGCAATTGTACCTGCGCGCCTCCGACGTGCCCTCCAGCCCTGGACTGACGGTTCAATCGATGGAAGTGGTCGGTGAGAACCTCAAGGGAGCCACCATCCACATGCATCGTGTTGGTGGCGTGTACCCCATCATCATCCTTGACGGCATCACAACCGGGCGCGTCATCGCCACGGCCAACGCTGAGTTGACGCCGGCCGACCGGGAGCCGCGCTTGGAAGGCGTCCCCTTCATGTCCGACCTTGCCATTGACGGGCGTGGCGTGCTGCTCGATACGCAGTTCACCGGTATTTTGCCCACGGCGTCAACGGTTGGCGTCAACGGCATGGCCAGTGACCTTTCGTTGATCGGTTCCTTGACCGGTGGGGCGGTGGAAACTCGGCATATCTTGGTGGTGGAACCGATCAGTTCCGCGGTGGCCAGCGGACTGGCTTGGGTGGTGTGAGCATGTCTGGTGATGCCCCCTTCAACCCCGAGCCGTCCAAGGAGGGTATCCTTCAACGGATCCGTGACCGGGTCGACGGTGACAGCTCCACGGACGAAGAGGACGTGCTGCGCGCCGCACAAGACGCGGCAGAACGTCTCCAACGTTTGCGCAAGGAAGTGGAACCCGCCAAGGTGGCCCTCGCTGGATTGACCCTCATCGTGTTGCTTGGTCTGTTGATGAGCGGATGGTACTGGATTTTGCCCCGTGACGGATTGACCCTCGACACGGTGTACATGCAAAACGGCGGCCACATTTTGATGGCCGAAATTCAAAACTCAGGAAGCAGGGCCGTGACCGACCTCGAGGTCGTGGTTTCCTTCGAGGACGAAGACGGCGATCAGCTCGGTCGCATGTCCGTGTTTTTGGACGTGCTTTCGGCGCACAGTTCGGTGGCCGGGGACGACCTTGAAATGAAGATCGTTGGGCATACGGTTTGGGCCAATTACACCATCCAAACCTCGGTGTCTTGGACGGATTATGACGGTGCAAGCCATCAGGAAACATGGCGTCATGACGTTGGCACGTGGGCCTCAGAGGAATTCTCCGACCGGACGGACCGTCGTACGTGGCCCTTCTGATGCAGGGCCGTGCAGGTTACCCCAAGCGATATAGTGGTCTCGCGGAGGCTTTGCACCATGTCCAGCAGCCGTGCCCTCAGGCCGGTCGCGCTGGTCCTCTTGCTCCTCCTCTCCACATGGTCGGGGTGGATTGCCCCAGAAGATGAGCAGGCTGCGGAGGACGCCGACGCTTGGTCGCCGGTATTCTTCGAGGTGCAGCCGGACACCTACCAGGCCCTTGCGGGCACCTACGCCGATGCTCCTTCGCTCGATGATCGAGGCCCATATGCCGACAGTCGACTTGGTCGCTTCAGCGATGACGGCTTGCTCATCGACCGTCCGTTGCCGGAGTCGATGTTGACCCCACGACCGGACCTTCGCCTCGTGGTCGTTGACCTCGAGATGCCACTGACCGTGGCCCGGGAGGAGCTCGCCTCGGTCCAAGGGATCGTGGTTCGGGAGTTCATCGCGCCTTCCGGTCTTCTCCTCCAAGCGCCTCCCGCCGCTTTCGGCGCCCTCGATGGGATGGCCGCGGTCCGTTCGGTGCATTCGGTCCCGGCCGGAATGTTCGTTGACGATGCATTGCTTGATGTGCTTCTGCTCACCGGAGGTGAGGCCGCCCTCCAAGGCACCGAGATGCGCCTCGAAGGGTGGCGGGACCTCGATGGACCCGTTTCCGTGGTCCATTTGCAACACGGAGAACACCATGTTCAACAGGACCTGAACGACGTGGCCAGCGCCGCCCTCGAGGGCGAACACGCGGTCGACAACGGCCGTTGGCGTGGGGACCTTGCGACCATGGACCTGCTTACGTTGGTGCTGCAGCCCTCGGTGATGTGGCTGGGTCCAGAGCCGACGTTTGCCATCGTAAACGATCAAGCGCGTCAGCACATGAAGGTCAGCGCCGTCGCCAACGGTTTCACGACTTCCCTGAACGGTTCAGGCGTGATCGTTGCCGTGGCCGATTCTGGTTTGGATGCAGATCACGGTGATTTCGGGGCTCGCGTGCTCTCCAACACCGACGTGGTCGGCGACGGCTCCACTGCAGACAAGCACTCGGGGCACGGAACGCACGTGGCCTGCACGGTGCTCGGTGACGGAAGTCGTGGCGGCTATGCCGGGGTTGCACCACAAGCCGAGTTGATCTTCCAAGCGATGGAGAACGACAACAACGGGCAATTCCTCTCTCCGAGTCTGAATTACATCCTCAATCAGGCCTATTCCCAAGGCGCACGGATCCACACCAATTCGTGGGGCTCGTCTCAGGTCAGCGACCAAGGAAAGTACACCTCATCTGCGGAGGACATCGACGACCGTACCGCGGCCTACGACCGCACGCACGCGAACCAAGAGGGTCTTCTGGTCCTGTTTGCCGCAGGAAACGACGGGCCGGGGACCGGTACGGTCGGGGCGCCGTCCACCGCCAAGAACACCCTCACCGTGGGGAACCATCAGAACCGCTACAGCGGCGCTCCGGACACGATGATGTCCGGTTCATCCCGTGGCCCGACCGATGACGGGCGTATCAAGCCGGACGTCGTCGCTCCCGGCGGCTACGTCCGCTCCTGCCGGGCCCAAGAAGCAGGGGATACCGGCAGTGCCACGTGGTCGAACCAGTACTACCTGGAATACACAGGGACCTCAATGGCCACACCAAACGCCGCCGGGGCAGCAGCCCTCGTGCGAGAATACCTGGTCGAAATCGCCCTGCGTCCAGAACCTCAGGGCGCGCTCGTCAAGGCCTTGCTGATCCTCGGTGCGCAGGACATGGGCACGCGAAACATCCCCAACGACGACGAGGGTTGGGGGCGGGTGAACCTGCGTGACACCCTTGCCCCCTCCGGCGGGCGGGGCATTTGGGTGGACGACCGTTCCCTGTTGTCCTCGACCGGACAAAGCAAGTCCTACGTGTTCAACGTCAGCGCGGCCAACAGCCCGTTCAAGGTCGTCCTGGCGTGGTCGGACGAACGCGGCTCACGGTTCTCGAGCACACAACTGGTCAACGACCTCGACCTTGAGGTCACGTCACCTGATGGCATCACGTACCTCGGCAACGTCTTCAGCAATGGACGCAGCATCCAAGCCGGCTCCCGCGATACGGTCAACAACGTCGAAGTGGTGTTGATCGACGCAGCCCAGCAAGGCATTTGGGAGGTCAAAGTGAAGGACGCCAACCACGCAGGGGGGCGTTCTCAACCCTATTCCATCGCCGTGTCTGGGCAAGGCGTGAACGACCTCCGTCCTGACCCGCTCATGGTGCCCACGAGCTTCACCATGGACGTGAGCATTCCACAGGTGGGGGATCCTGTGGCCATCACCACCGAGGTGATGAACATGGGGAACGTCAAGGCAGAGTCTGTCGATGTGGCCTTCTTGGTGGACGGTACGGAATTGGACCGAACCACGGTGGATTTGTTCCCCGGTTCGGTCCGTTCGCTTCCATGGAGTTGGACCCCGACCGTCGCTGGGACCTCTGAAGTGATCGTGCGCGTGGACCCCGAGGACGTGGTGGACGAGGTTCAGGAGAACAACAACGACCTCATCACCCAAGTGAACGTCAGTGCGCCCGGGGTCAAGGTTTCGGCCGTCGACCCAGAACTGCGCTTGGAGTCTTCCACACAGACCACCTCGTCGTGGAACATCACGCTCACCAACACCGCCCTCATCGGTACGAACGCGTCCTTGTCTGCCGGAGCGCCTGAACGCACCAGCGACGGCTTCGCCCCGGGCTGGTACGTTGGCCTGACCCTTGCAAATTTCACCCTTGAAGGCCAAGGTGAAGACTTCGTAACGGTGACTGCGGTTCACCAAGCACGTCCAGAACCAGGGACCTATCAGATTCCTCTCACAGGCCTCGACGTGGACAACGGCGTGAGTTATCCCTACAACTTGAGCCTCATCGTCCCACCGCTTCCTGAAGCCAGGTTCACGTTGGATTACAGCGTTGTGCCCGTGCATCCGATGGACCCGACGACCTTCGAGTTCACCCTCACCAACGATGGAAACGGACCGATTGGATACGACCTTTTCCTTGAGTCACCGACCGGTTGGTCGGCAGGCTTCGACAACCTCGGTTCGGAACCCGGAGCCTCATCAGGGTCCACAGGCCTGATGGACAGGCATGCCGATCGAGCGATCAACATCACCGTGGTTCCCCCTTCGGTCAAGACCGTGGCTGGGGCCGAACGGACCGTCACCCTCATCGCCATCTCTCAAACCGATCCATCGGTGTCCACGTCCCTCGCAATCCCGATGCAAGTGATGGCCATTCGCGATGTGGGCATCTCGCTGGAATCCAGCCTACCCACGCTTCGACCCGATGCTTCTGTTGGCCTTTTCCTGAGCCTTGAGAACCGTGGAAACATGGACTTGGAACTCACTCCAAGTTTCCTGCTACCCTCTGGATGGAGCATCTCCAACACCCTTGAACCGATCACGCTTGGATGGACGGACACCGTCGACGTGGTCTACACGTTGGTGGGCGACGGTGCTGGGCGCTCTGGTACCCTTGAAGTTCGCCTCAGCGACGCGCAAGGACGGTTCACGTGGACCACTCCCCTGGAGGTCAGGCAATTGCCAGACCCCACGTTGGACTT
The DNA here is from genome assembly GCA_964228865.1 of Salinimicrobium sp. Classification (GTDB taxonomy): domain Archaea; phylum Thermoplasmatota; class Poseidoniia; order Poseidoniales; family Poseidoniaceae; genus MGIIa-L3. The sequence goes on along the minus strand of CAXRAI010000028.1, from coordinate 8,607 downwards.
CAACCGACTCGTGCTCGAGGACGGTTCGGAGTACACGACGCCCTTCGGCTCAGGAAGCCACCCCACGGGTGAGACCCTCCGCTTCGAATGGTTGGTGGGCAACAGCGGCGAGGCGCCGTGGACGCCTTCGGTTCAATTGGACCTCGATGCGGGATTGTTTGGATCCTGCGATGCCCCCGGTGAGGTGGGCGTCGGCGATTTCAGCATCGTTGGGTGTGAGGTGGTGCTCCCACCGACGCTTCCGGCCAACACCGAGCCTTTCTTTTCGGTCGTGCTCACAGCAGACGGCTTCGAACGACGTGATGAGGTGACGATGTTGGTCGCCGAAGACCCGCGTTTGGACGCCCACCTCGACGGCGTCACGGCGGCGACCACCACCGATGCCGGCACGGTCACGTGGACGCTGACGAACACAGGAAACATCGCCATCGACGAACGGCTCACCTTCGACGTGGCCAAAGGTTGGGAGGTCGTCCTCGACGGAGCGTCGACCGTCACGTTGGACCCCGGTGCCTCACGGGTGTTGCGCGTCACCTACACCAGCACCTCGGGGGGAGAAGTCCCACTTACGCTTGAAGTCAACAACGTTCGAGTGGAAGGCGACATGGCTGCCACGCTGACTTCGCCCCGCCCAGTCGTCGAAGAAGGCCAAGGTGCAGGCGCCCTGACCGTGATGGTGGGCGGTGCCGTGCTCGTACTAGTGGCGGCGGGCGTCTTCGTCTTGCGCCGTGTTGGAGAATCCAAAGACGACGGATTGCCTTCGCCCAAGATGCCTCTTCCCATGCCAGCCTTGGCCACCGTCGCTGCACCTCTTGCGGTGGCAGCCTCCGCTCCACCACCGTCAGCACAGCCCAAGCCCGCATCGGAGGTCGTGCCCACCGCGCCATGTTGGGCGTGCCGGGGCATGATCAGTGGCCCCATGCTCGGATGTCCGTCCTGCGGCGCCCGCTTCCACTTGCCAGGAACGCCGGATTGCCACCTGCCCGAGGCCTGTCCAAAATGCAGCACGCCAAGGTCCCAATTCTTGAACGCTTGAGGGACGCGCCAAGGCGCAGGTCTTTCATGGGAAGGTCTCCACGTCCAAGCATGCACGGGACGGCGACCGGCACCAAGGCCCGCGCCCTGCTGCTGATTTCCCTGATGTTGGTGAGCCTCACGCCGCTGCTCGCCCCCGCCGCAGCCGACGGCCGCGACGCCAGCATCGTTCTGACCGTGACCCCATCCTCCCTCACCGTGAACCCCGGCGAATCGGGCGAATACACCGTCCGCGTGTACAACACAGGTTCCAACCCCGTGACCGTGCAACTCTCGGCCAGCGAGGCCCAAACACAGGAGTGTGGGCAGTACTCTTCTGTGATTCAACAGATTCCCGGAGCCATCGATGCTGGCAGCTACGAGGAGACGACCATGAACGTCACCCTCACCCAAACCGCAGAAGGCGATTGTGACACCACCATCACGGCGGCCGCCACCGAGCAACCCGAGCCGCCTGAGCCTCCCGGCCAGCCCGCCAACGAGGAGAGAACCGTCACCACCGAAGCAGGTGATGGCTCGGGCAGCGTCGTGTACGGGGTTGACCTTCGCATGGACGGTCCTGCTGACCTGACATGGGCCGGAGAGGACCCGGTCGAATGGGACATGGAGGTCGAAAACACGGGGAGGGCCGAAGCCACGGTCGTGTTCGCTGCCAGCGAACGGGACGACCCAGGCTGCGCAGGTGTGGACGATTTTTCAATCTCCTTCGATCCCTCATCGGTGAGCGTTGCGAGCGAAGAAACCGAACCCGTCGTGGTCTTCACGACGGTTCCCAACGGCCAAGACGCGGACACCTTCTGCTGGGACATCACCGCCACCGTCCAAAACGACCCGTCCCAGAACGCCAGCGACACCGAAGAAATCTCCCTCGAAGTTCCTGAACTCCACACCTGTGAGGCCAGCCTCTCGAAGAGCAGCATTCGGGTGGACCCGGGTAAACAAGGCCAAGTCCAAGTCACCTTCGAAAACACCGGCAACGCAGAGTGGGACATCAACGTTGCACGTACTGGGGCCAAAGCCAATTGGGTGAGCGTCGACGGGGCCTCCTCCGGTTTGCTCCCCTACGACACCTCCTCCGATGAGCGTACCTTCACGCTCAACATCGAGCCGGACGATTCACTGAACGCAGACTCTGTTTCGACCGTGATCGTCCAAGGGCGAGACGGCGGCACCGTGGCCTGTGAGGCCGAGCTACGCATCACCCTTGGCCAAACCAAGGGCGCCTCGGTGTCCATTCCTCAGAGCATGATGTCCAACATTGAGCCCGGCAGCTCGCGCACGACCACCGTCACCGTCACGAACAACGGAAACGGCGCGGACAGCTTCCGAATCAGCGCCAGTGCACCGCCCGGCGGCTGGACCGTGTCCTTCGACGTCAGCTCCGTTTCCCTTGGGTCCAAGCACGCTTCGGACCGCAGCGCTGACGTGAGCATGACGGTCACGGTGCCGCTGGATGCATTGGCCACCGAACAAGTGGACATCATCGTCAGCGTACTGCCAAACTCTGGTGGAGCCACCTATGACGAAGCGACCGTGCAAGCCACCGTTGCCGAATCGCACGGGATGGACCTTGAAGCACCGGTCTCAAACCAACGCGGACAAGTCAACGCTTGGTTGCGTTTCCCCATCACCATCGAAAACGAGGGCAACGTGGACGCGACCTTCCGCTGCGTGGTGATGGACCAAAACCCCAGCGAATGGACGACACGATTCGTGGATGAGCAGGATCAGACCATCATCGAAGTCCAGGTCCCTGCTCGAGACAGCCTTGACGTTGCCCTGATGGTGAAGGTGGAAGGCGTTGAAGAACGCGATTCGACGACCATCAAGGTGCGCGTCATCAACCTCGACCATAATGGCGCACAGGACGATGACGGAGACGGCCTTCCTGACAACCAGAAAGAGGTCAACTTCGTGGCCGAGCGTTTCGACAAGGTGTACAGCATGGACGTCCGGCTGGCCGATGCCTTCTCCGGCGACACCCAACGCGTGGAACTGCCACCCGGCGGCTCGATGAGCGTGGAGTTGTGGGTGCGCAACACCGGAAACGCATCCATGGACATGGCCGTGTTTGATTTCAGTGGCCTTGAGGGTTTGGCCACCCGCGAGGTGCTCGTGTACGGCTTGCCCGTGACCGGACCACTGTACATCCCCGAAGGTTACGGCATCTGGAATGTTGCCGAATCCCGTTTCATGTTTGACGACGCAGGGGAACCCATCGTTGAACCGAACGAAGAAGCGGCTCAACTGGCCCAAGTGAACGCTGGGCTCACCGAGAACCTCGACAACTACGAGATTCGCCCGTACGAAGTGCTGGTTGAGTTGGTCCTGACGGTGAACCCAGGCGCTGAGACCGGCGACGGTGGGGCCTTGGACGTGACCGTGTTGAGTGAAAACAACACCGCGAACCGAGACGGGCGAGTTTCATTGGTGCTCGACGTCCGCATCATCGAAGATCTCGGCTTCGACCTCGCTTCGACCCCGACTGAACTCAACGTCACCTTCCCCGACAAAGCCACCTTCGAGGTTGGCGTCATCAACAACGGAAACGTGCCCACCGACGCCCGGATTTTCTCCTCTGCTGGGGAGCGAGGATGGACGGTGGACATCGAGGACGACGGCACGGGCGATTGCCGCATTGAGGAGGGTGACCTGATGTGTTTGCTCCAGCCCGGTGAGGTGCTGATGATCATGGTGGACGTTCGCCCTCCGTATGGGGCCACCATCGAGGACGAGTTCCGCTTCACGCTCTCCGTTGAGCCCGATGACGGCGGCGTCTTCACCCGTGAGAACGTGGAATTGACCGTCACGGGCGTTCCCGATGAGGGCTTCTTGGGCCTCGGCTTGACGGCACAAAGCGTGACCAACATCGCCGGCATCATGGTTGGCGTGCTCGCAATCGGCCTTTTCGTGCAGTTCATCCGGGCGCGCCGACTCTGAAGCGTTGGTTCGGCCAAACCCCCCGATTTTGGCCCGTCCCAAGGCCCGCCACGGTGCGTGATGCCCTGTTCTGTGCAGGGGCGACGTGGCCCGTTGACGCTCGGATGAAAATCCGGTGAATCGGGAACGCTTATGGAGGGACCACAGGTGGACAAAGCAAGGGAGCGTATGCGTTCCTCTGGGGTCTCAAAATGACCGACGTGACCACCGTGACCGATGCTTATCTCGCGGTTGGACTGATGACGCTGGTTGGCTTCCTTGTCCCCTTTGGCGCCTTCCTCACCTCGTACTTTGTTCGACCGAGGACCGACCGGTCCCAGCCGCACAAGACCACCTCCTACCTGCTCGAAGGATACGAGGCCGATCACAGCCTCTACCCCCGTCGCCTGTCCACGTACGAATGTGGCTCAGAACCCGTCGGCGACGCCATGATTCAGTTCCACTTCCAGTACTACTGGTATGCGCTGATTTTCCTGGTGTTCGACGTCGCGTTCATGTTCATGGCGCTGGGTGGTTTCGTCATCAACGACGCCACCGCCACCACCGACGGTGACCTTGGCACGGCCATCAGCCGCCTGCTTGTGCTGGCGGCCTTCTTCTCCATCATGACGCTAGGCGTCTGGCACGTGTTCCGCAAGCGAGGACGCATCTACATCTGAGGTGAAGAGATGAGCGAACCAGGACAAAACTACGCCGCGTTCAACAGCTCGGCACTGCTCGACTTTGTTGGCGACGTGACCGATGAATCACTGAAGGCCACGCGCCTGAAGCAATTCCTGTCGGTGCTCGCCGGCCGCTTCTTCAACTGGGCTGGCCGCAAATCGTTGTTCACCCTCCACCTTGGGATCAAGTGCTGCGCGATCGAGATGGCGGCTTCCGCCATTCCTCGTTTTGACGCAGAGCGCTTCGGCGTGATTTTCCGCTCTTCCCCCCGCCAAAGCGACGTCCTGCTGGTCAACGGCCCGGTGTCGAAGAAGTTCGCTGACCCCATCGTCCGTCTCTGGGAGCAGATGCCCGAGCCCAAGTACTGCATTGCGATGGGCGAGTGCGCCATTTCTGGCGGCCCATACTTCCAATCCTACAACATCCTCGAAGGCGTGGACACGGTCATTCCTGTCGACGTCTACATCCCCGGATGCCCGCCTCGCCCTGAGGCGCTCATCGATGGCTTCGGCCTGCTTCGTGAGAAGATCATCCGCATCGGCGGCGCACCAGATGCCGGCCGTTCCGGCGAGAAGCCGCTCATCGTAGGAGAGGACTGAGCATGGGCATGAGCATCAGTGCAGAACAGAATGCCGCGGCCGTGGCGGCAGCGGTGACCGCCTCTGAAGAGGCGTGGTCGGCGCTCGGCGTCGTGGCCGAAGCGGTCAACCACACCGCGGGTCACGGCTTCGCCTTCCTTCGCCTCACCGTGCCCGCGACCCACGTGCTGACCGTGGCCAAGGGCCTCAAGCACGACATGGGCGTGAACTACTGCTCGATGGTCACGGGAACCCACTTCCCAGAAGGTGAGGATCACCGCGGGTGGGAAGTGGCCTACCACCTGCAGCGCATGCCGGTCAGCAACCCACAGCCGAACACCTCGCACGTCCTCGTGGCCGGTGACCTGTCGGGCATGGACATGCCCCTCGAAATCGAGATGCTCGTTCCGCTGCCCCAGGGCGACGACCCTCGCGTGCCCAGCGTCCAGTCCGTCTGGCGCGGCGCGGACTGGAACGAGAAAGAAACGTGGGACCTCGTCGGCATCAAGTTCGACGGCCACGACAACATGTTCCGTGTGCTGAATCCCCACGACAGCCCAGAAGGCTTCCACCCGCTGCAGAAGCAGCACAAGATTCGCTACCACGACTTCAACGAAATGTACGACGACGCGCAAGGCTTCGTCCGCAAACCGGTCGACGAGGGCCGGGTCAAGTGAGGAGGGTTCATCATGGCAAAGATGTGGATCACGATGGGCCCCCAGCACCCCATGACGCACGGTCTGTGGACGCTCCGCGTCCAGGTCGACGGTGAAACCGTCGTCGACGCCGAAGCAGAATTGGGTTACATTCACCGCGGCGTCGAGAAGATTGCCGAAGCACGCGACTTCACACAGGTCACCCCCTACTGCGACCGCCTGTGCTACGTGTCGGCCATGACTTGGGCGAACTCGTACATTTACGCGGCCGAAGACCTGCTCGAGGTCGAAGTGCCCGAGCGTGCCGAGTACATCCGCTGCATTGCCGCGGAGTGCCAGCGCATCGCCAGCCACCTGATGTGGCTCGGTGCGTACGGCCCCGACGTCGGCAACCTGACCATCATGACCTGGGCGCTCCGCGAGCGCGAGATGTTCCTCGACCTGCTTCAGGAACTCGGCGGCTCTCGGATGCACTACAACTACCCCCGCATTGGCGGCGTGAAGCGCGACATCCCGCCCGGCTGGGCCGACCGCCTTATCGCCAAGGTGAAGCTGTTTGAGAAGCGCATCGACGAGTACGAAATGCTGCTCGACGAGTCGACCATCTTCCTTGTTCGCTTGCAGGGCGTGGGCTACGCCACGGCCGAGAACATGGTCGAGGCCGGTGTGTCCGGCCCCAACGTGCGTGCCTCCGGCGTCAACTACGACGTGCGCTGGTCGCACCCCTACTCGGTCTACGACCAGTTGGATTGGGAGCCTGCGGTTGAGAAGCCCACCAGCGTGAAGGGCAGCGACTGCTACGACCGCTACCGTGTCCGCATGGAAGAGATGCGCATGTCCTGCCGCATGATCCTCGACGCCATCGAGAAGATTCCCGGCGGCAAGAACACGACCTATTCGAACGGTGATGAGATGATCATCGCCAAGGCCCCCACGCGCGCACCCGCCGGCGCCACCGGTTTCAGCAACTACGAATGCACGCGCGGCGCCAGCCAGTTCTACATTCATGGCGGCGGCGAAGGGCGCGGCAAGAACCCGTACCGGCTTTCCATCCGTTCGCCGATGTTCATCACCATCCCCTTCGTTGCGGAGACGATGATCGGCTACAAGGTGGCCGACATTCCGGCCATCATGGGCAGTTTCGATCCGTGCATCGGGGAGACCGACCGCTGAGGTGATTCGCCATGGAGCTGCCAACCGTTCGCTCGCTCGTCTACGACAACCTTGGCGGGGCCATCGTCAACCTGCTTGACGGTACGCCCCTCGAGGGTCAGGCCGAGGCCATCGCTGCCTTCACGGGCGCGCTCATCACGTCGTTGGTGGGCTTCGCGGCCATCATGCTCTCGATGTTCATGATCCTCTGGATCGAACGCAAGCAGCTCGGCCGCATGATGGACCGTCGCGGAGCGATGACCTCGCTTCGCTCCCTTTGGATCGGCGAGAACGGCACCACGGCCGGCGCATGGTGGGACATGGTGCCCTTTATCGGCAAGCCCATTGGCGCCCTGAACCGCTGGCTGAACGCAAGCTTTGGCAACCACGACCCCGACCGACCCACCGTTGACCGTGTCAACAACCGCTCCTGGATGGGTTTCGCCATCTTCCCGGGCTTTTTCCAGAACATTGCCGACGGCATGAAGTTCCTCATCAAGGAGCACATGGTTCCCGAGCGCGCGGACAAACTCGTCTTCGAGGTGGCACCTTACCTCGTCATCTCCTCGACGGTGCTCATCCTCGGCCTCATCCCCATGGGGGCCGGCATCTACGGTGCCAACCCCGAACTGAGCGTGCTGTTCGCCATGGCCGTGTTCGGCATCGCCCCCATCGGCGTCTTCTTCGGCGGCTGGGCGTCCAACAACAAGTACACCCTCATCGGCGGCATTCGCTCTGCGGTGCAGTTGACCTCCTACGAGATTCCTCTCTTGCTCACCGTGCTCTCGGTGTGCGTGGTCTCCGGCTCGTTCAACTTCGTGGAGATCGTGACCTTCCAAGGCCAGTCCGGCGCCTGGAACCTCTTCCTCTTGCCCCTCGGCGGCGCACTCTTCCTCATCTCCATGCTCGCCGAAGTCGAGCGCATCCCCTTCGACATGCCTGAGGCAGAAGCCGAACTGGTCGAAGGATGGTGGACGGAATACGGCGGCATGCGCTTCGGGCTGCTCTTCGCGGCCGAGTACATGCGCACCTACGCCGCGTGCATCCTCTTCGCGCACTTCTTCCTTGGCGGTTGGCACGCGCCCTTCTCGGGCGTGTGGGGCGGCGTGCCCATCCTTGGCCTCGCCAGCACCAGCATCATCTGGGTCCTGCTCAAGGCCTGGCTCGTCTTCGCCGTGGTCTTCGTGTGGGCCCGCGTGGCCTTGCTGCGCATCCGCACCGACCAAATCCTCGAATTTGGCTGGCGCATTCTGCTGCCGCTCTCGGTGGTCAACCTCCTCGTTGCGGTGCTCTTCCGCCTCTTCCTCTCCGACCCGGCCGGTGTTGTCGAGGAAGGCCTCGGCAACGCGTGGGGCCTCGGCATCTTGGCGTGGGCCCTGCCCGTCATCGTGACCGGGGTCAGCCTTGCGCTCTTCTTCTATCTCCTCAACGACGAGGACAAAGACGCGAGTCCGGAGCGTATGTTCCACGTTCGGACGCTTGAACCCGCAGGGACCGTGGTCCCAGGAACGGAGTGAGGTGAGACCATGCCCATGCACCCGCACGCACAACCCAACTTCCGGAACCTCTTCTGGTACCCGTTC
>CAXRAI010000027.1:0-6104 GCA_964228865.1 Salinimicrobium sp. | reverse complement strand
GTACGCCAACGGTTGAGACGAGCAACACGACCTACACGGTCACGGCCGCCATTAGTGGAACGACCTTCCAGACCGACGTCTGGTTCTCCTCGTCCTACCTTGAGCTCACACCGAGCGTCGAAGGAGCTGATCTCACGGTCGACGTGCCGATGACCAACATCACCTTCGAATACGACACTGGACAAGCACCCACCTCGAATCTCTTCATCACGAACCCAGCGTGGACGGCCGCCGACATTGCAACTTCGGCCGACGGTGCTTACTCAGTGTATGTCGCCGACATGGACGGTGACGGCGACCTTGACATCGTTTCAGCCTCGTACTTGGACGACACCATTGCCTGGTACGAAAACGACGGTGCCGCTAATCCCTCGTGGACGGCCGACAACATTGCTGTTTCGGCAGATGGTGCTCAATCGGTGTACGCTGCCGACATGGACGGTGACGGTGACCTTGACATTGTTTCAGCATCGTACATGGACGACACCATTGCGTGGTACGAAAACGACGGTGCCGCCAATCCCTCGTGGACGGCCGCCGACATTGATACTTCGGCCGACGGTGCAACATCGGTGTATGTCGCCGACATGGACGGCGACGGCGACCTTGACATCGTTTCAGCATCGTACGCTGACGACACCATTGCGTGGTACGAAAACGACGGTGCTGCCGATCCCTCGTGGACGGCCGCTGACATTGCCACTTCGGCTGACGGTCCTGTCCACGTGCACGTCGCCGACATGGACGGTGACGGCGACTTGGATATTGGTTCAGCATCGGTCATTGACGACACCATTGCGTGGTACGAGCAGACCGGTGCTGGAACATGGACCAACACGACGGGTCTAAGCCAGCCTGCGAACGCCACCTGCAGCGTCTCACCTTCACTTCCAGCCGGCCTGTCCATCGACAGCAGCACGTGCACCATCAGCGGCACACCAACGGTTGAGACGAGCAACACGACCTACACGGTCACGGCCAACATCAGCAACGTGACCTACCAGGCCAGCGTGTGGTTTTCCTCGTCCTACCTCGAGCTCACGCCGAGCGTCGAAGGTGCAGATCTCCTCATCGATGAGGCCATGACCAACATCACTTTCGAATACGACACTGGACAAGCACCCACCTCGAATTTCTCCATCGCGAACCCAGCTTGGTCAGGCTCCACTGTCGGGACATCAGTCACCGATGCTGAAACAACGTATGTTGGCGACGTGGACGGTGACGGCGACCTTGACATCGTTTCAGCATCTTCTGGTGACGACACCATTGCATGGTATGAGAACGACGGTGCTGCGAACCCATCGTGGACGGAGAACGTTGTTGCTACCTCTGCTGACAAACCCATGTCGGTCCATGTTGCCGACATGGACGGTGACGGCGACCTTGACATCGTTTCAGCCTCGCTCCTTGACGACACCATTGCGTGGTACGAGAACGACGGTGCCGCCAATCCTTCGTGGACGGCGGCTGACATTGCTACTTCGGCCGACGGTGCATACTCAGTGTATGTCGCCGACATGGACGGTGACGGCGACTTGGATATTGTTTCAGCATCGGCCTATGACGATACCATTGCGTGGTACGAAAACGACGGTGCCGCTAATCCCTCGTGGACGGCCGCCAACATTGCCACTTCAGCGGACAGTGCTCGTTCGGTGTATGTTGCCGACATGGACGGTGACGGCGACCTTGACATCGTTTCAGCATCGTTCGATGACGACACCGTTGCGTGGTACGAGAACGACGGTGCTGCCAACCCTTCGTGGACGGCGTCCGACATTTCCACGACAGCGAACGGTGTCCACTGGGCTGTTCCTGCCGACATGGACGGTGACGGTGACCTTGACATCGTGACATCGTCTTACCTTGACCAAGCGATCGCATGGTACGAGAATGACGGTGCTACCAACCCTTCATGGTCGGCATCCAGTATTGCGTCAGTGCAACTATCAGAGCAAGTGTTCGTCGAAGACATGGACGGCGACGGTGACCTCGACATCGTTGGAGCATCGTACGGTGGCGATTACGTTGCATGGTTCGAGAACGACGGTGCTGCTGACCCATCGTGGACGCAATCCAACATCGCCACCTCGGTTGACGGCGCCCACGGTGTTCACGTCGCCGATCTTGATGACGACGGCGATTTTGACATTGTTATCTCGGCGAAGGTGGATTACGAAGTCATTTGGTATGAGCAGACCGGTGCTCGCACATGGACCAACACGACGGGTCTAAGCCAGCCTGCGAACGCCACCTGCAGCGTCTCACCTTCTCTTCCAACCGGCCTGTCCATCGACAGCGGCACGTGCACCATCAGCGGCACACCAACGGTTGAGACAAGCAACACGACCTACACGGTCACGGCCAACATCAGCAACGTGACCTACCAGGGCAGCGTGTGGTTGTCCACGTCTCCTTACGCTAGCATCACCTCAGCGGTGGAAGGTGCGGCGCTCAACTTGGGCGAAGCGATGACGCCGATCACGCTCAATTACACGGTGAATGCCAACGCTTCTTCAGGCTCCAGTGGCTCTCAAAGCTCATCGTCATTTGCTTATTTGAACGGTCAAGTGGGTTCAGGGGACTTTGGCTCTTGCGGTATCCTTGGCAACGGGTCGGTGATGTGCTGGGGCCAAAATCCAAATGGAGAGTTGGGCAATGGTGCGACCTCGAATACACACGCACGAGTCCCTGTTTTTGTTTCGCTTCCACAAGGCAGGACGGCGGTTTCTTTGGGGGTTGGTTGGAGGCACATCTGTGCCATCCTCGACAACGCTTCCTTGATGTGTTGGGGAAACAATTACTATGATCAGTTGGGCCTGGGGTACAACCAACCCGATAAGGTGTTCTCACCCGAGTATGTCAACCTTGGAACGGATCGAACGGCTGTTGCTGTTGCTGGTGGACTTTCTCACACCTGCGCCATCCTTGACGATGGCAGCATGAAGTGCTGGGGTCGCGACAATTACGGGCAACTTGGTGACGGAGGCTACATCTATTCCAATGCAAACACCCAACCTATACCAGTCTCAGTTAATCTTCCTACGGGTCGAACCGCCGTTGACTTAACGGCTGGCTATTCTCACAATTGCGCCATCCTCGACAATGGCTCACTCACGTGTTGGGGGCTTAACCACTATGGCCAGGTGGGCAATGATACTGGACATCAAGGTGGTAGCCACGCCACACCAGTACATGTTGACCTCGGTACTGGCCGTACCGCGGTTGATGTTGCTGGTGGAGCTTCCCACACCTGTGCCATCCTCGACAACGGGGACCTCAAGTGCTGGGGCAGGCATTTGAAAGGACAATTGGGTGTTGGTGGGCCGGGGAACGGCTCGTCGAATTTCATGAGATCACCGCCCGCAACGGCCGTCGATCTCGGCACGGGCCGAACGGCCGTCGCGCTTACAGCGGGTACAGATCACACCTGCGCCATCCTCAACACCGGCGAGACAAAATGTTGGGGTTGGGATAATTACGGACAATTGGGCGACGGTGCCACATCATCGACAGGAGGCTGGGGTCCAAACCTTACCTCGCCTTCCTCCACGCCAATTGACTTTGGCACAAGTCGGACGGCCGTTGCGATTGCTGCGGGGGTATACCACACCTGCGCTGTTGTTGACAACGGTTCTATGATGTGCTGGGGGGACAACACCCAAGGAAAGTTGGGGCTCGGAAATGCGACAAACGATGGCACTGGCGAACATCAAGATTTGCCCATCTCGACGTTTGGAACCCACCTATGGGACACGACCACGACCACCATCACATGGGAAACACACCCTGCTCTCCCGGCCGGCATGAGCATCTCGGGCGGTACGATCAGCGGTACACCTTCGGTCTATGCGCTCAACCAAACGTACACGATTTATGCCAATCAGAGCGGTTATTCGACCACGCACGAGTTGTACTTCAGCGTGGATACGGACCATGCGCATACGGTGGTTGAGAACCAGACCATCGATCCGATTGGCTTCCATCCTCCGTTCCACAACGGAACGACGACGTGGACGGTGTCGCCCGCTTTGCCGGGCAACCTCTCCATCGACGGAAGCACCGGCGAAATCACCGGTTCGGTCAACGCCACGCTGGCGAACACGACGTACACGGTGACGGCCACGCACAACGGCAGCGCCACCGAGACCTTCTCGTTCAACCTGCGGAGCCTTGCGGACTTCGACGGGGACGGTCTTGCCAACGACCTGCCAAGCGATTACGACGCGGCTGAAGGACCGACCTCTGGTCTTGTGGCCGACAGCGACGACGACGGCGACGGTCTTTCCGACAGCGTGGAAACCGACACCGGGACCTACGTGGATGCGACCAACACGGGCACCGACCCGCTCAACCCCGACACCGACAACGACGGCATCGACGACGGCGACGAGCTGCTGGGAACGCTCGGTGGGCTCGATCTACCCGCTCTTGGCGCGGACCCGCTCCGACGCGATATCTTCGTGGAATGCGACTGGTTCGCGGGCGATTTCGATGGGTTCATTGCCAACTACCGCCCAACGCCCGAGGTCATCGCCCCGATCGTCGATGCCTTCGCCAACGCCCCGGTATCCAACCCGTACGGCGCGGAGCCGGGCATCAGCATCCACTTCGATTACGGCCAGGGCGGCCCGTTCACGGGCGGCAACCAGCTCCCCGGTGCCCCGCTCTCGAGCATCTTTGATTTCGAGTTCAACATCGTCAAAGAGAACCACTTCGATCAGAACCGGCGCGGGTATTTTCACTACGCCATGTTCGCGCACCGCTATAACGACATCAACAACACGTCCTCCGGGGTCGCCGAGCTCCCCGGCAACGATTTCATGGTCACGCTTTCCGACTACGGCACACCCCAGATCATGACCAACACGATCATGCACGAGCTCGTTCACAACCTCGGCCTGCGTCACGGCGGGGATGAGAACCGCAACTGGAAGCCAAACTACAACTCGGTCATGAACTACCGCTACCAGTTCGCCGGCGTGGACAACGACATGGACGCGCTGGGCGACGGGCTGCCGGATTACTCGCTCGGCGTTTCGATCATACTCGACGAGAACGCCCTCCGCGAGCAGGCAGGCATCGACGGGGTGACCCCGATCGACTGGGACGACGACGGCACGATCGACCCCGGCGCGTACATGGCCAACATCAACTGCCGCTTCCTGATCGATGAGTGCGGCGGCGACGCCGTGGGCTGCTGGGACGACGAGTGCAATCTCCTCAGTGATCACAACGACTGGAACGCCATCCTCTGGAGCCGGCTCGAGACCAACGTGGACCGCGACCCTGAGCCAGAGATCGTGGAATGCGCCACGCCCAGCTGGGTTCTTGACTGATCACGCTCCTGCAAGGCGCTCGATTCTGCCCGAGATGGCGTGAAAACTCACGCCGTCTCTGCTACATTCACTGCAACACGATGCAGGGGCACATGAATTGATCAAGATCTCGCACATCTCGATGGACAACCCGCTCTACGAGCAGGAGGTCGCGCTCCGTACGAGCGTGCTACTCGACCCGATCGGTTTCACGTTCGATGACTACCTGGGCATGGCACCGGGGCGTGAGGAAGAGTCCGAGCACTATGTCGCGACGCTCGATCACCCCACCGGGATCAAGGTCGTCGGCACGGCGACCCTGTTCATCAGCGAGGACAATCAAGGGCAGCGCACCGGGAAGGTGCAGCAGGTGTGCGTCGATCCGCAGCGGCAGGGCGAGGGTATCGGACGCCGTCTGATGATCGCCATGGAAGCAAGAGGCTTCGGAGAACTCGGGCTCGAGCAGCTCTACTGCCACGCCCAGCTCTCGGCCATGCCATTCTACGAGCGACTCGGCTGGCAGAGTGAGGATGAGGTCTTCGTGGAGGCGGGCATCGAGCACAAGCGGATGTACATCTCGGCCCCCAAGCCCGTAGATCAGGAGCGGTGATCTGGAACTTTTTTCCCCATCACCATCGATTCTGCCCCGTTTTCCCGGCATAATACGTTTGTGAACCACGAGTTAGACCAGCACGATCAGCACCTGGACGGAGACCAGCTCCGGGCGATCTTTACGCAGCACGGGCTGCGGATGACGCGCCAGCGTGAAGCCGTGTACCGGGC
>CAXRAI010000026.1:0-19036 GCA_964228865.1 Salinimicrobium sp. | reverse complement strand
TTCGTTGTACGGTTGTGGACGACCTACCCTGTGATGCGCATCCATGCCATGACGATGTTCGTCAGTTGGGGGATGCTGTTCTTCGCTCAATTGCTCTTTCACGTCGAGAATCCCAATTTCCCACTTGAAGCCACGCTCTCAGAGCTCTCCACGGGCGCCCTGATCACCGTGGTGGCGGTGTTCATGCTCTACATGTTGAGCACGGCGGTGCGGGAAACCCGAGACCTGCACGTGGAGGAAAACCACCTTCACGAAGACGTCCGAAAAATGACGGAGGAAATGGAGGAACATTCCCTCTTTGGATGGGCTGCTCTGTTCGTCGTATGGGGACTTGTCGTCATCGTCAACGCGTGGAGTGGTGCGCACTTCGTGTCCGATCGATTCGCCGACAGGTGGGGCGTGTTGACGCTTCACGTCCTGTCTGCGCCGTTGGTGTTGACCGGTCTGCTCATTGTGGCCTGGTTCCCACAACGCATGTTGGGACAACATGCCAAAGTCAGAACCCGTGCAGCCCACTTGGCGGACCAAAGCACGGCACAGGACGCCGAGGTCCTCGAAGGTGACCTGTCCTGCCCATCCTGCGGCGCCTCGAGTGAGGACCTTGAGCGGCGCGATGGGCGTGTCTTTGTGCGCTGCATGAACGCAGATTGCGACGGTTGGGGCGAACTAGACGGGGCATGCGAAGCATGTTCCACCCCCACGCCGAGCCGCTTGACCTGCGTCTCGTGTGGCCTGAACACCACCGTCAACGACTACCTCGTCAACAAGGAGGCTTGGTGAATCATGCTTCATCGACGCGAAGATTTCCCCCTCCTCAGGGACGAAGATGCCCCTGCATACCTCGACAACGCGTGCGTGACCCTCAAGCCTGATGCGGTCATTCAGGCCGTCAACGAATACTACACCATGCGACCTGCGTGCGGTGGTCGCTCCGTCCATCGCCTCGGGACCTCCGTCTCACGGACCATTGCGGCCTCACGACGGTTGTTGGCCCGACAGATTGGGGCACAGGACGTCAACGAAGTCGCCTTCATGAAGAACGCCACGCACGCTCTCAACCAGGTCGCTCAGGGGCTTTCTTGGGAGAAAGGCGACGTGATCTTGACCACCGACAAAGAGCACAATTCGAACCTCGTGCCGTGGCTTGACCTTGAACGGACCCACGGTGTGGACCACCGCGTTTTGCCTTCCACGGCGGAGAACACCTTCGATTTGGAACGGTTTGAAGCGACGTGCGCAGACCTTAGCGACCGTCTCAAAATGGTGGCTGTCGGCCACGTAAGCAACCTGGACGGCGTCACCGCACCCGTACAAGACATCGCGAAGATCGCCCACGACCATGGTGCTCTGGTGTGCGTCGACGGCGCCCAGTCGGCCCCACACAAGCCGATCGATGTGGAACGCCTCGGTGCTGATTTCTTCGCCTGTTCCATTCACAAGATGATGGGCCCTTCAGGCATGGGAGCCTTGTGGGGCCGAATGGACCTGCTGGAAACGATGCATCCCGTTTTGACCGGAGGCCATACTGTGGCCACCTCCACCTACGAGGGCGTGCAATGGGCTGCTCCTCCTGCCCGGTTTGAAGCAGGCCTGGGCCATTATGCAGGCATCGCAGGAACCGAGGCCGCCTTGACGTACCTGTCAGAACTCAACCTCGATGACGTGCATGAGCATGAAATCAAGATCAACCGCATCATGAGCGAAGGCATTCGGGATTTGGACGGCGTCACCATCATTGGCCCAGAGGACGCCGGTCAGCGCGGTGGAATTTGTTCCATCCTCCTTGACGAACACCTTCCCTCCCATGATTTGGCCATCCTCCTTGACGAAGCCGCTGGCGTCATGGTTCGCTCAGGGCGCCACTGCGTCCATTCATGGTTTGAAGACAGGGGCGTCCCGGGAGATTCTCTGCGAGCAAGCGCCTACTTTTACACCTCAGAGGAAGACGCACATCGCTTCGTCGACGTCTTTTCAGAAGCCGTCAACGCGTTCAATGCAGCCTGAGGATGAACCATGGAACCTCCAACAGGGATTCCTCCCGCACCCGTGATGCCCGAGGACACCAAGCCGGCAGGCACAGAACTGACCGCGGCCTTCGTGGCTCTTGCCGTCCTTGCTGCGGGCGTGTTTGCGGTCGTCCTCCTGCTTCCAGAAGAAAATCTGCTCATTCAACCCTCACGTCTTGCGTTGGATGCTGAAGAACAAGCCGCCAACCTCGTTGAGGCAGAGAAAGGGTACACTGGGCTTGGCGTTGAGGTGTGCATCGTGGACTCTGGAATCGATCTGCAGCACCGCGACATGGACCACCTCACGTTGTCGGGGTGGAACGATGTCGTGGGCAACGGGACCTCACCCTACGACGACCACGGGCACGGGACCTCGATGGCCGGCATTCTGGTCGCGGACGGAGGATTGACCGGTTTGGCCCCAGACGTCAACCTCCATGTCGTGAAGGCCCTCAGTTCGTCAGGGGAAGGGGACGATCAAGACCTTGCCGACGCTGTGGATTGGTGCATCGATCAAGGCGCGCACATCATTTCGTTGTCCTTGGGTGGCGCACCGGGCGCACTGTCCTTCCTTCCAGGTGGCGGTCGGGCCAGCGAGGCGGCCGTTGAGCGGGCCTTGGCACAGGGAATCTTCGTCGTGGCCGCAGCGGGCAACGACGGAGGGAGCGGAGACGACGGTGATGTGGCCAGCCCTGGTTCGGTCGACCTCGCCATTTCGGTGGGCGGCGTCCACTTGGACGGGGCGCACTGGAGCGGTTCGTCGATCGGTGACAACGACGGCCGCTTGTTGCCGCTTCCCATCCTCTTCCCGAGACAGGATCCCGACAAGAAGCCGGAATTGATGGCACCAGGGGCAGGTGTTGCCGTGGTCAACGCGGAAAGCAACTCCTGGAGCCTCGTCAACGGTACGAGCGCATCAACGGTGTTCGTCACCGCTGCACTTGCGCATCTCCTCGAGGCACGGCCCGATCTGAGAAGCGGTGACGTCAACAACAGCGCAGAACAAACCATCGAGGACGTGAAAACGAAGTTGATGGAAACGGCCCGACCGTTGCCCGGACAGGACGGACACGACGATGCCTACGGTTACGGCATCGTGCAAATCAACCGACTGCTCGACGCCTATCGGTGATCAGCCTTGTTTGCGGATCGCCACAATGGTTCCACCGTGGACGGGGACAAAGGCCAGGTCGTGCTGCTCAGAACACCGGTGGACGAAGGCAATCCATGCGTTGAAGCCCGCGATGATGGCGGCGCCTTCTTCGGTGCTGTCGTCGATGTCGTCGCCCGGGACTGGGGGTTCCACCAACAAGAGGACTCCACCCATGCGAAGCAATTCCATGCTGGCTGATGCGCGATCTCCAAGTGACTCGATTGCACTTCGAAGAATGACGAGGTCAAGCTCGTCCATCAGCGTCGGCGGTCGCTCCTTGCTGGCCAGATGAGCGAGCCGCCAAGCACGTGTTTGAGGCGCATGCTCGTCAACGGTGCCCACCACCACACGCGCGGCTTCTTCCATGCCGTACCGCTTGATGACGCGATCGAGGATGACGGCAAACCGGTTTCCTTCCTCCATCACGTCAACGAGTTCGGGAGCGACCACGTCATCTCTGGTCCACGCGTCGAGCAACCACGCCGTGGTATGGCCAATGGTTCCACCAACTTCAGCGACCTTCCGCGGTTGCAAGGTCACCGCGATGTCACGAAGCCTTCGCACCACCGAAACGGTCGGTACATCGAGTCCCATGTGGCCCATTTGGACGCCGATGTTGGCCGCAACTTCTGGCGCTTCACGGCCAAGGTCCTGTCGGGCAACCAGAGCGGCTCGAAAGGCTTCCTCGGCCGAAGGAGGAGCCGCACCGTTCGCCATGGGGCGTGGTCCGTGGAGGACGGTTTGAACCTAAGCCTCCATCCGATGGGTTCAAACCGCGTGGGTTGAGGCCGCACCATGGACGACGAGGGCGATGCCATCGATGTGGAGGAAGAGGTCCTCCACAACGCGATGATTTGTCCGTCCTGTGCTGAGTTTGAGGGGCACGACATCCTTGCCTCAAAGCCAAAAGGGAACGGGCATGACCACCGCGTTCGCTGCCAAGGATGTGGCCATGTTTACACCGTGCATTTGCGGCCACCCAAGGCGGTAGTGGTTCCATTCATGTTGACCGATGGCCCTCAGAGCCAGATGGTTTCGTTGGAGCTGGATGCCGATGAGGTGCTGGACATCGACGACGTTTTCGAAGACGGGGGCATGCTTTGGCGCGTCACCCACCTTGAAGACCCTGAAGGCCAGAGCATCACTTCTGGCGTGGCCGAAAGCATTCGTCGCGTGGTCGCCCTCCGTGAGGACCTCATTCGGGTTCGCATCACGTTGACCGTCGGCGAACGTTCTCGCCCTGACCACATGGTCTGCCAACCTGAAACGACCTTCACCGCGGGGACCATGATCGACCACGGAGGACGCTCCTGGATTCTCCGTGCAATCCACACGGGCCGAGGAAGGACGCTCAAAGGCACCGTACCGGCCAACCGCATCGTGCGCATGTACCTTCACCAACCACCCGCCCCAGAGCCAACCAAGCCAATGAGTGGACGAGAGCGCAGGCAGGCATGGAAAGAAGGGCGACTTGGATTCAATCCAAACCCCGTGGTGCCCCGGCAAACCGAAGACCGGAACAAGCGACGTGGACGGCGTTGATCACGGCCGGTTCGTCCACGGCATGAGGAAGGCTTTGGCCACCTGAGTGCCTACCGTTGGGTTCTCCTTCAGACGGCGGATGCTGTATTCGTACCACTTTTCTCCGTAGGGGATGTAGACGCGTGTCCTGTGGCCTTGTTCCCGCAGGCTTCTGCGCAGAGGACCGCGCACACCGAGCAGCATTTGGAACTCGTACCCAGGGCCCTTCCCAAGACGGGAGGGCGGTGCAGGTTCGCGGGGATCCACGTCACCGTCAGGGGTCCATCCACCTTTGGCGAGGGCCTCGAGGGAGGCGTTGATCACGGCATCGTCATGCGAAGCAATGCCGACGTAAGCCCCACGTTCAAGGCTCCGAACCACGCTCGCCACGGTGGCCTCCGAAATGGCGCGACGGGAGGTGTGGGCAATCGATTCAGGCTCGAGGTAGATGCCTTTGCAAATGCGATGGTCTGCAGCGACACCAAGTTCGGCTGCGATGCGGTCAATGTCATCCAGCGTCCGATGCAGGCGGCCCTGAAGCACGGTTCCAACGTTGACCAACCCCTCAGCATGCAGGGCCAACACCACGTCGATGGTGGCGTCCGTGACACGGTGGTCTTCCATGTCGAGGCGAACGAACATGTCGTGTTCCGCGGCTTCCTGCACCAAGCGCCGGATGTTCTCCAGACCGGCTTGTTCATCGATCAGAAGACCGAAGGCCGTGGGTTTGATCGACAGGTTGGCATCAAAGCCATGTTCGAGGATTTTCGCCATCACCCGGCGGTACTCCTCGAGGAAAAAGGTGGCCTCCTCCAACGAGGTGATCTCCTCACCCAACACGTCGATGGTGAAGCACGCGCCTTGATCGCCCAAGCGGTGCATCACGCGAACGGCATCTTCGAGCGTTGAGCCTGCAACGTAGCGGCGTGAAATGTACCGGACAAACCACCGCGGCATGACGCCCGTCATGGCGACGATGGCCCGAGAGATTGGGCCTGCTTTCGCCATGTTTCACGCTGTCCTCGGCGCTTCTTGACGCTTCCTCGACCCTCAGGGGCCTTGAAGCATGCTCAGGTGTGTCGCGGAGTCGACCACTTCGATGCCAATGGCCTCCAGGTGGTCAAAGAGCGCACGTCGCTCCCATCCTCGGAAGGACTTCCGGTCCAGGCTGACCACGACGTTACGACCGGGATGAGCCGCGCGTGTGGCGGCCGTGGCTGCGTCAACGGCCTGTGTCCAGCGGCCCTCGACCCTGCCGTCCTCGTGTTTGATGAACGGCATCGAGTGATTGGCCAGCATGTGGCCCAGCAAAGCCCCCTTCTCTGCTGCCATAGCGTTCGCTCGGGGTGCATAATGCCCACCGCCGAAGGTCACCAGCACGGGAACATGCATGGGTTCGTGTGGGCTGGATGCACCTGCAAGTTCGTCGTGAAGCACGTTGAGGATGACGTCAGCCCACACCTCTGCGGCTCCTTTGTGGCTCCACGTCGCTTCCGTGGACCCAACCTCGAGGAAAGCGGCAGGTGCACGTTGCCAGGGGCCGTGGTGGGTGACCTCGAGGCTGATCTCAAACTCGGGAATTCTCGCGTCGCCCCCATGACGTCGGAGCGCGCGCCAAAAAGCGGCCAACCGGGGCGATGGCGGCGGCGCATCGCCGGACTTTCCGCCGTAGGGCGGTTTTTCGTTCGGTTCCAAATGGGGAACGCCAATCGGGTGAACCGTCAGGCAAGGACGGCCGCTTGCGGCCGCGTGTTTTGAGAGAAAAAGGACGTCCTCCACCGGCTCTCCCGTCGCATCCGTCCAACGTTGGTCAAGATGGTCCTGATCCAAATGGAATCCAGAACGGCACCACAAGCGTACCCGGCCTTTGGTGTACGTTGGAGCCTCCTCAACACGCTCACGTTGCTCAAAGACGCCTCGAGCGAGGACCGCATTCAACATGCTCGTGGAGGCCTCATCCCCATCACAGACGACCAAGAGAACCACGGCCTCCATGCCACCCCCATGCGCTTCACCTAGACCTGCCTTGTGGCGAAGGTCCATGAGCGACCATCTGGAGGGGGCCCTGTGCAGAACTGTCCATTTCCCCCTGCATGGGTGATACCCCATGACGGAGGCCTCCTCATGGTTGGAAGGGATGGGGAGGTGCTCAACACGGACAATGCCGGTCAGCATGTCGGTGAACACGTCAGCCCATTCCCAATGCCCTTGACCCACGGCGTGGTCTTGGGTACGCGATTGTTGGGGACGTGGATGGACCATGAATTGCGCATGGCACGGTTCGCTGCGCTGGACATCAACGACCTCGTCCATGGACCGCAGCGGGCCTCGGTTCGACGTGGTGAAGCAACAGCAAACCATCCGGCGGGACACCTCTGGTCACACGCGCTGGACGCTGAGCCGTTGGCCCTGATCGAACACAAGGGCAACGTGGTCCTGGCGTTGCACCCGAACGCCCTCTACCTCATCGATGATGAGGGGCGTGAACTCGAGCGCACCAGCCTTCCTGAACCTGATGATGCGCTTGGATCGAGCCTCGTTCACATCCACAGCGAGGAGAACGGCGTGCTGGTGACCCTGCGGGACGGTTCTTGTCACCGTGTCACCTTCGACGGGAAAGCTGCGCTTGGGTTGGGCCGGGCGCCCACCAACCAACCCGTTCGGGACGTGGCCTATGGACCGCAAGGTCGGTTGATCCTCACTGAGAGTCACGACGCGCTTTGGCTTGAAGGCGACACGGTTCGGATGACGGCCAGGTTAAGCGGCCCACCTGGACACGTGCGCTGGTCCGACAAGCACGAGGGATGGCTCATCGCGGGGTGGCGAGAGCGTGTGCTGCTTTCCACCTCCGGCTTCAAGCGAACGGAGCAAGACAACGTTGACGTCGCAGTTCATTGCGTTGGGCAACAGGTGCTGATCATCGACAACGACGGCACATGGAGTGCCTTTGATGCGTGATCATTCGTCGTTCTTGACGGTGTAGCCACAACGGCCGCAGGACTTGCGGTTGCCGTGCACGGCGAGGAAAATACCGGGGCCGCACTGTGGTTCAGGGCAATACTCGCCCTTGATCTCAAGGCCGTTTTCACCCACCACGAATTTGGACACCTTGGCCTTCTGCCACTTGTCACCCATCAGGCCTCACCTCCTTCGTCATCGTTGGCTTCAGCCTCAGGTTCGGCAGGAGCGCTGTGGAGGTCTTCGTGACGCTTGTGGATGTAGGTGGGCTCAACGCTCATCGCCTCAGCGTTGGCGTACACGTAAGCACGGCCCGTGGTCATGGCCATACCAAAACGCGTGTTGCAGTCCTTGACGACGACCAAGTCGGGGTTGGCGCCGGGCTCGAGGCCTCGAACCATCTCAATGACCGCTTTACGAGAGGGGGTGGATTGCTTCGGGTGCTTCCAACGGAATTCGATCTCCACACGGTGGAGGAGTTTGTTTTCGGTACGGTTGACGATTTCCATGACGATCTCTCCTCAGTAGACATTCACCTTCAGGGCATATTGCCCGGGTTGGCTGACCTGGAGTCGCTTCGCAATTTCGGAGCGCTCTGGCTGCATGATGATGACAAAGCCCTGCCAGTCCGTGGACACGCGGGCACTGGGGCAGCGGGGGCATTGGTCGACTTTGTCGGCCAGAATCATGTGGCATTCGCCGCAAGCAAAGGGTTGTGCTGGCATGATTTCACCTCAGTTCTCCTTCTCCCAAGCTTGGCTGCCAAGACCTGGTTGCTTGCAGGTCAGACCAATCTTCGAGCGGCGGGGGTCGGTGGTGTCTGGGGAAAGGGACACGATGCGAGCACGAACGTGCGAGCCCACGGCCAAACGCTTGCCACCAGAGCGGCCTTCGATGATGCCAGCGCCGACGTTGACGTCGACCATGTCCTCCATGATCTGCGACTTGTGGAGCAGGGCTTCCATCGGACCGATGCGAATGAAGGCACCAAATTCGTTGATTTCAGACACGGCGCCTTCGACGACCTCGTAATCCTCCATGCAGAACACGACGGCATCGAACTTGACCTTCTGGTAGATGGCGCCGTCACCGTGAATGATGCGGCCGCGGCCGATGGCTTCGTGGTTGGAGGTGACGAGGACGAAGCGGTTATGCTCGTCAAATCGACCTTCAAAGGCGGTCATCGCCAAGCGGTCGATGTGCTGGTCGAGCGAAGCGCCACGGCGCATGTACTCCGCAGGAATGCGGATGGTGTCCTCTTTGCTGACGATTTTGTACATCGCAAGTTCCCCCCCGGGTCACTCCACGGGCCGGGAACCGGTTCCGTCCGTCACAGGCAGAAGCCTCTGGAAGGAGCGACCGAAGTCGACCTGCCGTCCGTCAACCCGTATATGAAGCGCACGGTGACGGCGCTGAGCATTTGCCGCGCAGGCGCTCGTTCTTTGCCGTCATCACACCAAACCCATAACAACCTCGCGCGGCCCACTCTCCTTGATGGAAGCCCCATCTCGGCCGTTGCGGGACGCAAAGGGGGTGGCAACCCTCCTTCTGCTGATGTTCCTCCTGCCGTTGGGAATGGGCCTCGTTCAACCGCAAGCATTGCCCTCGATGCTTCACCCAAGCGCGGTCGAAGAAGGTGCTGAAGCACCCGCTCAACCATGGCCTCAGTACATGGGATCGGCCAACAAAAACGGCTCCATGCCGCTCCACGCACCCGGGGGTGGGCCGGGCATGGGAAGCGTTGCCAACGTCAGCGTGCTCGGCACCATCGACGATCCCGTCCTCAACTGGGTGGGAAGTGAAAACGGCGGAACCACCGCCTACGGCAGCCTGGTGTTGGACCTCTCTGCCAACATCGAACGCAGCGCCGCCGCCATGGAGCGGTGTGCCAAGGGTGACATGTTTGCCCTGGTCATCGATTCGAGCGATGGTTCTGAGCACACAATGCGCCTGGTCACTGGGGACGACGCGAAGATCGCGTGGGAGGTCAACCTTGGTGCCTCAGAAACGATGCGTGCAACACCTGTGGTGGCAGACATCGACGGCGACGGTGACGTGGAAATCATCGTCAGCAAGGACACCAACAGCGGCCTCGATGTTCAAGCATGGTCTCCAGAGTTGGAGTGCGACGCATCCGGGTGGGTTCGAACGGGTCACAGCAACGAACGCTTGTGGACCTGGTCCGATGCTGATTACAGCCTCAGTGCCCCCTCTCCACATCTTCCTTCCTCGCAAAGCGGACACAGAGCGGTGACTCAACCGCTGCTGTCCGACGTCGACCTTGACGGCGCACAGGACTTGGTGCTGGCCGTGGTGGACGAGGGCACCGATGATCCAACCTTGATTGCCTTGCCCATGAGCGGAACAACCCCAAGCGCGCCCCTGTGGGAGGTTGCCCTCGACCGTGGGACCCATCCATCTGACCCAACGGCCGTTCGTATCGACGCCTCCAACGTCGACGTCGTGCTCACGACCATCGATGCCTCCAGTGGAGCCATGTGGGCGTGGAAGGTGGACGGTGGAAACGGTGCCTTGGATTGGGAGCGGGCCCCAGTCCCGGGGACGGATTCTGATCAAGATGCACCGCGCCTCCGACTCCCTGGTCCGGTGATCGTTCAGCTGGACGCCGACGCCGAGCCTGAGGTCATCCTGACCGTCCCGACGGACCCCAACGGTCGGACCTCGGGGAGTGGCGCACGTTTTGTCGCGATGGAGTTGACCTCAACGACGGAAATTTTCTCCTTCCGTGCACCAAACGGTTACGCGGATGCACCCCCTCTTCCGGTCGACACCGATGACGACGGTGTGCACGATCGGTTGTGCTGGGTGACGTGGTATTCGACCTCCGCGACGAGTTTCAACCGACAGGGCATGGCCGGTTGCCACGACATCACGGCGGACCCTCCGATCAAAGAATGGAGCCGCACCATGGAGCGGGGCAGCGGAAACGACAACGACGAGATTGCCGTTGCACCACCGCTTTGGATCGACGTGGATGCCGATGGACCCGCGGAGTTGCTTGTTGCGTTTGGGCGTAAACTGCATTGCTTCGACGGAGAGACAGGAGCACCAACGGACGTCTCGACGCCGTGGGAAGACCCTGTCTCCCTCCCACACCGCACCTGGGCTGCGCCCGCAGCTGCCGACATGGACGGCGACGGTCACCTCGACATCCTGATTGGAGACATGCTGGTCTCGCAACGCCAAGCCGACCTGGAGGTCCTTTCCGATGGACGCGCGTTGTTCTTCACCCCGGCAGATCCCGATCCGGGAGAAGCCTACACCGTGTCGGCCCGATTCGAAAACGTCGGAACCGAAGCGGCCTTGGACGACGTGGATGCCGTCCTGCTCAAAGACGACGTCGTCATTTCCCGCTACCGATTGGACGATCTTGAACCGATTGACCCAAGCGGAGAAGGCACGACAGCGTCCTTTTCCGTGGG
The DNA here is from genome assembly GCA_964228865.1 of Salinimicrobium sp. Classification (GTDB taxonomy): domain Archaea; phylum Thermoplasmatota; class Poseidoniia; order Poseidoniales; family Poseidoniaceae; genus MGIIa-L3. Next base: position 7,955 of record CAXRAI010000026.1, on the reverse strand, counting down.
TTTGACCGCCTCGCTTGGAACGTCTGAATTCAGGCTCGTTTTGGACCCCAACAACAACATCACTGAGGCGCGGGAAGACAACAACGAGGTGACGTTTCACCTGGACGTCCGACGGCCCTATGCCGTTGAGTTGGCCGCCCCTGTGGAGGCCCCCAACGTCGCCCCCGGCACCACAGAACGCGTGGAGGTGGAGGTGCGTTCGACGGGAACGCGTGAGGCCACATGGCACGCCACATGGAGCGACGAAGATTTGCCCGAGGGCTGGTCGCTGGCCTCGGCGTCAACCTCGCCCTTCACCCTCGCATCGGGTGGCCTCACCACCCTTGCTTGGGATCTGACGGTTCCAAGCACGGCCTTGGGCGACGAGGAAGGGTGGTTCGACGTGAGGGTCGAACGGGTCGGTGATGAGGAATCCAATGCGACCGTTCGGGTCCCTGTCGAAGTGCTCAGGACCCGGGGTTTGGACATGGAAGGTCCGGACGGCACCGCGACGAGCACGGGCGTTGGGCAACCTGGCCAAGTGGCCAGCGCATGGTTTTCCATCGAGAACCTTGGCAACGCGGCCGAAACCACCACATCGATCGATTGGTCCACAAGCGCTTGGGGCACGCCTCGGGTCGAAGACGCTGGGGGACAAGAACAGTACACGCTTACCCTGCAACCCGACGAGTTCCGCATGCTCAGGGCCAGCGTCGATGTTCCGAACAACGTCGGATATGGTCAATCCATTTCGGTTGACCTCACCGTTTGCATTGGCGAAGGAGTGGACGAGCTTTGTCGCGTCCTTCAAGTGACCTTCCATGCAAGCCGCTCAACGGTTGAGCCCCCACATCAGCGCACCTTCCCAAACACAACCGTGGCCTACACCGTCGACGTGGAACTTCCCACCACGGGCGTGGTCAAATGGAACAGCACGGCCTTTGCATCGCTGCCAAGCACGTGGTCCGTCGCCGCAACGGGAGCGGACATCAATTCAACCGCCTTGCAGGTGACCGGTGCACCAAATTCCGCGGCCAGTTTTGTCCTTGAAGTGACCATGCCAGCCAACGCCCCCCCGCAACGTCACACGTGGTCCTTGCCCACCAGCGACATTACATCTGGAGATCTTACGCTTAGCCTGCACGTGCTGCAGCGGAACGATGTGACCCTCGTCTTGGTCGAGCCGAGTTCAACCGACGCCGTCACCGTCCTCGAAGTGGGTGCGTCAGAAGACATGACGGTCAGGCTGAGCAATCCCGGAAACGACGCAGACACCTATGCGTTCGAGGCCTCACTTGACCCCGCTCCGAGCGCAGGCAACGTCACGTGGTCGACACCGACGCCCACAAAACAGGTCGCGCAAGGCGGTTCCTCCTTCCTGACAATGTCGGTGTTGCTCGACGGTGACGTCCCCGCGTTGGAGACCTTCGGAATTCGCTTGACGGCAACTTCGTTGCAAAACGGAAGCGTATCGGACAGCGTGCTCGTCCCGGTCGCGGCAGCCCCAGACCGTTCATGGTCGTTGAACACGAGCGCCATGCCGCAAACCGTGCTTCCTGCGAGCACGCTCGCGTTCAACGTGACGGCCACCAACACGGGGAATGCTCCAGACAACTTCTCGCTTCGTCTGCTCCCCGACGTGGACAGGCTCGATGGGGACGGAAGCATCTGGAGCACGTTCATTCAGCATAGCCCGATGGTCAGCGTGGGTGCCTCCACCACAATGGAAGTGGCCTACAACGTACCGGAGGACGCGTGGAACGGGACCACCGTCGTGCTTCACCTTGAGGCGATGTGGAACGATCAGACCCTCGCGAACCTGTCCCACAACATCGTGGTTGCTCGCGCATCCGGCTGGGCGGTGAACCTCACTGGCGTCGACCTTGTGGTGCCACCCGGCGGTGGCAACATCACGGTCCCCATCCAGCACCTTGGCAACAGCCCCCAAGACCCTTGGTTCTCCAAAGTCGCGGAAGGGTGGCCTGTTTCGCTGCCGGACAACGGCACCCACGTCGTGCCTTTCGGGTCGTCCTCGGTGATCAGTAACGTCACCCCTCCGAACGGGACCGAAGCCGGCGACGTCGGGACCCTGAACCTCCGGATATCCAACGGCGACGGTTCAGGTTCGAGTCAGCATCAGATTCCTGTCCGGATGTCGGCGGAAGCTGCCATCAGCCATGGTGTGGAAGGCGTGTGGTACCTCAGCGACAGCGGAGGTATGCCGACCGCATGGATTCGAAACGACGGAAACGACCTCAGCACCCTTGAACTCACCTTTAGCGGACTTCCCGAAGGTTGGACCACCAGCGGAACCATGCGAATGGTGCTGGCCCCTGGCGAGGTCCAAGGGCTTCCCGTTTCCATCCAACCTGCCAGCGGTTGGGATGGCACTGGACGCTTGATCACCGTGACCGTCGATCATCCGCGGCTTGACGCCATCGACATGTCCTTGGAAGTACGCCAAGCCAGTGTTGCCTTTGCATCAAGTCCGGTCGTGGTGGGTGTCACTGGTGGAACCGCCACCGTCGACCTGACCGACGGCACACGTGTGCTCCACACGCTTTCTGAGGGAGAATACGGCGTGAGCGTCGGTGAAGAGGGCCTCAAGCTTCACCAACTCGGTCGAGCCCCCCCGACGGTCAGCGTGAGTTGTGATGCGGGTCCCGCCCCAGAGGATTTCGGGCGAGCCGCCTTCTCTGGGAGCATGTGGACCTGTCAAGGGACCAGTTCAGCCGTCGAGCGCATCACGTGGTCCGCCACCACCGAAGACGGACAACCCGTGGTGTTGTCCAGCACAAGTCACATCCTGACGGACAACGGGAGCGTGACGTGGTCGATCAACGCCTCAGCATGGGCGCCAACCCCCGGCGCTGTCGAGGTCACGTTATCGGTGCATGATGCACGAGGGATGCAGGTCGAACAGAGCATGTGGGCTGCCACGGCAAGGGCAGCAGGATGGAACCTTGGAATCGAACGCTTCGACATCGACGATGGCATCGCTTCTGTCGGTGTTCGTAAGCAAGGCACTGACATCCTGCAGGACACCGCATGCACGCTGACCTTCAGCGGGGGTAGCGACACGAAATCAATCATGATTGACGTCACCGGGGCTTTTGCGCCCACCTTGCAGGTGGACCTCACAGAACACGGATTTGACGAAGACGACCTCATCACCGCCGAGGTGCGTTGTGACCTTCCTTTCGACGTGGACGACACGCCAGCCGACGACAGGGCCACGGCGATTTATCGTGGTCCGAGCCCGCTTGATCTCGGTACGCAAGACTGGTTGTGGGCGTTGGCATCCCTGCTCGTGGTCGCCATCGGCGGTCGATTTTTCCTGCCACGCCAAGCCAACAGCGTGCCCTTGACGAAGGAAAAGAAGAGCACAGAAACCCCGTCACCAACCCCAACCACCGCTTCGCAGGACAGCGAACAAAGCCGTCCATCGGAACCGGTGATCAGCATGCTCGAAGACGGCGAAACTGCCGCTCCAGAACCAGAGGCCCCCAAGGAGGAGGAGGAACCCGACGTGGTTGACCTGCCGGACGATGGTGCGTCCGGCCGTCTGGCCATGCTTCGACGTGAACTCGACGGTGAAGGAGAAGCTCCCCGGCCCTCCCTCGAAGAGCGAATGTCGCGCTTCTTTGACGACTGAGGAAGGGTCTTGACCCAAGGGCAGGTGGGCGCGGCATGGACACCGCCAACACCGCTCCGTTCCATACGTTAGATCCCATCCGGGGGGATCTGATTGAGGCGGTCTTGGAAGCGAACGAAACGCCGTCTTCAGAGGCTGCATGGGAGGGCCTGATTGGCCTTGACCCAGCACGGAAGGAGCGGTTAGGCGATGCCGCCGGAGCATCCAGAAGGGAGGAAATCCCGATGGACGATGCAACACTGACCTTCGTGCTCAGCCTTGAACGTCGTCCTGATGGGACGCGTTTGGAGGTGGCCGATGACCGCCACACGGAGCGCTTTGGGCGGTTTCCTTCGGGGAACGGCTCACTTTTGACGTACCTACAAACGTGGATGCGACCCACACCTGGACAGGAACATGCCTTTGATGATGTGATGCACCTCATCGACAAGTTGGCCATGGGCATCGATCAGGAACACCCCAGCGCCTCGGAGGGCCCTGGTGGGCTACGTTTGCACGGCTGGCTGGACCGTGCTGAAATCAAAGACCTCAGGGTTGGCCTCATGGGAAGGGGCTGGACCGTTGCCGCGGATGAACCGCTTGACGGGGGTCTGCGCGATGCGGTCAAACACCTTGGTGCCATGTTACGCGGCGCGGAACGGCGCGGTGTTGGGCTCCTGCACCGAAGCCATGCGTGAGGCTCAGAAGGTTCCAGAGGTCAAGCGTTCGTACATCGAAGCGTACAGTGCAGCCGTTTCGTCGATGACCGATTGCGGCAAAGCGGGAATCGGTGGGTCTTCGGCCCCCGTGTCTCGCGCCTCTTGCAACGCGGCTTGGTGACCGGTGTCCACGTAATGTTGGCGCACGAACTCTTTGGACAGCTCAACGCACTCTCCTTCGGCATAGGCCTCTGCGTCCCACCATCGGTCCTCATCGAGGGTCCCGAAGGTGTCCACGAGGACGACCTTGCGACCTGGACCCAAGGCGAATTCCTTCTTCCCGTCCACGTGAATCAGGCCGTTCTTCGCGGCCTCAGTTTCGATGATTTCGTCGACGGCGAGCGCGGCACGGATGATGGTGTCGAATTCATCTTCGGTGATGTTGGAGATGGCCAAAGCCTCCTCCCGGTCCACAAAGCGGTCGTAGGCTTCGAATTTCGTGGTGACTTCCACGAGAGGGTTGGGCAATTTCATGCCGTAGGTGGCCTCGCCCTCGATGCCAAGCACCGCAGGATCGATGTCACCGCGCTGGAACCTGCGCCAGGCGGAGCCAGCGAGGTAGTGCCGAATGATGAATTCGAGCGGTACGAAAACCCACTCTGCGTCACGCGGCACCATGCCAGGCTCCTTGATGACCTCGACCTTCCGAACGAGGCAGCGGTCAGGGGCGTTCACTTCAACGAGGTGGGTGCCACAGATGCCCGCCTCTTCAACGAGCTTGAACCAGTGTGCTGTGGTCCGGTTGAGCGTCTCACCCTTTCGGGGAATCAGGGAAGGGATGATTTGGTCAAAGACCGAGATTTGGTTGGTAAATCGGAATTCCAGCAGGTCGGGATCGTCCGTGCTCCAGACTTGCTTGACCTTTCCCTGATACAGCATTTCGCCCATGTCGCTTTGGTCGATGACAGCGGCTCTTCAATCTTCGCGGTGAAGATCAGAGGAGCCCAAGGGCGTCTTCGAGTCGGTTCAATTCTGGGCCCGTCGTCGCTTGACCGGCGACAGCGCCGGTATCGGACGCACAGGAGCCTGCCCCCACGTACGGAGAGCCAAAGGCCACCGTGCCGACCATGGGGTCGACGCCAAGCACGCTCTGAATGACCTCGACTTCCTCGGCCGTCACGTCGGGGTGGAGCAAGACGCCGTGTGCATTGCAGACCGCAAGTGAGCCAACGACGTCTTGACCGGCAATGGTGGTGGCCGCGACGTCAACGTTGAGCACATCGGCCAGAACCTCGAGGCCGTCTCGGGGAATGGAAGGGGACACGACCGCGCCTTGTTCGTTGGCGATCATGAGGTTCCCCGCGGTGTTGACGCCGCCTTCCATCACGACGACATCGCCGTAGGAGGTGAGCGCGTCAATGTCGCGTTCGGAAACAATGTCAGCCACGGCCATGCCACGGCTGTTGCCGGCGAGGAGTGCCCCCACCAAATTGGATCCACCAATGGAAATGGGGCATCGTTCAAGGTCGAGCGTGGCGTCAAGGATTTCGATGGATGACGGCTCAAGTTCCAATGGATGGAAGAGCACATTGCCGACTCGGGCCAAGTAAACGCCCACCTGATCCGAACCAAGGAGGTCGGTGGTGGCAATCGTCATGCTTCGGCCTCCTGTCGGTCTCAATTGAACCTTGACCTCGCTTTCGCTCGGGTGGATTGGGTTCGGGGATGAGGAGGAAAGGAGAGGGGCACAGTGACGGCCGTTCCCGTGGACTCTCGTACCACAGTACCAGGACTGACGCAGCAGGGCTTGACTTCCGGGTTCGGAATGGGACCGGGTAAACACCTACGCTATGACCGTGCACCCATCTCCTTTCGAATTGGATGGACGCAGCGTGTACACGCTGGGAGCATTGGCATGAGCTCGTCGATGAAGGGCACTCGCGATGCAAGTGCACGAAAAAAGATGCTCGAACGATTAGTGCTGCTGGACTGAATACGTCGCCGAAGCTTCGTACTTACATCCGCAGTCTATCAAACTCGTCTTCTACGAGTGTTCTATGGTGTCTCGTCTTTGGGCGGGCTTCGAGCTTAGATGCTTTCAGCTCTTATCCCTCAGGGCGTGGCTACCCAGCTTTGCCTTGTCAGACAACTGGTAAACTAGTGGCCCCGAGTCCTCGTTCCTCTCGTACTAAAGGACCCCTTCCATCAAACACCAGGCGATTCTACCACCAAGCAACAAACCTGTCTCACGACGGTCTAAACCCATCTCACGATCCCTTTTAATGGGCGAACAACCCCACCCTTGGGTCCTGCTGCAGACCCAGGATAGGAAGAGACGACATCGAAGTAGCAAGCCACCAGGTCGATGTGAGCTCTTGCTGGTGACAACTCAATTATCCCCAAGGTAACTTTTCTGTTATCTACCACCCTCAGAAATAAGGTTGGTAGGTTCGTTAGGCCCTGCTTTCGCATCGTCGATCCTTATTGTGCGGATCCACGTCAAGCCAGCTTTTCCCCTTACAGTTTCCAGTGGAGTGCTGAACCACTTAAGCTGACCTTTGGGCACGCTTGTTAGGTTTTCGAGCGCGTGGCGCCCCACCCAAACTGCCCACCAATCGGTGTCCTGATCAACAGTTAGCATAGTTACTCTCCAAGGGTGGTGTCTCTTCTTTCAACTACTCCCAGGACTGGCGTCCCAGGGATCAACGTCTCCCACCTACACAGTACATGGAAAGCGACTATGCAACGACAGGCTGCAGTAAAGCTCTATGGGGTCTTCGCTTGCGGGTAGAATGTACTGGACTGTGCGCCAGTAAAGTCAATTTCGCCGGACATATCGTGGGGACAGTGGAGCCCTCGTTGGACCATTCATGCAAGTCGCCAATTAAGCGACAAGGTATTACGCTACCTTAAGAGGGTCATAGTTACCCCCGCTGTTTACTGGTCCTTCGCTAGGTTGAAACCCAGTTTCAGATACCAGCACTGAGCAGGATTCAGGAACTATACGCAACCTTTCGATCTGGCAGTTCCCTATGTTTTTATTAAACAGTCGGAGCTCCCTGGACACTGCGACCAGATCATCTCTGATCTGGCACTCCTTCTCCCGAAGTTACGGAGCGATTTTGCCGAGTTCCCTCACGATATTTGTACCCGATACGACTTAGGCTTCTCACCCAGGGGCACCTGTTTCAGTTCTCGGTACGGACACTCCCTACGGCTTTTCACGGGACCCAAGACTTCATTTCCTTCTCACTATGACAGTTCTCCAGAAATTTGGTACACATGGACCTGACATATGATCCACATGCTTTGCTCGAGCCGTCACCATTATTGTAGGGGTGGCTGACGAATATTAACGTCATTCCCTTTCGATCAATCCGGTTAAGGTTGACCTTAGGACCGGCTAACCCTCGGCTGATAAACAGTGCCGAGGAACCCTAGCCCCTTCGTCGGTGCGGATTCTCACCACACTGTGCTGCTACTCTTCCCAAGACTCTCATTCGTACACGGTCCAGTAGACCTCAAAGCCTACCTTCCGCCCATGCACGACGCCGCGTTACCACATCATCTTTCGATGGTCTGAAGTATCGGTAATCAGTTTGAGCCCCGTCCCTTTTCCCGGCCCGCAAGCTAGACCAGTGATCTGTTACGAACTCTTTCAAGGATGGCTGCTTCTAAGCCCA
>CAXRAI010000025.1:0-19768 GCA_964228865.1 Salinimicrobium sp. | reverse complement strand
AGCATGGTTGGAGGGATGGAGATCTTGTCCGCACCCGTGCCGTAATCGTTCTTCATCGAGTCCTTGCCCGAAACGCACGGCACCCGGTAAGCTCGGCACATGCGCTCCAGTTCACGGTTGGCGCGGACAAGTTGGGCGAGTTTGAATCGGCCGTCCGGGGTCTTCTCGGAGACGATTGGATCCGGCCAGCAGAAGTTGTCAAGTCCGGCCATTCGGTCAACGTCCACACCAACGCACACCGCGTTGCGGACGGCCTCGTCCACGGCGGCCACGACCATGGCGCCCGCATCGATGTCCGCGTATCGAGGCACGATGCCGTTGCTGACCACCAGCCCCCGGGTAGAGCCGTGCAGCGGTGCGATCACGGCTGCATCGGCCGGCCCGTCGCGCTCGATGCCAACGAAGGGTTTGACCACCGTTTGGGCGATGACCTCGTGATCGTACTGTCGCACCCAATCCTCCTTGCTGGCCACGTTTGGACGGGACAGGAGGCGAAGCAGGAGGGTGTTGTGATCGGCGTCCTCGGGAGGGATGAAGGTGGGGTGCTCGGGCGGTGACCAGACGCTTTCCAAACGAAGTTGGGGCACACCGTCGTGCAGGAATTCAAGCGGGAGGAGGGCCACGACGTCCTCTCCGTGGCGCACCAAGAAACGGCCATCGTCGGTGAACGTCGCCACCACGGTGGCCTCCACTTCGTGGACCGCCGCCATTGCTTCGAAAGCCTCGGCGTGGTGGGGATGCACGGCCACCGTCATCCGCTCTTGAGATTCCGAGACGAGGATTTCCCAGGCGGAAAGGCCGACTTGCTTGAGCGGGGCGGCCGCGAGGTCAATCTCGACGCCGCCGGTTTGCTCGGCCATTTCACCGATGGAAGACGAGATGCCGCCGGCGCCGTTGTCGGTGATGCTGGCAATCAGGCCGGCGTCACGTGCTTCCAACAGCATGTCGAGCATCTTCTTCTGTGTGATGGGGTCGCCGATCTGCACGGCACTCGAGGGGGAGTCCTCGGTCAGCTCCAGCGAGGAGAAGGTCGCGCCGTGAATGCCGTCAGCGCCGATTCTTCCGCCGACCATGTACACCAAGTCGCCGGGTTCAGCGGTTTTCGCATGACCTGGGCGGCCGTCGGGAAGCGTCGCAGGCATCAAGCCAACCGTGCCGCAGTACACCAACGGCTTGCCGATGTAGCGGTCGTCGAACACGATGGCTCCGTTGACCGTGGGGATGCCCGATTCGTTGCCGCCCACCCGCACGCCGGCATGGACGCCACGCAACACGCGGCTGGGGTGGAAGAGGTTGGAGGGAAGGTCGCCTTCCCAATTGGGGGGACCAAAGCAGAACACGTCGGTATTCGCGATGGGGCGAGCACCCAAACCGGTCCCGAGGATGTCGCGGTTGACGCCCACGATGCCCGTCATCGCCCCACCGTAGGGGTCAAGCGCGGAGGGAGAGTTGTGGGTCTCGGCCTTCATGCACACGCTCCATGCGTCGTCCCAGGCAATCACGCCAGAATTGTCGTGGAAGACCGACAGCAGCCACGGCATCTCCTCCTGCATGTCGAGGGTTGGGCGCATGATGTGGGTCTTGAACAGCGAATCAATCGCCGTGTCCTCGCCGGTCACCTCGTCACGGTGATGAATGAGCGCGGCGAAGATCTTGTGCTTGCAATGCTCGCTCCACGTTTGCGCAAGGCACTCCAGTTCCACGTCCGTGGGAGCGTGGGGTGGCAGACCAAGCGCGGTGCGCGCAGCCTGAACCTGGGGGTCCCTGTAGTGGTCCCTGATGGTCTGCATTTCCTCAAGGTTCAGGGCGAGCAAACCCTCCTCCGAGAGGCGCATCAATGCCTCATCGTCGATCTCGAGGTTCACGGCTGCCGGAGGTTGGGCTTCCACGGCTGGACGCTCGGGGTAACCGAGTTGATTCCATCCGTCCGGGCCCGGCCCGGTTTGAATGAGGGCGCGCTCGATGAGTGGGTTGTGGAGCGAAGCGGCGATGCTCTTCCCGTCAGCATCGCCGGGAAGGCCATAGAACGCGTAGGTCAAATCGGTGGCCACACCAACGCCTTCGATGCGCGCTTCGGGAAACAGGGTGCGTAATCCGTCAAGGGCTGCGCTGCCCGCGTTGTCCGTCACGCCGGGCTTGAACCCCACCGTGATGACGAGGTCTGGGGCCTCGTGGAACATGGTCTCGTCGCCCAACCATGCCGAGCCGAGGCGGCCGACCTCGATGATGGGGTCGACGAAGAGATCGTCCACCCGCTCGCCGAGTGCCGTGGCGTCCAAGGGGCTCCGAACCACAAAGCCGCAAATGGAGCGCACCCGGCTGACGTTGAGGTTCAGGTCCTGGAGCAGGCGAGCCTTGACGACGTTGCCGCGCACGTCAACGGCTTGACCGTCAAGCCTTGGGGTCACCTCCACGCGAACGTCGTGCATGATGCTCCCCCGGTGCGTTTCTCAGGCGCTGAGCACGCTCCTTGAACACTTTGACCGGCGCGATTCTGAGGAATGGGCTGCAACAGGCGTTGAAAGCGGCGTTTCGCGCACGTCGTCCCATGCAACCGAAGCGCCCTGAGGAAGGAGGAATCGTCTGCCCGCACTGCCTTCACGTGATGACTGGGCGCGAAACCGAGCCTCACGGAAAGCGAGAAATCGTCCCTGAACACACCGAAGACTGGCCGCGATGGACCTTGGCGAGCATACGAAACCCAGGAGACCCGCTCAACAAAGGGGCCGATGCCATCAAACAAGTTTGGTGTGGGGCCTGCGGAGGGTTGATCCACACGGCGTTCCTTCCTTGGCAGCCCAAGCGGACGCACTGATCAATGGGCATGGCCCAGGCCGAGAAGTTCGGCCAGCACGAGGACGGTGGTCGTGGCCGCAAAAAGCAACGCAACGCCGAACATGTCGTAAATCCACGAAGTTATGGCTATGGGTGTTGTTATTTATCAAATACGTGTGACTTTGCCGTCATTCCGTCCGTCATTTCGAACCAGTCCTCTGTTTGGAGTGATTTTCTCCTCCTTCCGTCGGGGTTGTGGGAAGGAAGATTCGGGTATTGTGCTATTAAACAGGAGCGTGTCGGCATGGCATGGCGAGGGTGCTTTCCTTCAGCGTGGACGACGATCTTGACATGGAAAACCTCGTCGAACGGGCGGGGTACAAGAACCGCAGTCGCTTTCTGAGGGATGCAGCCACCCATTATGCCGAGATGTTGTCCAGTGGAGACCTGGTGGATCGCCCTTCCGAAGATTCGGTTGAGGGGACCTTGGTGCTCTACTATCAGCACACCGTGGCGAAAAAGCTCCCAGACTTCCGACATCACCCTGAAATTTCCCTCATTTCGTCGACCCACGCGTGCCTGCCAGACAGTCACACGTGCGTGGACACGTTGCACTTGTCGGGGAACGTCGGCACGATCCGGGGCTCTGTTGATGGATTGCGGCGGCTCGAAGGTGTGGATCGGGTGGCCTTCGTGGCCGCGCCAGCCCGAGCCGATGGATGCTGTTGAGGCCGTGCCCTCTGCTGCATTGTTGCGGAGCAAAAACAGAGGCTCTGCTCACCAAGTTGCCTGTTGGGTGCCTTCACCTCATGCCTGAAAATCGGGGAAGTATTTCCGCGTGTACGCCGTTGCATCCTCATCGCTGTAGCCTTGTTCCAGCAGATCCGCATGGTAGGCCAAGGCTTCTGCGTCGTCCTTGGAAACCTCGGGTGTGGCCTCGTTGGGCCAGGTCGATGTCCCAGACGATGCCTCCTGAAGCGGTGGGGTTTCCTCCGCCTTGGCCTTGCGCTGTTGCGCGGATGTCCGAAGCGTCAGCATGAGTGAACCGGCACCGAGCAGGGCAATCACCGCAACGATGAGCACCGTCACACCTCCTCCCGAACCGCCTGCACTTCCCTCATCGGTGGTGCTCTTGTTGACGTCGTCCACCGTGGACGGAACAAAGGAAAATTCGCCTTCATGAAGCACGGTGATTGGCCCGCCCCCATGAGCGGCGGTCAGCGCCCATGACACCGTCCACGCTTGGGTGGAACGGTGTGCTTCGTTGTGGAGGATGAACGCAGGATTGGCCTCCCACAACGTACGCTCTGCACCCGGCTGCAGGGTCAGGTTCCACCCGTCTTGAGACCCGTCCACTGAAGTTACCCACGACAACTCAACAGGTCGGAGGCCCTCATTCCTGAGTTGGCAGACGATGATGTCGGTGGCGTTCCCGTTGGGGACGGTATCGATGCACGACCCGCCAAGTCCGAGGTCCTGAAGGTCGGCAAGATCCAGCAAGGTGGTGTTCGTGACACACATGGAGACGTTGGTGTGGCAGACCTCGATGCTTGCCGAAGTGCTTGTTGCACCGGTTCCGAGCACGTCCGCCGCGACCGTAAGAAGGTCGAAAGTTAGGGATCCATTTCCTTCTTCGATGGACGATCGGTGGACGGCGTTGCCGTTTAGGAACACCGTGATGTTGGCCAAGGGCTCATCGGTTTGGACGTCCCACGTCGCCTCAAAGGACGTGGGGTTCGGTTGGAAGAGGTTCACGCTGCCAAAGACGCCCACGGGTTCAACGGCCTTGACGACGGTCTCGACGGGTGCGGCCACGTTGCCCACGTCGTCCCGCACGTCGAGCCGGACGGTGTGATCTCCTTCGGTCAACAAGTTGGCAGGAACGAGGTGTTCGATGGTCGTCTCTGCGCTCATGCTGATGCCTTTCACTGCAACCTCATCGCCCTCTGGTCCGAACACGGTCAGTGATGCGACGCCGTGCTCGTCTGGGCTGAAGGCCCACGAGCCCGAAAGCATGAGCGGTTCACCAAGCACCACGCTGGATGGAGCAGAAATCGACAGGTTGCCCGGAGCCGTTCGATCCACCAGCTCCAAGGTTGCGTCTGGGCCGGCCACAAGCCCGTCATCGTCGGAATCTCCGGGCCCTGTGGACTCTGACAGGTGCGCTTCCACGGTCCAAGCACCAAGTCCTGAGCGTCCTGGCCTCCATTCCGCCACATAGGCCATGGCATTGGAATCCCATTCGGCCTCCAATGTGGTGGCCGTCCCGTCTCGGACAAGATCCACGGAGGCTGAGAGGTCGTCACGCAATCCTGCATCGGTAACGGCAATCGTGAAGTTTGGCTGTTCTGATTCCCACACGCCTGCAAGGCGCGTGCCTTCCAACAAGGGCGTGTTTTCATCGCCATCGATGGTGAGTGTGGAAACCTCTGGCAGGCTATCAAGCACGTCGAACCAGTAGACTGATGCCATGTTGGCCACGTTTCCGTGCTCGTCGATCAGCCGAAGGCTCACGCTCAGACTTCCTGCTTCGGAGAGGTGTTCAGCCGTGTCAATCGCGGCCACCCAACCGCCAACGCTCCCGCTCCAGGCCGTCGAAATTTTGTCTTCTTCCGCGCCGACGTTGGCAGACAGCCAGATGTCGGCGGTTGCGGTGCTCTCATCGATGAGGTCTTCCACGACGAGGACCGTCCGATCACCAAGACGGAGTTCGGGTTCGTCCACGCCGCCATAGCGATGAATCACACGATCAAGGCGGGGGGGTTCGTCGTCCAGCCACGTCAAGGTGAGGTCACCGAGGGAGAGAAGGGTGCCAGAATCGGTGCCCAATCCCGTGCTGTATGTGATGTCGTGGGCCCCTCCGAGATCGCAGGTCGTGCTCAGGTAGATGCTGCCGCACTGTTGGACGATGCTGGTGTTGGTGGCTTGAGCAAAAGACACGGGAGTGGTGACCGACCACGGCACGGCCACATGACTCAGCGTCAAGCCAAGGTCGGTGAGGGGTTCGGTGGCGGCGAGGTTCAGCGTGACGTCACGCCACACGCGCCCGTCGTTCGCGGTCCTTGACGGAGCGCCGCTCAACATGGTGTTCACCTCTGCCTCGGTCATGACAAGGTCCGCGCCAGGGAGTGTGTCCGTGTCCACATCGAGAAGAACCCCGACCGCTGCATGCTCCACCATGAGTGCGGCGTCCGTCGGCGTCCAACCGATCCAAAGTCGGCTCTCGCCTTTTGCTGCAGCGCCTTCGGGGACGCTGAACGTCAGGGCTGCGTTCGCGAGATCGAGGGTGGCCACGTCGGTGAGGAGGTGTGTATCGCGTGTCAGCGTGAGGGGTTGGTTGTCGAGGTTCATGCTCAAACCGTCCACGACCGTTGATCTCTCCCAGTCAAGGGTAACTCCAGTCACGACGGGGGAGGCGGAGCTGTTGCGCGTCATGGCATAGGCCAGTTGGAGAAAGCTCGCGCGTTCAAGCGATGCATTCTGAGCCGGGACAATGGCCCACGGAGACCAAGCCGGTGAGGACGTGCCGGGTGGAGACATCGACGTGCGTACCATGATTTCGAGCGTGGTGTTTGCAGGAACGGTGACGCTGTGGTTCATCCAAAGCGGGCCTTGGGCCGAAGAGAAAGGAATCGTGTCACCGATGAAGGCGCCGTTCATGGCCGAGACTGAACCGGTGGCGTAACCCGGCCACGTGCTGGTGGACACGGTTCCCGCCACACCCACGTCGCCGTCGTAACCGTCGATGCCCGTACCGTACTTGAGGCCCTTCAGGCCGCCACCGCCTGCAGAAGCGGTGATGCTGCCCAACGAAGTGCTGCCACCGGCCACCGTGGAAATGCGCACGTACCCGCCGCCACCGCCGCCACCGCCGTCGCCTCCGTCGTACATGCCGAACCCAATGCCGCTTTGTTGACCGTCTTCGCCGTCGCCACCGGCGCCACCGTTGGCTGAAATGACGCCCGTCGTGCCCACCGAGAGGGTGTTGACTTGGACGTCGATGCTTCCTCCTGAGCCGCCGCCGCCGCCTGAGCCGCCGGCGCCAGTCCCTCCGTTTGGAGAAACGCCTGGATCTCCCCCTGCGCCGTTGGCCAGAAGTGAGCCGTTCACCGTCAGTGCCCCGGCGCGAAGGATGAGGTGCCCGCCGCCGTGGCCGCCGTAGGCGTCGCCGTAGTTGCTGTTGCCGGAAACGTCGCCGCCAGGGCTCCCCATTTCGGTCCCGTTTCCGTACGTGCTGCCGCCAGAACCGCCGCTGGTGCCACCGCCGGCTCCGCCTGCACCTCCGTGGCCGCCACCCCCTGCCCCGTCGCTACGGCCGTTGGCAGGTGTGGTCGTCGATGAGCCGGTGCCAGTGCCGGTGCTGGCGGCTCCGTCCACTGAAATGGACGTCCCCGTTTCGAGGATGATCTCACGCGCGATGATGGTCAGGTTTGTGCCCGTGACGCTTCCGCAAACGGCGCCATTGCACGTCAAGTGGAGCGTGTCGAAGGTCTTCGTGCCCGACCACTGCACGGCGGTGGAGACCTGTTGGCTGGTGTTGCCGGATTGGGGCGGGCCACCAAGCGTGGTGGTCAGTGAGAGGCCGGTTTGACCCACGGTCATGTTTGTTGGCGTCCCGGTCAATGTGCCAGCAGCGAAACTGTAGCTGGCCTGCTCGCTCACTGAGGTCGGTTCCAGCGTAAGGTTGGCTGCTCCAACCGTCAAGGCGGCTCCCGATGTGGTCGTGAAGGAGGCAGTGCCGCCGCACCCGGAACAAAGGACATCCGTATGTTCAGTGCTCCCGTCTTCGAAGGCGGTTTCGGTCGTTGACCACGCCGCAAAAGGTGGGTGAGGTGCATCCTCGAGTGCATGAGGAACGACGGGCAACCCGGTCGCGACGAGGAGGAGGAGGGCCAAGCCAACGGCGCGACGCATGTCCTGTGATGCCTGCCTTTGCCTTTGATTGGCTTGGTATCATCCGTTTGACCAAGGCGTGTTCCTTCAGGGCAGCATGTCGGCCAGGAAACGGCCGGTGTAGCTTGCCTCGATGGCGGCGATTTCTTCGGGCGTACCTGTGGCCACGACCGTGCCTCCACGGCCTCCGCCCTCGGGCCCAAGGTCAATCACGTGATCGGCACACTTCACGACGTCGAGATGGTGTTCGATGACCACCACGGTATGCCCTTTTCCGCGGAGTTCAAGCAGCACGTCAACGAGCTTCTGCACGTCGCTGAAGGAGAGGCCTGTCGTCGGTTCATCGAGGATGTAGACGGTGTGTCGGTTGGGCGGACGGCGTAATTCGCTGGCCAACTTCACACGCTGGGCTTCACCGCCCGAGAGGGTGGTGGCGGGTTGACCGAGTCGGATGTAATCCAAACCAACGGCGGAAAGCGTCGCGAGGGTTCGGTGGATTTTGCGGTGGTTGGCGAAGAATTCCACCGCTTCACCAACAGGCATCTGCAGCACGTCGTGGATGGTTTTGCCCTTCCATGTGACTTCGAGGCATTCCCTGGTGTACCGCTTGCCTTCGCAATTGTCGCAGGTGATCCACACGTCTGGAAGGAAGTTCATTTCGAGTTTGATGGAGCCTCCGCCCCTGCACGCCTCGCAGCGTCCACCTTTCACGTTAAACGAGAAGGTCCCAGGCGTGTAGCCGCGCTCTTTGGCAAGCGTGGTCTTGGAGAAGAGGCTTCGAATCTCATCGAAGACTTTCGTGTAGGTGGCCGGATTGGAGCGGGGCGTTCGCCCGATGGGCGACTGATCGATGATGATGGCTTTGTCCACTTTTTCAAGTCCTTCGATGGCCTTGTGCTTCCCAGGCAGGGCTTCTGCATTGTGCAAATGCCGTTGCAGGGCAGGAGCAAGGATGCCTGAAATGAGCGACGATTTTCCTGACCCTGACACGCCGGTCACGGTGGTCAAGAGACCGAGTGGAACGTCCACGTCGATGCTCTGGAGGTTGTTGTACGCGGCACCTTTGATGCGCAAACGATGACCGCGCTTTGGCTTGGTCCGCTGTGCTGGGACCTCGATGCTTCGACGGCCGGCAAGGTAGTCCCCGGTCACCGAGCCTTTCGTGGCCATGACCTCTTCTGGCGGGCCGTTGGCCACGATGGCGCCACCCTCGAGGCCAGCGCCCGGGCCGAGGTCGCACAGCCAATCGGCCTGACGAAGCGTGTCTTCGTCGTGTTCAACCACCACCAGGGTGTTGCCGAGGTCGGACAATTCCCGCAAGGTTTCGAGCAGCCGCTCGTTGTCGCGCTGATGCAATCCGATGGACGGTTCGTCGAGCACGTACATCACGCCGGTCAAGCGTGAGCCGATTTGGGTGGCCAGCCGGATGCGCTGGCTCTCACCGCCTGACAGGGTGTTTGCTCGGCGGTCAAGGGTCAGGTAATCGAGTCCAACGCTGTCAAGGAAACTGAGGCGTGACTCAATTTCCTTGAGGATCTCGCGTCCGATGAAGAGGCTGCGCTCGTCGAGCACTTCGGCGCTGTCGGCCCACGCTTCGGGTGGACCAGCTTCAGCATCGGGCCACCAAGCCCGCACCAAAGCAAGCGCTTCATGCACGGCGGCCATGGAGATTTCCGGCAACCGAAGGCCACCCACCGTCACACTGCGAGCTGCGGGATTGAGCTTCTCGCCGTGGCATGCGGGACAGGGCAGATCGGTCATGCACGCGATGAGGCGCGCTCGGGTGCGTTCCGAAGTCGTCTCGGCATAGGTCTTCTCAAGACGGGCGATGATGCCCTCCCAAGGGCGGTTCATCTGGTAGACGGAGCCGTTGTCCGACTCGAAATGGAAGTGGATGACTGTGGAACCTGAGCCGTGAAGCAGAATGTCCCGATGGTCCTCGTCGAGGAGATCAAACGGCGTGCGCGTGGGAATGCCGTAGTGCTCAGCGACCTGAATCATGAGGCGTTTGTACCAGGCCGGCGACATCGATTGACGCCATGGAAGCACCGCGCCTTGCTCGATGGTCAAGGTGCCGTCCACCACGAGGTCTTCACTGAAGCGCCGTTGCACGCCGATGCCTTGGCAATCTGGACATGCCCCAAGCGGTGAGTTGAACGAGAAGACACGGGGGGAAAGCTCGGGCATGAAAGCGCCGTGATCCGGACAAGCGAAATCCTCGGACCATGCGATGGTTTCGCCTGCGGCCGTGAACCGCGCGCGGCTGCCTTCGCTCAATTCAGCGTCGTCCTCAGGAGCCTCGAGGCTCTCGACCTGTACGCTGCCCGAGCCCAAGCGAAGGGCCTGTTCGACCGCTTCGGTCAGCCGCTGGCGGCGGTCACGGGTGCAGCGAAGGCGATCGATGCGAACGTCCACGTCGTGGCGGTAGGCTTTGTCCAGGGTCGGCGGGGCTTCGAAATCGGCCTCATGCCCGTTGACCCTCCCGGCCAAGAGGCCTTGTTCGACGAGTTGTCGGAAAAGGTCCGCGTGCGTTCCCTTGCGGGCGCGCACCACAGGACTCCACACGGCGACAGCATGGCCCTCGAGGTGCCAAAGCACGTCATCCACGATCTCTTGGACGGTGCGTCGTGCCACTTCGCGCCCACACTCTGGGCAGTGAGGCTTCCCAACACGGGCCCACAAAAGACGAAGGTAATCTTGGATCTCCGTGACCGTCGCCACCGTGGAACGCGGGTTGTGGGAGCCCTGTTTTTGGTCGATGGAGATGGCCGGAGAAAGGCCCTCAATCCCATCGCAATCGGCTTTCTTCATCTGGCCGATGAATTGGCGTGCGTAGGAGGAAAGCGATTCCACGTACCGTCGCTGACCTTCCGCATAGAGGGTATCAAAGGCCAAGGAGGACTTCCCTGAGCCTGAAACACCGCTCACCACAACAAAGCAACCACGGGGGAGGCGGACGTCAACGTCCTGCAGGTTGTGGGTTCGCGCTCCGCGAACCTCAATCCACCCTGCATCACCGGGTTTCGACATGGTCCTCAGCCGAGGTTCTGGTCAACGGTTCTTGAATCCCTGCCTGTGGCTCAGGTCACAAAGGGGACCGGCGCCTCAAAGCGGACGGGGTCTTCCGACTCGGGGTGGAGGAACTCCAGAGCAAAGGCGTGGAGCGCCACACGGCCGAGGGGGTCTGCGGTTGCACCGTGCAAGGCATCGCCGACGATCGGGCAGCCCAATTTGCGCATGGCCATGCGGATTTGATGGCGGCGACCGGTTTCGATGAGCAGTTCCACGTCCGCCACCAACCCATCCTCATCCAGAACGCGGTAGTGCGTGATGGCTTCACGCGCACCACGAAAACCCGATTTGACTTCGCGTACGTTCAGATGGGCGTCTTCCACCAGGTGCGCAACGACGGTCCCGCTTTGTGACGGAGGGCAACCCTCGGTCAGGGCCCGGTAGATGCGGTGAACGTCACGGTCGGCAAATTGCCGTTGCAACTCGTCCTTATGCCGGGCGTGTCGGGCGAAGACCATGACGCCCGACGTTTCGCGATCCAAGCGATGCACAACGTGCACCCAAGCGCGTTCTCCATGATGGAAGCGGACGTGGGCCACACAGCGGCTGTGAAGCGTGTCCTCTTCCATCTTGTTCGTGGCCACCGACAGCAATCCTGCAGGTTTGTTGACGACCAGGATGGTTTCATCTTCGAAAAGCACGTCCAATTTCGGCCCTTTTGGGGCCCTCGGCGGTTGAGGGTGTTCGTCTGCTGCGGTGGCGCGGGCAACCACGTCGACGCGCTGTCCCGGGGAGAGTTCTGCTTTCGCTGCATGAACGGTGGCACCGTCCACTTGGACTCGCCCTTGTGTGAGCATGCGGCGAAGTGTGCCGGTTGAGCTGTCGGGGTGAATGCGTCGAAGGGCGTCGAGCACGACCTCTCCCTCCTGTGCTTCTGTCCCCGGCATGTTCGGGCATCGTGGCTTCGGGGATGAGGCATCCGGTGAAATTCAGTGTGCGCCATTTCACTTAACGTTGAAATATTCTCGCCGTGGATTGTCGCTGTCTACCCGGACAGGAGATGAACCATGGCCTTGCACACCTCAGGACCTCAGCCCAATGCGCTGACGGTGGTGTCTGGCCTGTGGCATCGTCGTCGTTTCGATTGACGTCGATGCGTCGTCCATACCGGGCGACACCCAAAGAAGGTCAGCTGAGGCCAAGGATGCCGTGGCCTTCGTTTCAGGGGGACATGGTGTAATGGAGAGCACAACAGGCTGCGAAGCTGTAGATCCGGGTTCGATTCCCGGTGTCCCTTCCACTCACGAACATTTGGAGGCATGGAGTTGACGGGCAACGATGCATGGGATGGCGTAAATTGGGATTTGGCGTTCGAGTCGTTCGAATGGATGGTGCACTTGGCAGCGTGCTTCAACCGCCATCTTTCGGAGAACGCCCCGTGGACCGCTTGGCCGGATTGGTCCAGCGACATGCCCGGTTTTGTCGTTGACGAGCATCGCCCAGGATGGCTCTCAGCCCTTCGCCTTGTCCACACCCATCCAAAAATTTCAGTCAAAGGAAACACCATCACCGTGATGGATTCGCTTGGCACGGCGAGGATCCTGGAGGACGTGGACGTCAGTTCCAGATGGTGGCACGTCGACGTGTGGTCCGATTGGAACGTTCCGCTCGATGTGGTCGCCGCGCTTGACGCGCACCACGGTCCATCGCCATCCCACAGGTTTGTTCCTGGGCAGATGGAGCAAATCTGTCTGGGGGTGGAGGACGATACGCTCTCGTACGGGATTGGCCTTGCCGCAGTGCTTCATGCGATGCTCGATGGGGTGACCCTGTTCGACAGGGCCACGGACTTTCACGCCGCAAGGTGCCGCTTTTGCCGCGAAACCACGTACAGGCAAGGCCTCAGAGGGCAGGGATTTGAGCCAGGAAAGGAGGTGCTCTTCGCTTGCGGGTCATGCACGTGGGAGCCTGTGACGAATTGAGGGCTCAGAGTTCAACGAAACCGGTCAGCACCGCGAGCACCATCAGAACAAACAACACGCCGGCGGTCAAGGCGTGGGCGGTCAGGTGGAGGAGAATCTTGGGGCCGGTCTCGTCGGTAACCGTGAAGGGCCAGAGTTTCTCGGCTTCAGCACGGCCACCGCGCAACCCGACCAAAGGGCGCACGTACGCTGTACGACGAAAGAGCACGAAACATGCCAACACACCCGCCACGACAAAAGGCGTCCCAAGTGCGGTTGACGTCCACCAACTCATGCCAAGGATGCCCGCAACCGCCATCCATGGGAAGGTGATGTGAAAGTGCATGATGTAGGTCGGATACACCGCCTCGTTCAACCACGACAGCGCGCGGCTTTTCCGGTTCAAGAGGCGCGCGCTCCACGCGAAAACCAGGAGGCACCACATCCACGCATGGAAGGATTGCAGCACCGTAGCGACGGTGGTCTGCAGCGAAAACGGATCTCTTCCCCACATCACCCAACCTCCTTCCATCGCTCCAGCTGGCCCGTCATGTTTGACTGAAAACCACAGGAAGCTGAGCGGTAGGGTGGTGGCCAACAGCCACCACCGCAAGGATTCAATCCGCTCAAACCACGCAGCGCCAGCCTGAATCGCCAGGTAGCCAAACATGGTGAAGAGAAAATAGTGGGGAAACTCCCACCACATGCCGACCTCGCCGTAATGCCATGGTTTGGTAAGGACGGCAGAGGCAGCCAGGAGGGTGGCCGGGACGACGATCAGTGCAAGGCCCCGCCATGCATCAACCGTCCAACGTGCCGCGCGAACCGGGCCCGACTCAGGCCTGTTTCGAACGTAGGCAAAGAGCGGCAGGAGTGCCAACGAATACAGAAGCAGGTTTCGGAGGAACCACAAGTGCGCGTAAGGCATGGTGTCCGAGCCGGGGAACGGAACGAGCAGGAGCCACAACGTCTCGATGGGGGCGACCAAGCCGCCGAGCAGGACGTAAGTGGCAAACACCAACGGGACGCCGAGGCGAACGAGGCGTTCTTTGACGAAGGTGATGACGTCCCTTCGACGGAAGGCAAAGGCGGTGCCCATCCCCGAGATGAGGAACAAGGCGGCCAAGCGCCATTGGTGCATCACGTCCACGACGAAGAGCACCATGAGTGGGACGTCCTCATCCTCGAACAACCAAAAGGTGAACACGCCGAGGTGGAACCAAATCAGCAAACCAAACAAGATCACACGCAACCAATCAAGGTCATGGCGGCGCACAGAAGGGGGGGTTGGCGCAGAGGGAATTGGTGCTAACCCCGTGGCTTCGGGGATTGGGTCCACACGCCATCGTCGCCGAAAGTGATGTTCAACCTATGGGCAAACCATGTTCATCAGAGCAACATCACGTCGATGACCTCGCCAACCTCTCCCGAGGCGCCCGCTGGAAGAAGGGTCAGCGCGTCTGCGCTGGCGAGGCTTTCGAGGTTCCCCGAACCTTGATGTCGGGGCTGGCGAGCGACCATTTCGCCGTCTTCCAAGGTTACCGTCACGCGGCGGAGGGTCAGGCAATCGCTCGTGCTCTTGACCGGGTCCAGCAACCGGGCGCGTACCGTGGTCTCCTTTGGTCCGTTGGCGCCCGTCCACACACGAAGGGCCTCAGCCACCAACAGGCGAAACACGACGTGGCTGCTCACTGGATTTCCTGGCAAGCCGAACAAGGGAGTTCCTTTCCACAGGCCAAACAATGGAGGTGATCCAGGACGGATCTTCACGCGCCAATAGCGAAGGTCGCCTTCCTCTTCCATCAGACGGCGAACAAGGTCCCATTCGCCCATCGAGACACCTCCCGAGGTGACGATCATGTCGGAATCGGCCGCCGCGGCGTCCAGCGCTCTTCGCAGACCGTCCATGGTGTCCTCCACGGCAGGATGGTGGTAGGGCTCATGACCCATGGTGCGAACGAGGCCCACCAAACCGTGCGAGTTGGATTCGTACACCTCGCCGTGACGCAAGGGTTCGCCAGCAGGACGAAGTTCGTCCCCTGTCGGGATGATGGCGACCCGCAGGCGTTTGACGACCGGTACGGTAGGATGTCCCATGGTTGCGCACAGCCCAACCTTCGCGGGGGTCAAATGAGCTCCGGCGCGCAAGCCAACCGCTCCTTTTCGCAGGTTTTCACCTTGTTTTCGGACGAACCCTGTACGAACCGACGCCGTCAGGGTCACCTCTCCCTCTCCGACGTCGCATCGCTCGATGGGGAGGATGGCGTCGGCGCCGGGAGGCATGGGTGCGCCCGTCATGATTCGAACCGCGTGACCCGGTTCAAGCGGCGCCATGTCCTCATGCGCTGCGGCCGCGACCGTGCTTTGGATCGGGAGGGTGGTTGGAACCACGGGCACATCGGCCTCGCGCATGGCAAAACCGTCCATGGCGGAGTTGTCGAATGGAGGGTCGTCCACGAGGGAATAGAGGTCTTCGGCGAGGATGCGACCGTGGGCGTCTCGGAGTGGAACGGATACAGGTGGGGGAAGGGGGAGGCCCTCCAGAGCCTCCGCCGCAAGGCGACGCGCTTCCTCCACCTCGACGAAATAAGGCACGGCCATGCCCCAAGGGAGGCCCCGATGCGCTTGAGGATGGTGGTGAAGCCTCCGTCATCATGATGGCGGGGGTGGTGCAGGCAAGACGGGGGGCACCATGGCATCCATTGTGGCGACCACCCTGTTCACGAGCGGTTCTGCCACCTTGCTCGCTTCACTGATCGGTATTCCTTTGGGCGCGAAATGCGCTCGGAAGGGCGGCCTTGAAGCTCTGCGTGTGCTCGTGCGCACCCTCTACGGCTTGCCCCCGGTGGTGGTCGGAGTGTTGGTCTACCTGATGTTGTCGAACCGTGGACCGTTGGCGGAATTGGACTTGTTGTTCACGGTGCCCGCCATGGTGTTGGCCCAAACCCTCCTGGTGCTTCCTTTGGTTTGGGGAGGGACGTGGTCGGCCTTCGATGCCATCACGAACGATCACCGTGAGGCCATCGGCCTGCTGGGGCTTGAACCGTCAAGCCAGCTCCGCATCGAGGTGGGGTTGGTCTGGCGTGGGGTCCTGAACGGTGTTGCGCTCGGTTTTGGACGAGCAATCGCCGAAGTCGGCTCGGTGTTGATGGTGGGTGGCAACATTGCGGGCCAAACACGTGTCTTGACCACCAGCATCGTCCTGGAAACAAGCCGGGGGGACCTCGGGGCAGCCGTTGTTCAGGGTGGTTTGCTCCTCTTGCTCGCGCTCGCCGCGATGTTCACCATCGAGGGGCTGCGCCTGGTGCGCCCGAAGAAGCGTGGCTTGCGGGTCGTCCCTGATCGGCAACGGTCGCTTGCTGCCCCTCATGCAGGACACACGTGGCCCCGCCTCAACGTTGAGCGAGGTGGGGTTGTGGTGCTCGACCTCGATGGGATCGAGGTGCGGGGTGGTGAAGTCCTGGTGGTCATGGGCGCCTCTGGGGCCGGCAAGTCGACCCTGCTGCGCGCCATTGCTGGTCTGCTTCCGGATGTTGAAGGCATGCCGGTTCACCGTGGAAAGGGGGGCATCGGCCGAGTCGCACAGCACCCAGTGATGCTCACCTCACATGCGGCCGCTGAAATCGAGTTGGTCGATCCTTTGTGCGTCGATTTGCTCGATGCCTTGCACCTGAGTGACATCGCGCAGCGGCCGGCGGCCGTGTTGTCCGGTGGAGAACGTCAACGCGTCAGCCTTGCTCGAGCCCTGGCCTTGCAGCCTTCTGTGCTCGTTCTCGACGAATTCACTTCCGGACTGGATTTTGCCACGACCCTCGTAGCAGAAGCTGTGGTCCGGCGTGCGGCGGATGAGGGTGCTGTGGTGGTGCTGGCCACCCACGACCTTGCTCAAGCCCGACGGATGGCTGACCGGAGGTTGTTGCTTGCCGCAGGCCGTTCGGTGGAGGAAGGCAGTGAAATGGCGGCGCTGATGCTCGGCGAGACTCAGGGCTGACCTGCCGTGAACATCGGCTCACCGGACACGGTGTGCGCCTCGATCAAGGGACGCGCTTCCCCCACCATGAAGGCTCGAAGGGCTTCGGCTTCTGCCGCGTGTGGGCCGTCGAGTGGAATGATGCTGTAGGGATTGAGCATGATTTCGTCGTTGTAGCGTTGAAGGTCCAACGAGACGGTCTCCGCGCGAAACAGGGCCGTACCGAGGTCGCTGAGGGTCACGCATCGCTTTTCGTCGGCCATCGTGATGGCCGCCCCCATGCCTTGGCCGATGGAAAGGTACCATCCGCCCTCGGGGTGGATGCCTGAGTTGTCTTCGACCACCTCACCTCGACCTTCGTCGGACCAGGCTTGCCAGAGGGTTTGTTCTTTCATGTGCGTTCCAGAAGCGTCCCCACGGGACACAAAACACCGCTCTTCCTCCACCACGGTGTCCAGAACGTCGTACAGCGTTCCGTTCATCGGTTCAGGGGTGAGCAGCACGAACGTGTTCCACGCAAAGACAGTGCGGGATGTACCGTGTCCTTCCGACAGGAAGGTGGCCTCAGCCTCAGGGGCATGCACAATGAGGACGTCTGCATCGCCGTTCCTGCCAAGGTTCAGGGCAGCGCCTGTTCCGACCGCCACGACATCGACGTCGTGGCCTGTGGCGTTGGTGAACGCGGGTAGGAGAAGGTCGAGAAGGCCAGAATCTCGCATCGACGTGGTGGTGGCGAGGATCATCCTGTCGTCATCAGGAGCAACGCAGCCTGGTGAGAGCATCAGCGCGGTAAGCAGCACCGCGAGCAGGGCCCGCATGTTTCGACCTCAGCTGAAGTCCATGGTGTGGCCGCAGGCCTCGTAATCGCAGGTGATCGTGTAGCGGGTTTTGCGGGGTTTGCGGGCTTTCATCATCGAACCGCACATCTCGCATTGAACGTTGATGAATTCGGGCTCCGCTTCCTTCGGAGCATCGGCGAGGGTGCGTCCAACGTCGGTCGACCATCCGAGGCTGTCGGTGTAGGAGTCGGCCGTTGCGTCCATCTTCTTCTGCTTGAGCGTCAAACGCATCTTGCGTCGTCGTCGCCCTTTCTTCTTCGCAGGAGGCTTGGCCGCCATGATGGTGAACTTCCAAGCGGTCGTCTTCAATGATTCGCACCCCGGGGCCTGCGTCGAATTGATGAGCAGGGGGGGCAAGCGGAAGGTATGCGCCGCGTGCTGCCGATGGGGGTCCTCCTCATGCTGCTGCTCGCTCCGGCCGCCTCGGCCTGTGAAACAGAGGTCGCCCGGTTGATTGACGGGGAGGCGCCCTCGCCGGAAGGGCTCAGCCCCGCAAAAGATGCTGCCATTCGGGAGGCGACGACCATCGCAGAATTTGGTCAAGAAACCGCACGTTGGATGCTCTGGCGCGTGTTGATGGGTGAAGAATTCACCGAGGCGGAAATCGCCGAGGAAATCGACCGCGCGATGATCCGGAACGGTTCAAACCCAATTTGGCCGAGCTTCGAAACCATCGTCGCGAGCGGCCCAAATGGCGCCATTCCACACGGAGACCCAGAGCATCACGGTGCAGGGCCACGCATCGTACAGCCGGGTGACGTGGTCGTGGTGGACCTTGGTGCTCGGGTGCAAGACTGGGTCAGCGACGTCACGCGCACCTACGTCATTGGTGGCACGGACAACGAGACCATCATCAAGGCCTACATGGCGGTGTACGACGCTCAAAACCTGACCTTCCCCCTGATTGAATCTGGAACGCCAGCGTGGGTGCTGGACGACGTGGCTCGAACGCACATTGAGGAGCAGGGCTTTGGAGAATATTTCATTCACAGCCTTGGCCATGGTTTTGGGGTCTGTGTGCACGAACCGCCGCTGTTGTCCAGCGGCTTTGACGAGCCTTTGTTCGGTCTGAATTTCAACAACGAACCCCTGTCCCCCATCGACGCCATCACCATCGAACCAGGCATCTACATCGAAGATTGGTTCGGTATACGGATCGAGGACGATTATCTCGTGGATGTGGACGGACACGAACCGTTGACAGAGGACTTGCCGCGCGATTTGGATTGGTTCATGATCATGGAGGACGACTACACGCCGTTGCCGCAGCACAACGGCGGCATGAACGGCGAGGGCGACGACGAAACCGTGCTTGAGTCGATGCCGCTGCCCTTCGGATTGGTGGAGACCCTCACCATTGCCTGCGTGGTTGCGGTGCTCATCCCCCGCAAGGTTGAGCCCGAAATCGATGAGGCTTGAAGGCGTCGTTGCTCCGGGAACAAGGCTTGAATCCGTACCGGTGTTGGTATTGGCATGGGTGAGCGCCCCACGCCCTTTGCACCGCACCTGCTGGGGTTGATCAATCCCGGTGTGGTCATCGCTGGGAACGTGATCGGTGGACCGGCCACGGCCATGGGCGCCGTGTGGATGTTGGGCGTCGGCCCGGTGCTTGATCGCGTGCTTGGTTCACGACCACGCTCCCATGGGAAACCGAAATCCGGTGTGCCGTTCAAGGCGCTCCTCTACCTGCACACGGCCTTGCACGTGTGCGCCATCGCGACCTTGGTGTGGTTGGCAGTGCTCGGCGCAGAATGGTACTGGCTGGCGGCGGGCGTGGTCTCGACGGGTATTTGCTCGGGCGTCAGCGGCATCATTGTTGCACACGAACTTGGGCACACACGCCCAAAATCCATCCCTGCCAAGCTGGCCAGGATGAACATGCTGCTCGTGCTGTACGGTCACTTCACCGAAGAGCACAACGTGACCCACCACAAGCACGTGGCCACGGCGGCCGACCCCGCTTCCGCAGACGAGGGAGAAACGGTGTGGGGCTTTGTGGCCAGGACCGTTCCAAAGCAATTCAGGGACGCCTACACCATCCACGCCAAGCGGGGTGCACGTGGTTGGCGAAACCGCGTCGTTCGCGTGGTGGCTGCAGAACTGGTGTTGGTCGCCGCCTTGGCCGTGTTGGCCCCACAAGCGGCGCTGGTCTTTGTCGGGCAGGCAGCGGTCGCTGTCTTCCTGCTTGAGTACATCAACTACGTTCAGCACTACGGGCTACGGCGTGGCGAAGGAGAACGGCAAAGCAAGATGCACAGCTGGCAATCCGAACGCCGGTGGTCGTGTTGGACCTTGTTCAACCTCAGCCTCCACCCTGC
>CAXRAI010000024.1:0-5795 GCA_964228865.1 Salinimicrobium sp. | reverse complement strand
CTTGCCCATGCGAGAAACGTCTCATTCGCGTTATGTAAAATGCATCCCGATGCCGCGTTCTCATGCCATAATCGGTCAACGCTAAAGCCAGACGTGGGCCTCGACGGCTTGGCATGAAGGCTTCCAACCTGCGTCGTTTGGCCGCGGCCCTGCTGGTCGCGATGCTGATGCTGCCGGGATGCCTCGAGGCTGAACCCACCGAAGTCGGGGCCGAGGGCGCCACCGAAGTGACGCTCACCGTGTGGCATTCCTTTGCTGCGGAAAGCAAGGAGGAAGCGGTGTTCGAAGCCAGTGTGGCGGCCTTCATGGTAGCCCATCCTGGCGTTGAAGTCGAGGTCACCGGGATCCCCTTCGCCGAAGCGGACCGTCAATTCATGATCGCGGCACAAGCCGACGAAGCGCCAGACCTTGTGCGCCTTTCCTCCGACCAGCTTGGGCGCATTGGGGACGTCCGCGTCAGCGGCGACCCCCTGCTCGAAGACCTGCGCGTTCACCTGACGCCAGCAGAGCGCAGCGCCTTCGATGCGCGCGCTCTGAACGCCATGCGCTACGACGGCGCGCTGCTCGGCGTTCCTGCAAGCCAAGATTGCCTGAGCCTGCTCTACAACCCGATCCTCTTCGATGCCGCTGGCGTGGACCATCCCAGCGACGACTGGACCTTGGACGACCTTGTGAGCGCGGCGGACGCGTTGACCTCTGGAGACGTGCATGGCCTTGCGATGCCGGTCAAGGACGCGTACTGGTGGTTCGGCTTCCAAGCCGGCCATGGCGGGGCGCTCTTCGACGCCAACGGCACGCCCACCTTGGATTCGAACGGCTCTGCTGAAGCGATGCAGTGGGTCATCGACCTCGAGCAGGTGCACGGTGTGGTCCAAACCGGCACCCAAACGGAATCGATGAAGACGCAATTTCTCGGCGCGAAAGCGGCGATGATCGTCGACGGGCCGTGGAATTGGGCGACCTACGAAGCCGGGAGGATCCCGCTGCAACAGACGCTCTTGCCCACGGTCGCCGAGACCGGGGAGCGTGTGGCGCCGCTGGTGACCTACAAGGGCTGGTCCGTCTCGAAACAATCCCCAGAGAAGGTCTGGGCGACCGAGTTGGCGCTGCACCTTTCCTCGATGGACGTGCAGCGCACCTTTGCTGCAGAGACCTACACCTTGCCGACCCATGTGGACCTGTACGAGGATGCGGAGATCGCCGAGAGCGACGTGCTCTCAGGCTTCCTCGACCAATTGATGGTCGGCACACCGGCGCCCACCACGCGGGCCATGGGCATGGTCTACGACCCGCTCGTGACGGCCTTCGAGAACGTCTACACCGGTGACATGGTGGCCACGGAAGCGCTTCGGTTGGCCGACGAGGCCCTCGAAGCCGATTTGGAGGCGGCCTCATGAGAGCGCTCTGGGCCCTGTTGGGCGTGATCCTGTTAGCAGGCACCGCGGCCGCAGGCGCCACGAACCTCGTCGCCGATGGCAGCGTTGGGTACCGGCAGGCAAGCCTGTCGTGGGACGTGGACGCGGGCATGACGGTCGACGGAGCAATCCTCGAAATCTGGACGTCGAACGAGACCCTGCTCAACGCCTCCTCAGCCGAGGTGCATTCCACCTTCCTCGTCGGTTCCACCGAAGGCTTGGCCCAGCCCGAACCCGGTGCATGGTACGACGATTGTTTCCGCACCGTGGACGGCGTGGAGGCTCCGGTGCATCGCTTGGACAACGGCACGGCCGTGCTGCCGGTGGGCACCACGTCCGTCGCCTGCACCTTGACCGGTTTGGCCGCTGGAAGCGACGTGCACCTGGCCGTGTGGACCATCGGGCCGGATGGAGCAGTGAACCTCTCTGCCTCCGTGCTGGCGACCACCACCGTGGCGGACGTGCTGGCTGCGCCGCTGGACACCTCGCCCTACCTCTTCGCCATCGGCTCCATCGCGCTCAGCCTCATCGCGCTGCTGAGCGTCTTGGCCTGGCGCGACCGCGTGGACGGTCGGACCAGCGCACGCGGCGCCCACCTCTACGTGGCTCCCGCGCTGCTGGCGCTCACGGTCCTGACCTTCTATCCAGTCATCTACGGCATGTGGCTCTCGCTGACCGACGCCGACCAAACCCGCCTTGGCGATCAGGTCTTCATCGGCCTCGCCAACTTTGCGGAAGTTTTCGCCACCTCTGGCTTCCTCCGCGTCACCGCCTTCACGCTGCTGTGGACCGTGGCCAACGTGGTGGCCCACATCGGGTTTGGCCTGCTGCTGGCGCTTTTGCTCAACGCCGCGGACCTGCGTGGTCGCACGGTCTACCGCACCGTGCTGCTGCTGCCGTGGGCCATCCCGTCCTACATTTCCGTGCTCGTTTGGCGTGGTTTGTTCGAGCCGATGGGTGCGATCAACGACCTGTTGGGCACCGACCTGAACCTCTTGTCCGACGCCGGAGGGGCGCGCTTGGCGGTGATTTTGGTCAACGTCTGGCTTGGGATTCCGTTCATGATGATGTCCATTTCCGGGGCCTTGCAAGGCCTTCCGAAGGACATGTACGAAGCGGCCAAGGTCGACGGCATCGGTGCTTACGACCGCTTCCGTCACCTGACCTTGCCGAACCTGCGCAGCGCCCTCGTGCCTTTGTCGCTGCTCGGATTCATCTGGACGTTCAACATGTTCAACGTCATCTACCTGATGACCGACGGCGGACCAAACCTGGACTTCGACGGCCCGGGTTCCACGGACATCCTGATCACCTACGTCTACGACGTGGCCTTCCGTGACGGTGCGTACGGCGTTGCTGCGGCATGGTCCGTGGTGATCTTCCTGATGCTCGTTGCCTTCTCGTGGACCTACATGAAGCGGACCAACGCCACGGAGGCGGTCGCATGAGTGCGGTCAACGGGATGCCCTCGGTGGGTCAAGACCTGGCGAAGCGGTGGTACGTGCCCCTCGAGGTCGAAACCCTCCGGCTCGTGCAGCCTGCGGTGGTGCTCATCAACGCGCTCGCGCTTGGCTTGGCGATCCTGCGCGACAACGGCGATGCGCGTTCTGTGGCCACCCTGCTCCTGTTCACCCATGCGGTGACGTGGATCCTGCTGCGCGAACTCGTTGCCGGACGGCGCGGATTGCGCGACGGGTTGTTGCTGAGCGCCGGCACCACCTTGGCGCTGTCCGTCTGGGCGCACATGCTCGGTCCTGACCTGTGGGTGGACCGCTGGTTCAGCCTCTGGTCCATCGCGCCAGCCGGGCTCGTGATGTGGAACCTGTCCACGCCCGTCGTGGCCCACTGGTGCACGGGCCGCTTGTCCACCGCCGGTGCAGAGCAGGGTTTGGCACGGAACCGTCAGCTGCGCGGCCGCACCGAAACGGCGTTGCGCCACGTGGCGCTCGTGCACGCCTGTGCGCTCGTCGTGCTCCCTCTGCTGTGGATCCTCGACGTGGCACTGTCGCCCGGGAACGCCCTCGGTGGCGGCTTCCTCGATGCGGTGACCGGCGAACACTTCCAGAAGATGCTGTCCAGTGAATCCTTCTGGATCTGGACGCGCAACTCGGTCATCGTCTCCGTGGGAACGACCTTGCTCGGTTTGGCACTGGCCATCCCCGCAGGCTACGCCTTCAGCCGCTTCAAATTCCGCGGCCGTGACCCGGCGATGTTCGCCTTCCTGCTGGTGCAAATGTTCCCCGGCGTCATCATCCTCGTGCCCTACTTCCTCGTCATGAAAGCCCTCGGGTTGCTGAACACCTCGTTTGGACTCATCCTCGCTTACTCCGTCACGGCCCTGCCGCTTTGCGTGTGGATGCTCAAGGGCTTCTTCGACACCGTACCGCGCGAACTCGAAGAAGCGGCGCTGATGGACGGATGCTCGCAAACCCAAGTGTTCTGGAAGATCGTCCTGCCCCTCTCGCTGCCGGCGGTCGCGGTGACGGCCCTCTTCTCTTTCCTCGCGGCGTGGAACGAATTCCTGCTTGCCCTCACCTTCAACACGAGCGAATCGATGTACACCTTGCCGGTCGGTTTGGCTTCGCTGATTTCCTCGACCGGCCAAGCGTGGGGCGATTTCGCCGCCGCGTCCTTGCTGGTCAGCCTGCCCGTGGTGGTGCTGTTCATTGTCTTCCAACGCTTCCTCATCGAAGGATTGAGCGCAGGCGGAGTCAAGGGGTGATACGATGGTGAACGTGACCTTCAGTGGAGTGACCAAGCGGTACGACGACGGATTTGAAGCAGTGCAAGGACTGAACCTCGAGGTCGAGGACGGTGAATTCCTTGTCCTGCTCGGTCCGTCCGGCTGTGGAAAGTCGACCACACTGCGCATGCTGGCCGGTCTTGAAGACGTCACCAAGGGCGAGATCGCCATCGGCGGAGCGCGGGTCAACGACCTGCCTCCAGGTGCCCGCGGCATCGGGATGGTCTTCCAATCCTACGCGCTGTACCCACACATGAGCGTCGCCGACAACCTCGCTTTCGGCCTGCGCATGGCCAAGGGTGAGGAGAAGCCCAGCGACGACGACCTCCAATGGCGCGTCGCGGAGACCGCGGACATGCTTGGCCTGACCGCGGAACTCGACAAGCGCCCCAAGCAACTCTCTGGCGGCCAGCGGCAACGTGTGGCCCTCGGTCGCGCGCTCATCAAGCGACCCAAAGTGCTCCTCATGGACGAGCCGCTCTCCAACCTGGACGCAGAGCTTCGCCACCAGATGCGGGCGCGCATCCGCGCCCTTCACGACGAATTGGGCATGACCACGGTGTACGTGACCCACGACCAGATCGAGGCCATGACCTTGGCCGACCGCATCGCCGTGCTCGACGGTGGCGTGCTGCAGCAGCACGGCGCTCCCATGGACGTCTACCGGAGCCCTGCCAACGATTTTGTCAGAGGCTTCCTGTGCGCTCATCTGGACGACATGGTCAGCACGGCCAACAGCCTGTTCGGGGGTGACGAGGAATGAACCGCTCAGCCGTGCCCGTGCTCGTGCTGCTGATTTTCGCCTTCGCTTCAGCCTCACCGATGCTTCAGAGCGTGGAGGCCGACGGCTCGACCACCGTGCGTCAGCGTGCCCAAGCCCACGTCTTCGAATGGAGCGGTAACGCGAGCAACGTCAGCGTCCACGGCGAATGGGACGGATGGGCGGCCGGTACGCCGCTCATCGAAACCGCCCCCGACCAGTGGTCCGTGGACATGGCCTTGGCGCCAGGCATGTATTGCTACAAGTTCGTCATCGACGACGTCTGGACCATGGACGAAGCGAACCCCTACACAGGCTACTGTGGAGTGACGGAGAACTCCGTGGCCCGCGTGGCCAACGCCACGCTCCCGATGTTCAGCGCCACCATCGAAGACGACGTGCTGACCGTGTTGTGGCATGCCGGTGCCTCGGGTGCGGGCCCTTCGGGCACGCCGACCGCCTTGGCCGGAGCGGCGTGGGACGCGACCACGTGGACGTGGACGCTCGACCTCACCGGATTGGCCGACGGCAAGCACACGCTGCACCTCGAAGGGAGCGCCGATGACGGCGTGGTGGCTGAAGACCTCTTGCTGCCCTTCTGGCGCGGACCGGGCGCCGACTTCGTCTGGGACGACGCACTGATCTACATGCTGATGACCGACCGGTTCGTCAACGGCAACGCCAGCAACGACCCTGCGCCCTTGCCGAACGCGGCCCAAGGGGCCGACTGGATGGGTGGTGATTTCGCGGGCGTGACCGCTCATATCGAAGCGGGGACGTTCACGGACCTCGGCGTGAATGCGCTTTGGCTGACGCCCTTCAACACCGCCGCAAACGGCACGGGCCTGGCGGCCGACGGTGTGCACGAAGTCTCCGC